>DFRY01000047.1 GCA_002378845.1 Ruminococcaceae bacterium UBA3451 | reverse complement strand
GAATCAGCTGGCAGCACAGTATGCAAACCCCTTTGCTGCGGCACAGGCGCATCGAGCAAAAATCCTGTTTATTATTGCAATGATTCTTTTAGCCTTTATACTCATTGTAGCAATTGTAATCGGAATTCAAATTGCATCTGCAATGTTCTTTACTACAAATTTTAAATTTCATTATTAAAAATACAAATTGTATAATATTAGCTTGATTATACACATGGAGGACGTTTCATGCTTGAGGTTTCAAACCTTACCAAAAAATATCGTAAAACAGTAGCAAACGACGATTTAAACTTTCAGGTTAATGCCGGTGAAATTGCAGTATTAATCGGCCCAAACGGAGCCGGAAAATCCACTGCAATCAAGTGTATTGCCGGCCTGCTTCGCTTTAACGGAATCATTTCCGTCTGCGGCCATCCCAATAAAAGTGTGGAAGCAAAACGCAGCTTCGGGTACATTCCCGAAATGCCCGCGCCAATTGAGACACTTACCGTAATGGAGCATTTGGAGTTTATTGCGCGCGCGTACCGGGTAGAAAACTGGCAGGAAAAGGCGGACGCCTTGTTGGTGCGCATGGAGCTGGACGACAAGCGCAAAAAGCTTGGAAAAGAGCTTTCCAAAGGAATGCAGCAAAAGTTAAGTATTTGCTGCGCTTTACTGCCGGAACCGCAGGTAATATTGCTGGATGAGCCGTTAATCGGCTTGGATCCTCATGCAATTAAAGAATTGAAAATGATGCTGCAGGAGCTGAAAAGCAGTGGGTGCGCCATTTTGGTCAGCACCCACATGCTAGACAGCGTGGACGAGCTTTGGGACAGAGCGCTGATCATGATGAACGGGAAAATCGCCGCAATCCGTACAAGGGTTGAGATTGAAAGCAGCGGGGAAGACCTGGAACAGCTTTTCTTCTCGATCACCGAAGGCGGACAGACAGGCGGGGAACAATCATGAGAGCCATATTTTATCTGGTAAGAAAAGAAATTAAAAATATGCTGCTGGATTTGCTGCGGCACCCGGCCAGACTGATTCTTTATATTGCCGTGCTGGCCATGCTGTTCTTTTCCGTTGTATCGCAGATGGAAACCAGACCGTCCGCGCATTACCTCAACTTCAGTATTTTACACGGAGTATATTTTGCAATCCTGCTTTTCATTTCCGTGCCAAGTGTATTAAACGGACTGAAAAGCGGAGCGACGTTCTTTCGAATGTCTGACGTTAATTTTCTGTTCGTTTCTCCGGTTTCTTCGAAAATCATTCTTGCTTACGGTTTGCTGAAACAAATGGGTTCTACGTTACTGATGATGGTTTTTCTGCTGTTTTACGGCGGAATGGCTTCAGAAATGTTTGGCGTGGTTCCCTGGCAGATTGTAACGCTGGTGGCGGGCATTGCGCTGATGGTGTTTACGATTCAGGTAATTACGCTGCTCATATACAGCTTTTCCAGCGGCCGCCCGGGCCGGGTACGCACCGTAAAGCTTTGTCTGTACGGTCTGGTAACGCTGATGGTCGGGTATGTGTTTGTCAGCTTTTTGGCAAACGGTTCCACACTGGACGCGCTGTACAGTGCGCTGGTATCGCCTGTTCTTACGTTTATTCCCGTTGTGGGCTGGATTAAGGGAATGGTCTTTGGAATCATTACGGGCAGCGCAATTGATACGATTTCATACGGCGTCGTGAATATGATTACACTGGCGGCCAGCATTTTGCTGTTTTCGAAAAGCAACTCCGACTATTATGAAGATGTGCTTCAGAGCACCGAAAATACCTTTGAACTGAAAAAGGCGGTCAAGGAAGGCCGGTCGTTCCGCAACCGGGCGGAAAAGCCGGTGAAGGTGAGGGACACGGGCATCAACCACGGCTGGGGTGCAAATACGTTTTTCTTCAAGCATGTGCGCCAAAGTCTGCGGCGGAACCGAATTCCCTTTGTTGGGGTTTCCACCCTTGTGCTGGCTGCAGTCAACTTGATTCTGGCCGTGTTTATACGGTCAATATCCGGCACGGATGGGGGACAGGTTCCCACAGGGATTCTCATGGCAATCGCCCTGATGGTAAGCTGTTACATTTTGTTTTTCTTCAACGCGGTTGGAGAGTGGTCAATGGAGCTGATGAAACCCTATATTTATCTGGTTCCGGAAAAGCCTTTTACCAAGCTTGTCTGGGCAAGCGTGTCCAATGTACTGAAACCGGCACTGGACGGTCTGGTGGTATTTATAGTGCTTGGCCTTTTTCTTCACGCAAATCCGGCAACCGTATTGCTTTGTATTTTGCTTTACGCTTCGGTGGGGTTTTTGTTCACCGCGGGCAATGTACTTTCCCAGCGGCTGTTCGGTCAGGTAGTGAACAAGGGCATTGTGATGTTTATCTATATTATCGTATTGATGATTTTACTTGCGCCGGGTATCGCACTAAGCGTGCTGGTTTATACAATGGCGGATTATCTGCCGGGCATATTGATTGGAATGCCAATCTTTCTTTGGAACGTGGCGGTTTCACTCGGAATTTTCGCCGCGTGCCGCAACCTGCTCAGTACAGCAGAGCTTAACAGTTAATTGAATTCCGCACGATGGATTCCGGTCGGCTTTGAGGTGTTTTTGCCTGCAGAGCCGGCCGCAGTGTGCGGTTTTGACAGGAAACTTAAAAAAATAAAAAAAATTTAAAAAAACACTTGCAATTTGTCGCCGATAATGATAATATATACAAGTCGCCAACAGAGCGACACAAAAAGTTGGTACTGATGACGGTGAGGGTCCACCCGTTCCCATCCCGAACACGGAAGTTAAGCTCACTAGTGCCGAAGATACTTGGCTGGCAACGGCCCGGGACAATAGGAAGGCGCCAACACATTAAAGCAGTCACCCAATAGGGTGGCTGTTTTTTTATGCTCTAAAAGCGACAGATGCCACAAAGGTTTTCATAGACCTCTTTTTATTTCTGTTCCGGTTGTAAAACTTTAAACCATTCACAGGATATACTTGATTTTCGATAGTTTTTATGTATAATAGTATTTAGCGCTTTAAAGCATAAAGTTACGAAAGTAAAAATTTCGAAACTATTTTGACCGGGATGAAACCATATAGAAATGGTTAGGATAAAAAGGGTTTCGTTATCCCGTCTTACAGAAAAGGACAATCGCTATGATTATTGTAATGAAAAATAACTCCACCCAGCAGGATGTGGAGAAAATTGTAGACATACTGAAAGAGCACGGGCTGGGCGCAAACCTTTCCACCGGTGCACAAGCGACCATAGTCGGCGTATTGGGGGACAAGGCGAAGCTGGGCGGCTTTGATTTTGAACTGCTCGACTGTGTGGAAAAGTGCGTACCCATTATGCATTCCTATAAGCTTGCCAGCCGTGAAATGTGCCCGGACGGTCGCCTTGTGCAGGTTGGGAAAGAAGTAATCGGCGGAAAAAAGCTGGTTATGATCGGTGGCCCCTGCGCTGTGGAAAGCGAAGAACAAATTATGCAGGCGGCAGTCGGCGTAAAACAAGCCGGGGCCAACTTTCTGCGCGGCGGTGCGTACAAACCAAGAACTTCCCCGTATTCCTTTCAGGGTATGGAAGAAGACGGGCTGAAAATTATGCGGAAAGCAGCTGATGCGGTTGGGCTGAACGTGGTCAGCGAAATTGTAGCGCATGACCAGATTGAAACTGCGGCCAAATACTGCGACATGTTCCAAATTGGCGCACGTAACATGCAGAATTTCCGTCTGCTGCGGGAAGTGGGCCGTTCCAAGGTTCCGGTACTGCTGAAGCGCGGCATTTCTTCGACCATTGAAGAGTGGCTTGACGCCGCCGAATACATTATGAGCGAAGGCAACTACAATGTAGTGCTCTGCGAACGCGGAATTCGTACTTTTGAAACCGCTACGCGCAACACGCTGGATGTTTCCGCAATTCCGGTGGTAAAAGAACGCAGCAGTTTGCCCATTATTGTTGACCCGTCCCATGCGGCGGGCAAAACCAAATATATTACTCCGCTTTCTCTGGCGGCGATTGCTGCCGGAGCGGACGGTTTAATTGTGGAGGTTCACCCGAACCCCAAGGCCGCTTTAAGTGACGCGTCTCAGCAGCTTACCACACAGGCCTACGGTGAACTTTTCCGCAAGGTCGGCGTTATTGCGCAGGCAGTAGGAAGAACTATGGAATAGTCAAACGAGCGAATATATTCCAAGATATTGTCAACCTTATTAAAATATAAGGTTGACAATATCTTTTTCCTTTTCTATAATAAGATAGAAAAGGAGAGCGATATATGAAAAGGACCACCACAATTCAGTTGGTATTCTGCGGACTGTTTGCGGCGCTTACCGCTGTAACTTCCCAAATTTCCATTCCTATAGGGCCTGTTCCGATTAATCTGGCTACTTTGTCTGTGTTTTTAGCGGGCGCGGTGCTTGGCGCAAAGTACGGCGCGCTTAGCCAGGCGGTTTTTGTTCTGTTGGGCGCATTCGGGTTGCCAGTGTTCGCGGGGTTCCGCGGGGGCGTGCAGGTTTTGGCAGGCCCCACGGGTGGGTATATTATCGGTTACGTTGCGTCCGCATGGTTAATCGGTTTTTTAACGAAACGTTTGTCAAATAAAATATTTTCGCGCGTTTTATGTTTGGTCGCAGGCATGCTGCTTTGCTACCTGCTTGGTACCGCATGGTTCCTGTTTTCGACAAAATCCGGTCTTTGGGCGTCGCTCATGCTGTGCGTGTTCCCATTCCTGATTGGGGATGCTGCAAAAATTGCCGTTGCGGTAATGATAACGCCGCAGCTGAACACTGTGTTTCATCGGAACGCGTAGAGGCATAAGTCAAAGTCATCCGCAGTAGTCTGTGGAAATTGGTAAAAGATTTCCATGAGTTAACAACAGACTGTTGATAACTCTGTCGAAATTGTTGAAAAACATACTTATAATACGAAAAGTACAAAATAACAGCCCGAAATCGGTGGACAGACTCCGGTTTTGGGCTGCTTTGCGATACAAAAGGTATACAATAAGTTGAAAATACAGTTGGTAATGTTGAAAGTCATGAAATCAATATGGTGGAAAACCCGGTTTTCAAACGGATTAAGGTAAGATTTTGCCGGAAATTACGATTGCTTTTCCACGTTTTCAACAGTGGCAACAGTGGAAAACGTGGAGAAGTGAATGAGAGCGGCCGCTTCGGGGAAAATAAGGCAAAAAGTGAAATGACGGAGAAGTTACAACGAGAAACAGAGCAAAAACAAGAGAAAACAGGAGAAAACAAAGAACTAAATTAAAAATTTCGCGTTTTTGTATTGACACTTTCCCCGCCCTGTGGTAATATCTTAAATGCAATTCCTTTGCGCCGTGTTTTGGCGCGCTTTTTTCGAAAAGTCAGCCCTGCCAAAAGGGCGGGGCGTTGTAATATTCGATCAAATTTCAGGAGGTAAAAGCTATGTCCACTTTTATGCCCAAAGCCGGTGAAGTCGACCGCAAGTGGTATGTGATTGACGCTGCCGGCAAACCGCTCGGCCGTGTTGCTGCACAGGCCGCTGTTCTGCTCCGCGGCAAGCACAAAACAACTTTTGCACCGCACGTTGACTGCGGCGATCATGTTGTTATCATTAACTGCAAGGATGTTGTCCTTACAGGCAAGAAACTAGAAAAGAAATACTACTACCATCATACAGGTTATATCGGCCATCTGAAAGAAGTCAGATACGATACCCTTATGAATGAGAAGCCCTGCATGGCCATGGAACTTGCCGTAAAAGGCATGATTCCTTCCAATACACTCGGCCGTGCCGCTCTGTCCAGACTGCGTTTGTTTGAGGGTGCCGAGCATAAGCACGCCGCCCAGCAGCCGCAGACCTGGGAATTATAAGGGAGGAGGATTAGACTATGTACGAGAAAGCACCATATTTTTATGGAACAGGCAGAAGAAAGAGCTCCGTTGCCCGCGTAAGAGTTTACCAGGGTACCGGTAAAGTTACCATTAATGACAGGGACATCGACGATTATTTCGGCCTCGATACCCTTAAGCTCATTGTCCGTCAGCCTCTGGTTCTGACCAGCACCAATGAGAAATACGACGTTGTCTGCCGCGTAGCAGGCGGCGGTGTTACAGGCCAGGCCGGCGCAATCCGTCATGGCATTGCAAGAGCACTGCTTCTGTGCGAAGCCGAAAACTATCGTCCCGCATTAAAGAAGGCCGGGTTCCTGACCCGTGACCCGAGAATGAAGGAACGTAAGAAGTACGGTCTCAAAGCTGCCCGTCGCGCACCGCAGTTCTCAAAGAGATAATTATTTCCATATCTTTCATAAATTACCCGGCACCGCTTTGGTGTCGGGTTTTTTTATTGCTTGACAAATAGATGCAAAGTATACTATACTAAAATTGCAAAGTTAACTATGCAAAACTTCCGAACGCAAGAAAGGCTTTTCATGAAAACAAGAATCAAAGAGTTAAGAAAAGAGCGAAAGTTATCACAAGAGGAATTGGCTTTTGCGGTAGGAACGACCAGACAGACCATAACATCAATTGAAGTTGGAAAATATACGGCTTCCTTGGTATTAGCATATAAAATAGCAAAATATTTTGGATTGAGAATTGAAGAAGTATTCGATTTTTCAGAGGTGGAGGAGTTTTAACATGAATGAGTATAAGGCAACCGTAAAAAGCAGGCTGATGGTTTGGGTGGTTTGTACGGTGCTGTCGGTGGGGATTGTCGTGCTGGGGGTACTATTGTCAGGAAAAGTGGGAGTAACCAACGACAGCTTTATGGATGGTATGGCAAAGGGATTTCCCGTTGGGTTGTTCAGCGGGTTTTGTGCCGTAATGATTTTTAATATTCTTCATTGTATGAGAGCCTTGACGAATGATGTTGCGTTAAAGAAAATGTATATTTTGGAAAATGATGAACGGAAAAAAATGATCCGGCAAAGTGCTCTGGGGAAAAGCTTCTTCATTACATTGGGTGTGTTAGCAGTTGGAATTGTGGTTGCCAGCTTTTACAATAATATTGTAACAATCACCATGACGGCGGTTTTGACGGTTCATGTGTTAGTAGGAGCAATACTGAAGCTGTACTATTCCCAAAAGTATTGAAGTAGGCGAGGAAGAATGAAAAATAAAATAATGCGGGCGTGTCTCCCAATAGGGCTGTTGCTTTATGCAGTGTGTCAAATAGTAAACCATTTAATTACACTAAGTAACGCTGTAATCATTCCGGCTTGCATCCTTTCGATTCTGTTTATGTTGTCTGGCATATTTTATAGGGGCCGGTATTTTGGAAAATTTAAGAACCCATATGGGAAAGAATAAAAGTCATACCTATATATAAGACGTTATAGCTTTCGGCCGGCCAGTAAACGGCGGCACCATAGCGGAAAGTAAAAAAGGATGCTCTTTTCTTTCTATGAATTACCCGGCACGGTTTGGTGCCGGGTTTTATTTTTTTACAACCGTTTAGCGTCAGAAGGAAAGTTTCTTTCTTTTTTCGTTTTTTCTATTGACTGTCACGTTCCGTGATAGTGTATGATGAATTTAAAGTAAGTTAGGAGTTAGCCGGCAATAGAACTTTCTTACTTACGTGACCAAAGGAGTGAGGGTACTATGAAAACCGTAAAGCAGCTGGCGGAATTATCCGGAGTAAGCGTAAGAACGTTACAGTATTACGATGAGATTGGCGTGTTTAAACCGACTAAAGTAACGGATTCCGGGTATCGTCTTTATGATGACGAGGCTGTTAAAGTACTGCAGCAGATCTTATTTTTTAAAGAACTCGATTTTCAATTAAACGAGATCAAAAAAATTATGGCGGATCCTCAGTTTAATAAAACGAGCGCGTTTAAAAAGCAGAAAGAACTGATTACCGCAAAGCGCGACAGGTTGAACAGGTTATTGGGTTTATTGGAAAAACTGGAAAAAGGAGAAACATGTATGAGCTTTCAAGAATTTGATATGAGTGAATATATTGCGGCACTGGAAAAGTTTAAAGACGAAAACGCGGAGGAAGTCTGCAAAAACTGGGGCAGCATCGACGCCTTTGAAAAATTTGTCGCCGATATTAAGGAGAAAGAATCTGATGTTGCTCAGATTGCAATTAAGCAGTATGGAAGCATTGAAAAGTACACGGAGGCAATGAAGGACAACCTTGCACATTTTTCAGCCACAATGGAAAAAATGAAGCAGGGAAAAGTAAAATATGAGGACACTCTGGAAAAAAGTAAGGCCCTTACGAAAGAATTGGTGTCCGACCTAAGTGCAGATGTAACTTCCCCTGAAATCCAAAGTATCATCCAGCAATTGGTGCAGATGAATGAAGAGATGATGCTTGGAATCAATATGGGGGAAAATTTTTGGAATATGACTGTGGAAGGGTATCTTCATGAGGGTGCGCTTCGTTCTGCAACCGACCGGCAGTATGGTGCGGGTGCGTCCATTTTTATCGGAAGAGCGTATCAGCATTATTTTCATAACAAAATTGAAACAGTGTGACGGGCAAGGGGAATTCGTTTCCGTATAATACGAAATAAGAACTGCATAAAAGAAAAAGACAACAAAAACAAGCATAATTTCTAATGAGAAAAAACATTGTTAAATCTTTGTCTAATTTTCATATATTTTATTGACAATTTTTTTAAAATATAGTTGATGAAGTGCGAATAGTATTTTATAATGAGTACAGACAAAAATTATGCTTGGAGGTATTATACTTATGGATGCAATCTATTTCGTTGCAACAGGTTCATTACTTGCGCTGCTTTTTGCGCTGTTTATGTTCCTGCGGGTCAAAAAACAGCCGGGTGGCACGTCGGAAATGCTGCGAATTTCCGAAGCGGTAAAAAAAGGTGCCAATGCCTATTTGAAACGCCAGTACACAGGCGTTGCGCTCTTCTTTGCGGCTGTGTTCTGTATTCTATTAATTATGGCATTTAACGGATACTTAAGCTTCTTTACTCCCTTTGCATTTTTAACGGGCGGTTTCTTTTCCGGCCTTTCCGGGTTTATCGGAATGCGCACCGCGACTATGGCAAACTGCCGAACAGCGGAGGGTGCTTCCAAAAGCCTGAATAAAGGGCTTAGGGTTGCTTTTTCCGCCGGATCGGTCATGGGCTTTACGGTAGTTGGGCTTGGACTGCTGGATTTGTCCATTTGGTATTTGATTTTGAACGCGGCATTTCAAAATCTTCCGGCCGACGAACGGATTATGCAGATTACGGCGAATATGCTTACCTTTGGAATGGGCGCTTCCAGCATGGCACTTTTTGCCAGAGTCGGCGGCGGTATTTTCACGAAGGCAGCGGACGTTGGCGCGGACCTTGTGGGTAAGGTAGAAGTCGGTATTCCGGAGGACGACCCCCGCAACCCGGCGGTTATTGCAGACAACGTGGGCGATAATGTGGGCGACGTAGCCGGAATGGGCGCTGACCTGTACGAATCCTATGTTGGTTCTATTGTATCCACAGCGGCACTAGCAGTTGCTGCAGGATTTGGTGTAAAAGGAGTTGCGGTACCGATGCTGTTGGCAGCATTCGGTGTACTCGCATCCATTATCGGGTCTTTCTTTGTAAAGACAAAGGAAGGCGCTTCGCAGAAAAACCTTCTTCGGGCGCTTCGTACCGGTACATATATCAGTGCAATCATCATTGTTATTGCAGCGTATTTTGTCATAAGATTCCTGCTGCCCGACCAGATGGGACTGTACGTCGCGGTGTTATCCGGGTTGGTTGCGGGCGTTTTGATTGGCGCTATCACAGAATATTTCACATCCGACACCTATAAGCCGACGCAGCGCCTGGCAGGTTCCAGTGAAACCGGTTCCGCTACCGTAATCATCAGCGGCCTGTCGCTTGGAATGCTTTCCACCGTTGCTCCGGTTGTCATTGTTGGCATTTCCGTTTTGGTAAGCTATTACTGCACCGGCGGGGCAACGAACTTCAATACCGGACTTTACGGCATTGGTTTGTCCGCCGTTGGAATGTTATCCACCCTTGGTATTACACTGGCAACCGACGCGTATGGCCCAATTGCGGACAACGCCGGCGGTATTGCCGAAATGACGCACATGGATGACTATGTAAGAGAAAGAACCGACGCGCTGGATTCCCTCGGAAACACCACAGCGGCCACCGGAAAAGGCTTTGCCATCGGTTCCGCCGCGCTGACTGCTCTTGCGCTGATCGCTTCTTATATTGATAAGGTACATCAGATTAATCCGAACCTGAAACTGGACCTGGCAATTACTAACCCGAAGGTTCTTGTCGGTTTGTTCATTGGCGGCATGCTGCCGTTCCTGTTCGCCGCTCTTACGATGGACGCGGTTGGCAAAGCGGCACAATCTATTGTTCTTGAAGTGCGCCGTCAGTTTAAAACGATTGTTGGTATTCTGGAAGGAAAAACGGAACCGGACTATGCTTCCTGTGTAGATATGTGCACCCGTTCCGCGCAAAAGCTGATGATCGCCCCCGCACTGGTTGCAATCATCATTCCGATCGCGGTCGGACTTCTGATGGGGCCGGAAGGCGTAGCGGGACTTCTCGCTGGCAATACGGTTACCGGTTTTGTGCTCGCTATTATGATGGCGAACTCCGGCGGCGCATGGGACAACGCGAAAAAATACATTGAGCAGGGTGCACACGGCGGAAAAGGCAGCAGCCAGCATAAAGCTTCTGTTGTCGGCGACACCGTCGGCGATCCGTTCAAAGATACCTCCGGGCCGTCCATCAACATTCTTATCAAGCTTACCTCTATGGTTTCCATCGTATTTGCTGCGTTGGTCGTTGCAAACAACCTGTTATAAGGAAAGCCGAACGCGAAGATAAGATTGAAAATTTGATTTTCTGCAGCCTCCGTTTTACGGGGGCTGCTTTTTGTTGTATGGCTGTTCCTACGTTCTGCTGTCAAACAGAAAACCGGCAGTGAATCCTCCCTCTTTTCTATATATATAGAAAAGAGGCTTTTTTACCCGCGTATTATTCTTAATTATGCGTTATTTCTAATACAAATAGTATAAAAAACGGCATGATTCCTGGCTTTTTCGGCTTTGTTTGCCGCTTTTGCGGCGCCTTATGGTTCGAATTCCGATTTATAACGGCGTTGTAACGGTCGCGTTTTTCTTACATATATATAGCAGTTTTTATTGAATCCGTTCGCCGAATTCATTGCACAGGGCAACCGGCGTTTTTTCGTGCCGGGTCGGCTGCAAAAAGCCGGAAAATCGGGAACAATAGTCTGAATCAGAAATTACAGAGCAATAAAAGTAAAGATTCCGCTTTAAAAATCGTTCTTTCAAATCGTGTAAAAAACAGGGAAAAATTCCAGAATACGACAAAACAGAAAAAACCCAGCAGCAGAGCCGTTTTCGAGTAAATTTTAACGGTTAGAACTGTGTTGGACAAGGCTTTTTTATGCTGTTTTTTATATAAAACAGTCTTGTAATATTTGTAACAAGTTTGTAACTTTCGTTTTTCTTGCATTTTGCACAGAAACAATCTCCATTTCACACCCAGAAAAAGGAAAAAAATTGTGTTACAGCATTGTTATTATTATAATTTAGAATAATATGAAAAATTGGTTTGTGCAAATTAAATAAATTTAGTTCAACTGATGATTTGACAGCTATGCATTAAGTGAATATAATTACCAACATCATGCATATCCTAAGAACTGAAGGTCGGCAAAGTGGGGATGAAAGTCCAAAATCTACTTGCTGATACAAGGAAAAGGGTGAAAAAATGCGATTTTTTAAAGAGAATACTCCGTATCTAAAAAGCCTGACAAAACGGGCTGCGGCGCTGACCGTAATGATACTGATTACGGTAGGGTCGGTTGTCACGGTAGCGGCGACAACCTGCAATGCAAATATTAATTACAACGGCGCGAAAAAGAGCGTTCAGTTGTTCAGCACCGATACCGGAGATATTCTTCAAGCAGCGGGAGTTAAGGTAGGAGCAAAGGATCTGGTTGTCCGCAGTGAAGCCCCGGCTTCGGGCGGCGACATTAATATCGTCGTAAAGAGCGCTTATGACGTAAAAGTTTCCGCAGACAGTTCCGTAAAAACCGTTACCGTGCATTACGGCGATACCGTCGCAGATGCACTGGAAGCAGCAGGAGTCACTCCCGGCTCCAACGACATCGTAATTCCAAGCAGGAGCACAGGTGTTTCCAATGGAATGCAGATTGATGTGAAACGCAAGTACAATATTACCGTTACCGCAGACGGCCAGACAAAAACGGCCGTTGTTCCGCAGGGGACGGTAGAAGAAGCTTTGAAAGAAGCCGGTGTTTCTCTTGGCAATGAAGACATGGTTACTCCGGCAAAGGCAAGCGCCGTAGCCGAAGGAATGAAACTGACCGTTGCCAGGGTTACGTACAAAGAAGTTACAGCAGCGCAGGATATTGCATACTCCAATACGAATGTGAACGACAGCACACTCTACAAGGGGACAAAGAAAATAAAAACTGCCGGGCAAAAGGGCAGTCAGACGGTGATAACCAGACAAAAGCTGGTTGACGGAAAACTGACCGACAGCAGCATTGTCAGTACGACCGTTACCGCCAAGCCGGTGAATCAGGTGACGCTGGTCGGTACGAAAAAAAAGCCGAGTGCAATTGCGTCCGTCGGTGCGGACGGTACGCTTGTCGATCATAACGGAAAAAATGTGGATTACCGCAAAGTAATTACGGGCAGATGCACCGCATACACCGGTGGCGGTTCGACCTCAACCGGCCGGGCGGCGGCCTTTGGGCTGGTCGCGGTGAATCCGAATGTGATTCCTTACGGTTCTAAGCTATATATTACTTCACCGGACGGCAGAACCGTTTACGGTTATGCCACAGCTGCCGACACCGGCGGCGGGGTAATGACGGGCCGCATTGTGGCTGACCTGTATTATCCAACCAGCAGCCAATGTAAAAGCTTTGGCGTGCGCAACATGAGAATTTACGTACTGTAAAAGAACGGGGATTTCCCCGTTCTTTTTTTATAACCCGGTTGAACTCCGAGTTTTAGCAAAAAGAGCAAACGTTTCTGCTGAAAACACGCAAATCCCGTACAGTACCAAAAAAGCACCTATCAAAAATCAGGGCTTGCATTTAGCAGAACATATGTGCTATTATAAAAACAAGCAGTAGAACATATGAGCGATATAAATTCGGAGGGATATGAATGAATATTTTTACCGGTATGGCAATGATGATTCTGGCAGCGGCGCTATTTTTTAAATTCAAGCCCAAATCGGAAAACAGCCGTACTTTGTGTGCGGTAACCGGGCTGATGGGCTTTCTGGTCATGTACGCAGGCGGCGGCAACTGGACTTTCCAGCTGATTCAGCTTTTTTTGCAGGCAGTGGTCGGCTTTTGTTGTTTTGTGCAGCTTCGCAGGGAAAAAATTATTCGGACGCGCCGCGCGGTGCGCCGGCATGTGCACCGTCCGCAGCAAACCGAAAAGCAGAATGCAAGAAACTGCGCATAACGCTTGACAACAGGCTTTTCCCGGGCTATAGNNATTTACGCCGGAATGTGGTTTTTGGTCGGTCTGATTTTAATTTTCCGTATGGGGAAAGAAAACCGTGTTTTTTATGGGGCCGGTGCTTTTTTTCTTCTTCTTGGGTGCTGGTGGCTGGCAGACGCCGTTCTGCCGCAAAATCTGTTTGCGGGCGCGTGGGGCTGGGCGTTCCGGGGTGTTACCGCGGTTGCGCTTTTGTTCATGTGCGTTGCGTTCTTCCGGGAAAACAAAAGGCAAAAGGCCGAGGGCCCCGGTAAGGACGAGCCGGGCAGTGGTTCCGGGGATGATTCCGAATAACGGGCTCCGCGAAAGCGGAGCCTTTTTGTTTCGAAAATCTTGCGCTGCGGGCGAAGTTTTACTGCCAAAATTCACACGGTAGCATACAATAGAGTGCGGGGCAAATATATTTCAACCGCTTCATTTATAGATTGTCTGCCGGGGTTTGCCCCGGCAGGCGCCTATAACACGGTAACGCCCGGCAGCGATGTGTCAACGCCCTGTGTTTTATACATCCCGGGCACCCACGGCTCGGGTTTTTACAAACATTTGGCAAACAACCGGAATGAAGTTGAAAAAAGCCGGAATTTAGGGTAGAATAAAACAAAGTATGTTTACGGGGGAATGGAACATGTTAATTGCACCTTCGGTGCTTTCTGCGGATTTTGCGCAGCTGGGAAATGAAGTAAAAAGAATGGACAAGTCCGGTGCGGACTGGATTCATCTGGATATTATGGACGGGCACTTTGTGCCGAACCTTACTTTCGGGGCGCCGGTCGTCGCCGCGGTTCGCAAAGAAACGGACATGCCCTTTGACGTGCACCTGATGATCAGCGAGCCGCTGCGTTATATTCCCGATTTTTTGAAAGCCGGTGCGGATATTATTTCGTTCCATATTGAGTCGGATTCCGACACGGCAAAAACTATCGCCGCCATTCGTGACGGGGGCGCCAAGCCTGCCATTGCCATTAAGCCCGGCACGCCGGTGGAAGCCGTTTACCCTTACCTTGACCAGCTGTACATGGTTCTGGTCATGACCGTGGAGCCCGGCTTCGGCGGCCAGAGCTTTATGGAGGACATGATGCCCAAGGTGCGCGCCCTGAAGGCGAAAAAACCTGACCTGGTGGTTCAGGTGGACGGCGGTATTCAGGACCGCACCATCCACACTGCCGCGCAGGCCGGCGTCGATGTGTGCGTAGCAGGGACAAGCGTGTTCAAGGCGGAAGACGCGAAGGCTGCGATTGCCGAACTGAAGGCGGCAGCGTTATAAAGATACATTACGGGAGGTGATGCGGCGTGATCGTTCGACGTGGCGTAAGACTGGAACAGCATAAGGTCGAATCCCTGAAATATCCCATTCAGGTACTGCCGGTTCCGGACAGCTTCCCCAAGGAGAAATATTTTATGCCCCCCAAAGGGAACTTCGGTGCGGACGCGATTATCGCGGCGGCGGAGTCGGCGAATATTATTGATGAGTTCGACGGAGTGCCGCTCTGCCAGAAGCTGAAGCGGATGCGCCAGATGAAAATTGATATTGTATTGGCCTGCTGTCTGGATGAGGACCCCTATACTACAAGCGCCATTGCCACGCTGCGTGAAAACACGGATGCAATTATTGCGGGGTTGGTGTTTATTTCCAAAGCCTGCGGGGCAAAGGCAAATAAAATAGTGGTTGCCACGGCACGGGAAGCAAAACGGATTAAGAAGATTAACCCGCGCGCCGACCTGATTGCCGCAGGGGAACGTTACCCTGCCCGCGCGCTGCTGAAGCGGCGGTTTGGCAACAAAAAGACCGCGTATGTGGGGGCACAGGCCTGTGCCGCGCTGACCGCCGCCGTAGACGACGGGGAAGCGCAGAATACCACGGTCGTTACCGTGGCGGGCGAAGGCGTGGAAACCTGGTGCAACCTAAGGGCGCGCATCGGCATGCCGCTGCAAAGCCTGTTTGACTTTTGCGGCGTAAGCGAGCGTACTCGCCTTGTCATTACCGGTTCCTCGGTTACGGGAAAAACAGTAACCGACCTTACCGCTCCCATTACGGCAAACACACGCTGCGTGATCGCCCTGATCCGGCGGCCGCTGCATAAAACATATACCTGCGTCGGCTGCGGGCGCTGTACGCGCGCCTGCCCCCGTGGAATT
Organism: Ruminococcaceae bacterium UBA3451; assembly: GCA_002378845.1. Lineage (GTDB taxonomy): Bacteria > Bacillota > Clostridia > Oscillospirales > Acutalibacteraceae > Caproiciproducens. The sequence continues at coordinate 19,191 of DFRY01000047.1, read as the reverse complement.
ATTCCGTGGCGAATTTTACAGGAAATGGAGCGGGAAAAGCCAAATCCGCTCCGTCTGCTGAACGCACAGCGCTGCATTGGCTGCGCCTCGTGTTCCCTTGTCTGTCCGTCGGGAATCGATCTTTCGGGCATGGTAAACAAAGCTGCGGCAATCAAGAAAAGCGGTGACTTCAATTGACCTTACAAAAAATGCGGGGCCCTTTTATCAGAAGGGAAACCTCCGTTGCCTCCATGATGCGCGACGTGCTGTTTGCGCTGGCGCTTCTGCTGATTTTACCGGTCATCCGCTTCGGGCCGCGCCCTGCGGTTATGGCGGCGCTTACCGCAGCCGTCTGCGCCGTAACGGAAATCCTGTTTAATCTGGTTCAGACAAAAAGCACCGGCATCAGCGACTGTTCGTCTATGGTGACGGGACTGATCATTGTATTGCTCATGCCGGTGAACGCTCCCATGTGGCTCCCCAGTGCGGCGGGCGGATTTGCCATTTTAGTTGCGAAGGGGCCGTTCGGTTCCACCGGGCGCAACCCGTTTAACCCGGCCGCAGCCGGATTTGCCTTTGCGGCGATTTGCTGGCCGCAGCTGATTTTTTCCTATTTTAATCCTGAGTCCGGCGCGGTGCTTCCGCCGTTTGCCAACAGTATTGTTCCGCTGGCTGCGTCGCCTGCGGCGGTGCTGAAAAGCGGTTTAAAACCGGGCATTGTTCCGTTTGAAATGCTGTGGGGCAATTTTCCGGGGCCAATCGGCACCACAACGGTTCTGGTGGTTGGCGCCTGCGGGTTGTACTTGTTTTTAAAGCGCACCGCACGGCTGGAAATTACGGTTTGCTTTTTAATCGCAGCGGCGCTGATTGCCGCGCTTTTTCCGCGCATTGCCTGCGACCCGCTCACTTCGGTAAAATACGAGCTGCTTTCCGGCTCGCTGTTTTTCTGCTCTGTGTTCCTTGTTACCGACCCGGTAACTTCGCCGCACACTGCGTTTGGGCGGTGCCTTTACGGTGCATTTGCGGGCGTGCTGGTAATGCTGTTCCGTTTTTACGGTGCGTTCGAACAGGGCGCCGCATTTGCGGTGCTGATTGCGAATGCCTGCGCGCCGCTGATTGACGATATTATCTGCCGCGCAAAGGGATGGAGGGGTGAGCTGAGTGAAGCCTAGTAACCGAAACAAGAGCAGCCAGAGCCGTCAGCATATATTCCCTGAAACCTCCAAAATATTTTTTAACGGCCTGTTTTTTAAAAACCCGGTTCTGGTGGGCGCACTCGGAATTTATCCGATTGTTGCCGCGGGGTACAACCTGCGCAACGCGGTGGAACTTTCCGTTCTGTTTTTCTTTATTGCTCTGCCCACCGGTCTGTTTTCCTGCCTTGTGGGCGAAATGGTTCCGCATTGGGTAAGGCCGGGCGTTGTGCTGGCTTCTACGGCGGTATTCTACCTTCCCGCCGCCTGGCTGACCGATCACCTGATCCCCGATTCCATTACCGCACTGGGCATGTTCGGCGGACTGATGATTTGCAATTCGCTGATTCTTGTTCGGGCCAACGACTATGCGCCCACGCATATCGGCTGGGCGGTCGCCTCCGACGCACTGGGAACTTCCCTTGGCTTTGCTGCGGTTATCAGCATCAGTGCGGTTGTTCGCGAGCTTTGGCTTAAGGGCGGCGTGTGGCACACCAACATGGGAACTTACGGCACAGCGGACAAAGGGGTTTCCCTTCCGTTTTTCGGGTTTATTCTTTTGGGCTTTTTGGCCGCGTTTCTTCAGTGGATTAACCAGAAGCGCGAGAAGAAGGCGGAAAAGAGGAGGGCACGTTCATGACGGAATTTGTACAGCTTCTGCTGACCGCCCTTATGGCGGTTACAGCGGAAAATATTCTGTTTTCCGGCGGCATCGGGTTCAGTATGGTGCTGCGCGCCGCGCGCAGACCGCGTACACTGGCCTTGTATTCCGTATTCATTACGGTTTTTACGCTGATTTCCAGTGTAATAAGCGCACTGCTCGCGCCGGTTCTGGCGTCCAGTGACTTGCTGATTTATCTTCGTCCGGTTATTTTTGCACTGTGTACTGCCGCAGTGTACCTGATTGCGGCTTTTGTGCTGAAATATCTGGCTTCGTCCTTTTTTAAGGAGCACGGCGAAGTTTTGTGGCCCGCCGCCATTAACACCGTGGTGCTTTCCATGCCGTATGTGCAGAAAAGCTTTAAGCTCGATGTTGCAAATTCCGTAGCCTTTGCTTTGGGCACGGGCGCGGCGTTTTTTCTGGCGGCTTCCGTACTGGCGCATGCAATTGCCCGTTATAAAAACGGCGATATGCCAAAGGCGTTCAGCGGCCTGCCGGCGGTGCTGATTTATGTGGGGATACTTTCTTTGGCATTTGCCGGGTTTACCGGAACAAAGCTGTTTTAACGGAATAAAATAGGGTGAAAACAGTTCGGGGCAAGTTAGATTTTCTGCCCCGCTCTGTGTCATAAAAAAAGCCGCCGGGGTTATTCCTCCGACGGTTTTTCTTTCTGTAAATTGTAAAAATAAAACAGCCCCCGGTTTTCCGGGAGCTAAACTCAGTATTTTATCGCTTTGAAAAATTCGTCCACCTGGTCCTGATTAGTGGAATTCGCTTTGCCATACACTAACGTGGCGTCCATGCGTGCCAAAGTGTGGTTCAGTTCCCCGTTTGCCAGCGTATATTTGTTATATGTTGCGGAATCCAAGGTTTTCCCTGTTGCGGGTGCGCCTTCGGAAATGCTTTTTTTCAGGGAAGTGTAAAGGGATTCGGCTGCGGAATCGGACTTAAACGAAATGAACACCAGCTCGGTGCCGGCCTCTTCTTTGGTTGCAGTCAGGTACTTGTCCACATCTGCGTTGGAAGAAGTAGACTCTTTCACGGTGAAGCCCTGTGCTTTTGCCTGTTTGGAAAAATCATCGGCGGTAATCGCAGACCGCGCGGAACATGCGGTAAGGGAAAGCATGGTGACGGCCGCCAGCACAGCGGCGCAAAATTTTATCAACTTTTTCAAAGTAAAACCTCCAATTTTATCCGTAAGACTGCTACGCTTTATTATAGTACGGCACGCGGCCGTTTACAAGTAAAATGGTGCCAAATGCGCAATTTTAAACAAGTCTGGAAAAGAAAGGCGTTTCAGGGGTTTTCTTCCGTTTTTATTTCCCCGCGGCGTTTCTTTTTTTGTCTGAAACGTGCGAAAACGGGGGCTGAATTTTCCAGAAACACCCTTGTAAAATACTGCATAGTCAAGCTTTCCCTGCGGATAATAAGCAATGACATCACCGAATAGGAGGTAAGGAGTTTGAAAGCTACAGGAATAGTCAGAAGAATTGACGATTTAGGTCGTGTTGTCATACCAAAGGAAATTCGCCGCACGCTCCGCATTCGTGAAGGCGATGCGCTTGAAATTTTTACGGACGCACAGGGCGGGGTGATTTTTAAAAAATATTCGCCGGTTGGTGAACTTTCCGCATTTGCCGCACAGTATGCCGAAGTTCTATCGAAGTCGGCAAATCTGCCCACGCTGGTATGCGATCGTGACCATGTTGTCGCAGCGGCCGGCGTTTCGCGCAAGGAATACCTGGAACGGCGCGTGACCCCCGAACTGGAGGAGTGCATGCAAAGCCGGCATAATTTTGTCAGCAGCGGAAAGTCCGAGTTCAAACCGGTGGAAGGGGTGGATCGGCCCGCATCCATTGTGTTCCCGATCATCGCTTCCAGTGATGTGACCGGCGCAGTCGTCCTTCTGGAAAACGAAGAATCGACAGTTCCCGACGAAGCCGAAACAAAGCTGGCTCAGGTTGCTGCCGCATTCCTCGGCAAGCAGATGGAAGAATAGTGAAAAAGGATGCATCGGCGCGCGGGCGGTAAAACCGTAATTTGCCCGCGCCCGGTGTTTTGCGGATTTTCACCATTTTTCCTTGCATTTAAACTTTTGATGTGATATTATTATCTAAGTAATAATTAAGAAGGATGAAAGAGTGGGGCGACCCGCTCTTTTGTTTGTATTATGAGGTGAATCGAATTGGCTTATGCAAAAAAGAGCGGCAATACGGTTGAAGTTGTACGAAAACTCGCCGAACCGATTGCGGCGGGGTTAGGGCTTTCCATTTGGGATGTCCGCTTTTTGAAAGAGGGCGCCGACTGGTTTTTAAGAATTTTTATTGATAAGCCCGACGGGGTCGGCATTAACGACTGCGAAGCAATGAGCCGCGCAATCAACACGCCGCTTGATGAGCTGGATCCGATTGAACAGGCGTACTGCCTGGAGGTTTCCTCCCCGGGGCTGAACCGGGAACTGGTGCGCGAGGAGCATTTTGCGGCTTTTTTGTNNTGTGAAACTGATCCGTCCTTTGGAGGACGGCCGCCGTGTGCTGACCGGCACACTGGAAAATTATAAAGATGCTACAATTACCCTTCAGTTGGATGGAGGAGAAGCGGTTTCACTGCCGAAAAAAGACACCTCATCGGTGCGGCTGGTGGACGATGATTTTGTTGGAGGTATTGAGGAATGAACAGCGAAGTGTTTGAGGCCCTTGGTTTACTGGAAAAGGAAAGGGGCATTCCGGTCGACTTTATGCTCGACCGGATCAAAAAGGCAATCGTGACGGCCTGCAAAAACAGCTATGGCAACGAGGATTGCGTAATTAACATGGACCCGGCAAAGGGCACGTTCGACGTGTACCTGCGCAAAACCGTCGTTGAGGACATAACCGACCCGGGCAAAGAAATCCTGCTTTCCGACGCGCGTGAAATCGTTCCGACCGCTACCTTCGGCGACACGGTTCCCGTTCAGCTGAACACCAAGGAATTCGGCCGCATCGCAGCCCAGACCGCCAGAAATATCATCCGCCAGGGAATTCGCGACGGCGAGCGCGGACAGATGATGCAGGAGTTTCAAAGCAAACATCAGGAACTGGTCACCGCATTGGTCGAGCGCATTGACCCCCGCTCCGGCGCGGCAACGCTGCTTATCGGCAAAGCGGAGGCGGTTCTGCCCAAAAGCGAGCAGGTCGGCGATGAACAGATTAGAGAGGGCGACCACATCAAGGTTTACGTTGTGGATGTAAAGGAAACGGAAAAGGGCCCCCGTGCCATGATCAGCCGAATTCACCCTGATCTGGTAAAAAGATTGTTTGAGACGGAAGTGCCTGAAATTTACGACGGCACAGTGGAAATAAAGGCGGTATCCCGTGAAGCGGGTTCCCGCACAAAGCTGGCGGTGTTAAGCCACAACCCCGATGTCGATGCGGTGGGCGCCTGCATCGGCGCGCGCGGGGCGCGTGTTTCCAACATTGTAAACGAACTCGGCGGCGAGAAAATCGATATTGTGGAATACAACGAAGACCCCGCCAAGTTTATTGCATCCGCCCTTTCCCCGGCGGACGTTGTGTCCGTTATTCCGGCGGAAGACGGCAGCCATGCCTGCCGCGTGACCGTTCCGGACAGCCAGCTTTCCCTGGCCATCGGCAATAAGGGCCAAAACGCCCGCCTTGCCGCAAAATTAACCGGATGGAAAATCGACATTAAGCCCGAAAGCGGCTTTTTCGGCGAGGAAACCGAGAAGTAAAAAATTGCAAATGAGTTTTCCGCTCATTTTGTTGATGAATAAATGTCCAATGCAAGAAAGGCGGTGTGTGCGATGCAACCGAAGAAAGTGCCGTTGCGCATGTGTACGGGATGCGGCCAGATGAAACCAAAGAAAGAACTGGTGCGGGTAGTGAAATCGCCCGAACAGGAAATTTCGCTGGATTTGACGGGTCGGAAACCGGGGCGCGGCGCGTATGTTTGTAACAGCATTGACTGCCTGAAAGCGGCGCGAAAGGCGAGAAGATTTGAAAAAGCCTTCTCCTGCAAAATTCCCGATGAGGTATATGACCGTATGGAGGAGGAAATCAGCTAAAATGAATGATAAGTTATTGCATCTTCTTGGCATTGCACGCCGGGCCGGAAGGCTCTCGCTGGGCAATGACCCCGCAATCGAGTCCCTGCGGAAGGGGCAAACGCACCTGATTCTGCTTGCAAGCGACCTGTCGCCCAGAACAGCGGGCGGTGTGGAGTTTGCGGCGAATGAGGAAGGGGTTGCGGCGGTGCGAACCAAGGCGACTATGGACGAAATCAGCATGGCTCTTGGAAAGCGAACCGGAGTTGTTGCGGTGAATGACGCTGGGTTCGCAAAAAAGCTGCTTGCGCTGTGCGCGGATGAATGAGGAGGAATTTTATATATGATGATTAAATACAGGGTTCATGAAGTGGCAAAGGACTTAAACGTTCCGAATAAGGATGTTATTGACACCCTTCAGCAATATACGGGCGAAACAAAAAAACATATGACTGCTTTGACGGAAAACGAACTTGATGTCGTTTTCGAAACTTTTACTCAGAAGAGCGGTGTGGAAAGCTTGGATCCTTATTTTGCACAGGCTTCTCAGGAGGAAATTGTAGTGGAGCAGGAAAAGCCCGATGTTAGAATTGAGCCAAAACAGGAGGCTCCGGCAACACCGGTCGCGGCACCGGCCGCTTCGGTTGCCCCTGCTGTTTCTGCCGCTCCTGCGGCGGCATCGGCACAGCCGCCTGTACGCAAGGCGGTAAAGCCGGGAAAAATCACCCCGGTCGGCCCCAAGCCAACCGCACCGAAGGCGCCGGTACAGCAGCAGCAAAGACCGGTCGCACAGCAAAATGCGACGCAGCAGAGAAGACCTCAGGCGCCGGCCGCGCCAAGGGATCCCAATGCCGCAATCAAACGGCCGGAAGGCAGAATTGTCGACACACGCTCTTCCCATGTAGAGCTTGATAAATACAACGAAAAATATGACCGTCTTGCATCCGAAAAAATCAAAACGGAAAATACGGTTCAGAAGCAGAAGCTTANNCGCAAGCCGAGGAACTCCCGCAAGGAAACAGAGTCCGAGCGTCTTCGCCGTATTGCGCTGGAGCGCAAGGCAAAACCGATTACCATTCAAATTCCCGACGAAATTACCGTGGGCGAGCTTGCGCTGCGCCTGAAGGCGACCGCGGCGGAAGTAATCAAGAAGCTGATGGCTCTGGGCGTTTTCGCCGCCGTAAACGACACCATCGATTTTGACACCGCGACGCTGGTTGCAATGGAATTCCACGCGAAGGTGGAAAAGGAAGTCGTTGTTACCATTGAAGAAAGAATCATCGACGACAGCGAGGACAAAGACGACAATCTGCTTCCCCGCGCTCCGGTTGTCGTGGTTATGGGTCACGTTGATCACGGTAAGACTTCTCTGCTCGACGCAATCCGTCANNCCGTAACTTCGACCGAAGCGGGCGGCATTACGCAGCACATCGGTGCGTATCAGGTAGCGCTTGGCGACCGTGACGTTACTTTCCTTGACACGCCGGGTCACGCCGCGTTTACCACCATGCGTGCCAGAGGCGCGCAGGTAACGGATATTGCCGTGCTGGTTGTCGCCGCGGACGACGGCATCATGCCGCAGACCATTGAGGCGATTCACCACGCAAAAGCCGCCAACGTCTCCATTATCGTTGCCATTAACAAGATGGATAAACCGGGCGCAAACCCGCAGCACGTTATGGAACAGCTGACGGAATACGAGTTGGTTCCGGAAGAATGGGGGGGCGACACACCGTGTATTCCGGTTTCCGCCGTAAAGCAGACCGGTATTAAAGAACTGCTCGAAATGATTATTCTGATAGCCGACATGAAGGAACTGAAGGCCAATCCGGACCGTGCGGCCAGAGGAACCGTCATTGAAGCCAGACTGGATAAAGGCCGCGGCCCGATTGCCACCATGTTGGTACAGAACGGTACGCTGCACACCGGCGACATTATTGTTGCGGGTACTTCCGTTGGCCGTGTGCGCGCAATGACCAATGCAAACGGAACGTAGATTGAACAGGCTGGCCCAAGTGTTCCGGTGGAAATTACCGGTTTGGACGACGTACCGACCGGCGGCGATGTATTCAATGCCGTTTCCGATGAACGTTTGGCACGTGAACTGGTTGACCAGCGCCGCACCGAGCAGAAGGAAGAAATGTTCAACTCCCGCACCAAGGTTACTCTTGACAATCTGTTCGAGCAGATGCAGCAGGGCGAAATGAAAGAACTGCAGATTATCGTCAAGGCAGACGTTCAGGGTTCCGTGGAAGCGGTTCGCCAGTCGCTGGAAAAGCTGAGCAACGAAGAAGTTCGCGTGAATGTCATTCACGGCGGCGTCGGCGCCATCAACGAATCCGACGTTATGCTTGCTTCTGCATCCAATGCGATCATTGTCGGCTTTAACGTGCGCCCTGACCCAGTGGCGGAAGAAAATGCAAAGCGCGACGGCGTGGATATGCGCCTGTACCGCATCATTTACGACTGCATTGAAGAAATTGAATCCGCGATGAAGGGCATGCTTGCCCCGAAATTCCGCGAAGTTGCTTTGGGCAAAGCGGAATGCCGCGAAGTTTACAAAATTACCAATGTCGGAACCATTGCCGGCGCTCACATTACTTCCGGTAAAATCACCCGCGCTTCGCAAATTCGCGTTGTGCGTGACGGTATTGTGATTACGGAAGACAAAATCGCTTCTCTGCGCCGCTTTAAAGACGACGTAAAAGAAGTTGCCGACGGCTACGACTGCGGTATCGGTCTGGAGCGCTTTAACGACATTAAGGAAGGCGACATTTTTGAAGCCTTCATTATGGAAGAATACAGGGATTGATTATCAAAGCGATCAATCCGGGAATAATGAAATACGAATCTCTTTCGGGCCGCCTCCGGCGGCCTTTGCTTCCGGCGGAAAAGAATTCATCCGGCGGCGGGAAGGGCGGCAGTGACAGAACGAAAGACATTCCCACTTTTGTTTATTACGGAGGATTTTAAAATTATGGCCAGCCACAGAATGGGGCGTACCACCGAGGACATCCGGCGCGAATTAAGCGCGATTTTCCGTGAACTGAAGGACCCGCGGGTTCAGGGGTTAATCAGCATTGTCCGCGTGGATGTTACCNNGATGGGGGGCATGGATCAGGCGAAGCAGGCGGTTACCGGCCTGAAATCCGCTTCCGGCTTTATTCGTCACGAACTCGGCGCGCGGCTTGATTTAAGGCATGTGCCCGAACTTGTATTTAAGGCAACCGATTCCATTGAGTACAGCGCAAATATTTCCAAACTGCTCAATGACTTAAGGAGTGAACCGGATGATAAGCTTAAATGAGGCTGCGGAGTACCTGCGCGGCGTGGATCATATTCTAATTCTGAGCCATCAGTTTCCTGACGGCGACACCCTCGGCGCTTCCACGGCGCTGTGCCGCGGGCTGCAGCAGCTGGGCAAACACGCAATGATCAAATGCTCCGACGAAATCGGGCCGAAATACCGGTACCTGTTTGACGGAGTAAAGCCGGAGGAGTTTTCCCCCGACGTTGTCGTCGCGGTGGATATTGCCGACCTTACGCTGCTTGGGGAACCGCTTGTAAGTCAGTACGGGAAGAAGATTGACCTTTGTATCGACCATCACCCGTCAAACACCTGCTATGCGGCGCGCTGCCACATTGACCCGAAGGCCTCGGCTACGTGCGAACTGATTTACACTTTGCTGAAGCAGATGGACGTGGAAATTGACCAGTTGATTGCTGCCAGCCTGTACACCGGCATTACGACGGACACCGGCTGCTTTAAATACACCAACGTGACCCCGGCCACATACCGCATTGCGGCGGATTTGGTAGAAACGGGCATGAACGCACCGAAAATCAACCGGCTGATGTTCGACACCAAAAGTCGCGCCCATATGGAAATGGAGCGCCGCGTGGTGGACACCATTGAGTATTTTTACGACGACCGCGTGGCGGTTATCGTCATTACCCAGAAGATGATTGCGGAAACCGGCGCAAAAGAAGACGACATGGAGGGGCTTTCCTCCATTCCCCGTCAAATCGAAGGCGTGCTTATCGGCGTGACTATCCGCGAAAAGGCGGCGGGGGGCTATAAAATTTCCCTGCGTGCCCAGCAGCCGGTCAACGCTTCCGAAATCTGCGCAAAATTCGGCGGCGGCGGCCATGCCGGTGCGGCGGGCTGCACATTTAACACCACGCTGGAGGAAGCAAAAACACAAATGGTCAGTGCCATCGGCGAATATCTGACAAAACTATAATCTGCTTTGCGGCGGAACGGGGAGCGAAAACAGAATGGACGGCGTCATCATACTTGATAAGCCGCAGGATTTTACCTCGTTCGACGTGGTTGCAGTCATGCGGCGCATTTGCGGCCAGAAAAAAATCGGCCATACCGGCACGCTTGACCCTATGGCGACGGGTGTGCTCCCGTTGCTTTTGGGCAAGGCGACGCGGGCTGCGCCGCTCTTAGAGGATACCGACAAAGAATACGAAGCCGGGTTTCGGCTGGGCTGCTCAACGGATACGCAGGACAGCACCGGCAAAGTTTTGGCGGAAAGCGATGTTCCGGTGACAAGGGAACAGCTGGAAGCGGTTTTGCCCGCCTTTCGCGGGGAGATTTTACAGCTTCCGCCCATGTATTCCGCCGTACAGGTCAACGGCCAGCGGCTTTATACCCTTGCACGTCAGGGGATTGAAGTGGAGCGCCAGGCGCGCCCTGTCACCATTTACAGGCTGGAACTGAACGACTACAACGAACAAACCCGAAGCGGCCGCCTTACGGTGTGCTGTTCGAAGGGAACCTATATCCGCACCATCTGCGCAGACCTCGGCGAGCGGCTCGGCGCGTACGGCGTAATGACCTCGCTTCGCCGCACTGCGGCGGCGGGCTTCCGCCTTTCGGACGCGGTCACGCTGGAACAGGCGCGGGCTTTGTCTGAACAGGGGGAACTGGAACGGCATGTGCTGCCGGTGGAATACCTGTTCCGCAGCCGTCCCGCTTTGAAGGTCAGCCCGGCACAGGCACAGCGCTTCCGCAACGGCGGCGGGCTCAGTCTGGACCGCACCTCCATAACGCCCGGGGAGCGGAAAGAGGGCGCGGTATTCCGCGTGCTTTCCCCTAAGGGGGAATTTCTCGGCCTTGGCGCCGTGAACGGGGAAAAAGGCGAGCTGACCGTGCTGCGGCTTTTCTGCACCGGCGAATAGAATGCCGAAAACATTGGGAGCATCAACAATGAAGACATATTACGACTTAACGCCCTCTACAGGCGACTCGGCAGTAGCGCTGGGAAATTTTGACGGCTTGCATCTGGGACATAAAAAGGTGATTTCTTCCGCGGTGGAAGGAAAAAAACAGGGGCTTTTGCCCACGGTATTTACCTTTGCGGCAAACCCGCTTGCCGACCTTGGTCAAAGCGCGGGCGGAGAAATCATTACGCAGGAACAAAAGCTTGGTCTGCTGGAGGAATTCGGCATTGAACAGCTTTACGTACTGCGGTTCGCGCAGGTCAAGGACCTTTCCCCCGAAGATTTCGTGAAGCGGATTCTGGTGGATGTGTGCCATGCCAAAGAAGTCTGCTGCGGGTTTAACTTTACGTTCGGACGCGGCGGCGCGGCAAACAGTAAAGACTTAACGCGCCTGTGCGCCGAAAACGGAATCCGTGCCGAAGTGGCGGGCGGCGGGCTTTCCGGTGGTCACCCCGTTAGCTCCACCCGCATTCGAAGGCTGATTGCCAACGGCGAGGTGGATGAAGCGGCAAAACTGCTCGGCAGGCCCTACTGTTACCTTTCCGCCGTGCAGCACGGCCGAAGAATCGGCCGGGAACTGGGTACGCCTACGCTCAATCAGGCGATTCCGCGTAATTTTATACTTCCTCTTTTCGGTGTGTATGTTTCCAAAGTAACGTTTCGCGGCGAAGAATATGTGGGGGTAACCAATGTGGGTACAAAACCCACGGTCGGTTCCGCTTGCGCGCTGGCGGAAACGTGGATGCCCGACTACCGCGGCCCCGACTTGTACGGAGAGGTTGTGCGTGTGGATTTGTTAAAATTTATTCGCCCGGAAGTGCGCTTTAACGGATTAGCGGAGCTAAAAGAGGCAATCCTAAAAGATGGAGACCAGGCAAAGGAATTTTTTACAGGGAAATAAGCCTGCCCGCCGCGAAATAAGGATTTACAAACGGCGGCGCAGATGTTATAATATTTCAGTACTATGCCCCTTTCCCGGATTACGGAGTAAGCCCCAACGGGGATTTCACCGGCCGTGTTCTGCGACTGAGGGTAAATATTTTAAAAGGTGGAAAAGACCATGTTGAAAGAAGAAAAGACCGCAATAATCCAAGAGTACGCCATGCATGAGGGCGACACAGGTTCCCCGGAAGTTCAGATTGCTGTTCTCACAAAGAGAATCAATGACCTGACCGAGCACCTCAGAACACACCAGAAAGATCACCACTCACGCCGCGGACTGCTGAAGATGGTTGGCTCCAGAAGAAGCCTGCTAAACTACCTGCAGAACAACGACATTGAGCGTTACCGTACCATTATTGCAAAGCTTGGAATCCGTAAGTAATTACAGTCTGACTGGGCAGGCGGCGTCAGCCGCCTGCCTTTAGGCTATTATGCAAAATTCATTGCGGGCAGAAATGGGATTTTAGCAGTGAAACGAGCCCCCGGAACCCGCGGGTTGGTTTTATTGCTAAACCTGTTTCCCCGTAAAATAAGAAAAATGGAGGAACAGTATGTTCGAAAATTTCAAAACGTATTCTATCGATTTTGCCGGACGTCCGCTTGTAGTTGAAACCGGAAAGATGGCTCAGCTTGCAAACGGCGAATGCCTGGTTCGCTACGGCGAAACGGTTGTTCATGTTGCCGTAACCGCAGCGGCGAAGCCGCGTGAAGGCGTCGACTTTTTCCCGCTTTCCGTTGACTTTGAAGAAAAGCTCTACTCCGTGGGCAGAATCCCGGGTTCTTACCTGAAACGGGAAGGCCGCCCGAGCGATAAAGCGGTTCTTGTTTCCCGCGTAATCGACCGCCCGATTCGTCCGCTTTTCCCGAAGGATATGCGCAACGACGTTTCTGTTGTTTGCACCGTTATGGCGGTCGACCACGACTGCCTGCCTGAAATTGCGGCTATGGTCGGTACGTCCATCGCTATCAGTGTTTCCGACATTCCGTGGAAAGGCCCCATCTCCGGCGTTTCTGTCGGTTATGTGGACGGCCAGTATGTAATTAACCCCACCTCGGCGCAGCGTGCGGTTTCCCAAATGGCGGTTACCGTTGCTTCCACCGATTCCCGCATTGCCATGATTGAAGCGGGCGCGAACATTGTATCCGACGAAGTAATGTACAACGGCATTATGGCAGGCCACGAAGCCAACCAGAAGATCATCGAGTTCATTAAGGGCATTAAAGCGGAAATCGGTAAGCCGAAATTCGATTACCCAAGCAATGAGCCGGATGAAGAAATGCTCAGCTCCATTAAGGAATTCGCAATGGAAGACGTAAAGCTTGCGCTTGATACGGACGACAAGTCCGTGCGTGACGCCAGACTGAAGCCCATTTACGAAAAAGTACACGAGAAATTCGATGAAATATACCCTGATCAGGCTGCAAAAATTGACGAGTGCATGTACAAGACCCAGAAGTACATTGTTCGCCGCTGGCTGCTGGACGAGCAGAAGCGCGTGGACGGCAGATCCATGGATCAGATGCGCCCGCTGAACGCGGAAGTCGATCTTCTGCCCCGTGTGCACGGCTCCGGCATGTTTACCAGAGGCCAGACACAGGTTCTCACCGTTGCAACCCTCGGCCCGGTCAGCGACTGCCAGCTCCTCGACGGCATTGACGAGGAAGAGAGCAAACGCTATATCCACCAGTACAATTTCCCGTCCTACTCCGTAGGCGAAACAAAACCGAGCCGCGGCCCGGGCAGACGTGAAACCGGTCACGGCGCACTTGCCGAAAGAGCGCTTGTTCCGGTTATTCCGGCGGTGGAAGAGTTCCCGTATGCATACCGCCTTGTTTCCGAAGTTCTTTCCTCTAACGGTTCCACTTCTCAGGCATCCATCTGCGGCAGCACGCTGGCACTGATGGCGGCAGGCGTGCCGATTAAGGCACCGGTTGCCGGAATTTCCTGCGGTTTGATTACCGAGGGCGAACGCTGGATGACCATGGTTGACATTCAGGGCCTGGAAGACTTTTTCGGCGACATGGACTTTAAGGTTGCCGGTACCCACGAAGGTATTACCGCAATCCAAATGGATTTGAAAATAGACGGCCTTACCCCCGAAATGGTAAAGGAAGCGCTGGAAAAGACACACAAGGCAAGAGATTATATTCTGGACGAAGTTATGCTTAAGGCCATTCCGGAGCCGCGCAAGGAACTTTCCAAGTACGCTCCGAAAATGCTTTCCACCATAATTCCGGTCGAAAAGATTCGCGAAGTCATCGGTGCGGGCGGCAAAGTCATTCAGAAGATCTGTGCCGAGTGCAACGTAAAGGTAGATGTTGAGGAAGACGGCCATGTGTTTGTTTCCGGCATCGACGCTGAAAACTGCCAGCGTGCAATGACCATCATCGACACCATTGTAAACGACCCGGAGCCGGGCGCGATTTACAACGGCAAGGTAACCCGTATTATGGACTTCGGCGCGTTTGTTGAAATTGCGCCGGGCAAAGAGGGCTTGGTTCACATTTCCCGCCTTGACGTAAAGCGCACCGAAAAGGTGACCGACGTGGTTAACGTGGGCGATGAAGTAATGGTTAAGGTGCTTGAAATTGACGATAAGGGCAGACTGAACCTTTCCCGCCGTGACGCTTTGATCGAGGTGGAAGGTCTTGTTCCGGAAAATGAAATTTCCGACGCACCCCGCCGTCCGGCTCCGCGCCGCGACGACCGCCGCCATGACGATCGCCATGATGACCGTCCGCGCGCAAGCAACGGATTTATCGCAAACACCAACAAACCCANNCAGTAATTGAATTCGAAACAGCATTTGGTTTCGATTTGAAGCGGCGAAGCCGCCGACAGCCATCCGAATTTTCGGGTGGCTGTTTATATAAGCAGAACTTTTATGGCAGGCCGGAAGAAAAGGAGGACGATTCCATGAATAACGAAGTTTTAGACTGCATTCAAACCCGCAGGAGCGTGCGTGATTTTAAAGAAACGCAGATTTCGGAAGAAGAACTGAATCGTATTTTGAACGCGGCGGTGTACGCGCCAAGCGGCAGTAATAACCAGACTTGGCTTTTTACCGCGGTGCAAAACAAAAAGACACTGGAAGCACTGAATGAGCGAGTCCGTTTGGGCTTTTTGGAATGGCAGCCGGGGGAAAAGGAATACCCTGCAAAGCTCGGTGCAAGAAAGCGCGCACTGAATGAGGAGTTTAACTTTTACTACCATGCCCCTACTTTGATTATCGCCTCCAATGTGCCGGACTACCCCAACGCCATGGCGGACTGTTCCACCGCGCTGCAGAACGTTTTCCTTTCGGCGCAATCGCTGGGCATTGGTTCCTGCTGGGTAAACCAGCTCACTTGGCTGAACGCAAGCGCCGGGGTACGTGAATTCTTGGCCGATTTGGGAATTCCCAAAGAACATGTTATCTGCGGGGCCGCCGCGCTCGGATATGGAAACGGGGAGCCCCCCAAAGCGCCGGCTCGAAAAGAAGGTACCGTTCATATTGTGCGGTAACGGGTGCGGAATCTGCAGAGCCCGCAAATTCATTTTCGTTCGCACTTTGTTCTTCAATATCCCGACGGGATATGCTATAATTTAGAAAAGTCCGTCCGGGTGAAATTTTAGCGGCAGGGCGAAAGCCGGTTTCACCCAAACGGGCAGGAACAGCCGGAAACCGGCGCTGCGGAAGTTCCGTGCGCCGCCGGATCATCAATTTTACAAAGAGTTGAGGAGTAAACCAACATGTCCGCTATTACACAGGCAAAACGAATTGTTGTTAAGGTCGGAACATCCACATTAACCTATGAAAACGGCAAAATGAACCTTCGCCGCATGGAAACCCTCTGCAAGGTGCTGAGCGACCTGCAGAACTCCGGCAAAGAAATTGTTCTCGTCACATCGGGCGCCATCGGCGTAGGCGTCGGCAAGCTGGGGCTAGCCGAGCGACCGCAGGAGACCGAGAAAAAACAGGCGGTCGCTGCCGTAGGCCAGTGCGAACTGATGTTTACATATGACAAGCTGTTCGGCGAGTACAACCGCACTGTGGGTCAGGTGCTTTTGACCGCAGATGTGGTGGCAAACGAGCTGAATAAAAAGAATACGCAGAATACGTTCAACGAACTG
Source organism: Ruminococcaceae bacterium UBA3451 (assembly GCA_002378845.1). Lineage (GTDB taxonomy): Bacteria > Bacillota > Clostridia > Oscillospirales > Acutalibacteraceae > Caproiciproducens. The sequence continues at coordinate 3,028 of DFRY01000047.1, read as the reverse complement.
ATTAAAATGGATATTATCCCTGTGGTAAACGAAAACGACAGCGTTGCCATTGACGAACTGGTCGGCAACAACTTCGGTGACAACGACACGCTTTCCGCAACAGTGGCAAAGCTGGTGGACGCCGATTTGCTGGTGATTTTAACCGATATTGACGGCCTGTACGACTCCAACCCGCGCGTAAACCCGGACGCAAAGCGCATTCCTTACGTGGCCGGCGTGACCGATGAGGTGCGCGCCATAGCGGGCGGCACAGGTTCCAACCGCGGCACGGGCGGCATGAGCACCAAGGTAAACGCCGCGGCCATTGCCAACGAAGCGGGAATTTGCTGCTGTGTCATAAGCGGCGCAGACCCGAAAATGCTTTATCGCCTTTTTGACGGCGAACAAATTGGGACAGTTTTCGGCGTGCCGAAGGAGTAAAATACAAATTAGGAATTTGTCCTTCGCCGTTCGGCGGAGGAATGAAATAGGAAACGTCGTATTATAAATATACTGACGGGTTAACCGGTTGTGATAAAGACAGAGGTGAAATTATGACAGAATTAGAACAGATGGGAAAAAACGCGAAAGCGGCGGCCCGTGTGCTGGCTTCGGCGGGCGCGCGAAAAAATGAAGCACTGCTTGCCATGGCGAACGCGCTGGAAACCCGCGAAGAAGTAATTTTAGCCGCAAACGCGCTGGATTTGGCCGCGGCAAAAGAAAACGGAATGAGCGAGTCCCTGCTTGACCGCCTTACGCTGAACCACGCACGGGTTCAAGGTATGGCACAGGGAATTCGTGCGGTTGCCGCGCAAAACGACCCTGTTGGTACCGTAGTCGGGGGAACCGTGCGGCCGAACGGACTGAAAATAGAACAGGTCCGTGTACCGCTCGGCGTAATCGGAATTATTTACGAGGCAAGGCCGAACGTAACCGCGGATGCGGCGGCGCTCTGCCTAAAAGCGGGCAACGCGGTTATTCTGCGCGGCGGGCGCGAAGCGATTCGCTCCAATCAGGCGGTGGCGGAAACCATGCGTGCCGCAGCGGAACAGACCGGTCTGCCGAAAGACTGCGTGCAGCTGGTACAGAATACCGACCGTTCCTCCGCCGTGGAAATGATGCAGCTGACTGAGTACCTTGACGTTCTGATTCCGCGCGGCGGCAAAGGTTTGATTCAGTCTGTAGTGCAGAATTCCCGCGTGCCGGTCATTGAAACCGGTTCCGGCAACTGCCATGTTTATGTGGACGACAGCGCCGACCTTGAAATGGCGGCGAATATTATTTATAACGCGAAAACGTCCCGCCCATCCGTTTGCAATGCCATTGAAACCGTGCTTGTCCATCAGGAAGTCGCGGAAAAGGCGCTTCCTGTGATCAAGAAGCGCCTGGATGAAAAGCAGGTGGAACTGCGGGGCTGCGAAAGAACGCGCGCAATTTTGGGCGGCAGCGTTGTTCCCGCCGTGGAAGAGGACTGGGCCACGGAATATCTGGATTACATCCTTGCGGTAAAAGTGGTGGATAGCCTTGACGAGGCCATCGAGCACATTGCAACGTACTCCAGCGGGCACAGCGAAGCCATTATTACCAAAAGCTATGAAAATGCGCAGAAATTCACCGCACAGGTGGATTCCGCCGCGGTATATGTCAATGCATCCACCCGCTTTACGGACGGCGGCGAATTCGGCCTTGGTGCGGAAATCGGAATTTCCACCCAAAAGCTTCACGCACGCGGCCCCATGGGCGTGAATGAGCTGACCTCAACCAAGTTTATTATCAGCGGCAGCGGCCAAATTAGATAGAAAACGAGGCTTGTTGGAATGAGCAGTAGAAAGAGAAAAAAGAATATCAGCGGTTTTTCAGCCGATTACCGCAGTGCTTACGACAAACCGGCGGAAACTACTCCGGTTAACCCGGTCGTTTCCGAACCGGAGGAGGAAGACCTGCTGCCGGAACCGGAGGAAAACCCGGATGAAGAACTTTTGACCAAATGGACGGACGAACTGGAACCGGACCAATTGGAAGAACCGGAACCGCAGGAACCCGCCCGGCGTACCCGCCGGCGCGGCGTGCGCCGTTACGGGGTAGTGGTCGGCTCCATCGTTCTAATCCTTGCGATTGTTGGCGTTGCGTTTATTGCCACCGCCATTGGCAGGCAAATTTACACGGCCGCAACCGACGACAGCAACCTTCGTGAATACGATACGTTTCTTACCCCGGTTGTTATGCAGGACCCGCAGCCGTTTGCTTCACCCGACAAGGCATCGGAGGATTTTATTCTGAACGCTTCGCTTTGGAAGACCATTACGGCGAACAACGGCCCCAATTACACGGAATACGACGACACGGGCCGACTGGTGGTACCGCTCGGCGACGTGGTGCAGTCCTGTCACGATCTTTTCGGCCCCAACACTCAGCTTCAGCCGAAAACGCCCGCACAGGAAACGTTTTTTGAATACAATTCCGATGAAAATAAATTCCATGTGGCGCTGTATTCTTCGGACAGCACGTTTGTGCCTTATACTGACAGTGCAAACAAACAGGGTGACAGTATGATTTTGCGCGTGGGTTACGTATCGCCGACCGACGCATGGCGTACGCAAACCTCAAGTACCATAGACGCGCCAAAGCCGACAAAATATATGGATTATGTACTGAAAACAGACCCGGCCACCAATAAGGAATATATTTACGCGATTCAGGCGGACAAAGAATCCTAGAGAAATTTGGGATTCTTTCCGCTTGAACTCCGGATTCTGTCGGTCAGAAACAGGGCAGCATCTTCCTGTATCTGATTATAAAATCAGATACATCAGTGCAAATATCACCCCCGTGTCTGATTTTTCTTCCGCTAAAATCAAAGTGAGAACCAAAATTAAGGTCCGCTCTTTGTCGGCCAGCAAGCTGTCGAAAATATCACCGATCGGTTTCAGGGGCCCGTTCAGGGCCGCAGGTACCGGGTCAGCCCTGGGCGCGGGTGCCGGCGCGGGGTTTGCCGCCGCGTGTGGTTCGGTTGGCGGCACGTGCCTTGCCGGCGGGGGCACCGTGGGCG
>DFRY01000003.1:13209-19793 GCA_002378845.1 Ruminococcaceae bacterium UBA3451 | reverse complement strand
TTTAACACCGATGCCGGAAAAGTGGTTCTGGTTCCTACAACAAACATCATTCTGAAATGGAACAAGTCCGAAACAGGCGACCACAAGTACGACGAAAACCTGACGGAAGTTGATATTATTACAAAGGACGCGTTTGAACCGTCGCTGCCGCTTTCGGTGGTTATGCACATCGATTACAAACAGGCGCCGTGGGTTATTCAGCGCTTCGGCGATATTAACATGCTGGTCAACCAGTCCCTCGACCCGTTGGTCAGCGCGTATTTTAAGGATGTTGCGCAGACGAAAACGCTGATTGAGCTGATTCAGGAACGCAGCGCCATTCGTGAGCGCGCCGTTATGGAAATGCGCGATAAATTCCAGAAGTATAATCTGCAGCTGGAAGAAGTGCTCATCGGAACCCCGAAGTCGCCGGTTGCGGATGTTCAGATTGAAAATATTCTTACGCAGCTGCGTGAACGCCAGATTGCGGAAGAGAAAAAGGTCACTTATCAGAAGCAGCAGTCTGCGGCGGAAAGCGAAAAATCCCTGCGGGAAGCGCAGGCCGTTGCGGAACAGCAAAGCTTTTTGACCAAGTCCAAAATTCAGATTGAAATTGAGGGCAACAACGGTGCTGCTCTGGCGAGCAAAGCGGAGCAGGAAGCCAACCAGATTATTGCGCTGGCAAAGGCGAATTCCTCTAAAATCCGGCTCGAAGGCGAAGCGGAAGCTTCAAAAGAGTCCAACGTCGGTTTGGCAAAGGCACAGGCCATTGACGCGCAGGTTAAGGCATACGGCGGCGCAGAATACCGCGTGGTGCAGGAAATTGTAGATAAACTGGCCGACGCCATTAAGAATTCCCAGGTGGACATTGTTCCGAAAACCTTGGTCAACATGGGCGGCGGCAGTCAGGAATCGGGCGGCAATTCCGGCGGCAGCAGTACGGTAATGGATACGCTGCTGAAATTTATTACGCTGGATAAACTGGGTGTTTCGCTCCAGCATATTTCGGAGCCTTCCACGACCGCGCAGGCCATTGAAGCGGCAGTTGGCGCGGCAAACGCAGGGAACCCTGCGGGAACCGCACCGGCAGAAACGGCGGAGCCGACAGACACAGCGGAAACGAAACCGACCGGTGAAAGCGACAGTAAAAAACCGGCGGAACCGAAACTGAAAAAATAAACCGAAATCGGAAGAGCGGGGGCGTTTGTCCTCGCTCTTTTTACAGCTTGTTATATTCTGTTACGGAACTCAATAGAATAGCGGCGATGCGCTCGCTCTGCTCTTGAATTGAAAGAAGCGAAGTGCTATAGTAAAGTAAAATTATGGCAAATATTCCATAATAAACAGAATCGTACTGAATAGGCGAATCAGGAGGAGACGGATATGAAAGGAATCATTATTAAAGAAAGTCTTTCCAATGAATTGGTGCTTGACCTTGTGGCGGTTGACCGCACGGAACTGTGGAAAGCCGAGGCCCACACCGCCGACCAACCGAAATATTGGACCGCGCTGTTTTTTCGTTCCAATTCCGCGGAATTTCCGGTAAAGCTTTCTCAGTCCCTGAAAGAGCACTGGTATGTCGACATGAACACGGAATCGGAAAAGCTAATCGTGCTGAAAGACACCGTTCTGCACTACCGCCCACACGATGTGGCGGGGCGGCTTCGCGCCATGGAGGAATGCCGTAAGCACGGGGTGCCGGAGTCCCAACTGGATTGGGCGGACTGAAATAAGTTAGTGCGATGTGGGAGGAAGTCATGATAGAAAATAAGGGATTGGATTACATACCGAACGGAGTGGCGCACAACGGGGCATTGAAGGTGAATGGAATTCACTTGATGAATGCGGTCGGGCAGCCAATTCGCCTGACCGGCATGAGCACTTACGGCATGCAGTGGCAGCCGCAGTTTGCCGGGGAGGGGCCGGTGCGAACCACGCGCAATTACGGTGCCAATTTACTGCGTGTAGCCATGTATACGGACGAGGACGGATACATAGCCAACCCCGAGCGGGTCAGCGCTGACGTATTCCGCGCGGTAGATACCGCCATCACGCTGGACATGTACGTTATTATCGACTGGCATATTCTTCACGACAATAATCCGCAGCAATATAAAGAAGAGGCAAAAGCATTCTTCGCGCAGGCCGCACGGCGGTACGGGAACAACCCTGCGGTACTTTATGAAATTTGCAACGAACCAAACGGGAATGTTACATGGGAATCTGATGTAAAGCCGTATGCGGAAGAAGTAATACCTGTCATTCGCGCTTACGCGCCCGATTCCGTGGTGCTGGTCGGTTCCGGTACGTGGAGTCAGGACGTTGATCTTGCGGCACAGTCCCCGCTTTCCTTCCCGAATGTAATGTACACCTGCCATTTTTATGCGGGAACGCATGGGGATGGGCTGAGAAAGAAAATTGACACCGCATTGGCAAAGGGAGCTCCTGTTTTTGTAAGCGAGTGGGGCACAACCCAGGCGGACGGAAACGGCGGCGTGTTCCTGCAAAAGTCGGAAGAGTGGCTGCGCTTTCTGGATGAACGGGGCATCAGCTGGGTCAATTGGTCGCTTGGCGACAAAGACGAAAGCTCCGCGGCATTGAAGCCCGGCGCGTCGCCGGAAGGCAACTGGAGCGACGCGGAGCTGAGCGAGTCGGGCCGGTTTGTATTTCATCAGTTCATACGGTAAATCCTATGTTTCCTTGTACAATTCAGGAATGAAACAGGACAAATTTGGAATCCTAAGATTTTGAAATGTTTTGTTACGGAATGCGAGGAGAATAAGATGGGAAAGAAACTGACGGAAAAGGTAACGTGGGTCGGAAAGGTGGACTGGGAGCTGAAAAGCTTTCACGGCAACGAATATTCGGTTCACCGGGGCTCCTCTTACAATTCTTATTTGGTGCGCGGGGAAAGAAACGCGCTGATTGACACGGTATGGAAGCCGTTTGACAAGGAATTTGTCACGCGCCTGAAACAGGAAATCGACTTGAATCAAATCGATTATATTGTGATGAATCATAGCGAGATTGACCACAGCGGCGCACTGCCGGAGCTGCTGCGTGAAATTCCGGACACGCCGGTTTACTGTACGGAAAACGGCGTGAAAATTTTGAAAGGCCATTACCATGCGGACTGGAACTTTATACCTGTGAAAACCGGGGATCGCCTTGACTTGGGGAACTGCAGCCTGACTTTTGTGGAAGCGCCCATGCTCCACTGGCCGGACACCATGTTTTCCTACCTTTCGGGGGATAACATCCTGTTCAGCAACGACGCGTTCGGTCAGCATTATGCCACGGAATCCCTGTATAACGACACGGTAAATATCGCGGAGCTGTACTCGGAGGCCATGAAATATTACGCCAATATCCTTACTCCGTTCAGCCCTCTGGTGAAAAAGAAAATTGACGAAGTGCTGGGAATGAACCTTACGGTTAACATGATCTGCCCCAGCCACGGTGTCATTTGGCGCGACGACCCGGCACAGATTATCGGCCGTTACCTTGACTGGGCGGGGAATTATCAGGAAGAACAAATTACGGTTATTTATGACACCATGTGGCAGTCCACCCGAAAAATGGCGGAGGGAATTCTGGCCGGTATCCGCAGCGTGAACCCCGACCTTACGGTCAAGCTGGTAAATGCCTCTGTACGGGACAAGAACGATATTATTACGGAAATTTTCCGCTCCAAGGGAATTTTAGTCGGTTCCCCCACGGTAAACAATGGGTATTTGTATTCCATTGGAGGACTGCTCGAAATGAGCAAGGGGCTGAAATTCAAGCAGAAAAAGGCCGCTGCGTTCGGCAGTTACGGCTGGAGCGGCGAAGCGGTCACGCAGATTTCCCAGCAGCTGCAGGACGCCGGGTTCCAAATTGTGAATGCAGGGCATAAGGCGCTTTGGGTGCCCGACGGCGCAGAGCTGGAGGCCTGCAAGCAGTTCGGGCGCGAATTTGCGGGCGCGTTTGCGTAAAGGGGATGCTGAAGTGGATGAGAAAACGGTAGACTTCAGTAAAACGGTGTATGAACTGTGTACCGAATGCCCGGAAGCCGCGGAAATTTTGGCACAGCTGGGCTTTACGGATATTACGAAGCCCGGAATGCTTTCCACCGCGGGCCGGTTTATGACAATTCCAAAAGGAGCGGCAATGAAGAAAATTGAAATGAAAACGATGGAGCGCGTGTTTTTGGAGCACGGATTTAAATTAGCAGGGAGGAATCGAGTTGAGTGAGGAGATTAACAACAGGGAGTACCGCCAGCAAGTAATAAAAGATTTAATTTCCGAGCTGCACGCGGGCAAAACAGTAGATGAAGTAAAGCAGACATTTGAAGACGCGTTTGACGGAGTTGCCGCAACGGAAATTGCCGACGCGGAACAGGCTCTCATTGCGGAAGGCCTTCCGGTGGGCGAAGTGCAGCGCCTTTGCGACGTGCATGCCGCCGTGTTCAAGGGTTCGATTGAAGACATTCATAAGGAAATTGACAGCACCCAGCAGCCTGGTCACCCCGCCGAGGTAATGAAGCGCGAAAACCGAGCAATTGAAAAACTGATTCATGAGGAAATCACCCCGCGGCTGGAGCACATTTCCGACCGGAGCACGGCTGCCGAACTTTCCCGCGCGTTGGAACGCTTGTGGCAAATTGACCGTCACTATTTAAGGAAAGAAAACCTGTTTTTTCCCTATATGGAACGCTACGGCATTACTGCGCCGCCAAAAGTCATGTGGGGTGTAGACGACGAAATCCGCACGCAGATAAAAGAAGGTATTTCCGAACTGAAACAGGGCGGCAGGCCGCAGACAAAAGAAAAGCTGGAAACCACGTTACAGAAAATAATCGAGATGATATTTAAGGAGGAAAATATCATGCTTCCTATGCTGACTGACGTTCTGACCCCGGACGAGTGGAAGCACATTGCCGACGAAAGCAGGGAACTTGGCTTCTGCCTGATTGACGATGTGCCTGAATTGACCCCGCCAACGAATCAGCCCGTACAGGAAACGGCACAGCAGACGGCCGACCCCGGTTCTCTTGTGTTGCCCACCGGGCTGTTGAACAGTGACGAAATCATTGCCATGCTCAATACCCTGCCGGTGGACATTACGTTTGTAGACAAAGACGATACCGTAAAATACTTTTCACAGGGCGCGGAGCGTGTTTTCCCGCGCACAAAGGCCATTATCGGGCGTAAGGTGGCAAACTGCCACCCACCCGCCAGTGTGCATATTGTGGAAAAAATTGTGGAGGACTTGCGAAGCGGCAAAAAAGACCATGAAGATTTTTGGATTCATATGGGCGAAAAATACGTGCTTATCCGCTATTACGCCGTGCGCGGCGACAGCGGCGAGTACCTTGGCGTGTTGGAAGTAACACAGGATATTCAGCCCATTCAGAATATTACCGGCGAAAAACGGCTGGTGGAATAATAGTTTTTTTTCAATAAAAAGCACCCTCCGTGCACCGATGCGGGGCACGGAGGGTGTATTTGCGTTCCTGTTACATTTCCTTGGAATATTTATCAAGATAATAAATCTGTACGCCGTAAACGGCCAAATACCCGATGGCCAGCAGCAGGGTAACGATTAAATCCGGGTTGATCAGAACGTAAATCATCATAATCAAACCGAAAATTATCCCCATGGCGTCAAATCCCTTTGCTTTCGCACGGCGTTGTACTGCAAGGTTGCGTTCGTCGGTTTCTTCAATCCGCTTTCTGCGGCGGTACTCCGGGTTAGTCGCGGCGGCACGAAGCGTAAAAAGCTTTGGAACACTGAGAATGACCGCCCACCCGCCAAGGCCGATGCAGAAGCCCGCCACCGGCTTGGGGTACCCCATGGCTCGAATGTACACGCTGGCGCACAGCAGGCCAATTTCCAAAATCAGCAAAGCGGCGAAGTACCAATCTGTTTTCTTTTTCATACGGATTGCCTCCCTTACATTTGTTTTTCGTAGTAATTGGTCAATACAATGGCAAGAATCAGCTCCAAAACCAATACGCCCGCCAGCATCAGAATAATTACGAGGTCAGCGCCCATAAAACCGAGTGCCAGAATCATCAGACTGAGAACAGAAAGAACAATCCGGTTAATTTTCGCCCCAACCTTTTCACGAATGCGCACATTGCGCTCGTCATTCACTTCAATATTTTTTCGGTGTGTGATTTCAGCGCTTTCCGTTTTGGAACGAAGCAGCAGGTCGATGCATTTTCCGATGCCAAGGCAGAACGCCGCTGCACCGAGCCCGATGCAAAAGCCGGAAATGCTTTTTTGCGCCGGCTGGGTCAGGACAAATCCGCCTAGAAAAACGCCAATGGCTCCGGCTGCGGCCAGGGCGGCAGACAGCAAGATTTTAGTTGTTTTCATATTCTTCCTCCTCGCTGTAAATGAAAATATCTTCAATAGTCATGCGAAAAAACCGCGCAATTTTAAACGCAAGCAAAATAGACGGATTATACCTTCCGTTTTCCAGGGAACCGATGGTCTGCCGCGAAACTTCCAGAACATTCGCAAGCTCTTCCTGCGTAATTCCCCGTTCCCGGCGGATTTCCTCCAAATGATTTTTCATAGGCTCCTCCAATCAGTAATGGAAAGTTAACTTTCCATT
>DFRY01000003.1:0-13202 GCA_002378845.1 Ruminococcaceae bacterium UBA3451 | reverse complement strand
GAATGGGGGACTGACTTTTCGCCGCTTCAAAAATTAGAGGAGTGAGTTGTAGTGAAAATCAAATTAAGAAGCCTTAGTTCCATTCTGTCTGTTTTTTTTACTGTTTTTCTCACCTTAATTTTGGCTGTTTCCGTATCCGTCGTACTGATTTTAAGCAGCCAGGCCTTTGAATCCTCTTTTCGGGAAGAAAGCACCATTGCGCTGCAGGGCCTGTCCAACACCTTGAAATCCTATGACATGAAAACGGAAACCGCCGCGAAGAAGCTTGCGGATAATCCGGAGATGATTGATGCGGTAAACGGCAACAATCAGTTTACTATGGGCGAACTGCTCAAGACCTCGGTGCGTGACAACGGGTTAAGCTATACGTTTATCGCGAATACATACGGCAAGGTAATCGCTTCCTCCACTTCAGACTTTGAACTTCCCGACTTTGCCAACCTTGCGCACGTAAAAGCTGCATTGCAGGGCAAAAACACCCTGTCGCACGAAGCAATCCTCGGGAATAACCTTTGCATCTGCTACGGAACGCCGCTCGTTTCCAACGGAAAAACCATCGGGGTTATTTCCGCGGTGCGCTCCCTGCAGGACACGGCTATCCTTGACCAACTGAAAGGGTACACCGGCTGCGAGTTCACGGTGTTTTTCGGGGATGAGCGCATCAGCACCACGGTAATGCAGGGGGACAAGCGTGACATTGGAACAAAAATGGGCACGGATGTAGTCGGAAAAGTAATTTCCGGGAAGCAGGGCTTTATTGGTGCAACCAGTATTCAGGGTACGCCCTTTATGGGGAATTACGCACCGATACTCGGGCCGGACGGCAGCGCTGTGGGCGCGATTTTCGCCGGAAAAAACATTGTGGCGGCGGAACAGACCTCGCGGCTGTGCATTCTTATATCCGTAGGGATTTTCCTGTTTATGATTGTATTCTCCATTATTGTACTGCGCCGCTTTGTAAAAAGGCGCGTAAAACAGCCGCTTAGCGAGGTGGTAGCGCTTGCGAATCATATGGAGCACGGCGAAATCGGTATTTCCAATCAGGACGCGGTTGCGCTGAATCTGCATTCCAACGACGAGGTGGGCCAGGTGGCCGGCGCATTGGAAAATACCGTGCACAGCCTGCAGACTTATGTAGGTGAAATTTCGAAGGTGCTCAGCGCCGTTTCGGCCGGTGACCTGACTGTGCGGACTCAGCATGAATATTACGGAGATTTTTCCGAAATTAAAAACGCGCTGAATCATATTCTGGAATCATTGAACGGCGTGTTCTTTGAAATTGACAAGGCAGCGGAATCCGTTTCCCTGCGCGCGGAGCAAATTTCCGGCGGGGCGGTGGCTATGTCGCAGGGCGCCACAGAACAGGCCAGCGCCACAGAACAGCTTTCCGCCACCATCGGTGAAATTTCGGGGCAAATACAGAAAACCGCGCAAAATGCCGCCGTGGCAAGCTCCATTGCGCAAAAATCCTCCGAAGAAGTGGAAAAGGGAAACAGCCAAATCGAAGAAATGCTCCACTCAATGGATGCAATCAACGACGCTTCCTCGCAAATCGGAAAAATCATTAAAACAATTGAAGATATTGCGTTCCAAACCAATATTCTGGCGCTTAACGCCGCTGTGGAAGCGGCAAGAGCCGGTTCGGCAGGCAAAGGCTTTGCCGTTGTTGCAGACGAAGTGCGCAATCTGGCAAGCAAGAGCGCCGAAGCCGCAAAGCAGACCACCGCTTTAATTCAGAATACGGTAACGCTGGTGGGAAACGGTTCGAAAATTGCCAGGGCGACCGCGGATTCGTTCCAGGAAATCCGCAGCAGTACCAAACAGTCCACCCGCCTGATTTCCGAAATTTCCGACGCAACCGGCACGGAAGCTTCTGCGGTTGCGCAGGTCACACAGGGAATCGGTCAAATTGCGCTGGTCGTGCAGACCAATTCGGCAACATCGGAAGAAAACGCCGCGGCAAGCAAAGACCTTTCCATGCAGGCGCAAATGCTGCGCGACTTGGTCGGGAAATTCCGCCTGCGGGAGGAGCAGGAAATTCCGCAGCAAAACGACAGTATTGCTGAAATTACAAATTCTGCCGAGCCGGATCCGTTTTTCGGAACGGCAGAACTGAAATACACCTGATTCTCTTATCCCTTCGGCTTGTCCGGTTCCCCCAAGAACTTAGGACTTCACGCTAAAATAAAACCCGCATCGGCAGCCAAACGGCTTCCAATGCGGGTTTGCTTATATGGCTGTCCGAAAGGCCCGGCCCCACGAACGGACTTCCGTTCATCGCAGTTCGCACCGAGTTAGTGCATTGCATGCTAAATGGCATTCGATGCGAAAAGAATTATGTACTATACTATATGACACAGGGAATTTTTTTGTTCCAAATACTTCATTGAAAAGCAAAAAAATTCTGACAAAAGGAAAAGTACAGGTTCAGTTATTTCAGCGCTTCGTCGTAATGCGCGCGTTCACCGCCGATAAATTTCGGCCTTGTGCGGGCACAGAGAATGTGTGCTTCGCCGATGGTATTAACGGAAAGACGAACAGGAACGGCAACTTTCGCCAGGTGCATACCGATCAGCGTGCCGCCGATGTCGATGCCGGCCTGCGCGGAAACTTCTTCTACCGCGACCGGGTGTTCAAACCCTTTGTATGCGGCGGTCGCAAACGAGCCGCCCGCTTTCGGTTGGGGTACGGCGTTTACAATGGGAAGACGGTTTTGCACCGCAGCTTCTTTTTCCAAAATAATCGCGCGGTTTAGATGCTCGCAGCACTGTGCCGCAAGAAATATTTTTTTTGATTTTAAAACCGAATAAATCGCCTGAAATACGGTTTCTCCAATTTCCACGCTGGAATCGGAACCGATTTTGTGCCCGCCGATTTCACTGGACGAGCATCCAATGACCATAATATCACCTTCGCTAAGTCCGGCGATGTCAATTAATTCGCTTACCGCAGTTTTTGCCTGCGCCGCGATTTCTTCATATTTTTCAAACATTTAGTTCACTCCAATCGATCACTGCATTCGGTCATGATGTTGGCCAAATGAATTTTGTTTGTCGTACTGTCTCGATTATAGTCGAGAAAACAAACTTTTTCAATGGGCAAACTTTGCCTTGGCAGAAAATTCGGATAATCCACCCTGTGCCCGACTGCCGTATTAATTTGTTATGGGAAAAGGCGGGCGGAAAATCCGCCCGCCTGCAAATCACGCTTTTTTTGCAGCTCGTACTAATTTAATCACGCTGGTGGCTGCCTGTGCTCCTTCATAAACCGCTTTGGCAACCTGCATCATGCCCCCGGTACAGTCACCCGCGGCATAAAGCCCCGGAATGCTTGACTGCATGGTGCTGTCCACCACAATGGAATTCCCGTTGGTTTCAGCACCGAGCTTTCGTGCTAAATCGGTACTGCCGGCTACGCCCAAAGCAACGAACAGACCGCTGATTTCCAACCGACTGCCGTCTTTGAACTGAACGGCGCTTAAAACCGGGTCCCCTTCCAGTGACGCAAGCGCGCGCTTGTCCACGGTGATTTCTTTCGGAATTTCCACAGTGAGTTCTTTGCCGTCCGTCAGCAGGGTAACGGAACCGACAACCGGAAGAAGCTCCATAGCCTCATGCAGCGCGTATTCGCCGCTTCCCAGAACGGCAACCGCCTTTTTGCGGTAGAAAAACGCGTCGCAAACGGCGCAATAGCTTACACCATGGCCTTCCAGCTTCTGCAGCCCCTGCAGTCTTGGCGTGCTGCGGGAAGAACCGGTGGCCAAAATTAAAGCGGGGGCACGTTGCGTGCCCTGCTTTCCCTCCACCACGTAGTCGCCCTCATAAGAAATGCCGACCACTTCATCTGTAATCATTTCGGCGCCCAGCCGAGCCGCCTGTTCCAAACCGTCATGAATCAGCTGTTCACCGGAAACCGGCTGTGAAAAGCCGTAATAATTTTCAATTTTATGCGCTTTCAATAAAGCGCCGCCGTCGCGCCCAATCACCGTAGTTTTCAGTCCGGCACGAGTTGTGTATAGTGCCGCGGAAATTCCCGCGGGGCCATTGCCTAAGATAATAACATCCGGCATAAATTTCACTTCCTTTGTTATATAATAATGACATGATAATGATTAAATTTCCTCTTTTCTGTGATTATATCATAGATTTTTGCCGTTTGGTGATTTAGTTACAGAAAAAAATAAGCAATCGGAATAAAATAAAACCATAAATGAGCAATGAGTAAAAGTGAGAATCCGTCCGTATGGCGGCGCGGGTTCAAATAATAGAAAGGCGGAATGGAACATGAAAGTTTTAATAGTCGGGGGTGTGGCAGGCGGTGCCGGAGCGGCAACACGGCTGCGCAGACTGAGTGAAGAAGCGGAAATTATTCTGTTTGAAAAAGGAGAATACATTTCCTATGCGAACTGCGGTCTTCCTTATTATATCGGCGGCACGATTAAAGAAAAAGAGCGCCTGTTTGTTACCCAGCCGGAGCTTTTGCGCCAGCGCTTCCGTGTGGATGTGCGCACCCAGAGCGAAGTAATGGGCATTAACCGGGAAAAGAAAACGGTTACCNNACAAACCACAGGGACGGCAGCGTGTACGAGGAAAGTTACGATAAATTGATTCTTTCCCCCGGAGCGCAGCCGAAGCGCCCCAATTTGCCGGGCATTGATTCCGAAGGAATCTTTACGCTCCGTTCCGTACCGGACACGTTTCAAATTGACGAATATATTAAAGAGAAGAAGCCGAAAACAGCGGTTGTGGTTGGCGCAGGTTTTATCGGCGTGGAAATGGCGGAAAACTTGCGGCAGCGCGGCATGGACGTTACGATTGTAGAGTTTCTGGACCAGGCCATTGCGTCGCTTGACCCGGAAATGGCGGCGATTCTGCACCGCCACATGCGGGAAAACGGAATTCGGCTGATGTTCCAGACCGGTGTGCAGGGCTTTGAAAAGAAAGATTCCCTTTGGGTGAAACTGACCGGAGATAAAGAAATTCCCGCAGACCTCGTTATTCTAAGCATTGGGGTCGCGCCGGACAGCCGCCTTGCAAAAGAGGCCGGGCTTACACTTGGCGCGGGCGGCAGCATTTCGGTGAATGAGCGGTATGCCACTTCCGACCCGGATGTTTTCGCGGTGGGCGACGCCATTGCCGTGCGGCAACTGACAACCGGCGGCGAATCGCTGATTCCCCTTGCCGGCCCGGCCAACAAGCAGGGCCGATTGGTGGCGGAAAACGTGCTTGGTCAGCGTGAAGCGCAGGATCCCGGTGTGCAGGGCAGCGCCATTTTGAAAGTGTTTGACCTGACCGCCGCTTCCACGGGACTGAACGAAAAACAGCTGAAGGCGCAGAAACTTCCGTATCTGAAGACATACACCCATCCGGCAAGCCACGCGGGGTATTACCCCGGTTCCACACAGCTTAGCATGAAGCTGCTGTTTGCGCCGGACGGAAAAATCCTCGGCGCGCAGGCGGTTGGTGTTGACGGCGTTGACAAGCGAATTGACGTGCTTGCAACCGCCCTTCGCTTAGGCGGCACGGTTTACGATTTGGAAAAGCTGGAACTTTGCTATGCTCCCCCGTATTCCTCCGCGAAAGACCCGGTAAACATGCTGGGCTTTACTGCCGCAAATATTCTGCGCGGCGACACCAAGGTATTTTATTATGATGAGGTTGACGCGCTGGAACGCGAAAAAATTTCTTTCGTGGATGTGCGTACTCCCGAAGAATACACCATGGGCGGAATTGACGGCGCCGTAAACATTCCTCTGGACGATTTGCGTCAGCGGATGAATGAACTGCCTAAAGAAAAGCCGGTTTATGTGTTTTGTCAGGTTGGCCTGCGCGGCTATCTTGCATCCCGCATATTAATGCAAAACGGGTATGACGTGTTCAATCTGAGCGGCGGGTATAAGACTTATATTACCGCAAAAGCGGATAAAGAGCCTTCTACTCCCACGGACTGCACGGGCATACCAAAAAAAAAACTAGATCCTCAGCCGATGCACTGTGAATCGGCAAAAGTAGTGGAAGTAAACGCCTGCGGGCTGCAGTGCCCGGGGCCGATTATGAAGGTTTCGCAGGGAATCCGTGATATTTGCGATGGGGAATGCCTGCTGGTACGGGCAACGGACCCTGCTTTTGCCTCCGATATTAACGTATGGTGTGAGCGAACCGGCAACGAACTGCTTTCCGTAGAGCGCGAGGGCGCGGAATACCGCGTGAGAATTCGAAAAGGGCAGGCTCCGTGCACGGCTTCGGCCGGCGGGAACGATAAAAGCATGATTGTGTTCAGCGGCGATTTGGACCGTGCGCTTGCGGCGCTGATTATTGCAAACGGTGCGGCCTCTATGGGGCGCAAGGTTACAATGTTCTTCACGTTCTGGGGTCTGAATGTGTTGCGCCGGAGCGAACGGGTCAAGGTGAAAAAGAACCTGATTGAAACCATGTTCGGCAAAATGATGCCCCGTGGCACCGGCAGGCTTGGCCTTTCCAAAATGAATATGCTCGGCATGGGGCCGAAAATGATACGGGGTGTTATGAAAAGCAAAAATGTTTCCTCACTGGAAGAATTGCTTCGCTCCGCGATGGACAGCGGCGTGCGGATTGTCGCCTGCCAAATGTCCATGGACATAATGGGAATTAAGCCGGAGGAACTGATTGACGGAGTGGAAATCGCCGGGGTTGCCACGTTCCTTGGCTCGGCGGAGCAGTCTGACACAAACCTGTTTATTTGACGCATGGTGCCGTTTCGCTGTTTCCGTAGCGTATGATTCTACAGGTTTTCTGTATCTGACGTAGAACCGTTCAATGAAAATTATGCAGAAAATTGACATAGCTGCGGCAGATGGGGAAGCTGGGGGTGCAGGGGGAATTTTGTCGAGCCCTCTCGTTGGGAGTTCAAAATTCCCCCTGTGCGGTCTTTGCTTCCTTTCGTCCAAGCAACGAAAGGAAGAGCCCGCCCGGCTTGAGGGCGAATAATTCATTTCAATATGTGTGTTGGAACCTCTTAGATAAGCGGTTCCAGCAAAGAGTAAAAATAAAGAAAAGGGCTGGTGCAAAACTTTTGTTTTTTTTCCACCCCTTTTTTTTTTTTTAATTTTATTTTTTTTTATTATATTTTTTATTTTTTTTTTTTTTTTTTTTATTATTTTTTTAAAAAAAAAAAAAATAAAAAAAATAAAAAAAAAAANNTGATTGTTTGTAAACTTAGATTCTTGCAACGCCGGTCTTGCGTGCAGCTTCGGCAACAGCCTTAGCAACGGCAGCGCCAACATTGCGGTCGAGTGCGCTCGGGATGATGTAGTCAGCAGAAAGCTTGTCGTCTGTTACGAAAGCGGCAATTGCTCTTGCAGCTGCAATTTTCATCTCGTCGTTGATGTCGCTAGCGCGAACGTCGAAAGCACCGCGGAAAATGCCCGGGAAAGCCAGAACGTTGTTAATCTGGTTCGGGAAGTCGCTGCGGCCGGTGCCGACAACGGCAGCGCCTGCTGCAAGTGCAATGTCAGGCATAATTTCCGGGGTTGGGTTTGCCATCGGGAAGAGAATCGGGTCTTTGTTCATGCTCTTGACCATTTCTGCGGTGACGCAGTTCGGAGCGGAAACGCCGATGAATACATCTGCGCCCTTAAGCATGTCGGCAAGGCTGCCGCTGCGCTTCTCTTGATTGGTGATGAGAGCCATTTCCTTCTTTTCTTCGTTCAGACCTTCACGGCCCTCATAGATTGCGCCGCTGCGGTCGCACATAATCACGTTCTTCAGGCCGAGAGCAATCAGCAGTTTGATGATTGCAATACCGGCTGCGCCTGCGCCGCTGGTAACAACCTTAATTTCTTCAATTTTCTTACCGGTGAGCTTCAGCGCGTTGAACATAGCAGCCAGTGTAACAACTGCTGTGCCGTGCTGGTCATCGTGGAAAATCGGAATGTCGCAGCATTCTTTCAGCTTGCGCTCAATTTCAAAGCAGCGGGGTGCGGAAATGTCTTCCAGGTTAATGCCGCCGAAGCTGCCAGCCAGAAGACGAACGGTGTTAACAATGTCGTCTACGCTCTTGGAACGAACGCAGAGCGGAATTGCGTCAACGTCGCCGAAGGTCTTAAACAGTGCGCATTTGCCTTCCATAACCGGCATGCCGGCTTCCGGGCCAATGTCGCCAAGGCCGAGAACCGCGGTGCCGTCGGTTACAACAGCAACCAGGTTGGAACGGCGGGTTAACTCGTAACTCTTGTTTACGTCCTTCTGAATTTCAAGGCAGGGCTGAGCAACGCCGGGGGTATAAGCGAGGGAAAGGTCGTCGCGGGTTTCCAGCGGAGCGCGGCAAATAACCTCGATTTTACCTTTCCATTCTGCGTGCTTCTTTAATGATTCCTGTGCGTAATCCATCCTAAACATCCTTTCAAAACTAAATTATATAAAAACGATAGAAAACAAATTAAATGTCAA
The DNA here is from genome assembly GCA_002378845.1 of Ruminococcaceae bacterium UBA3451. GTDB lineage: Bacteria > Bacillota > Clostridia > Oscillospirales > Acutalibacteraceae > Caproiciproducens. Next base: position 4,776 of record DFRY01000003.1, on the reverse strand, counting down.
GGCTATTGATGGTGTCTTTCAGCAGCTGTGCACTCTTAATGAACTTCTCCTGTTCATTGGACTGCATCGGCGGAGTAACCAGATTGCTGATTCCGTTGCGGCCTACAATTGCGGGCAGGCTTACGCAAACGTCTTCCATGCCGTACTCGCCGTGGAGCATGGTGGAAAGGGTCAGAACAGAGCTGGTGTCGCGCAGGATGCATTCGCAGATGCGGCGGCAGGAAAGTGCGATAGCATAGAAAGTGGCGCCCTTCAGGCTGATAACCTGACCGCCGGACTTATGAACGTCTTCCTCAATGGCTGCGAAGTCGAGCACTTTGTAGTTCGGGTTCTTTACGCGCAGGCTGCTGAGGTAGGTGTCCATCGGAACGCCGCCAATGTTGGTCAGGGACCACGGGATCATAGCGGAATCGCCATGCTCGCCAAGAACATAAGCATGCACGCTCTTCGGGCTTACGCCAACGTTTCCAGCGATCATCTGGCGCAGACGGCTTGTGTCGAGCAGTGTACCGGAGCCGAATACGCGGGATTCCGGCAGGCCGGTTGTCTTAAGAATGGTGTAAGTAATAATGTCAACCGGATTGCTGACAACAACATAAATTGCGTTCGGGGCATATTTCATTGCCTGCGGCATAACACTCTTTATAATGTTGACGTTGCCTTGTGCAAGGTCAATTCTGGTCTGGCCGGGTTTACGAGCGCCGCCCAGAGTTACGATGACGATGTCGGAATCTTTAATGTCCGGATAATCGCCGGAATAAATGTTGACCGGCGGGCAGAGCGCGGTGCCCTGTACGATATCCATTGCTTCGCCTCTGGCTTTGTTTTGGTTAATGTCGACCAAAACAATTTCAGAAGCCATTCCGTCTACGGTCAGGGTGTAGGCGATGGTGGCGCCAACGTTACCCGCGCCGAGAATACTAATCTTGTTTCCTTTTTCCATGGTTAATCACTTCTCCTATTATTTGGGTATATGAATTTTGCGTGCGTTCAGCCGCTTTTTAGGGATATCCGCATCTGCACTGCCGGGGGGCGGCGACGGATTCAAATATAGGTAAGAAATAGCAAAACACACGAAAGCAAAATTGCTCAGAAAAACGAACGGGAAGGTGCGTTCCTCGCGGTCATTCGGCAGTCCGCTCCGTCTTTTGTGCAAGACAGAGGCCTGCGGGTTCTTTTCTATAGTTTATGCCGTAATTCGCCTTAGAACCGGAACCGGGCCTGCGAAGTTAATTGACAATTGTTTTGAAAACCCCAGTGCAGCGAATTTTTTGTGTAAAAAAGAACGGGTCTTTGGGTAAACTGTTAAAAGGTTTCCAAAGTGCTATTATTTACTCATAATTCCGAAAAATTTCGGGTTAGGCCGCACACTTCTTTTCCTGCAGGATGCTGCATTGCGCGTGAAATGTGAAATCAACTCATTTTAGCTCTCTGTTTTGCTGAAAACAAGATGAAATTGGAAAAATACAGTTTAAGCGAAAATTAAATTAATAAAAAATGCATTTATCGGCGCAGGAAGAATAAAAAAATTGTCGAAAAAGGGACTTTGATAAATATTTAACGGCAAAATCGAAAATTTAGCCATTTTAATAATTGGTTATAATTATCATAGCACAATCAATAGCAAGATAAAAGAGGGTACAAAAAATTTTCTGAAAACCGCTCTGTTTTGCAATGCAAGAAAACAACATATTATTTTGCAGCGGAATAAAACGGAGTTGTAGAAAAACGGAAGAATCAGGAGGAAAAGAGAGGATTTTTGAATTTTTCTACCAGCCGTTGCGGTTAAAGCGGAAATATTATTAAATTTAGCAAAAAATATTGACAATACAGGGGTTTTATCGTACTATTGTTTTCGTTCTATAAATAGGAAGGGACGTGAGATTTGGTTGGAAAATAAGCTGAAATTATACGGCTTTAACAACCTCACAAAAACACTTAGCTTCAACATCTATGATGTTTGCTATGCAAAAAGTGAGCGAGAGCAAAAGGATTATATTGCGTATGTAGACGAACAGTATAATTCCGAACGGTTGACCAACATTCTGTGCGATGTTACAGAAATGATTGGTGCGCATGTACTGAATGTCAGCAAGCAGGACTATGACCCTCAGGGCGCGAGCGTAACCATTCTGATTACGGAAGAAAAGCTGCCGGTCGCGGTCATCGACCCCTCCTGCAATCACGGCGAAATTGACATTCTTCAAACGAGGAAAAACGTGGTCGGTCATTTGGACAAAAGCCACGTGACGGTGCATACCTATCCGGAGTATCATCCGGACAACTCCATTGCCACTTTTCGGGTGGATATCGATGTCGCGACCTGCGGTGAAGTTTCGCCGCTGAATGCGCTTAACTACTTAATCGGCAGTTTTGACTCAGACATTATAACGGCCGATTACCGTGTTCGCGGTTTTACCAGGGATGTTGACGGCAAAAAACTGTTTATGGACCACAGTATTACATCCATTCAGGATTATATAGATGACGCTACTTTGAAAAAGTACGATGCAATTGATATTAATGTGTACCAGGCAAACCTGTTTCATACCAAAATGCTGATTAAAGAACTGAAACTGCAAAACTATCTGTTTAATACCGATGTGTACGAGCTTCCCCCGAAAGAAAGACTGCGTATTTCAAACAGCCTGCGCCGTGAAATGATCGAAATTTTCAGCGGATCGAATATTTATGACGGCGAAGGAATGAACGAATGATGAGTAAATTAACGCAGGAAAGAGCGCCCATTTACGAGGCGCTGGAAGAATATAAAGACGCGCGTGTGGTTCCTTTCGACGTTCCGGGCCACAAACGCGGAAAAGGCAACCCCGAACTGACCCGCTTTTTGGGCGAACAGTGCCTTACCGTGGACGTAAACTCCATGAAGCCGCTGGACAATCTGTGCCACCCAATTTCAGTAATTAAAGACGCGGAAGAACTTGCCGCCGCCGCATTCGGCGCGAAAGACGCGTTTTTCATGGTGAACGGTACCACATCGGCGGTACAAAGCATGGTCATGAGCGCGTGCAAAAAGGGCGATAAAATAATAATGCCCCGCAATGTGCACCGCAGCGCAATTAACGCGCTGATTTTGAGCGGGGTCGTCCCGGTTTATGTAAACCCGGGCATTAACAAACGGCTGGGAATTCCGCTTGGCATGGCGCTTTCCGATTTGGAACGCGCCATTGTGGAAAATCCGGACGCAAAAGCGGTGCTGGTTAATAACCCCACCTATTACGGAATTTGTTCCGACCTGTGCAGGATTGTGGAGCTGGCACACCGTTATAACATGGCAGTGCTGGTTGACGAGGCGCACGGAACTCATTTTTATTTCGGGGAAGGGCTTCCGGTTTCCGCAATGGCCGCGGGCGCGGATATGGCGGCGGTCAGCATGCACAAAACCGGCGGCTCCCTAACGCAAAGCTCGCTGCTGCTTTCCAACGGCAGAATTCGCGAAGGCTACATCCGTCAGATTATTAATCTGACTCAGACTACCAGCGCTTCGTACCTGCTGCTTTCCTCGCTGGACATTTCCCGTCGTAACCTTGCGCTGAAAGGAAAAGAAATTTTTGAAAAAGTATGCGGCCTTGCCGAATACGCTCGGCAGGAAATTAACCGCATTGGCGGCTATTACGCATTTTCGCGCGAGCTGATTGACGGCGACGCGGTGTTTGACTTCGACGTAACTAAGCTTTCGGTGCACACGCTGGACATTGGCCGCGCGGGCATTGAAGTGTACGATATTTTGCGCGACGATTACGGAATTCAAATTGAATTCGGCGACATCGGCAATATACTTGCCATTATTTCCGTGGGCGACAATGAATTGGCGCTGGAGCGTTTGGTTTCCTCTTTGTATGAAATCAAGCGTATTTATGCCAAGGACCACACCGGTATGCTCGACCACGAATATATTAACCCCGAAGTGATTCTGCCGCCGCAGACGGCGTTTTACGCCGAAAAGCGCTCTGTTCCCATTGACGAAAGCGTGGGGCAGGTTTGCAGTGAATTTGTCATGTGTTATCCGCCCGGCATTCCGATTCTCGCCCCCGGCGAGCTGATTACAAAAGAAATTCTGGATTATATCGGGTATGCTAAGGACAAAGGCTGTTCCCTCACCGGAACCGAGGATAAAAACATTGAAAAAATCAACATTGTAAAGTAGGAAAGGAGTAGCCGTATGGAATTATGGTATACGGAAGAACATTCCGATTACGTACGCTTTTCGATTAAGGTGGACAAGCATCTGTTTTCCGCGCAGAGCGAGTTTCAGCGTATCGATATTATGGAAGCCCAGGAATTCGGGCGTTTCCTTACGCTGGACGGCTATATGATGGTGACGGAAAAAGACGAGTTCATTTATCACGATATGATTATTCATGTGCCCATGGCGACGAATCCCAACATTAAAAACGTGCTGATCATCGGCGCGGGCGACGGCGGTTCGGTGCGCGAGCTGACCCGTTACCCCGGGATTGAGCACATTGACATGGTGGAAATTGATAAAATGGTGGTGGACGCCTGCCGGGAGTACATTCCGCAGACTGCCTGTAAGCTGGACGACCCGCGCGTAACCCTTTGCTTTGAGGACGGGCTTCGGTTCGTGCGTACCAAACAGAACCAGTACGACCTGATTATTGTGGATTCCACCGACCCGTTTGGGCCGGGTGAAGGCCTGTTTACAAAAGAGTTCTACGGCAACTGCTTTAAAGCGCTGACGGAGGACGGCATTCTGGTAAATCAGCACGAAAGCCCTTATTATGCAAAATCCGCAAG
>DFRY01000004.1 GCA_002378845.1 Ruminococcaceae bacterium UBA3451 | reverse complement strand
CTTGAATTGAATATCGTCCATAAGTACTCCTAACTGCAGAGACTCGGTATTTCTGCGGATTTAGGTTGCTGCCGGGGGGTCGGTTGCTCCGGTATCTGAGGAACCGGATCCATCGTCTGTGGAAGAATCGCCCGTATCGGTGGAACCGCCGTCTGCCGGAGGATCCGCTGCCGGAAGCTTTGATAGAATTTCCATGACGGAAGAAAGCTCATAATCCTTGCCATTCACACTAAGCGAATAGGTTCCGGAGCCATAGCTCACACTGTCGACAACGCCCGTGGTCTCCACATAGTTTCCGTCTTCGTCGTTTGTACCGAGAAGAACATTTTTCCCGACCAGATCGGCACTGTAAGCAGAAAGCGAAGCACTGTACTGCAGCGAAGCGTACTGGTTTAAATTTTGCATCATCTGCAGAGTGGTAAACTGAGCCATCTGCCCGATAAATTCGGTGTTATCGCTTGGATTCAGTACATCCTGATTCGCCATTTGCGTTGCAAGCAATTTTAAGAAGTCCGTCGTGTCAAGCGAAGCGTTGGATTGGGAAGGATCGGTCATGGCAGAGGCGGAATTTACGCCGTAGCTATTGATTTGCAGGTTATTCAAAATATCACTTCCTTTTACACGGTATAAGCTTTCATTCTAAGTTGCTGCATTACGCTGAGAAAATCATCCGTATTCAGTTCCGCGTCGTCATTTACCCGGGAAACAGAGGCTTCTCTTTGCTGCCTTTCCTGCTGCTGCTGGGAATGTGACTGGTCTTGCCCCTGCTGATACCACTGCTTGTCCTGTGAGGACTGCGAAGGCTGTGTGATCTGTACGGGATGATTTACGGTGGATTCAATCATGGAGCGGATTCCTCCGGAATCGGAAAGAATCATACTTTGTGTTTTCGGATTGGAAGCAGCAATTTCTACGGTTAAGGTTCCGTTTTCCATCGCCATTTTCACCGTTACTTTGCCAAGGTCTTTGGGGTAAAGGTCCATTTCAAACTTCGGGGTTCCGGCTTTAAAATTCTGTGCGATTTTATCGGCTACCTGATGGACGGCCGGCTTCGGACTGCTTTGCGGAACGTCAGATATTTTGATGATGACGTTTCCCGAATGCATCAGGTCAGTCAAAGTTGCCTGTGGCTTGGTATTTAAGCCGGTTTCGTTTTCTGGCTGCTTTCCCGGTAAGGACTCGGTTTCATTTGCCAGGGAACCCGAATCAATGTGTGCGGATTCTTCCGTATGTACCGGCAAAGGCGCGGTTTGCTGTGACTTTTCCGCGGTTGAATTCTGCGGAATCGCTTGATTCAGTACCTGCTGTGTTACAGGGGAAGCTGCTGCAGGCGCTTTGGACAGCGGAGCGGCTTCTGCTTTTTCCAAAATTGGAGCGGCAGTTAAAGCTGCGGGCTGCGCGGTCGGTATGGATGCGGATTGCGCAATGGCGGATGCTGCCTGGGTTTCTGCCGAAACCTGATTCTGCGGAGCCGCATTTTGCGGTAACGTGTTTGCAGCAGGAAGAACCGAGGCCGCTGCGGTCAGATTTTTTGCACCCGGCGCTGCCTGTGCGGAAACCGCTTGAGGAGTTTCGACTGCGGCTTGCTGGGTAACGTTCTGAACTTCCGGTACCAAAGCGGTCGGAGCGGAAACGGCTGCCGGCACATTCTGTGGCTGCTNNCTGCGGCCGCAAGCACGGAGAAATTCACCGGAGAAGCAGGCACGTTTGCCGAATCGCCTTTTAAGTCGGTGCTCTTGCCTTTTCCGGGCTGATGTTTGCCGGATACGGCCCCGCCTTCTTTTGGCTTTCCCGAGGTTTTTGCCGCTTTTTGAAGAGCGGACTGAAAACTGCTTTTATCTTCCTGCGAACCGGTCTGCTGGGACGGTTGTGCCTGCGCGTTTGTCTGAACGGGAGTTATGCTGATTTGCTGTATCACTTTTTCACCTCCTGTTTCTAGTCTGGATTTGCCGTGAAGAAACGGCTGGGCGCTTTACAGCTGCTTTTTCTGCGGCGGAATTTTATAAATTAAAGTAATTTATAAACAAATAAAACAGTTTATACGGCTGCGCCGCGGCTTTGGCTTACAAACTCTTCAATGGCCAGTTCCTCGTGCTTTTGCACGATTTTCAGGTAGTCTTCCAGTTGTTTGTCCTTTAACTTTTCCAGACCGGAAATTTCGCTGTTGATTTGGACAATTCCGGTTTTCTTTTCTTCAATGACAGCGTTTAACTTTTGACGGTCACCAAGCAGCTTTTTGATTTTCTGATTCAATGTATCAAAATAAAGCTTGTAAATGGCAATGTCGCCTGCGGACAGCCCCCGCTGCATTTCGTCTACCATTTTGCGGTTTGTAGAAGCGAAGACTTCGTTTAATGCGGCAATTTCCTTTTCCAGTTCCTTTAATTGAAGCTGCAGCTGGGAAAGTTCGCTCTTCTTTACGTCCAACGTCTGCTGTTTAAAATTTAAGACCTTTTCCAGAGAAAAAATAAATTTTTTCATAGCAGTCTCTACAATTCTTTCATTTTATTAAGTGTTTCTTCAAAAGAGAAATTCTCGTTGACCTTTTGTTGAAGAAAAACATTGATACTGTCGATTTTCTTTACGGCCTCATCCAACCGGTGGTTCATGCCCGGTTTGTATGCGCCGATGGAGATCAGGTCGGAATTCTGATAATATATAGAAAGCGAATCCCTAACTTTTGCAGCTGCCTGCTTGTGTTCATCGCTTACAATATCGTTCATTAAACGGGATATGCTTGCGTTGACATCGATTGCGGGATAATGGTTTTTATGCGCCAGCGAACGTGTGAGCACAATGTGGCCGTCAATAATACCGCGAACAGTGTCCGAAATCGGCTCGTTCGTATCATCACCCTCAACCAGCACCGTATAAATTCCGGTAATGGAACCCTGCTTAAAATTACCGCTGCGTTCCAATAGCTTTGGCAGTTCCGCGTAAATAGAGGGCGTGTAGCCCCGGGCAATCGGAGGTTCCCCTGCCGCCAGACCAATTTCGCGCTGCGCCATGGCAAACCGTGTTAAGGAATCCATCATCAGCAGAACGTCTTTTCCCTGATCCTTAAAATATTCCGCAATAGCGGTTGCGACAATTGCGCACTTTACACGGTACATAGCCGGCTGATCTGACGTGGCAATTACCAGCACCGACCGGGCCAGTCCCTCTTTTCCCAAATCCTTTTCAATAAATTCGGTTACTTCACGTCCTCTTTCGCCCACCAGAGCAATGACGTTAATGTCCGCTTTTACATTTTTTGCAATCATACCCATAAGGGTACTTTTTCCCACGCCGCTCCCGGCGAAGATTCCCATTCTTTGCCCTTTGCCGATCGTCAGCATACCGTCAATCGCTTTGATTCCAAAGCTCAGCTGCTCGCTGATTCGCGGCCTTTCCAACGGATTGGTGTACGTGGAATCCACATCGTAATATTCTTTTACGTTGAATTCCCCCAGTCCGTCAATGGGGTGGCCTGTGGCGTCAATGGTTCTGCCCACAAGGAAGTCCCCAACAGGAACCTGAAGCTTTCGTTTGGTGGAGCGCACCAGACTGCCCAGCCCAATGCCCTTTATATCGCCGTATGCCATTAGAAGAGTGTTGCTGTTTTTAAAGCCTACGACCTCCGCCATAACTTCTTTGCTGTCCGTCCCATTGCTGAGCATGCAGATATCGCCGACATTGGCGCTTAAACCGCTTGCCTCAATCATCATGCCCACAATGTTTTTGACTTTTCCGATGCAGCAGAGCGGATCTAACTTTAACAAAACATCATATGCAGTTTTAAAGTTCATACCATCACGCCCTATTGCTTTTATTTTTTATAATCAATTATAATTATAGGTTCAATGCGGATTTGATTTCGCTTAACTGGGTATCTACCCCAGCGTCGATCATACGGTCAGGCAAGTCGATTGAACAGTCCCCGTCATCCATGTCCGGCGTGGGAATGATTTTGATATTATCGGAAACATCCTGCAGCGCCTCAATAATATTGCGGTCCGCCCGGGCGAGCAGTTCCGCGGTATTGGGAGACACCGCAATTTTCACCCATTCCTGATTGCGGTAGGATTCCAAAACATTTTTGATGATGGACTGAATTGTCGACTCATCCGTCGCCAGTTCTTTTTTAATGATTTTCTGCGCGATGGTCAAAGCCAACCCGCCAATGTCTTCCTCAAACGCCGTAAGAACTTCGTTCTTTTTGCTTTCTGCAGTTTGAAGAATCCGGCTTAGCTCGTCCCGCGCGCGGCGGCTCGCTTCCCGGGTTTCTTCTTCTGCTTTTTTCAAGCCCTGCTGGTACCCATCCTCGTAGCCAAGATCGTGACCTTCTTCTTTTCCGTTGGCCAAACCTTCGCTGTAACCGTCCTCATAGCTTCGAATTTTCATCTGCGCACATTCTTCGTTCATGCGCATTGTGGATTCTTTCAACTGATTCAGGCTGTAATTCTGGGCTGCCTCCACAATATTTTTGGCCTTTTGAAAAGCATCGTTCACAATCGCCTGATGCTGGTCCCTGGCCTCGTATTCTGTTATTCCTTGGTTTTTTTTGATCAGATTGGCAGGATTCCCGGTCGCAATGCCCTGATTTTTCACATCGCCGTACTGTGACGCCTTAATGATACTAGGCAATTACCTCATCCTTTCCACCCTTCATAATAACCAGCTCGCCTTCACTTTCCAGACGGCGAATAACACCAACGATACGCTGCTGGGCTTCTTCCACGTCGCGGAGTCTGACATTATGCGTGTATTCCAGATCAGACTTAACGCTTTCGCTGGAACGTGTGGACATGTTCTTAAAGATAACATTTGCAACTTCCTGATTTGCGCCCTTGAGGGCGAAGACCAAGTCTTTGGAGTCCACTTCACGCAGAAAGCGCTGAATAGACATATCGTCCAAAATGGTAATATCTTCGAAGACGAACATCCTCTTGCGAATTTCTTCGCACAGAGCAGCGTCTTTGCGGGTAAGTTCATCAAAGATATATTTTTCGTTCGCACGGTCCATATTGTTCATGATGTCGGCAATGTAATTTACGCCGCCGAATTCGGTGAAGTCCAAAGACATAAGCGACGAGAACTTCTTTTCCAGGTTTTGCTCTACTATTTTAATAATTTCCGGCGAAGTGCGGTCCATGGTAGCAATTCGTTCCACCACTTCAAGCCGAACCTCTTTGGGCAGTTCCGCAATGATTGCGGCGGCCTGGTCTGCTCTGGCGTAGGAAAGAATGAGCGCGATGGTCTGCGGATGCTCATTCTGAATGATTGCCATCATATTTTTATAATCCGCTTTCCGGATAAACTCAAACGCTTTGGTGCGAAGGGACTTCGTCACGCGTTCAAGCAAGGAAGTTGCCATTTGCGGCCCAAACGCCTTTTCCAGAACATTGCGGGCATATTCCACGCCGCCTTCTGTAACGACCTTCTGGGTTAAACAGATTTGATAGAAATCATCGAGAATATTTTCAATGTCTTGGGCAGGCATTTGCGACAGCCTGGCAATTTCAAAAGTAAGCTGTTCTACTTCGTCTTCTTTCAGGTATTTATATACTTTGGATGCGTTTTCCGCCCCCAGCGCAATAATTACGGCAGCTGCTTTTTGCTGCCCGGAAAGTTTACGTTCAGCCATCGAAATCTTCACCTCTTAACCAAGTTCTAATTAGCTGAGCTGCAATTTCCGGATTTTGAGACGAAAACTCCTGGATTTCCTCCCTGAGTGCTTCTTCCTTGGAGGCTTGCGCCATTCGGGCTTTTTCCAGTTCCTGCAGCGCTTCTTTCGCACGGAGCTTTTCTTCGTCCGCCTGCGCCTTTTGAGCCGAAATGGCTGACTTTTCATCACCGTCTGCCGTTTCTTCACCCTTCGCCTTTTTGCCCTTCAGATTATAGAACTCTTCCGGTACTTCGCCCTGTTCTTCCAGTCCCAGAAGTTGTTTGCGTTTCTTTCTTCTTCTGCTGCTCACGATTACCGCTATAATAATGATAATCAAAATGACAGCACCCAGAGCCGCCCCACTATAAATTAACATCTGATTCAGATTTCCGGGGAAACCGATTGGCGCGTTTGTGGGAACTGTTTCCGGTGTAGCAAACGTGGCGCTGTACACAGCGACCTTGGATGGGTCAATGGCAGCAGCATTCGCGACTAAATTACTAATTTGCGCCTTTTGGGTATCGTCCATCATCGCTTTGTTGATTACAACCGAGATGGTCATGTCCTTCACGCTTGCCGCGTCACCTTGAATTTGCTCTTTTACCTGGCTGACCAGATATTTATAGGACTGTGCGTCCTTTGTATAAATTACATTTCCGTTGACGGTCACACCGGGATATGTGGTCGTGTCCGCATTTGCGTCGGTACCGGCCACACCGCCTGCAGAAGAAGTTGCGCTTGCGTCGGTATTTTGTTCTTTTTCGGTATTCTCTTCCGCTATAACACCGCGGTTATCGCTCGAGCTAGAAGGATTATAGGTAATAATCTCCTGTATCTTTTTGTCTACATCCATGATACTCTTGGCAGAGACTTTTACGTTATTTTCACCGAATACCGGTGCCAGAACCTTCATTACGCTTGCTTCAATATCTTTCTGATACGATTTTTCAATGGCAAGCTTAAACTGTGAAATATCAATTTGGCTGGCGCCGCCGTCCTCTGTATCGCTTAACTCTTCGCCCGTGGCAGTATCGATAACCGCAACGTCTTCGACTTTCATATTGGGAACACTTTTGGAAACAAGTTGCTTAATTCCGTTTACCTGTGCAGGCTGCAATGTTTTCCCCGCGCGCAGCGTAACGGTAACGGAAGCAGACGGTGTTGCGGAATTTTCGTCCCAGGCATAACCGGTTGTGTCCGGTATACTGATGGTGACGTTGGAATTGTCCACGCCGTCCAGCGTTTTAATAACTGATTCCAGCCTTTGATTCAGCTGGTATTTCTCAATGGTTCTCTTTTCGAAATCCGTAGACATCATATCGGTGTTCGACGTAAAGAAATCATAGTTTGGGGCTGTTTTCGGATGTCCCTCGTTGGAAAGATCCATTCGAAGTGCATTTTCCTGATCTTTCGGAACATAAATAGTGCCGTTATCCTCTTTATAGCTGACGCCGCGGTCTTTCAGTTCAGTCATAACTTCGACCGCTTCGTCATGGTCCAGGCCCGGATAAAGAACCACAAACGGCTGTGTATTGAGCATAATTCCCAGAATTACGGACAACAGCACGATTCCGGCAAAGACACTGAGGATAACGATTTTTTTCTTTTTCGTAAGATTCGCCCAAAAGTTTTTAATGGGGTCTATGTATCTCTTGATTTGTTCGTTCATTTATTCCCTGCAGCTGCCTTTCAAACAATTTGAGTTTAGACGCTGACACGCATTATCTCGTTATAAGCGTCAAGAGCTTTGTTGCGCAGCTGAACAAGCAATTGAACCGATAGCGTGGCTTTTTGAGATGCAATGGTAAGATTATGTAGATCGTCCGACTGTCCTGTGGCAAGCTTGTAAAGCTCGTTGTTCATATCCGCATTTGTGTCCTGCACATTTTTGACCGCATCCTGAAATAGATCCTGAAAGGGAAGAACCGTACCGGAATCTGCTGTGGGTGCAATTTGATTCGAGCCGGAATCCGCAAACTGTACATTATTGTTTATACCCTGTAAGGAAGCCTGTGACGGAAGCGCATAGCCGGAGCCCGCTGCCTGAGCCGTTGCATTGATCCCCTGATTTGCAGACTGTACATTATTAATGTTATTCATGTTGTTCATTGCGCCCTGCAGGAAATCTTGAAACGCGAGCGAATTGCTGCTTCCTACCGCCTGTGTGGTTTTATTTAAGTCGGAAATCGGCTGAATTGACTGAATCGGTGTTATAAACATCTTTTATTACCTTCCCATGTCTAACGCTTTGGCAGCCATTCCCTTAATTGCGTTGAAGGCGGTCAAATTTGCATCGTATGATCTGGTTGCAGACATCATGTCCAACGTTTCTTTAATCGGGTCTACATTGGGCATCATCACATAACCTTGTTCATTTGCATCCGGGTTCGAGGGGTCGTAAACCGGAATAAATTCGCTGGGGTCTTCTTCAATTTTTGTCACCTTTACTCCGCCCGGTGCCTGCTGCTCGGAATTCATTTTATCCTCGAACATACTGCGGAAAGACGGCTGATTGACCGGTTCCATAACCACTACTTTTCTGCGGTAGGGGCCGCCGTTTTCGGTTCGTGTTGTGGAAGCATTTGCAATATTTTGAGAAATAACATCCATTCTGAGCCGTTCCGCAGTAAGCGCGGAACCGCTGATGTTCAGTGAACTTAAAAATGCCATCATTAAACCTCCTATCAATCAATAAAAATTGCCGTAATAACACAAAATATGCAATTAAGACTTTCCATCTGTAATTGCATATTTTAGGCGAGAAAAATAGTCGGATAACTCCCGCAGCGAATACATGTAATTCAGCTGCGTACGGGCCATCTCAATATTCTGCTGTTCCACATCCACATTGTTGCCGTCCAACCGAGACGACTGTTCCTGGGAAATCGTGGTCGCGGGCTGCACATTTTTCAGTCCGTCAATCAAACCGCGCTGACTTTCATCATTTTGTGACAGCTGTGCCAAGAGCTGATTTTCAAAGCTGACACTTTTGCTTTTATAACCGGGTGTGTCCACATTGGCAACATTGTCGGAAATTGCCTGCTGTCTTGCCCAAAGCCCATCAAGGTCTTTGTTCATTAAATTGATGGAAACTCCGTCTAGCCAATTCAAAATATCATCCCCATTCTTAAAAATAGAGCCCAATTTAACAATTTACACTTATTTTTTCGTCATAACAAAGTTTTTTTACCCATATTTCGCCGTTTTACTACAAATATTGTGACTTTGGCTACTCTAATTATATATAAAATGTGGCAAAAGTCAACTAAATTCTACAGAGCAGTTATAAAGATTGTATAGATTTAATGATTGATTAACAAATAGTTCACGCTTTATTAACATTTAATTTTGCTTCTATATTATGTAATTTATGCTAAACTTTCAAAGCCTTCTGCCGATAATCAAATCGAGGTGAAAATGATGATGATTAAGAATTCAGGTTATGTGCCTAATCCCGTTCCAAGCACCTACTTTGGAACGAAATTAAACCAGCCCGCCGGCGTTCAGGATAAGTCAAATGCCATGAAGCTCGACAAAGTATCCAACCCGTCAAAAATGGATACAATTGAGATCTCAAAACGCCCGGACAGTAGTCGTCCCACTTTATCTCAGGTTCGTGATCAAATCGTTTCGGATTTGAATCAGGATAAAAGCGCTTCTTTTTTGGAAGTATTAAAGGATAAAGTCAATTCCAAACAATATAAAATTGATTCCAAAGACCTTGCCGGTATTTTACTGAACGGTAAGTCCGACAAGGAATAATCATAAATTCGAACTGTTCTGTCTTTAAAACGGACAGATTGGAGAAACAGAATGATTGAACAAGCCTTAGCAAACGAAATACTGGAATTTTTACAGCGTTACGTTACCTTTTATAAGGAGTTCCTACAGCTGGAATCGGACAAATACAATGATTTGACGGTGAATAACGTAAGTTCTTTGGACAACCGAGTAAAAACAGAAGAAGTTTTTATGCTGAAGTCAAAGGGACTGGAACTGGAACGTGACCGATTGGTGGAACGAACCGGAATTAAGGTAGCGACATTCCGTGAACTGATTCCCCTTTTCGGCCAGCCGATGCAAAATCAGATACAGGAGCTGCACAGCGAACTGTCCGGTATTCTTTTGGATTTGAAAGAAATGAATCTACGTTGCAATCATCTTACGGAATTACGGCTTCATCGGGTGGAAGTTGAAATAAAAAAGTTGGAAAACCGGCCTGAACTGCAAAAGCTTTATAATGCAAGAGCGCAGGAAGGCGGAGCATCCGGCGGATTGCTTTCGAAAAAAATTTAAGGAGCGATACTATATGCCATCGACTTTTTCGTCCTTTTATATTGCAAAGAGCGGAATTCAGACCGCAAACTATAATTTAAAGGTTACCGGTCAGAATATTGCAAACGTCAGCACAGACGGTTACACACGCCAGCGTGTGGATTCTTATGCCGTAGGCTCCAGCGGAAACAATATGCGCTACTCCAACACAGCGGATCTCGGAATCGNNCGACCCGTATCTGGACGTTCGCTACCGTATGGAGCATGCCAAAACCGGAAAAACCGGTACGGAGCTGACCACGTTAAATGACCTGGAATCTATTTTTGACGAAATCGATAAAGACGGGATCAATTCTCAGTTTGAAGATTTAGTAAAACAGTTAAATACACTGGCTGCCAGTCCGGCAGATAACAGCCTTGAAAATATTGTAAAGAACTCTTCCCTGCTGCTCACGAAAGCATTTAACAATGCATCGGAACAGCTTTCCAAAATCAGGAAGCAGGAAACCGATTCTTTTCAAACTGACGCGGTTGACAAGGTAAACAATCTGCTTTCCAACATTGCGCATATTAATAAGGAAATTAAAAGTGCAGATATTTCGAATTCCCCTTCCCTGGAGCTTCTTGACCAGAGAAACACCATGCTGGACGAACTTTCTCAATACGTTGATATTCAGACTTCGACCAAGCTGGTTCCAGTGGGAGCCGGAAGAACGGTAGAGGAATTAAGTGTAAACCTTGTTTCCGGGGACAAAACCGTTAATCTGATTAACAATGACAAATACAATCAATTCAGCCTGACAATTGACAATACCGCACAGAATCCGGTTTCGATTCAATTGAAAGATTCGGCCGGAAACCTGTTAAAAGATACCGACGGAAATTCGCTTGTGACGAACAGCGATGTGACCAACGGAGTATTTGGCGGTTACCTTGCCATACTGAACGACAGCGGCGAATACGACGCGAGAAACGCAGTTGCAGAAGATGATACCACCATTCCCCCTACCCCTGGTTCTCCCGCCGTTGCGGCAACCACACGGGGCATAGGCTACTATGAAAAAGTTTTAAATCAGCTTGCCACCACATTTGCGGATATGATGAACCGCGCTAACAGCACTAATCCGACTACGGACCCGGCCAACCCTACGGTTCCAAATAAGCCGCTCTTTTCGGCAGACGACGGTTCCGGAATAATTACTGCCGCTAACATTTCTATTTCCAACGAATGGAATAACGCGACCGGTTCCTACATTACCGCAACCAAACAGGAAGCGGCCCCCGGAGTAGACAATTCAAATCTGGGCGATAACATCCTTTTTATGGTGGATCAGTTTTCAAAGCAGCAAACATTCACCACCTCGCCCAATGACCCCGTTGCAAACACAACGCTGTTTACCTGCTCCATTGATTCGTTTGTTTCCAATATTTCGACCACATTGGGTCTGGACATTGAAACCATAAGCCGTCAGGATGATACATACAACTCCACTTTAAGCGATATTGACACCCAAAGAGCATCCATATCTTCCGTTGATGTAAACGAAGAGGGGATCAATATGATTATGTATAATCAGGCGCTGACTGCGTCCTCCCGCTTTATGACTACTATGGATGAAGCAATTGATACCATTATCAATAAAATGGGAGTTCATTAATATTTTCGTAGACAGGAGTGAGTAAAAGCCATGAGAATTACAATGGGTATGATTACAAAACAATACTCTAAAAATTTGAACGACTCGCTGGGTCAGCTTAACAAAGCAAACAGCCAGTCCACCACGTTTCGGAAATTCGATAAAACTTCGGAAGATCCGTTTTCCGCAGCCAAAGCATATCGTCTGCGCCGTGAAGGAACAGAAAACGATACATACCAAAGCAATTTGGAAGATGTCAGCAGCCAGTTAATGACTGCCCAGAGCGCGATGATGTCGATTCACGATATTGTCAGTGAAGCAAGCACTGGCGATGTTATTCAAGCAATTACCGGAACCATGTCTGCGAGTGACCGCTCTACAGTGGCAACCAAGCTCCGTGCGCTGCAACAGGCAATTCTTGCGCCTGCAAATACGAAATTCGGCGACAAATACCTGTTCGGCGGTTCGGAAATGTCACAGCCCCCGTTCTCTGTAGGAGCTTCGGGGAATCTTTTGTACCGCGGCATCGATGTGAATACAGGGAAAATTGAAGCAGGCACCACAACTACGATGAACGGGACTACGATTCAGTTCGGCAAAAATGCAGGTGACACAGCCACTACATTTAATGGAAGTACCATCCAAATTGGAACCGGCACCGACGGTTCGGTCGCCGTTGACGATACGGACGCTTCCCATATTGTCATAACGGTAAATCTGCCAAGCGGCGCAACCAATCAGGACTTGATTAACGCGTTAAATGGAGCGAACGGAACTGCTTCGCCCAACGGAACGACGTATGATTTTTCCGGTATGACCATGACCGGTGACTTAAACCGCCCGGTTGCAACAACAGGAGACGGGTCTGTCTCCGCAGCGGCATATGACACCGTTTCGCAAGACACGCTTGCCGGGCTTGCAAAAGAACAGTCCTTAATTGACCTTGGCATGGGTTTGAAGACAAAAGCGGACGGTTCCATTGACGCGCAGAGTGTTTTCGACGCCGCCATACCGGGCATTTCCTTTTTAGGTTTCGGAACGGTAGATGGTACGGATATTTCCAACAACATTTACAATCTTGCCGGGCAGATTGCCGACCAGCTGGAAAGCCCTGACTTTTCCATTGAAAAGATTAAGCCGTACTTGGATAACTTTTCAAAGTTAGGACAAAACCTGATGGCGAAAATTACGGAATCCGGCACAAAATCGAACTTCCTGACAGCCAGAAAAACAAACCTGCAGGCAATGGGCGACGCGATTGTGAAAAAAGACCAGGATACGGAATTTGTCGACCCCGCGGATGCGATTACCAACGCACAGATGCAGCAGTATTCCTACAACGCAGCGTTACAGATGGGTACCAAGATTATGACAAAAACCATCTTTGATTATCTTGTCTGATAACGCTTGTTCATTGGCTCGGCTATGGATTAATCCATACCAAAAAACTAAGGAGCGAATTCCTGAATGCCAAACGGTAATGAACCATTGAATATGCTTGCTTTACAGCAGGTGCAGTCCAGCCTGTGTTCTACATTGACTTCGCTTATGCGTGACCCGGAGCAGCTTTCCATTCAATATGAAACGGATAAGCTGACGTATGACTGGCGGCAATATGAAGCAGCCTGTGTCTCTGCACAGCGTAACCAGCAATTTGTAGCACAGGTTTATGCACAGATGGAAAGCGAAACGGCACCCAAAGAACCGGATCCAAAAGTAAAATCGGAGTACGTTCCATTTAATACCAAAGCCTAACATATAAATGATAACACATTCATGTAAAAATTCAATCAAAAATAAGTTCTTTTTATCAATTTAGGGCGAAATAAATCAAGTTGTGTAATTTATTCACGTATTTATGCTTCTATAATAAAGATATAGGTTGTCTTAACATTACGGACGGCCAAAGGTCGCCCCTACATACACTGCATTTTACACCCTGCATGTAGGGACTTTACCGGGTGCCGTATTGTTAAGACAGCCTTTTTTTGTGAATACAGGAATATCAAAAATTAAATGAAATATTGAGGAGGCCCAAACATGGACGCGAATCAGGCGGAAATACAAATTCCCGAAGCAGATGTACAGAACATTATCCATTTTAAAGAAGGCATTTTAGGTTTTGAAGATGTCCACGAATATTTGCTGTACCATGAGGATGATAATAATATTATCTGGAGCCTGCAGGCTGCCGAGTCGGATATCCCCTCTTTCATCGTTGTGGACCCTTTTACCGTCCTTTCCAGCTACAATCCTGTTTTGTCAAAGCAACAGCTGGAGTATTTTGGGGAGGCTGACACGTCGAACCTTTGCTTTCTGGGGATAGCAGTCATTAAACCGGAGCTGACTGACTCCGTGATCAACCTGAAAGCACCGATCGTAATCGATATTAACACAAAAGAGGCAAAACAGATTATTCTGGAGGATTCGGAATACCCGATTCGTTACAGATTGTTTGAAGCCAAAGAATAAGGAGGGGGATTTTGTGCTAGTCATCAGCAGAAAAGTCTCTGAATCCATTCTTATTGGGGACAATATTGAAATTATTCTTTCGGAAATCAGCGGCGACCGGGCTAAAATCTGTATCAATGCGCCGAAAGAAATCCCCATTGTGAGAAAAGAGCTGGTAGAAACGCAAAGCCTGAATCAGGAAGCCAGCATTCTGCCTAAAAAGCAAACCCTTGACCAGCTGAAAAACCTATTAAAATAAAAGAAAAACGGATAATTCGAAATTCCGATAAAAAAGTATAAAATATTTTAAAATTCCGCTAAACTTTTCCGAAATTACACCGAGATATTAGGTGTAAGCAAAAACACAGGTAAGTAAATGCACACCCGCATTGCTTCGGTATTATTTCCCGCCTTAGCAGGGCCCGCCGAGACGGGAATTTGATACATTAACTCACCGGCAAAGAACATGGAAGTTCTTTTATAAGGCGTGACGGCCAAAAGCCGCGCGTACTAAAACAAAATTCAGGAGGAAAAAAATTATGCGTATTCAACACAATATTGCTGCATTAAATGCAAACAGACAGTTAGGCATTAACAACGACAACGTAAGCAAAAACCTTGAGAAACTCTCTTCCGGTTACAAGATTAACCGTGCAGGCGATGACGCTGCAGGTCTTGCAATTTCCGAAAAAATGCGCGGCCAGATTCGCGGCCTTGACCAGGCAACCAACAACGCAAACGACGGTATTTCTTTAGTACAGACCGCTGAAGGTGCACTGAACGAAACCGCTTCCATTCTGCAGAGAATGAAAGAACTGGCAACTCAGTCTTCCAACGGTACCTACCAGAATGACGTTGACCGTGAGAACATCCAAAAGGAAGTTACTTCTCTGAAGAGTGAAATTGACAGAATCGCAACTTCTACTAATTTCAATAAAACTAATCTGTTAGATGGCTCCCTCGGCAGTACTTCAACTGCTGACGCACTGACATCAACCGGCACTATTGGCGTTGATTCCACTACTGCAAATCAAAAAGCTATTACAATGAGCGGTCTGCCGGACGGTGCAAAAGTAAACTTCGTTGTAGCTGACTCGGCTGATAGTGCTAATTCAGGTGTTGCTGCTGCTTGGGATGGTGCGAATAATACATTAACTATTACAGTAACTGCAAATGAAACTGGAGACGGTGTTGTAACCGTAGATAAAGATGCTATTAATGATGCAATTGGTGCAGCTTTTGTTGCGAGTACCGACCACAGTGCTACAAATCCATTGCTAAGTGCACATGTTGATAATTTTACAAGCATGGATGTTGATGAAGGTTCACAAAGCATTAATTTAGGTTCTTTGTATTTTGCAGCTGGCGATCCGACAACTGCAACTAAAGCAACTGATGTTTATTCTGGCGATGGTAAAGTAAAGCTGAGCGCGACAAAATCCGGAGCGACTGGCGTTGCTTCCTTTACTTTCTCCAATAGCACAACAGCTGTCGGTGTAACTACAAATCCAAGCACTAACGCCGTAAGTGTCGCATTGGACGCGACTCATAATTATTCTGCCGATGAAATCAACAACATGTTTAAGGCTGCAGGAGTTGACTGGAAAGTTGATTTCAGCGGTGAAAAAGCAGGTTCCGAATTTATTGATGCCACAAACGGTTTTGGCACAGGAGCGAAGACTGTTACCGATGGAGCTGGCAACAGCAGTGCTTTGGTTCTCCAAATTGGTGCAAGTGCAACTTCAGACCAAAAGGTTTCTTTGAGCATTGGCGATATGAGTACTGCTGGCTTAGGATTAAGCGGTATTTCTGTTGCAACACAAACTGATGCAGCAGCTGCAATTAATACAATTGAAGATGCCATTAATCAGGTTTCCGGCACAAGAGCTGACCTTGGTGCACTGCAGAACAGACTTGAGCACACTGTGAACAACTTGGGTACCACAAGCGAGAACTTAACTTCCGCTGAAAGCCGTATCCGCGACGTTGACATGGCGAAGGAAATGATGGAAATGACTAAGAACAATGTTCTTGCTCAGGCCGCTCAGTCCATGCTTGCTCAGGCAAACACCCAGCCGCAGAGCATCCTCAAGCTCTTNNAATTCTTCTTACCTTTATAATAAGGCTGCAGGCGAAAGCCTGCGGCCTTTGTTTTTTAGTTCTGCTTTTCTAAGGCAGCATTTTACTATTTCTTATGCCGCTTCTCCCCTACCCATTTTTAAGTGGTTCCCTACCGTATTTACCCCACATATGCCATATATTCCATGCGGCTATTTTATTGCTGGCACTATTTACAGTGGACAAAATGCCCCCATTCTTCTAATCCCCTCACCCCTGCCTTCCCCTTTAGCGCTTTGCCGAATGCTATTTTTGAGAGTTTCATTAAGATAGGTTGCTGAGGGTATCGAAAGAGGCAGAGTCCTGTTTCATAACTATCACAGTTTTCTTCTTCATTACAGATAAAAAGCCCGCTCAGCGTTTGCTGAGCGGGCTTTCTGGTTTTATCAATTCTGTTTTTTTAGTTTAATCCGGCGGCGGCGCTTGGGTAAGTGTAGCTGTACAAATTCGACCGGGCTGCACTGTAATCGCCGTAATTGTAAACATTGGCTTCGCCAAGCCTGCGGTAGAACAAACCGGCATAGAACTTCCCGCCCGCCTGATTCCAACGAATTAAGTCCGTACCGAATGCATACGCATTGGTGTAGCTTAAATCGTGTACCAGAGAATCGGAATTAGAAAGGTTCACGTAACCGGAATTGATCCAGCCCGTTCTGCCGTCGTTCGTTTTAACAAAGTACCAGCCATTTTTCGTCTCGCTGAAATTACTGCCGGTTACGGTTACCGCAGTTCCGCCGGTTAAGCTGCCCTGATTGGAACTGTTGACATTTGCATCGCCGCGGAGAACGGTATCTTTCGTTACCGTTGCGGCCAATGGAAGACCGGAAGAGAAGTCCGGCGGAACCACCGCGTTTTTCATAATTCTGCGGAAGTCCATTTCGGAAGAACTGTTAAAGTACCCCGCGCCTACATTGTAAGCGAAGCTGATTAAGCAGTCCGCCTGATTCTGGCTCATGAGGAAATGGTTGTTCTGTATCATTTTATTCAATTCCGAAGTATAAGAGGAATTATTGATTTTATTGATCAGCATGGACCATGCTTCGGTTTCCGTCATATTGTTATAGAACAGCGCGTTGGCGCCAAATGTGCATCCGTAACCGATGGTCGGCACCTGATTTGAGGTGAGCTGATCCGCGTAAACCGTGGAGCGGTAGCCTTCCCAGTTCGCAATTAACGTAATCATCTGGTCGCTTGCGCGGCGTTCTTCATTCGTTGTGGTAACAAAGTCCTGCTGTGCGGAAACATACGCGTTCGTGGTGTACCCGGTCGAACTCATCACACCGTCAACCAAAGAATATGTGGTAAAGGAATAAGTGCCCGGCGTATTAAAGGTTGTTGTCGCTACCCACTTCTTTGTTGTCGTGTCCAGCTTGGTTTCCAGCGTAAACGAACTGGAATCAACGGTTGTCGTACCGCCGTTCGGCATTTTGATTACAAACCGAACGCCGTCGCGCGTTACATCCGTTACCGCAGTCAGCGTTACAGTTGCACCTGTGCTGGCAATATTCGGCGATGCAAACGCCGTTTTGACCGGTTCGGCATCGGTAACCGTTACATTGCACGTCGCTTTATAGCTTCCGGAAGTTGCCGTAATCACCGCGGTGCCTTTTGACATTGCAAGTACATAACCGTTTGAAACAGTCGCTACCGACGGATTGCTGCTTGTCCAGTTAATAAAGGTTCCGCTTGGTGAAATTGAAGCCTGTATGTAAAGTGTTTTGCCTGCCGGTATGCTCTGTGAGGAGGTCGAGAGCGAAAGCGCGCTTGCACCGGTGTCTTCATCGGGATAATGAATCTTAATAAACTCAGCGCTGACGTATCCGGTTTGACCGCTCGCGGTCTGTACCTTAATCCATTCAGAATCTGAAGTATCCAGTACCGTCAAAGTAGTTCCGTTCGGCAGATTTGCAACAACATTACAGGAAGTATTGGGCTGTTCCCTTAAGCGAAGCATGTCCGCTGTAACGGTTGCCCCGACAATGGTATGGCCGGTGTCGCCGGGGTCGGTATTGGTTCCCCCGTTGTCCCCCGGATCCGTATTCATATCTCCGTTTCCGTCATCCCCATTATTCGGGTCGGTGTTTCCGGTATTCCCGCCATTGGAATTATCCGGATTCGTATTGGTACCCGACTGACTGATTGTAAGGAATTCCTTGGAACAGTATCCTTCCTTGCCGTCGGAGGTTTTTACTTTCGCCCACTGGGCATTGGAGTTGTCAAGAATTGTAACCGTCGTACCTTTAGCAAGCGTAGCCACTATTCCGTAATTTGTTCCGGCGCCAGTGCGGACGTTTAACGAATCCGTTGTCGTTCCGGTCGTTGTTGTGCCCGAGGCAGGAGGCGTATTGTTCGAGGGCGGCGTATTATTTGCAGGCGGTGTGGTGGAACCGGTACTCGCAAATTTTAAATACTGCTTGCTGCAGTAGCCTTGTTTTCCATCGGTGGTCTGCACCTTTGCCCACTGGGCGTTGGAATTGTCCAGTACCGTAACGGAAACACCCTTACTCAGTGTTACCACCACTTTATAATTGGTACCCGCACCCTGGCGCAAATTCAAATAATCGGTGGTCGTAGCCGTTGTGTTTGAAGCGTTTGTCCCCGTCGGCGTTGACGGAGTACCCGTTGAACCGGTACCGGAAAGTTTAAGGTACTGTTTGCTGCAGTAACCCTGTTTTCCGTCTGAAGTCTGCACTTTCGTCCAGGACGCATTGGAGTTATCGATTACCGTTACCGTGGCACCCTTTGCCATTGTAACAAGAATGGAATAGGTTGTCCCTGCCCCACTGCGCAAATTCAGCGCATCGGTAGTAGTGGCCGTCGTACCGGATGCGGTTGACCCGGAATTTGTTGTTCCTGAATTGGGACTTAAGCCGGACAGATACTGCTTACTGCAGTACCCCTGCTTTCCGCTTGCCGTTTGCACCTTTGCCCATTGTGCATTGGAATTGTCAAGAATAGTAACACTCACGCCTTTGCTGAGCGTTAAAATTACTTTTTTATCGGTACCCGCGCCATCGCGCAGGTTTAAATAGTCGGTTGTTGTTGCCGTCGCCGCGGCAAAAGCGGAAATTGGCGGAAAACATGCAACAGTAACAGTAACGGCACAAGCCAAAGAAACCGCCCCCAGAGCAATTCGCTTCAGTCGTTTCAAATTTATTCACTCCAATATTTCGCCAAGATTTTATATTCTTAGATATAAATACCAAATTTTCTTATGACTAATTTGATTATACGCCAGAATGTGACAATAAGCAACCCTAAATGCTGTATGTTAATTTTTCCCAAACAAATTTTAATCATAAAAGTCTGTAAAAAGAATTAGAAGTTAAATGGAAGAGTAAAAATTGTGATTTAGACAAATTCAAGTTGAATTGAAACCAAATATTTCTTCAATTATTTTTATATTTTCAGCATAGCGGAACGAAGGCATGGACAAAATGTTCTTGATGTTTTTATTGACAAATTCTGTAAACAGTGCTATTCTTATAACAAAAGTTAGCATAAGCTTACTTCTTGATATGAAACTACAAAAACTTTACTATGAATTACAAAAAGAAGGTGTATACCATGTTAGATTTCAGAATTAAAACTGTAATTGGACGGGAAATTTTAGATTCCAGAGGAAACCCCACCGTGGAGGCAGAGGTAACACTGGAAAACGGTGCATTCGGCCGCGGTGCCGCTCCGAGCGGAGCATCTACCGGGTCGTTCGAAGCACTGGAGCTTCGTGACGGTGATTCTGCCCGTTTCGGCGGAAAAGGAGTCACAAAAGCGGTTGAAAACATCAACACCGTAATTGCCGATGCAATCCGTGGTATGGACGCGACCCGCACAGCGGAAATTGACCGGAAGTTGATTGAGACAGACGGCACAAAAGACAAATCTGCACTTGGCGCAAACGCCATTCTGGCCGTATCCCTTGCGGCGGCAAGGGCAGGCGCAAACGCGCTGCATCTTCCCCTCTATCGCTTTATTGGCGGTGTAAACGCACAGACTCTTCCTGTTCCGATGATGAATATTCTGAACGGCGGTGCACATGCCGCTAACAATGTGGACATTCAGGAGTTTATGATTATGCCGGTCGGCGCGCCCTCCTTTAAAGAAGGTCTTCGCCGCTGCGCAGAAGTGTTCCATAAGCTGGCCGCTATTTTGAAAGAAAGAGGGCTTTCGACTTCCGTCGGTGATGAAGGCGGCTATGCGCCGAACCTGGAAACCGATGAAGAAGCCATCGAGTTGATTCTGGAAGCCGTAAACAAGGCAGGCTATAAGCCGTACGATGATTTTGTGCTCGCCATAGACGCGGCGGCAAGCGAATGGAAAGCCGAAAACGGTTACCTGCTGCCGAAACACAAAAAGGCGTACAGTACGGATGAACTGATTGCATTCTGGAAGAATTTATTGGAGAAATACCCCATCCGCTCCATTGAAGACCCGCTTGGCGAAGAAGACTGGCAGGGCTGGGAGAAAATCAACCGGGAACTGGGCGATAAGGTTCAGCTGGTAGGCGACGATCTTTTTGTAACCAACACAGAACGGCTGCAAAAGGGAATTAACCTGAACTGTGCCAATTCCATTCTGATTAAGCTGAACCAAATCGGTTCGCTGACCGAAACACTTGACGCGATTAAAATGGCGCACAACGCGGGCTACACCGCAATTGTATCACACCGTTCGGGCGAAACAGAAGATACCACCATTGCCGACCTTGCGGTCGCTCTGAACGCGGGCCAGATTAAGACCGGCGCACCGAGCCGCAGCGAACGCGTTTCAAAATACAATCAGCTTCTGCGAATTGAAGAACAGCTTGGCGACAGCGCCCGCTTCCCCGGAATCCAGTGCTTCCATTAAATAGATTAATTCTTAAAATAAAACCAATTTACAGCAAGAACCGGTACCGAATGCACGGTACCGGTTCTTTTCTTTTTCCTATCCCATTCTATACTCACTATCAAATAAATAGTTACCCCCAACACATCCGGGGGTTCTTCCTATGCGGGCGAAGCCCTGTTTACTGACTACACCTTCCGGCGCTCGGGAGNNGCGCTTGCAGCGGTACTCTTCACCCCTGGCCCCTCCCTACCAAATCCTTCGCCTTCATGCAAGCCACCTATTTTACGAAAATGCAATCAACAACAAAAAGAGCCGCCCGGGGTCGGGCAGCTCTGATCAACCAATCGGGTTTGATACCCCGGCAATGTCCTTTACCACTTCCCCCGCAAGAATAAGCCCCGCGACAGAAGGAACGAACGAAATACTTCCCGGAATCGCCCTGCGAATCGTGCATTTACGCTTGGTGCCAGGCGGGCACACACAATGTGCGCGGCAGCTGATGCTCATATCCTCCAGCGGAGTGATCGGCTGTTCCTTGGAATACACTACTTTCAGCTTTTTGATTCCGCGTACCTTCAGTTCCTTACGCATCACCCGTGCCAACGGGCACACGCTGGTGCTGTAAATATCCGCAACTTCAAAACGAGTAGGGTCAAGCTTGTTTCCGGCACCCATGCAGCTGATAATAGGCACGTTTGCCTTTTCTGCACGGACGATCAGTTCCAGCTTGGAGGAAACCGTGTCAATAGCATCGATAATATAAGTGTATTTTGAAAGGTCAAATTCATCCGCGTTTTCCTTGGTATAAAAGCACTGATGCGTTACAACGATCGCGTTCGGATTAATATCGAGAATTCGGTCGCGCATCACTTCGACCTTCTGCATTCCAATCGTTTTGCGGGTTGCAATCAACTGCCGGTTTATATTGGTCAGGCAAACCTTGTCGTCGTCGAACAGTTCCAACGTTCCAACTCCGCTGCGCGCAAGGGCTTCCGCTACATAAGAACCAACGCCGCCAATACCGAACACCGCAATGACGGAGTCCTTCAGTCGGCTCATCGCATCTTCCCCTAAAAGCAGCTGGGTTCTTGAAAATTCATTCAGCATATTTCTATTCCACCAATTCTACATTACGAATTATAAATTACGAAGTGATTTTTACAAGTAATCATAGTAGCTTATTTTTACCCGTATGTCAATCAGAATCGCTTTGTAATTCCGCTGAAATGAATCCGTTTGAATTATTCCGCGAAAAGAGGAGTGGAAAGGTAACGCTCGCCGGTNNATTCCTTCGTTCTCCGGCCGCTTGGCCAGTTCAGACGCTGCCCAAAGTGCCGCACCAGAGGAAATTCCAACCAGCAGACCTTCCAGCCTGGAAAGCTCTTTTCCGGTTTGGAATGCGTCCTCATTCCGCACCTTAATGATTTCGTCGTAAACCTCTTTATTCAGCGTATCCGGAACAAAACCGGCGCCGATTCCCTGAATTTTATGCGGGCCTGCTTTGCCTTCAGACAGCACCGGAGAATCAAACGGCTCTACCGCAACCACTTTCACGTTCGGATTTTGTGACTTCAAATATTCGCCCACACCGGAAATCGTTCCGCCTGTGCCGACGCCCGCAACGAAAATGTCCACTTTGCCCTCGGTATCCCTCCAAATTTCAGGCCCTGTGGTTTCCCTGTGTGCCGCCGGATTGGCCGGGTTAACAAACTGGCCCGGAATAAAGGAATTCGGTGTGCTGTCGGCCAATTCCTTTGCCTTTTCAATTGCGCCCTTCATCCCTTTTGCCCCTTCGGTCAAAACCAGTTCCGCACCGTAGGCTTTGAGAAGGTTTCTTCTTTCCACGCTCATGGTTTCAGGCATCGTAAGAATAATGCGGTAGCCCCTTGCCGCCGCAACGGACGCCAGACCGATTCCGGTATTGCCGCTGGTCGGCTCAATAATTACGGAGTCCTTATTCAAAAGGCCCTTCTTTTCCGCGTCGTCAATCATTGCTTTTGCAATACGGTCTTTTACGCTTCCTGCCGGATTAAAATATTCCAGTTTCCCAATAACCTTTGCTTTTAATCCGTTTTTTGCAATGTAATTGGAAAGTTCCAAAAGCGGTGTATTGCCGATAAGTTCGGTCAGACTTTTATAAATATTTGACATATTGTTACCTCCAAATAAACATATATAATTAGTATATTTTTATTATATGCTTTTCATCCGGTTTGTCAACCGAGTTCTTAAAAACTTTACATTTCCATACATGAATAGTATGTTAAATCGAAGGTGCTCCCCTTGACGAAATCCTGCTTACCATATATTATTAACTTAAGGACACAAATTTATTTCCGATTGGAATTGGAAAGGAAGAAAGTCATGAGGATTTCTTCAAAAGGAAGATACGGGCTGGCTGCTATGATCAGCATGGCGCAAAATTACGCCAGCAACGAATGTATTACAATTGTTAGTATTTCTGAAAAACTTGGAATATCAAAAATTTACCTGGAGCAGGTTTTCTCCTTATTAAAAAGAGCGGAACTGGTTATTGCGGCAAAAGGCGCGCAAGGTGGGTACAAGCTTTCCAGAAATCCCCAGACAATTCATGCATACGAAATTCTGAAAGCGCTGGAGCAGTCGCTTTTTGAAAAGACAGAAGAGTCGGTCGCAAAACGAGCCAACGACATTGAGCAGGCGATGCAGAAAACCGTTTTTTCCGTAGTAGACGATTCCATTGCAGAAGCGCTGGAAAAAGTCACGCTCGACGACCTTGTGAATGAAGTGGAAAAGCACAAGCAAAGCGACGGATTCATGTTCTACATTTAAAAAGAGCGGGTCGTTTGACCCGCTCTTTTTTTATAGGGATTTACCGGTTAAAAGCTCTACCGCAAAGTAACCTAACCAGTCTCTAACGAACGATCAGCCCGAGAAAGCGGGATAAATCACATGCCTGAACCGGTGTGACAACCGCCCCCTGCAGTTCCGGCCCGGAAAGCTGGATCCCATCGATTTCACAGGTCGTAAAGTCGATTCCTTTCAGCGGCGCGTGCAGGAATTCCGCCTGAGTCAAATTACAGTTTTGAAACTGCACCGATTTAAAAACACACTGTTCGAACCCACTGCTTGATAAATCCGTGTCGTCAAACCGAACATTTTTCATCTTTGCGGATGACAGATTAGAAAGCTTGCAGTTACATTGCTGCAGGGCAGTGTGTTCAAAGGTTGCTTTTGCAAAGTCTGTTCCCAACATTTTGCAGTCTTCAAAGCAGACACGGCGGAAAAAGCATTCCGAAAAATCCACGTTGGAAAGGTCGCACCGACGAAACACAACGTCTGCAAAATAAATCGCGTGAAAGGTACAGCGGGTAAATCGGCAGTTTTCGAATACACCTTCGTGGAATTCAATGATTCGAATGTCCAAGTCTTCCGAGTCGGTATTCGAAAAATGGAATTCCTTGATATCTTCTTCCTCATCCGCCGCATTCCGAATTCGGTTTTCCATATCATCGAATTCAACTAGGGCATTTGAAAGTTTCGGTTCTTCAATTTTAGACAACGTATTTCCTCCTGTATATTAAATTGCAGTATGAAACTTATTCGTTGATTCTGCGTTCTTTCTTTATTCGATGAATCCGGACGCAGTATTGTGCCATTACAATACCGGAAAAAGCAGCCGGAATTGCGATAAAAAACCTGAAAATAAGTTCCACAGTTCGGTTCGGTACATTGTATGTTCCGAAGAGGAGCAACACAAGAAGCAAAACGGCCACTATTAAAAAGGCGTTGCGAATTTTGCGGTAGTACTGAAGCCGGTCGGCATTGTCTGTAAATATTTGAAACGGCGCGCCGTCATTCTTTTTTTCCAGAATAAGAAGTTCGGAATTCATATTGCCCGGCGAAGTCGCAACCGAGATTGAATTTCCACCGTAAACACGCAAGCGTGCTTTTCCAAAAGAATAGTTGTAATTCAGATTCTTTTCCATTGTACGAATGTTTAAATCCTGTAAAAACGTTTTGTAGCGTTCCAACTCTTTACGGGACTTATCCGCTGCAAATTCAATACGATAACGGTATTCACAAGGAACGCACTCATCAAATACATAATACCATTTTGTTGCGTCAACCAGACGCAGGCCGCGGTCTGCCATTTGATTAAGCCATTTCTCCTGACCGTCAATCGGATTTACAAAAAAGCGCACTACCTTTTTACGCATGAGAATATTCTCCTTTCACAATTCTGTTTGCGGATTGATATAACTGTTCCAAACGCAAGAGTTCACCGTTTACAACATCTTTTCCTGCGTCAGTAATCAAATATTCTTTTTTCCTTCCATCGAACCCACCATATGGACGAATCCAGCCCTTTTCCAGCAGCGTATTGATTGCGCCATATAATGTGCCGGCACCCAAAACGACCCTGCCTTGCGTTTCTTTTTCAATAAATTGCATAATACCGTAACCGTGATTCGGAGAAAACACAGAAAGCAATATAAGCAGGGTAGATTCCGTTAAGGCCCCGCCCTTTCTGTTGTCATGCACAAAATCACCTCTGTTCCTATTTCTTCCAATTATATCGTTAAACGTAATAGTTGTCAAGAAAAAATACCCGGCAGTACCGGGTATTTCTCATATAAGTAAATTTGGTTTCTGTTTTTATTGTAACGCGTATTTTTCAATCGCCAGCGCTACACCGTCTTTGTCGCTTGCCAGTGTTTGCGCGGTTGCGGCTGCTTTTGCGGCATCCGTTGCATTTGCAGGCGCTATGGAGGTTCCCGCGAATTTCAGCATTTCAATATCGTTGCCGTTGTCGCCCATGGCCAAAACACTTTCCGCAGGAATCTGCAAATAATCGCAGAGCTGCTGCAGCGCCTGTCCCTTGTTCGCTTTTGCGTCGTTAATTTCCATATTGTCCGGCACCGAAGAAGTAAGTGAAATACTGTCAAATTCCGAAAGCTTATTCCACAGTTCTTCCTGATATTTCGGAGGAACATAAGGCAAATTGATTTTTTCAATCCGGTCGCCGTCTGCACGGACATAATCCTCCAGACTGATTACCGGCGCGTGTATGGATTTGAGAAATTCAAGATGTAAAAAAGGTACCGGATATTCCGCAAGGGCTTCCAGATAATCGCGATCCACAAAAAGTTTTCCGTCTTTAAAAATTTCAACCAAAACCTGGTCTGCCGGAAGAATTTTCAGCAGTTCCAGCGCCAGTTCCGGCCGAATAAAATTGGAATGAATCCGCTTTTTACTTTTCATATCATATGTTGCCGCACCGTTAGAGGTAATTGCATAGCGAACCCCGTCAATTCCCATTACGGACTCCGGCAAAAGCGAATCAAGTCGGCCGGTCGCCGGAACAACCAGAATTCCCTGCTCCAGTGCAGCTTGAATTGCGCGGCGTGTCCTGGGCGAAATGGAAAGATGGTCTTCCTGCAGAGTAGTGCCGTCCATGTCCAATGCGATTAGTTTAATCTTCATTCCCATATCCCGCTTTCTTTCCGTATTCAAAAATCCTCTTATCTTTATTATAGCGTACTTTATGTGATTTGCATAGAAACGCAGGGTATCTGTAGTGAGATTTACACAACGAAATTCGAAACTTTTTCATGCAATAGTACCAATCCAAAAAGAAAAGGCTGGCTGAGTAAAATTCAGCCGGCCTTCTTTTCAGTTTGAAATTATTTCACAAGCGGAATTAGCTTACCGTAGCCCTGCGCTTCCATTTCCTCCAACGGAACAAACCGAAGCGCCGCGCTGTTGATACAATAGCGCAGTCCTCCCGATTCTTTTGGGCCGTCCGGAAACACATGCCCCAAATGGGCATTGCCCACACGGCTGCGTACCTCAACACGGTTCATGCCATGGGAACTGTCCTGCTTTTCAACCGCAACACTGGGGTCAATGGGCTTGGAAAAACTGGGCCAGCCGCAGCCGGACTCGAACTTGTCCGTGGAAACGAACAGCGGCTCCCCGGTTGTAACATCCACATAAATGCCTTTCGCAAAGTAGTTCCAGTATTCGTTATGGAACGGTGGCTCCACCGCGCTGTTCTGCGTTACGTCAAACTGTTCCGAAGTCAGCTTTGCTTTCAGATCTTCCTGTTCGGGAGCGTTGTACAAAGACGGGTCAACTAATGCCTGCGCTGCTTTTTTAAACTTTTCCTTGCCGATGTGGCAGTACCCGTTCGGATTTTTGTCCAGATACTTCTGGTGGTATTCCTCTGCCAGATAATAATTTTCCAGCGGTTTTACCTCAATGGCAATCGGCTGGTCATAGCTCTCCTGCAATTTTTGAATAGAGCGGCGAATGATCGGTTCGTCGTTCTGGTCAACATAATAGATCCCCGTGCGGTACTGACTGCCGGTATCCCCACCCTGACGGTTTACCGAAATCGGATTGATCGCCTGATAATAGATTTCGAGCAGAAAAGGAAGCGAAACTTTTTCCGGGTCGTAAACCACATGCACCGTTTCCGCATGGCCGGTATTATTGTGGCAAACCTCCTCGTAGCTTGGGTTCACCGTATTTCCGTTGGCGTAACCCACATCGGTTGAAGTTACACCCTGAACTTCGCCGATATATTTTTCCGTTCCCCAAAAACAACCGCCTGCTAAATAAATTTCAGCCATAATATTCTTTATATCCTCCGTTATTAAATGTTTGAAACATTGTATTCCCAACCGTTGTCCCCGCTGTAAATCATCAGCTTTGTCATGCCGCCGTCCACGGTGATGGTTTCTCCGGTAATAAAGCCGCTGTCCTCACTGCAAAGGAACTGAACGACCCGCACAATATCATGCGGTTCGCCCACACGCCCCGCGGGGTGCTGGGCTGTGTCTGCCGAGGTGTAATGCGGCACATACTCCGCGCTGTAGTATGCTCCGGTATCAATCCATCCCGGCGCAACCGCGTTTACACGAACCTTGCCCGCAAGACTGACGGAGAGCGCATGCGTCAGCGCCGTAATACCGCCCTTCGCGGCAGAATAGCTTTCGGTGTCTGCCTGCGACATAAACGCACGGGTGGATGAAATATTTACAATACTTCCGCCCGGATTAAAATACGGCAAAAAGAGCTGCGTTAAAAAATACGGCGCACTTACCCCAACTCGCAGCACATAGTTAAAATCTTCATAGCCGCATGAGGAAAGGATTCCCCGTTTTGTCAGGCAGGCGTTATTGACCAGGTAATCTATTTTACCGTACCGTGCAATGACCACGTCTGCAAAACGGCGCAGCACGTCTTCCTCTGCAATATCCCCGTGAAAAAACAAGCCGTTTCCGCCCAATGCACGAATGGCGGCCAAGTTTTCTTCCCCGGCCTGCCTGTCCGCATCCACAAAAGCAACCGCCGCGCCCTTTTGCGCAAATTCCTGCGTCAGGCATCTGCCAATTCCGAGCGCCCCGCCTGTGATAACACAAACTTTATCGTCAAACCGCATGTACATTCTCCTTTCGCTGCCTGTTCTGTTTCATTATAAATCATTATAATACAGGAAAAGATTTCATACAAGCTATTCCCCATGCCGGCTTTCCGAACAGTGCAGCGGAAGGACGATGAAAAATTTTGTTCCCCGGTTCAGCTCGCTTTCCACAGTAATGCTGCCGTGATGCAGGCCAATAATCTTTTTCACAATGGTCAGCCCAATCCCTGAGCCGCCGGAGCGGCTGTTACGGGACTTATCCGTGCGGTAAAACCGTTCAAAAATAAAGGGCAGGTCTTCGCGCGCAATTCCCGTTCCGGTATCTGTAATTTCAATCGCCGCAGTTTCCCGGTTCTGTGACAGGCTGACATCGATTTTTCCGCCGTCGGGCGTATATTTTATGCAGTTGGAAATCAGGTTTACGAACACCTGCCGCAGCTTGTCGGCATCCGCTTCCAGATACACCGGTTTGCCCGTAACAGAAACCGTAATCTGCTTTTTCAGCAGGTCTGCTTCAAAGCTTTTCAGCGCTTTGTCGGCAAGTTCCCGCAGGTCGATGAGCGACAGGTTCAAATCGGTATTTTCGTCCTCCAGCTGGGAAAGACGTTCCAAATCCGCGACAAGCCGGGCCAGCCGGAGAATTTCTTCATGACAGCTTTCAAAGCGTTCCGTGTTGGGCTCCCATACTCCGTCAATCAATGCTTCCATATTGCCCTGCAGCGCGGTAAGCGGAGTGCGCAGTTCATGTGCAATGTCGGTAGTAAGGCGTTTTCGAAGTACTTCCTGATTTTCCAGTTCCGTAGACAGGCTGTTAATGGACGCGGTAAGACGGTCTAATTCCCGTGTGCTGGAAGCCGTATGGATTTTATCCTGATAATTGCCTTTTGCAATGTTTTCCGCCGCGCCGATTGCCCGGGCGATGGGGTCGCTGATGCGCTTTGCCATGTAAATGCCAAGTAAAATAGCAAGAAGTAAAGAGGCAAACCCCACCCCCAGCAGCACCTGATTCAACGTATTAATAAAATCGGCGTCATCCGCACTGTAGTAGAACGGGCCGTAATACCCCACGCTGACGGTGCCTTCCTGCTTTACGCCGACAAGCAGCGTGTAATCTTTTTCTTCATAAGCGCCTTTGAAATTTGGGGAACGGCTTTGCATTTCAGCCGCCATATTTTGCCGCATCTGACGGCAGAAGCCGTTATTATGAACGGTCGCGTCCCAAAGCACAGTTCCGGCCAAGTCGGTTACTTTAATGATGAGTCCCCGTTCCAGCGCGCTGACCCCGATGGTTTCGAGCACCTGTTCGCGGCCGTCCGCCGTGCTCTTGTCGAATTGCTGCTCAATTTGAGAAACAACTTCCCTGTTTTTGCTGTCCTGCTGCCGAATCATATACTGTTCAAACTGACTGCGGAAAAACAGGTTGGAAATTAAGCTGACCGAAGCGACCAGCAAAAGCGCCACCAAAGCGTAGGACAGCGACAGCTTTAATTTTAACGGATATTTTTTCATACTATGTCCTCTTTTCTCAGCAGCAAAACAAATTGGTTCTGTTCTAAACTTTGCTGAAAATGGCATTGGACAGGCCGAAATACATCAGCCTGCCCAGCATATTTATTTTGCTCCGAACGAATACCCTATTCTGTGTACCGTAAGAATATACTTCGGACTTTTCGAGTCGTCCTCAATTTTCTGCCTTATATTTTTAATATGTGTGTCGATCACCCGGTCAAACCCGTCGTACGTTTCCCCCAACGCAAGCGTAATCAGTTCGTCGCGGGTAAAAGCTTTCGTGGGGTACTTCGCCATAGTGAACAGGATATTGTACTCGTTGGGGGTGAGCGAAACGCGCTCCCCCGCTTTTCGGACTTCATGCCGCAGACTGTCAATTACCAAGTCGCCTTCCTGAAAAACCAATGCATTGGAAAGCGGAACCGCTTCGTCGGATACGCGGCGAAGCACCGCTTCGATTTTTGCCATTAATACCCGCGGGCTGAACGGCTTGGTCACATAGTCGTCTGCGCCAATACCAAGTCCTTCCAGCATGTTTTCCTCGCCTGTTTTGGCGGTCAGCATAATGATGGGAACCCGTGATTTCTTCCGGATAATCCGGCATACCTCTTCACCGGAAATTCCGGGCAGCATTAAATCCAGCAAAATCAGGACGGGAAAACACTGGTCAAACAAGGTAAGCGCGCTGTCTCCGTCGTAAGCGCACACGGCATTATAGCCGTTTTTCTCCAGATACGATTTTACAATTTCCGTAATTTTCGGTTCGTCGTCCACCACTAAGATCGTTTTACCCGGCACTGTCATTCCCCATTCGTTCGTTTGATTTTCTTTATTTTACACGATATTGAACGGTTTTAAAAGAAGTTCTACCTCTTTTCCCGATTCCTCTTTCATGGTGCTGAGAGTCCAACCATCAATTTTTTGAACGTCCACACCCAGGTCGCGTAGCGGCTGTGCGGCAATTGCATATACAAGATCCTTCTCGTTCGTTTTGTAATCCTTGGCGAATTCAAATTTGCCGCCATTCAGCATAATTCCGTAATGACCCAGTTCTTCGTGGTAGGTCAGCGCTTCCCGGTCATCGGCCACGCTTTGGAACAGCGCCTGTGTAGGAGAAACCGACTTGCCCGTGCCGTTCCCAAAATCGGTAATCAGATACAAACTGGTATCGTCTGCTTTGTACCCTTTCCCCAGCTTTGTAACGTCCAGTCCCGCCTTCACAAAGGGCTGCAGGGGGGTAGAAAGAACAATGTCCTCATCGGAAGAAGAATAATCCTTGCTCACTTTCAGCAGCGTTTCCTTATCTACCGTAATGATATAATTGTTGTTTTCGTCTTCCTTAACCAGCTCCGGGTCCGCCTTTAAAATATTTTCAAACGAGCTTTGGCCGTATTTCAGAACAACGTCGGTAGAAGCGCAGCCCGCAAAAAAAGCGGTAGCCAGAACGAGTGCCAAAGCCGCTGTAAAAACCTTCTTCATAGTTACCCTCACTTCATTTTAAATCGTTTCAGCCTGAGCGCATTGGAAACCACTGACACGGAGCTGAGCGCCATGGCGCCGCCTGCGAAAATGGGGTCAAGCAGCGGGCCGCCGAACAGATAAAACACGCCCGCGGCAAGCGGAATACCCGCCAGGTTGTAAATAAACGCCCAAAACAGATTCTGCTTAATGTTGCGGATAGTGGCACGGCTTAGGCCGATGGCCGCGGGAACTTCGTTCAGGTCGCCGCGCATTAAAACGATGTCGGCGGATTCCACCGCAACGTCGGTGCCGGTGCCGATTGCCATTCCGATGTCTGCCTGCACCAGAGCGGGAGCGTCGTTAATCCCGTCGCCCACCATGGCAACCTTTCTGCCGCTTTGCTGCAGCTTCTGCACCTCGCCCGCCTTATCCTGCGGGAGTACGTCGGACAGCACGCGGTCAATTTCCACTTCCTGTGCAATGACCGCAGCGGTGCTGGCATTGTCGCCGGTAATCATAACGACTTCAATTCCGAGCCGTTTCAGCTTTTGAATGGCCTGTTTGCTGGTCGGCTTCACCGTATCGGCAGCCGCCATCAGCCCTGCCAGCGCGCCATCTACCGCGATATACATTAGGGTTCTGCCGCGTTTGGCAAAATCCACGGCATCTTTTTCTGACTGTGCTACGTCGATTGCGTTTTCCTGCATCAGTTTAATATTCCCGGCAAGTACGCGCTTCCCCTGTACTCTTGCATCGATTCCGCGCCCCGGAACCGCTTTGAATTCTTCGGGGTCAAGAAGCGATAAATTCCGTTTCTGCGCGCCTTCTACAATCGCGCGGGCAATGGGGTGTTCGGAACCGCGTTCCGCGGACGCGCCGAGCAAAATTAATTCCTGCTCTTTCAGGCCGGAATACGTTTTTACATCGGTTAATTCTGGTTTGCCTTCGGTAATGGTACCGGTTTTATCCAGTACAACCGTATTGATTTTATGTGCGGTTTCCAGCGCTTCGCCGCCCTTGATCAGCACGCCAAGCTCGGCTCCTTTGCCGGTTCCGACCATAATGGCGGTCGGGGTAGCAAGACCCAGCGCGCAGGGGCAGGCGATCACCAGCACCGCAACAAAACTGGAAAGCACAAAGTTAAAATCTCTGCCCGCCAAAGCCC
Organism: Ruminococcaceae bacterium UBA3451; assembly: GCA_002378845.1. Taxonomy (GTDB): domain Bacteria; phylum Bacillota; class Clostridia; order Oscillospirales; family Acutalibacteraceae; genus Caproiciproducens. Next base: position 40,612 of record DFRY01000004.1, on the reverse strand, counting down.
ATGCGATTGCCGTAATGACCGCAATGCCAATGACAACCGGAACAAAATACCCGGAAACAATGTCCGCAAGTTTTGCAATGGGCGCTTTTTTACTTTGCGCGTCTTCCACCAAACGAATAATTTTGGAAAGCGCAGTGTCTGTTCCGACTTTTGTAACACGGAAGCGAATCAGCCCTTCGCCGTTGATGCTGCCGCCCGTTACCGGGGCATCCGGCTGTTTTTCGACCGGAAGGCTTTCGCCGGTAAGCATGGATTCATCCACAGTGGAAACGCCTTCCGTTACAATGCCGTCCACCGGAATGGAGGTACCCGGGCGAACCATAACAATATCGCCTACCTCGACTTCTTCCACCGGAAGTTCCACTTCCATGCCGTCTTTTATGACGATTGCGGTTTTCGGAGCAAGGCTCATCAGCTTTTTAATCGCTTCCGAAGTTTTGCCTTTGCTAACCGCCTCTAAATATTTTCCGAGCATAACCAAGGTAATTACAACGGCGGCAGATTCAAAATAGAGGGATTTTGCATAGGAAAAACTGCCAAGTGAAATCATTACCGTGGCAAACGAACTGTAGAGAAATGCGCTGCCTGTGCCGATTGCCACAAGGGTGTCCATATTCGGCGCGCCTTTTACCAGCGACTTAAACCCGATACGGAAAAAGCGGCTGCCTGCTGCTATAACCGGAATGGTCAGGAACAGCTGAATCAGGGCAAAAACCAGAGGGAACATGTGCGCATTCATAAATTCCGGCAGCGGCAAACCCAGCTGCGGAATCATATGGGACATTGCGATGTAAAGTTCAGGAAGAGCGAACACCGCCGCAGTGATTAGGCGCAGCTTCATCTTTTTCAGTTCGCGGCCGCGCTTTTCCTCTTCCGCGTCGCGGGATGCACCAAGGTCAATGTCTTTCGGCGTGTAGCCCGCGCCGGAAATAGCCGCTTTAATTTGCGAAAGCTTAACTACAGCCGGGTCATATTCAAAACTGCCGCGATTGGTAGCAAGGTTAACCTGAACCGATTTAATCCCGTCCAGTTTTTTTACAGAACGCTCGACTGCTGCGGAGCACGAAGCGCAGGTCATTCCCTCAATTGCCAATTCCACGCGTTTTGCATCCTGTTCCTGCTCCAGCCCGTAGCCCGCGTCCTCCACAGACTTTTGCAGAAGCGGAAAGTCCACTTTGCTTTCGTCAAAACGAATCCGCATTTTTTCCGTTGCGATATTAACATCACAAGCTTCCACACCGTCCAGTTTTGCCGCCGCTTTTTGTGCGTGTGCGGCACAGGAGGCGCAGCNNGCGAATCATGCCCATCCAACAGCTGTACGGAATCGTTCCCGAATCCTCCGGCGTAAACTCAATTACGTTATCACCGGCTACCAGCTGTTTTTGTATGTTGTATTTTGGAATAGTCACAGGGTTGTTGCAGCCATTCAGGTCGGCGTCCGTAACATGAATAGTCCATTTGACCGGAACGCCTTTTTTGACCGTAATCGGCGCATAATACCCGTTAGTAAACGAAGTGGTAATTTCCTGCACATTGCCGGAAACCTTTGCCACATTCTGCGCCGCGCCGGGTGCAGCCCCGCCAATTTGAATACCGGAAAGGCTGAAGCCCCTGCTGACCATCAGCACGCCAAGTACCATAACCAGAACCGCGCTGACCTGCATCATTTTATGAGTAAACTTGCCGCTTAAAAGAGAACTGATTGCGCCAAACGCAAACATCAGCGGAACGGTACCAAGGCTGAACATCAGCATGGAAAACGCGCCGGTCAAAAAGCTGCCGGTGCCCAGTGCATAAAGCTGCATGGCCTGCAGCGGTCCGCAGGGCATTAAACCGTTCAGCATGCCTACAAGAAACGGCCCGCGACGGGATTTGCCCGAATAGAGCTTTTGGCCGATCGCTTTCGGCATGCGAATGTTAAATTTGCGAAGCCAAGGAAAAATGTGCAGCATGTTCAGCCCCATAATGACCATAAACACGCCGGAAGCAATGGTTACGACGCCTTTGGCGGTACCGGAAAAACTGATTACGGAACCGATTGCACCCACAATGCCGCCGATAATGGTGTAGGATGTGACCCGGCCCAGATTATAAAGCAAACTGGGCATCAGCCGTTTTCCCGGCGCAGGGTTTGGGTCGCCGGATTGGTACGCCACACACTGGGAAAGGTTGATTCCGCCGCACATGGCAAGGCAATGAACGGATGTGAGCAACCCGACCACGAACAAAATGCCGTAGCTCATATTCTGATTAATCTGCGGAATAAAATTAAGAAAATTAAATCCGACCGTATGCTGAATTAACAGGTAAAGCGCACCCAAAATAATCAGAATTCCAAATACGCTTGAAATATTTTCCGCCTTTTCCTGGGAAACCGGAGGTTTCACCTGTGCGGGAACATTCCCTGTGCTTGCAGTGCCCGCGCCGACGGTATAATCCAGTTCGCGAATAGCATTCGTAATTTGCTCCAGATTAATTTTCTCCGGATTATACACAACACGCACGGTACCTTTGGAGAAGCTGGCCGTGACTGCAAGAACACCCGGCATGCCTTTTAATTTTTCTTCAATCCGCAGCTCACAGCCGGAACAGCTCATACCGCCGACGGAAAGAATTTTTTCAACTATTTTTTGTTCCATAAGATCTCTCCTACATTAAAATCAGTTCCATTTCAAACTGCGGCAAAAAGATCAATTAATTTTTCCAATTTGCAAAAATCCCTTTTGCTTCTTCAAAAAAGTCCTTCGTCATGGTAATTTGCTTCTCGTCTTCTGTTTTATATTCGCTTGTAATACCAACCGGATTGCACCCGCCCTTTTGCTTTTCGACCTGATCGGGAGAAAATCGATTCCCGCAGTTTTGGCAGACAAGCGTTTCGCCGTCCAGCTTATAGTAACCGCGGCCCGAACTGTAACAGACCTGGCAGGTATTAAACGCGGTGCGGACGGTTCCGTCCGTTGCTTTCACCGCAAGAACCTCCATTTTGGTGTCACCCGACTGATACGGAAAAAATGCCGCGGTCGAGGTGATTTTGCTTTTATCAATCACCATATTTCCGGTTGCGGAATCAACGGTTGCACCTGCCTGAGTCGGCTGACCGGACGGATTTGCCGTTTGCTTTGTGCCAAAAACATCTTTTAAAGTAAAGAAACCTGCTGTCAAAACCAATACGACGGCAGCCGCAATAAAAATGCCCTTCATTTGCTTATTTTTCAACTGAACCACTCCTTTGGCGACATCATAACAATCTGTTATGGAGATTGTATGAAGATTGCAAAATGATTCCATTTTTTAAAATGGATTCCTTGCGCTTGAGGTGAGTTAACTTGTATTTCCGCTGCAAATTTTTTGGAACGACAAAAAAGCCAGCCGACAAACCGGAACTCCGATTTGCGGCTGGCTGAACCAAACATTCTATTTATTTAAAAAGATAATCCCCGTCTTCCAGAACCCACTTTCCCATGGAACCCGCGCCCCACGCGCCAAGCTCAAAGTGAGCCCTTGCGATACCGAGGTCGATTCCCTGATGGGAAGCTTTGTTATCAACCGAAGCCTTAACCACACCGCTTTCGTAAGTGAAATGCTCCGGCTGTTTATTAATGGCGGAAGGCGCTTTTCCTACGGCTTCCACACCCTTTACCACCCAGTCCGGCAAACCGGAAGAGGGAGTGATAAATTCTTCCAGGCTTTTCTTTTTCCCGCTGTGCGTGGTTGCGGAAATCACCTTTTCTTTCAGGCTTTTTTCCTGCTTTACACAGCCGACCGTAATAATGCCGGTCAGTTCTTCCCCGTCGCTTAAATGCGCGTACTTGCCGCATTCCGATTTATCATAAGTGCCGGAAATCCAGCAGGTGCCAAGCCCGAGGGCGGTGCATTCCAAAACAATAAGTTCCCCGTAATAGCCGATTAGTTCCTGCAAATGCGCCATTTTTTTATCGCCGGCCATCGCAAAATAAGACTTTACCCCATGAAACATACCGTAGCTGCTTTTAAAGCTTTTGAACGGTTCGGCACCGTCTTTTACAAAGCGAATCTGCAGCCCGCTTTCCGCATTGCAAAGGTCGACAATCGCCTGAATTTTCCCCGCGCGGGAAGAATCAATCGACTCTTCCAAATACGTTCTGCGTGAAGTTCTGGCGTCAGTTGCCCGAAGCCAGCTTTCTTTCATTTCCATTCAAAGCACCTCGTTCTATCGGAATTTTCCTAATTAACATAATTTATTTGGTTCTATTATAATTCTGTTCTGTACCAACGGCAAGCATTAACTGCGCGCCATGTTGCGAAATTCGTTCGGCGACATCTGCTCCTGCTTTTTGAACACCCGGGAAAAATGAGTCACATCGTTAAATCCAAGCATATCTGATATTTCGTGAATTTTAAGGGACGGATCCTGCAGCAGCTTTTCCGCCTTTTTAATGCGGGTTTGATTCAGCAGGTCGCAAAAGCTTTTATCTGTATATTTATTTAACAGTTTGCTCAAATACCACTGGCTGACATATGTTTTTTCCGCCAGTTCAGTCAGAGTAAGTTTTTCCGCATAATGGAGTTCTATGTATTTCAGCGCACTTCGTACAATAAAGCTGTTGGCCGAATTGGCGTCCTGCACTGCTTCCTCGGCTTCCTGCTGCGCTTCTTCCTTACCCTGCGGCCTGCCGATATTTCCGGTCATGACTTCGAGTGCTTCTTCCAGTTCCGCCATTTTGGACGGCTTCAGTAAAAAACGTGTAACGCCGATGTGGATTGCCCGCGTGGCATATTCAAAATCCCGGTAGCCGGTAAGCACCGTAATCTGCAAATTTGGAAATTCGCCTTTCAGCCCCGCCAGCATGGTAAGTCCGTCCATATTAGGCATTTTAATGTCTGTAAAAAGGATGTCCGGTTGATTCAACCGGATTGCCTGCGCGCCGGATTTCGCGTCAAAAGCGGTCGCAACCACCTCGCAGTCATATTTTGCCCAGTTTACTACTTTTTTCAGGCCTTCTACAATAATATCTTCATCATCAACAATAACTACTTTATACATGCTGAATGCCTCCGAATCGTAATAATGTAATTATAGCATAAAACACAGGAAAAGCGGGTACATTTTTTGGCATTTCTCCAAAAACATACCCGTTTTTTATTTTTAAAATAATTTATTTTATCTGATACGGAAATTCAGAATAAAACTTAAAAGAATTAACCCTTAATGGCGCCCGCTGTCATTCCTTTGATAATATTTTTCTGCAATAGAATGTATACGATCAAAACCGGATCGACCACCAAAACAACCGCCGCGGCCATCAGGCCGTAGTTCACACCCGCAATGGACGTAATTTCGTTCAGCAGGCGGGTAATGGTAAAGGAATCTTTATAACGCAGGAAAAACATTTGGGTAAACAGGTCATTATAAGACCATAGGAATGTGAAAATTGCCACGGTTGCAAACGAAGGTTTTGTTATGGGGACAATCACCTTAAAGAATATCTGATATNNCTTACGTTGTAACCTTCCAGGTACGCGGCTTCTTCCAAGTCAACCGGCAAGCCGCGGATAAAACCCATCAGAACGACGATAGCGAACGAAAGATTTCCGGCAATCTGCGGCAAAATAACGCTCAGCTGGGAAAGAGAAACGCTGTTGGTGTTGACGATATGCCAGCCGAACATCATGCGGAATACAGGAATGATGGTGGAAAACACGGGGAACATCATACTTGCAATAATCAGTGCGTGAAGTGCGTCCCTTCCGCGGAACTTGTAACGTGCCATGGCGTATGCCGCGAACCCCGCCAGAAGAATTACCGCCAACGTAACTGCCGTGGAAATAATCAGGCTGTTTTTGTACGCGCCGAAAATATCCACCCGGTCAAAAGCGGTCGCATAGTTATTCAACGTAAAGCTGTCGCCCATGGGAATGGAGAAAGAGTCGGAACGGATGAGTCCCTTCAATTTAAACGAATTGAGAATGACCCAGATAAACGGGTAAATTGTAGTGAGCGCCCACAGGGAAAGAAAAAAATAAATCAGAATTTTAGTCGGTTTTATTCTGCGCCGCGCTGTTTTTACCTGGCTGTAAGCTGCTGCATTTGCTGTCTGCATTTTTCTCCTCCCTCCTTAATAATCTTTTTCTTTAAAGAGCCGGTTTGCAATCTGTGAAATGATTACGCCGGTCACTACAATGACAATGGCAATTGTGGAACCGTAGTCCACATCGCCCATGGTAAATGTCTGGTTATACATATAGGTACCGGTAAGCCACGACAAATCCATCGGCATGCCCGCGCCCATCATAATCCAGGGCAAATCAAATACTTTTAAAGCACCCGTTATTGCAAGCGTAAGGCAGGTGCAAAGCACGTTGTGCAGCAAAGGGAACGAAATGTAACGCACCCGTTTCAGGCCGCTGGCGCCGTCAATTTCCGCCGCTTCGTAAATGTCCGGTGAAATATTGTTCAGCCCGGTCACGATAATAACAAAGTAAAATCCAACATATTGCCACATAACCGGAGCCGTCATGGTGAACAGGTAATGTGCTTCGTCCTTCCAGTCGATCATATCGGTCATGCCAAACTTCAGCAGCAGTTGATTTACCATGCCGCCGTCATATAAAAATATCAGGTTGAATAAAAGGCCCAGTGCCGTAGCAGAAATTACAATTGGAAAAAAGTACACCGTTCTGAAAAACTGTGTTCCTTTTTTAATGTTGTCAATCAGCAGGGCAAGAAGCAGCGCGATGCCAACCTGAAAAATGATTGTCAAAAGCATGAGCAGCAATGTGTTAATCATTGCTGTTTTCATAATCGGATCCTGAAACAGTTTAATGTAATTTGCGTACCAGGGGGAATTCATTCCTTCCGCAGCCGTGCCTAGCCCGGTAATGTTTGAAAAGCTGTTGTAAACATTCATTACGAAAGGATAATAAAGGAACAAGCCCATGAACAGAAACGCAGGTACCAGAAAAACCACCAGCGGTGATTTTCGTTTATAAATCATTGAATTCATATATCATCGCCCTCTTTAGAAAAGCCGGAGAGCGGAAACGCCACTCTCCGGCTTTCTCATAACTAACCAGGAAATATGTAAGATCAGAAATTAACCTTTGATTGCGAGGCAAGCGTCGATTGCCTTTTCCGCGGTTGTCTTACCGGTTGCAATATTCTTAATGTCTGCGAATAACGCGGTACGTGCGGTCTGGTTCAGGCCGTCCTGCGTTGCAGGAGCAATACCGGTAGCACCCTTCGTCATTTGGAGAGCCGCCTTCACAAGGGAGTCTGCGTCGCTCGGAGCGGTTGTGCCGTTCTTCAGAGCGGTAACGGCAGTTGCGCCGAACTTGGAAACAACGTCGTCGGTTGTCATTGCTTTTACAAAGTCAACACAGGCCTTCTGCTTTGCAGGATCGTCCCATGCTTTCTTGGTGATGTAATAACCCATGGAGAGGCCGCCGATGATGTCGGTGGATTTTCTCTGGTTCTCGCTCGGAACATAGGTAACGGTAAAGTCGTCGATGCTCTTTGCATTTTCCTGGAACCAGCCGATTTTCCAGGAACCGTCGATTGCGAAAGCAGCCTTGTTATCAGCCATAAGCTGGAAGGTTTCCGCGTCGCCGGCAGTTGTGGTGTTCTTCGGGAAATAGCCTTTTTCGTACAGAGTTTTAATGTCGTTCATACCGGCTGCCCATGCTTTTCCGGCATCGTCTGTGGAGGATTTCGGAAGGGTGGTATGGGTTGCGAGGGTGTCGTGATTGAACACGGTGAATTCAAACCAGTAGTGCGGGACTTCCTGCAGGGAGCAGGCAATCGGGGTGTACCCCTTCGCTTTAATGGTTTCGCAGTCTTTCAGGAACTGGTCCCAGGTGTAGTTTGCATCCGGAACGGCAACGCCGCAGTCCTGCAAAACTTTTTTATTCACGTACAGGCCTTCCCAGTAACCGTTGACCGGTACGGAATAGTTTTTGCCGTCCACCGGAGAAGCACCCATAAGCTCGTCTTTCATGTTGCCTGCATAGTCAGGGTATCCCTTGCGGATTTCATCAATGCTGACCACTTTTCCGCCCTGAACGAGCTTGTTGGAGTCAACGCCGTTGAAATAGAAAAGAACATCCGGCTCTGCGCCTGTTTCGAAGTCGGCCATGATTTTGGCTTTCCACTCTTCGTTGGATGTGCCGGAAGCGTCTTTTACCGTGTTGCCGGTAGCGGACTCATACGCCTTGTAGGCCGCTTCGTAATTTGCACGGTTGCCGTCGTCACCGCCGTATGATGTTACGACCGTAATTTCTGCCGGCTTCGGTGCTTCGGACGCTGCGGGAGCCGCCTCCGAAGAAGCTGCCGGTGCCGCCTGAGACGCTGCCGGTGCGGTTGTACTCTGGCATCCGACAAACATTGCGCCGCTAAGTGCCAATGCAAGAACTAACGCAATTACTCTTTTCATGATATAACCTCCATAATTTTTTGTGATACGCTATGGATCTTTCCTGTGACTTCTATATTACACTCCTGTTAACGAAAACATAATAGACAGTCTTGCCATTTGTTGCATATTATTGTTTGGATTGGTCAATAGCAATAACTATTCTGGCAACCGCATGGCCATTCCTGTTCATTTTAATTGTAAGGCCGCTGCCCTCCCCGTAAATAATCTTCAAACGCTGATTCACGTTACGGATTCCAAGGTTATTGGAGCTTTCATTGGTCGCGTCGTAATCGTCTGAAAGCAGCCGTTCAATGCGCTTTTCGTCCTCCTGCGTCATAACGCCGTCGTTTTCCACTTCAAAAATCAGGCTGTCCCCTTCGCGGAAAATCCGAATGAGAATAAGCCCCTTTTGCTGCGGCTGTATGCCGTGTTCCACCGCATTTTCAATAATGGGCTGCATGACAAGCCGCGGAACGTAAAAGTCGAGCAGCGTGGAATCAATTTCTTTCTGCACGGTCAGCCGTTTGCCAAGGCGTTCGGAAATAATGTACAGGTACGCGTCCACGTACATCATTTCTTCTGAAATATGTACAATCGGCTTACCCTTGCGGTCCATAGCGGCGTCCAGCATAGTGGACAGCGCTTCAATCATACGCGAAACCTTAATGTCGTCGGCAAGGCGGGCCTCCCAATTGATGATTTCCAGCGTATTGTTCAGGAAATGCGGGTTAATCTGTGACTGCAGCGCCATAATGCGCGCGTCGCGCAGAGCAAGCTCCTCTTTATAAATTCGGTCAAACTGGTATTTCAGTTTGTACGACATGCTGTTAAACGCGTCTGTAAGGTACTGAAATTCGCTGCTGTGAAAATGTTCGGGCACCTGAACGCCGAACTGACCGTCCTCAATGTTTTTCGCTTCCACAATCAGGCAGTCAATGGGGCGCGACACGTTGCGGGTAAAAAACCAAATGACGACTGCAAGCAGCGGTACGATCAGAATAACCATCCACACCAGCGTGTTTTTAAACCCGGACAGTTCCTGAACCAAAGGGGAACTGTCCACCCCAATGACATAGGAAAGGCGGCAAACCCCGGTCTGGTTTAAACCGTAAAGGTAGGAACGGCCGTGTATATTTTCAAAAGTCTGACTGTTCCCCTGAAATGCGATGTTCAGCTGTTTTNNCGGCACATATTGGTAGCTGGCATACGCATTTTTAATGGTGGGATTGTACGAAGCATAACGGGACGAGGAGATGGCAGAATCGAGCTGATTGACCGCGATTTTTACCGAATTGTTGGCGGAAGTCGTAATGGTACTTGCAATCTGATCGTTAATATTATGGCTGATATAATACCCTGTCGCGCCGCTGATGACCGCAATGGGAAGAATCCAGCATGCAATAATAATGCAGACCAAGCCCCATTTTAAAGAAAATTTTCCGGGAACCTTTGCCGCCCTGATTTTCATTTTCATCCCCGCTTTTCTGTTTTACAAAATAATTCCGTTTACTGGTTTTCGGCTGAATGCCGGAATAAGTTGCAGCATGTTATATTTTTCTATTTATTATAGCATAATTATGCCAAAAAGGCAGCCGCAAAAGCGACTGCCCTTTTGAAATATTATGAAAGAGAGAGGAATTGTTTTAAGATGTCGCTGGTGTCCCGCGCAGCCCGAAGAGTAGGCATTTCGCAGAAAATACGCAGAAGCGGTTCCGTACCGGAAAAACGAGCAATAATCCAGCCCTTATTTTTAAAGTAGACTTTACAGCCGTCCATATAAGATACTTTTTCAATTTCATACGGAAATTCCGGCAGCAGTTTGTCTTCCAGCAAAATTCCCGTTATTTTTTCCTTGACCTGCTGCGAAAACCGGAAATCACATTCATCCATTTCATAGGTACCGTACCGGTCGGTAATTTCCGTATAAATTTCCGAAAGCCGCCGCCCGGTTGTCGCAATCATTTCCACCAGCAAAGACGCGGCATAAATTCCGTCCTTACCCTGAATATGCCCGCGCACCGTAAGGCCGCCGGAGGATTCCCCGCCGATGATGGCGTTGGTTTCCGCCATTTTAGAAGAAATGTATTTAAACCCAACCGGAACTTCGTAACATGTTTCGTTAAAATCTTCCGCTATGCGGTCCAACAAATGGGTTGTCGCAATGTTTCTGACCGCCGCGCCGTGCCAGCCTTTGAATTTCATCAGGTAGTAATACAGCAGAACCAATATTTTATTCGGGTGCAGAAATTCCGCTTTGTCATCGATTACCCCAAGGCGGTCGGCATCGCCGNNAATGCTGTCGATGTACTGATTCATGGGGTCAATAATCTGAACCAATCCGTTTTTCAGCGCTTCCTCGAAAGGAACCGTTTTAATGTCGGCAGGTTCCGTATTGCGGATATATTGCTCCAGTTCCCCGGTAAGCAGTTCGTCTGCGTCGCGGCCGCCTTTCATAAACACTTTAATTCCGTTGTAAATGGCGGGATTGTGGCTTGCCGTTACGGCCATTCCGTACGGCAGGCCGTAATATTCCACCGTGTACATAATCAGCGGAGTCGGCGCTTCGCGCCCGATAATGCGGCAGAAAATCCCTTCCCCCGCCATTACTTCCCCGGCCCAATGAGCAGCTTCTTCCGAAAGAAACCGCCGGTCATATCCGATGACAAACCCGCTGAACGCACGATCTTCGTCTTTCAGCTTTTTTGCAATTGCAGTCGTTAACAGCTGGANNCCGCCTGTTCCAAATTTTATCATATCTTCACCACATTTCTCCGTGCACTTAAAACCGCCCTGCACGGGAAGCGGCAGCGCGTCAGCCCATGACAACGCTGACCTGATGCTGCGTTCCCGCCGCCTGCACCGGAATTCCGCCGGTGACTTCATGACCGTCTAGCTCAATGGACTTCACGCCCTTGCTTACTCCGGACGGATTCGTTACATGAATTTGATATTCCGTCCCGCGCCAAACACGGGTTACGTCGAATTCTTTCCAATCGTTCGGAATACACGGGTCAACAAGCAGCCGGTCAAAGTCCGGCCGAATGCCGAGCAAGAACCGGGTTGCGGCAAAGTAAGCCCAGCCGCCCGTTCCCGTCATAAACGGATGCCTTGCGCGGCCAAAGGCGGTGTGGTCTTTCCCCATAATAAACTGGCAGTAAGCGTACGGCTCCGCCTGCCGGATTTCAATTTCATCGTTCTGATTGTACGGCAGCAGCGCGTTATAGAATTTCATTGCCCGGTCGCCGCGGCCAAGCTTCGCCTACGCACACCATGCCCACGGATTCGGATGGCTGAAGATTGCGCCGTTTTCCTTTACACCGGGGTATACCCGGGTGACAAAGCCGATTTCATCGTCGTCTTTGGTATAGGACGGGGCGTTCAGCATCAACCCGTATTGGGTATAAAGATATTGGTCAACCGAATCCATCGCTTTCAGCGCCTGCTCTCGGTCGGCAGCGCCGGAAAACACCGCCCAGGTGTTGGATTCCATGTGCACTTTTCCCTCTTTGTCGTTGTGAGTTCCGATTTTGCGCCCGCTGGCCGTAATACCGCGAATAAACCAGTCGCCGTCCCAAAGATTTTCGTCGCAGGCTTTCTTTACTTTCCGCGCCATTGCCTCATATTTTTTTACTTCCGCTGTTCTGCCGGTGAAACGCGACATGTCAAGGAAGTGGCCGATTGCCCAGTAATGCAGGAACGACACCATGGCGCATTCACCACCGCCCAGGTTCAGGCAGTCGTTCCAGTCCGCGCGCAGTCCCTTGCAAATGCCCGTTGCGCCGACCTGCTTTGCGGAAAAGTCAAGGATATGCATCATGTGGTCGTAAACCGTATCCTCCCCGCCGTCGGCGTAGGTGACCTTTTCGTCCAGAAGGGAAACTTCGCCGGTTTCCTTTATGTATTCGCTGATTGCGGCAACCAGCCAAAGCGCGTCGTCCGAGCAGGCGTCCTTAATTCCGTGAACCATTTCGGAACGGCTGGGCGTCGGGACAACCGTAGGCGATTTAAAGCTTTGCTGCTTGCCCTGAAGCGACGGGTCAAACCATTCCGGCTGGAACAGGTGCAGCCCGTACCCCTCCTGCGTAAGACCGCGGCACAGCTCGATAATGCGCTGCCGGCATTTCTGCGGGTTGGAATGCGCAATGGTCATGGCGTCCTGCGAGGTATCGCGGAAGCCAAGCCCGGTTCTGCCGCCTACTTCAATAAACGAGGCGAAACGGGAGAACATAATATTTACTTCGGACTGGTACAAATTCCAAATATTCAGAGAAGTATTCATTCCCTGGTTCGGCGTATTTACCTGCTGGCGGTGCATTTTTTCTTCCCAAAACGCAGCAAGGTCGGCAAACGCTTTGTCAACATTGACCGGGTCAGAATATTTTGCCCGCAACGGCGCGGCGTCTTGCCGCCTGCCTTCGCCCAGCATAAACGTAAGCCGGGTATCTTCCCCCGGATTCAGAACCAGCTTTTTCTGCAGAACCGCACAGTGGTTGCCGGTTTTTTCAAAGCTGCCGGAACAGGCTCCCTTTTCAACCGCAATCGGGTTGGCTTCGTCACGGTATGTTCCCAAAAAGCTGTCGCGCAGGCAGTCGAACCCGTCCGGCGCAAAGTTCGAGGTAAACCACTGGTACCCCAGTTCCTCGTAATACAGGTCGCATTCAATGACGCCGTCGGCATAGGAGGAACCGGAAGCGTACAAACTCATTTGGAAATTCTGGTTATCCATATCGATTTGATGGAATGAAAACTCAAGGTACGAATATACGCTGAGGCGACGGGGACGGTCGGCGTTATTTTTCAGTGCTACATCCCACAGCTCCACCGGCTCGTTCAGCGGAAAAAATACCGTTTGCCGAGCCGAAATATCCTGGTAGTCGCAGCTGAACTTGGAATAAGACAGCCCATGCCTGCATTCGTATTTGGCTTTGGTTAAATCCTTTGNNCGTGTCGTCGTCACGCAGGTATACATAATGGCCGGGGCGTTCAATGGGCGCATTGGGGCGAAACCGCGTAATACGGTGATACTGCGGTGATTTGTAAAAAACGTAACCTCCTGCTGTCTGGCTTAGCACAGCGCACATATCGTTCACGCCGATATAATTCGTCCAGGGAGCGGGGGTATCCACGCGATCAATGACATACTCTTTGTTTTGATCGTCAAAATAACCGTATCTCATTTAACTATTCTCCTTCTGGTTCTGTTCCGAATTCAAACGCCGGTAAAAGAGAACTTCATGTTAAAACCGGCCTTACTAAAATTATAGAGCATACCGGATTTTGAATGAATAGCAGATGTTGTACTTAATTGCATATTCTTGTATAGCTTACAGCAAATCTGCGAAAATAAAAAAGGCCGCGTACGGAAAATCCGCACAACGGCCTGAATGGTTTTATATGTGTAATATGTATTTTAAAGCAGCTTTGCCAGCAGAATAAAAGCCGGCATGGTGATCATGGAAAAAAGCGTGGTAAGCGCGACCGCTTTGGACGCCAGCTTTGCGTCTCCCCCGAACTGTGCGGCAAACATGACAGTATTTGCACCGGTCGGCGCGGCGCATAAAATCAAAACGCAGGTTGCAACGGTTTTATCCACCCCAAAAGGCAGAAGTACCGCAAAGCAAAACAGCGGAATTAACACCAGGCGGATAGCGGAAAGCCCGTAAAGCTGTTTGTCCTCAAACAGCTCCTTTAAATTCACACGGGAAATGTAACTGCCAATAACGATCATTGCCAAAGGGGTATTCAGGGAAGCAAAGGAATTGACCGGAGATAGCAGCAATTCTGGCATTTTTACGGAAAAAGCAAAAAGCGGAAGACCGACTGCAAGCCCAATTAAACCGGGGTTTGTCACAATATGTTTCCATTTCAGGGTGCGGGCGCCGCTCATGCTGATGTAACCATGGGTCCACACAAGAACATTGAACACCACAATAAACATGGAAGCGTAGGCTACGCCGGCCTGCCCCAGCACGGCTTCCACAAGAGGAAGCCCCATAAACCCGCAGTTGGAATAAGACGAAGCAAATTGCAGCACCTTTTTCCGCTGATAAGGGGATTTTCGAAAAAACAGCATACCGACAAGAATGCTTACGCCCATGCAAAGCAGAGCCAGACCGCCGGCAGTAAGCAAATTGGCCAAGGTCACCTGCCCGATCATGCTCTGCAGGGAAGAAACGATCAGTGCCGGAGTAACAACATAAAAAAGGATGGAAGTCGCTTGCTGCGCGCCGCGCTTAGTTAGGGCACCCAGCTTTCCGCAGGCGTAACCGGCGGAGATCATGAGGAAAAGGATACAAACCCTTTCCACGACGGTAAGGACGGAATTTAACATCAGCTTTTTTCTCCGTTTCTATTCTGGAATTTCAGCGGAAAAAGCATAAGTTCCGCCCTCATAAAAAACAAAACATTAAAAGTATAAGGTACAGGCAGGTGCTTGTCAAGGAAATACGCCGTACACAGCACACTCATATAAAATATTACAAAAATTAAGTTTTCTCTGGTTTTTTACAAATAAAATAAACTCTAATTTTTTCCGATATGTCTAACGTTAATGCAAATGGGAACAATGAATTTAAATAAACGGATAAAAGGACGGAACCGGTATGACGGATAAAAACAGAAAAAGAAATTTTTGGTTAATTTGGAGTATCATGACCGTTATATCTTTTTTCGCATTATTTGTGGGAGTTCGGTATGTTCTGGGCAAAGGAGTTACGCCTTATAATGTCGTTGCGTACCTCGTTTTTTCGCTGATTGCAGGAGGCATCGCCGCCGTACTGTACCGTTTTCGATTTATTTTTGCCAACAGCTGTTTTCTGTTAGGGATTTTCATCGGATTTTTGGAAATGTACCGGGCATTCTGGAGCAATTTAAGCGGATGGGAAGACCTTGCGGGGTTTATGATGCTGTTCCTTTGGATTGGGATCGGCCTTTCTCTGGGTGCGCTGATTCAACTTGGAAACTACGCTTACCGGAAATTCCGGTACCGCGACAGAGAACCGTAACACGGTCTGACATGAATTTCCTTACTATTACGAGCCGATTCCTCACAAACTATGGGTGAGGTGATGTTATGTCAGAAACGATTCATTTATGTTTGTCTGATTTGCTGGACCAGGATTTATCCAGTTATGAATATTTTCATTCGCTGCCGGAGGATTTGCAGCGCGAGATTGAAGCCAGCGATGTACGCTCGTTCGACCAGATGCAGACCTTTGTTTCAAAACGGAAGGAATCAAAATAACACTTTTTCTGATTTTCTCCTTCTCCCTATTCCATTGAAACGAACAGGAATTTTCAAGGTAACTATTCAGAACATCCGCCAGAACAGCCGGATGTTCTGTTTTTATTTTACGGTGTTTGTCAATGTGCCGATTCCTTCAATGCAGCATTCCACCACGTCACCGCTTTTCAGGAACTTCGGCGGAGTGAAGCCCATGCCAACCCCGGCCNNTTGTTCCCGCT
Organism: Ruminococcaceae bacterium UBA3451; assembly: GCA_002378845.1. Classification (GTDB taxonomy): domain Bacteria; phylum Bacillota; class Clostridia; order Oscillospirales; family Acutalibacteraceae; genus Caproiciproducens. The sequence goes on along the minus strand of DFRY01000004.1, from coordinate 24,758 downwards.
TTTAGTGTCATTCCAGCAGAAAGCTCCTCGATCACTTCGGCAATTCCGGTAATAAACAGCGCGGTCGTACTGTTCTGCCGCAGTTCTCCGTTTACCCGGGACTGTACAGAAAGCACCGGAGGAACCGCAAATTCATCGGCTGTCACAATCCATGGCCCCATGAGCGTAAAATCGTCCAAACTTTTGCCGAAGTACCATTGTTTATGCGCAGTCTGTACGTTCCGCGCGCTGATGTCGTTTAGGATAGTATAGCCAAGAACATAATCGAATGCATTTTCTTTTGATACATTTTTCGCGTCTTTCCCTAATACGACCGCAAGTTCCGCTTCATAATCAAGGGAATCGACGAGATTAAAATGGCCGTCAATAGCACCGCCGTTTGGTACCGCACGGTTTACGCGTTTGGAAAAATAAATCGCATCGGTGCGGTTTCGGTCAAACGCTTCTTTCTTATACCGGGCGGACTCTTCCGCGTGCGCCCAAAAATTAATGCCAAGGCAGACAATATCCTGTGCCGGAACAGGAATCGGTGCCAGCAGCTCCACTTGTTCCATCGGCAGCGAATCTTTTGGGTGGGATGTCATTTTTTCCTGCAGAAAATGAACTTTTTCCCTCCCTCCGTTTTGTATAAAGGAGAGCATGTCCCTGTCAGACAACCCCAGACTTTCAAACGGATATACAGATTTTTCATCATCGGAAAGCACGCCCGCCGCTTCCCTTCCTCTTATGGAATAGGTGATTAACTTCATTCTTTTCGCCTCTTTAAAATTGTAAATCATATTACTGAACTAAATTTCAGAAAAAAGCGGCGCCACAAAAGCGCCGCGCTTTTTCAAACCGCTTTATTCCCGGCGTTTTTCTGCGCTTTCCGCTTTAAAAAAGCCAGATATACTGCTTCTGCCGCAAGCACGCACAAGGCAATTTCTGCTGCCGTAATTATCACGGAGTATTTTCCGCTAAACCCATTCGGGGAAATATGTTGGTACAAAATACCCGCGTAAGCCCAAAACACGGTAAGACCGTATGCAATATCGCCGTTTTTCAGCATAATTTCCGCCGCAATCAGCAGACCGGCGAAAAGGAGCAGCAGTGCCCATTGTTCCTGTGAAATACCGCCGCTGCTCCAGCCCTGACTCACCGACAGGACAGCGATATTCACAATGGCAGCCACTGTAACCCATCCGTAATAAATGCTGAACGGCAGTTTTACCAAAAGTTTTTCCCCCAGAGTGAGTGGTTCGTGACGAAGGATTCTTGAAACGATCACCGCAAGGCAAACCAGAAGAATCAAAATCATCCCGACGGAAAGCGGAATCAAGCGGTAGTGCCACGCAATAATCCACACCGCGTTTGCCAGACAGGAAATAAGGAAAAACCAACCGATATCATAAATAATACGGTCCCGCTTTCCGCTGCTCCATTTGGCTCGCTTTCCGCCTTTGCTGTCTTTGCTTCCGTTGGACCGTGACAGCGGGAGGAACTGGTAAACAAGAAAACCGGCCAGCAAAAGATAAATCAGTCCCCAAATGGAAAAGGTATAAGCCGCAGGGGTAATAAGGGTCGGATAGGAAGCGGAAACTTCAGCCGTCGTCACCCCGTTCAGCGGCAGCACTTCCGCCAGCACATTGACCGCAATCATCAGCAAATAGGCAACCGTGTTCAGAACTTTGAGCACCATAACGCCTTTTTTCCTAGCCATACAACACACCCCATTCTTTTCATTAAAACAGGTAATTGCGGTTCAGCAGGATCCCGCCGCGGCCTTATAACTGCTTTGCGTAAATTTCCGTGTAGGTAAGCCTGCCCTGAATCCGTTCCGACTTCATCAGACTGAGCTTTTTTACTGTCATATCCATTTTAGGCATACTTTTTTCAAACGCGCTTTCCTGAAAGCCGCTGGTAATCCGTACTTCCCGCCCAAGGGTAAGGTGCGGTTTAAAGGCACGAGCTTCCGGTGTAAACCCCACAGCGGAAAGCTGAACCCATAGCTGGTTGTAAACCTCCGTCAGCGCGTTATTCCGATTTACACCAACCCAGTAAATATCGCCGCCGTCACGCCTGAATTTTCCGAACCCGCCAAGGGAAAGCGGAAACGGCTCGGCCGTGACCCCGTCCATCGCGCGCTTGATTTCGCCGAGCCTTGCGGTCTCCCCAAGAAACGCAAGGGTCAGGTGCAGATTTTCTCTGTGGGTAAAATTCCCCTGTGTGGAATTCTGCTGCAGCCGGTCAATGGCGCCGCAAAGCCCGTCTTTGATTTCCTGATCCAACAGTATTGCAATAAACAAACGCATCGGAATCACCCCCGGTTCAAACGCCGGCCTTGACGAATTGGGACCAGTCGCACGCAGCCTGCAATATTTCGGCGAACTGTTCCAGCTCCGCCGCGTCTTCGCCGTCAAACCGGCTGACGGACGGACTGTCAATGTCAAGCACCCCTATAATGCCGCCGTCCGCACGCAGCGGAACCACAACTTCCGAAGCGGAAGCGCTGTCACAGGCAATATGCCCCGGAAACCGGTGAACATCTTCCACCAACTGGGTTTTATTCTGGGAAACCGCTGTTCCGCAGACCCCTTTTCCGATTGCGATATGCACGCAGGCAGGCTTTCCCTGAAACGGCCCTAAAAGCAGCTCGCCCTGATGCATCAGATAAAAACCGGCCCAGTTAATGTTGCGCATCGCACCGTTCAGCAGAGCAGATGCGTTGGCAAGGTTTGCAATTACATTGCTTTCACCGTCCAAAAGTGCCTTGAGCTGTGCCTTTATAAGAGAGTACATCTCTTTTTTATTCTCCGGATACATTGTATCGATTTGATTCATAAATAATTCCTCTCATTTTCTATTTTCCTGTGATTCCACTATGATTTCCTGTACCCTGCCCACCATATCGTCTTCTAAAAGCATGACTTTAATGCCATGCGGATGGGACGGGCTGTTTGTCAAAATACGCTTTACGTGGCCGCGCGTTAATTTGCCGGTAGGCTGGTCTTTTTTCAACACAATGTCCNNCCGATTTTAATATTGCTTCGAAGCTGTCCGGTCATTGCCGCTCCCCCTTTCATTTGGGATTATAATACGCCGAAGCGAAGTTATTCTGTTGTTTATGTTATGTCCGTACCAAACGGCATAAAAGCAAGCTTTGCAATTTTAAAGCACTGCAGGCCAAACGGAATTCCGATGATAGTAATGCAGAATAACCCCCCGATGACCGCCGCTTCTACGGCAAGCGCAAAGCCGCCGAAAATGAGCCATAAAATATTCAAAAGGAAAGAGCCTACTCCCCCGCCGTAGATTACCTCCCGGCCAAACGGAAAAAATGCAAGCTGGGCAAGTTTAAAGCATTGCACGCCTACCGGAATTCCCACGATAGTGACACACCATAAAATGCCCACCAAAACCCAACTGATGCCCATGACCAAACCACCGAAAACAAACCAGATAAAATTCCCGATACATCCCATGTATTTTTCTCCATTCCCAGACGTGCCAGACGCGGCGCGCCAATTCCTTTGATTATTTTATTATAGCGCAGGAACTTCCTGCCATAAAGCGATAATTCGTGTCATTCCCGGCACCGATTGATAATAGTATATAGCAGCAATTGTATTGCAAAAAACGGGAGGCATGAAATATGCTGATTGAGGTTCCATACAACCGGATTGCAGTGGCGGAATACGCGAAAAAATGGGCGCTGAGCCGGAACCCCCAATATATGGACTTTGAGTCCATGGGCGGGGACTGTACAAATGTGGGCTCCTAAATAAGCCCAATCGAATAGGAAATATTTTCTACGTCTTCTCATACAATGTAAAGGGGTGGAAAATATGGGAAATCCAGAGCCTAAAATCGTTCTTCCGAGAGAATTGCAGATCGAAATGCTGAAGTTTTTCCTAAAGACTTCAATTCCAAGGAAGAAAAAAGCGAAAAAAGATGTCTAAAATATATTTTTTAGATAAGAGGTATCGCTTTGGAAACGGGAATCTATATTCGGGTAAGCACCGAGGAGCAAGTCCAAGAAGGCTTCTCCATTCGGGGGCAGGAGGAAAAATTACGAGATTACGTAAGAATTAAGGACTGGTCGCTTTTTAACCTTTACATAGATGAAGGAATCTCCGGAAAAAACATAAAAGACCGCCCTGCTGTGAATCGTCTCATTGAGGACGTAAGAGCGGGGCGTGTTAAAAATGTGCTTGTCTACAAAATCGATCGCCTTACTCGCAGCACGGCAGACCTGGTATTCTTAGTCGAGCTTTTTAACAAGTACAACTGCGCCTTCAACTCACTGATGGAGAGCATCGACACGCAAACGCCAAGCGGGCGGATGTTCATTAAAATCATTGGAATATTCGCTGAATTTGAGCGGGAAAACATTATTGAGCGTGTTACAATGGGGCGCGACCGCAAAGTTAAGGAAGGATATAGTCTATGTTCCTCTCATGCGAGCTATGGTTATGACCGTGAACCCGGTAAAAAAATCCAAACCATTAATGAAGAAGAAGCTAAAATTGTACGAGAAATATTTGATAAATTCGTCAACCAAAATATGTCACTCAACAGCATTGTTCGGCTTTTAAACTTGCGAAAAATTCCATCTAAGGAAGGGAATCTCTGGGATCGAAAGAACCTAAAAAATGTTCTTACAAATGCTTCCTACGTTGGGAAAGTGCGGCACTTTATTGATGATGAAGAACGCTATGTTGAATTAGAGGGTTTGCATGAGCCGATTATTTCAGAAGAACTTTTTGAACAGGCAGCAAGATTGGCAGAAAAAAACAAAGCCACATCAAGCACCAAAAAGCCTGTGGAACATAATTATTATCTAGGTTTCCTGTATTGTACAAAATGCGGAGGCAAGCTTAGTACGCATAACCGAAAAACAAAACTGAAGGACGGCAGTTTCAAATATCACTGCTCCTACCGCTGCCAAAACAATGTGTTAAATGGCGGTTGCGGAATGTGTGGAGATATTAACCACAAAAAAGTTGAGACCGCTTTTTTGGCATATATCGACCGAATCGCCGATTTGAGTGTTACGAACGAAGTAGAACTTGAATCACCAGATACAGTACATCAAAAAAGCGATGAACTCATTCAACGCTACACCCATAAATTACAAAACCTAGAGAAGCGTCACCGTGAAATTATGGATTCATACTGTGACGGAGGTATTGACTTTGAGTCCTACCGGCACATGAAGAACAAGCTCGACAGCGATAAAGAACTGATTCATGCGGAGCTTGCAAAACTTGAAAATGAAAACAATTCGGAAGAAACCATTAATCATACGGATATTATCACAAATATTCATGAAAACTGGGAATTGCTCACCAACCGTGAAAAGCGGCAGTTTTTGCTAAGGTTTGTGAAACGAGTTAGGGGCGAAAATGTGAACTAATAAGGTATAAAGCGGTCGGAGGCGAGGATTGAAAAGATTGAATTTGCGGAGTGAAAGAACCGCTTGATCGCGGTTCTTTTCTTTTGCAAAATAGGTTCAAATCCAGTCGATACGACTGGCAGATCACGTCATCCGACATACAAAAACATTTTGCAACCGGACGGTTACACTAAAACATTTTTCATTTTGCGAGTGTTTTGACAGCGTTGGTTATGTAGAATAATTTTTATTTGACGGTAAACATATCGTTTTTGAAAGGAAGCACTTCACATTCATAGAGTTCTTGTGGCATTACTTTTGTAATGAGGCCATGCATTTTCAAATATTTATATAAATCAGTGTCACTTAACTCTGTAATGCCGTCTTTCTTTAGCAAAGATAAAACTAGATCTTCAAATGTATCAATTGGATCATCTGCATGGAGAAGCACCCCACGGAGGTAACGCCGGTCACGAACTTGCGGAGATACTATTTTGAAACCGGTTTTATATTCTTCAATAACAGAGGAAAGCAAATAACCATTCCATTCATAATCACATGCTGGAAAGTCTTTATATGAAAAAATACTGCTGATTGCATAATACCCCGAATCATGCACAAGTAATTCAACACAACCAACTATTGACGACAAAGTCTCATCATTTATCTGAAATAATTTTTTATGTACATAATTATCTTCATCAATTCGAACAAAATCCCGTTCGATCTCAGCAAAAACCGCATACTGCGTTCCGCCTGCCCAACCCACGCTGTTAGCAAGTTCCACATATTCACTGTAATTCAGGAAATCTTTACAGTGTAATAATTCTCTAGCTATATTAGCAACCGACAAATCTTCTGCAGGAAAATCAACTGATAGGATGTGTGGACGGCGAAAGCGAAAATTATCTTTAAGCAAATACGCCGTAACAAAAAACAAGTTCAGGGAATTGCAGATATGATTTTTTTCAACAAAGTGGGGACATGATATCTTTGATGCATTGTACAGCATTGATTCGCTCATGTATCCGTTGTGCTGTTGCAATCCATTTACAATCAATTTATTAAGAATTTCAATGTCCTCATTGGTGCAATGTATATTATCCATATGATTGAATGAATTGTATTCCCATTGGATTAAGCGGGGCATTCTTGCAGCAGAAAACGCAATTACAAAATCGCTTACGCCGGGTATAGCTTTTTTAATTTCGTCTTTTGTCATTGCCATGCCCTTTAAAATAATTAATTCACAGAGCCGATCGTTGATGTCTTGGCGTTTCTCACCGCTTTTTACTAACAAATCACGTTCATATGTGAAATCATCAGGATATGTGTACATCAGCATCCCATGCAGAAAATTGGCATTTGTAATATTTGTCTCCGCAAGTAGCCGTCCTTGGTACTGAGCAAACAGCTCATTATAATAGAAGGATGTCTGTGCACTATTCTGAATGAATGCATAAATATCATCCAGAATAGAGGCGTTATAAATTACTTTTTCAATCGGACAATATCTGCCACGGCCTGAAAGTATCAACAAGTCAGCATGGCGCGTTATTCCAGCAGTAAGAGCACGGTTGTTTTCCGGAAGTTTTAGGCCATGATAGTGCTTCTGAATAATGCTACGCAATTTTGCAATGTCATTGTTCTCTTCGTCTGAGTCTAGCTTAATATTAAACAAAAAATATTTGGAAATTGCGTCGTAGCATACAATGGCATACGGCGCTTTGCCCTTCACCACATAATCTCCATAGAAGCGATACTTTGACTGTACCAAATAGTTCATAATATCTTCAAAATCAAGAATCTCCAGATTGTATTTTGGCAACTCTTCTTCGACATGCTCAAGATTATCGTAAAAATTCAGTCCATCACCGATGACCTCATTGGCAAACAAATGTAGCTTCTGTTCAATATTCTTGGGGCAGAATCCTGCATCCGCAAACTTATCTGAAAATTTAAGATAGCAATATTGGGCAGACTCTCGTAGTACAAAAAGGCAACAGGTAGCAATATCTGTGTTTCCAAAAAGTATTTGTAGCTCATCTGACTCGAAGGCCTTCTGGTTATATATTGCTACCTGTGCAACCATTTCTGCGTACGGTAATAATGTACGGCACGACTTGGAAATTATCTGGCGAACGCGTTCACGAGTCAAATTATATTTATCTGCGATAGTCTGTAGCGTTTCTCCTTGAGACTTATGAAGAAGGCTATTCATCGCAATATTCTTCAGTGAATGAAGCTTATTTTCAAAATGCGTAATAATCGGAATCTTAAGAAATGGGAGTATTCCTTGTAGAGCAAAATAATCATGTGTAGAGAGGCGCTTGGCATATAGATCATTTACGATGTGATACCCACGGTTGCTTAACCACATTACCACTGAGTCAGCAAGCCCTACAGTTGCCAGAGAAGACAGCATAAGTTTCCGATTTATATCTGGAATTTCAGGTAGAACGCTGTCCTGCGCATCTTCAGTATTCAGCCGATCCAACATATCCAAATAAGCATTCTTCAAGTGCTCCATCGAATCAATACCTATTCCATTTACATCATTCACACAAAACGAAAACTCGGATAAATCTGCTATCGTATAAATTCCAATTGAATGGCAATGACGAATAAGCAATCCACCATGTGGTTGATTGCAAAACACCTCTTCTACGGGCACTTCAGTGGCTACTTTCGAAATTGATTCAGTGATTTGTAATTGCATTTCTCCAGCATGGAATTTCAAATATATATCATGTAGAACATTTACTGAGGAAGTCCCAAGTCCATGTAAAGAACGTGCTACGTCAAAATCGTCATCGCATAGCTGACTCATAAGTTGCTTTCCGTTTTGCAAGCAATATTGTACGAATGGGGCACTACGTGGCACCCCTGCAAAAACCTGCTCCACCGTGGCGTCCCGAATAGTGTCAGCTTCGTCAACACAGTATAGCTTAGTCGCTTCCACAGAATCGTCAGATTTCGCTATGACAATTTCTGATATACTCTGAATGGGAGTACTGGGTGCAACTTCGGAAACCAGCCATTCCGATGATGAAGTTTGGTAGAGAGACTGTGCTTCATCAATTAGTTCCTCAGTAACGCCTGGTACAAACGATAATTCTGCAAAATCAAATGATTTCAAGGCATCTGAGTCAGCAATGCCTCTCTCTCTCAGATAGAACAGAATTCGATCGTATTTTGTTTCTTTGAAAATCTCATCCACTGAAAGAGTCAAGAGGACTCCTCCTTAGTTCATTACTTTAGTTCGCGTGCTTTCGCAAGTATTTTGTCATGGATAACCTGTTCCGAAAGGCAATCCAAAATGTAAGTACCACCAAGCAGGTTAAGATATTTCGATAAATCTCCCACAGTATCTGTGTTTATTGGTAGCCCTTCCTTGCGAGCTTCAATTACTGCTGCCAAAAAAGCCCGTACAATCATTGGGCTATTAGAAGTGTTACGTTCAAGAATGTGCATAATATAGTCTGCATTTTCGCAAACAAAACGTGTCAGCTCATAATGATCGGTACGTTTTTCATCGTATGTAAGCCGACCAATCCACCAAAGGCGGGCGATTGCATTTCTCGTCAGTGAACGTCTTGCACCAAATCCAAAGAAAAAATGTTGCTTGATATTATCGTGAGTGCATTTGTTCTGGATATCCCAGCGATACTGTGTGTATTTCCAAAATTGTGTGAGGCACAGACCCACCCACAAACGTTCATCAGATGCCTGAGAATCAGATAAAAATTGCAACCGATTATAGACACGCTGGACATTTTCAAACTCTGTCAGAAATGGCTTCTCCTGCGACACATCTAGTGTGAAATCCTCTACCGTAAATTTGGAATCTATAAATGGAGATTTGCCAAAATATTCAATAATCCACCCGTTATCCTCTGATGCAAATTTTGCAGCTATTTGAGTAAGGTTACTCTTCAATGCCAGCATACTGTCTTCTTCAATAAATTCAAGCTTCATTCTTCATCCTCCTCTTCAAGATTACCGTAACCAGTAGACAAGGCCTTCAGAGCCTCAGATAGAGGAACATTAATCAGTTTTTGAGCCATTTCGAGCATATTCAGAGTGGAAAACTGCTCGCTTTCGATATCGCAATTGAATCTGACGGACATTGCTTTTTTAATTGCGCAATACCAGCTATACCCAGCATATTCATATCGTTCATCGACGGGTCTTCGATTGAGCTCTTCTAATACATATGTTAAAGCAGGAACAACAACCAAAGAATTCAGCACGGGCTGAACAGTAGCTTCATCCTTTATGCTCTTGAAATTATAGTAATCTGCTTCAGGCAATTTAATGACAATTTTTTTCTGATCCATATCAACAACCATACCACATGCGCTTTCATCTGCATTTTTGATAATACTGAACACTGATGGCACATTGGCGAGATCATTTATATCCTTTTCAATTTCCACATTGACTTGCTTTGCAACTGCCATTACGCAACCGGCTTCAATGGAGAATTTAAACCCACGATAATCTTCATGAAAGCTAGAACTTACATAATCGTTTAAATCTTGAACTGCAACAATAAATGGGCAAATTTGCATTTTCCCACAAATTTTTTTGTTGGAAATCACATAGGAATATTCCATTTGGTTGGTAGTGAGTGCAACACGAAAGCCTGTTTGTGCACATTCCAAATGGTAAACAATTTTCACCTTGCCTTCAGTAAGCAATTTACTGAGTTCTATATTCTTCAAATCAGCGATAAAATCAATTTTTATGTTATATCCTTCGCGTTTTAGCTCGATAGCGGTTTCAAAGTTACTGTCAACATAATCATCCGAATAGTAGGCCAGCACAGGATATGGATACAATTTACACTTTATGTCCATATGCTTTTACCTCCATGGAACAGTAGTCATGATAATTCAAAGAAATTTTCAGGCGCACTGGCGTATTTTCAATGAATGTAAGTCCGGTAATTCTGTTTCCGTCGACATTCAATGGTGGTTGCCCAATACCAAAGGCACTTACTACCGGAGCATCATAACTTAGTGACTCTCCAGATAGGAATATTTCAAGTTTTCCATCAGACGCAGAAGCGGCAGGAACAAATGTAAGCGAATAGTCTCCCTTTGATTTGTCTAAACACACTGCGCGAACTTTTGCTGCAGTAATTCCAACCATTGATTTGTGATGCTCCTGTGGATTCGTTCCTTCCCCATTTCCAGTCCTATCACCATTACCAAAACCACCATTTCCATTTTGACCATTATTATGTCCCGCTCCAGATACCAGATCATCTTCGATAATTTCGCCGTTTTCATCCTCGATTTCTGTGGAGCCACCGTCGGTTTGCTGGAAAGCATTTTCTTGGCCTTGTTTCTTAGATATGACGCTGGCTTCGAAAGACTTGATCGTATCAGGTAGAGCCTCTGCCTCATTACTCTCTTTGCTTTTATCATCATTACCGTCGTCAGGTAAGCAGTCCCCCACAGAGGGATCAATTTCTTCCGTAGCATCATCCTGTTTCAGTGCCTCTAGACTATCCTTGATATATGTAACTAATTCTCTTACATACTCTTTTGCCTGAGGCACTTGTCCAACCAAACGTTCCGGTTCCCATTTTGTATGTTGTGGATTTTCAATACTTCTAAGAAAATCATTTACCTTATCGCCTTCAATCAGCATAACTCCAGCAAAAGGAACGATGCCAGAGATATTGCCCCGATCCATGATTTTCATACCGGTCTTTCGCACCATTGCAACTTTCCGATGCATATCGGACTGAATAATCAACCCCAAACGTATTATTCCGTGATTTTTAAAATTTGTCTTGTACCAAAAAGTATCTGGGGAAGTAAGTACTGTGTAGTATTTGTCGGCATTTTCAGAAAGCGAAGTCCGATATTCTTCAATCAAAGATTCAAGTGATTCTTTGCTAATAGTTACATCATCGACACAAACTATCAATTTACCCATAAATATTGCATAAAGAAAACCATCTAAAATAGATGCAATAATATCTGATTTCCAATCAGTTGACTGATATTTAAAAGCAGCAATGTAAATATCCGTTCCTGTCTGATTTGCCCCACGAGTAAAAGAAGGATCTAAATTTAGTTGAGAGTGAACCGGCAAATTGTTTTTCTCCCCAAAATATCCGACACCTGTAGTGATTTCGTTATCTTCACGCTTAAAACTAGTGATTCTAGAAATTCCTTGAAACGCTGTATTTCCGTCAGTATCAAGGGTGCTATAGAAAACGGTACGGAAATCTGAGCAAGCAAATGGAGCAAATTTGCCAATACCAAACGAACCGCCAGATGTACCAGCCTTATCTGATGCACCATGAGATTTAGTCAAGTTGCACCATGGTGTATTGTATTCGCCATCAGAACCAGTCAAGCCTGTGGTATTAAAGTCACTGATGCGTAGAAATGGCACCGACCCTGTTTTCAAAACATTAATTGCACGGTTAAAAAAATCCTGTGCCTTTTTCGAAGACTGTAAACTCCAAAATTCCAGTGACGAGACAAAGGCATTTTCGAGAGAATCAGAATCAGGGATTTCATCTGGCTCTAAAACAAATGGCATAAACTCGATCTTCACCACTTTGCCCTTTACTGCCGCGTCAAGAGAATTTTGACATATTTCTCTTGCAAGGGATTTGAGCGGTGTACCTTGAAAGGTTTCTACACCGGAGTTGCTGATACCATTAATATCTCCATTGTTATTAGATGGAAACGACCATTTCATAGTATGTTCTCCTTACTCAAGTGTAAAGCGAGAAGGCTTTTTACTTTCCATTTTATTGAATTTTTTCTTAGCTTCCTTCATTTCGGAATCAATTGCTAAGAAAATTTTTTCAATATCTGCGTTAGTATATTCATAGGCGGATGCATTTGAACAATTGCCCAGAAGCTGAAGCATGTCAATTATTTTATTAGTTCTGGCTTCTGCAATGCGTACAAACCTCTCTCGTTTGGTCTCCACTTTGTTATCCTGCTCAGACATATTCAACGCCCCTTTCATATTTTCTATATAATACAGCAAATATGTTTTGTTTGTCAAGAATAATAATATAATATATTAAAAATACTGATAACATTTTTAAAATGTTATCAGTATTTTCTGACCTACAAATATATTATTCTTTATCTTGCAAATATTCAAGAAGTTTATACGCAATTGCGTTAGCCAATTTTGGTGGGACTGCATTTCCAACTTGCTGATACTGCGAATCCTTTGTACCTTCAAAAATGAAGTCATCAGGGAATGATTGTAAACGAGCCGCTTCTCGTACAGNNTGAATCCACATGGATTTTCTAACATTTACTACGGTTCCAGCAGGTTTCGTACTGTCCAAGCGTAAATATATTGTGTTCTGAGTCCGTTCTGGTTTTTCATAAGAATTTACCATAGCTTTAGGCAACTTATGAAAATTCTCACCTTCTTTAAGAGCCTTAAAGCGCTCTAATGCTTCTTTCGTAGTTCTGGTTGTAATATGATTGCGTAGCAAGCAATCTCTTCGCAATGTGGTAGCGTAGGCTGAAATTCCAAACGGTGATTCAGGTATTTCTACACCTTCTGCATCTTTTTCGTATGATACTGAACATTCTTGCAAATCTAATATTGCATCTCCGACTGAGACTGGTAGGATTGTGGAAGGTTCTTGAGGAAGTTCCGGCTTACCGTTTCCCATAATGTCCGATTTGATACCCATGATTATGTATCGTTTTCTTTCCTGAGGAACACCAAACCACGTGGCGTTCAGTGTTGCTCCGGTCTGTCTATATTCCCCTCCTAATACTGCCTGAATGTATTCAAGGACTGAATAAGAATGAACTTTCGCATCCACCAAGGCAGTTCCTTCAGGCTGAACAAACTCACATACAATATCATTATCATATATTTCTTTAGCACTACGAAGAGCCTTTTGAAATCCTATAAATTTCCTTAGAGAATCCAAATACGTATTAATTGGCTGGGTTTTTATTAAACCCGCCTGAATATTTCGTAGAAGCGAGGCATAATAGACGCACGCAATTGTTGGATTTTCGTTTTTTAAATGCTTCTCAATCTGAGTTATTATTGCTGTATCATTTTTCTCAATATATTTCTCAAGTCGCTTATTAGTGTTTTTCTCTTTATATAGAACATTCAGTAGATTAAACAGCTTATCGGGTACCATAGATGACTGTAGTTCAATTCGATTTTTGACGATCGGCAGTAGATCAATTCCTTCATATTCCTGTGATGTAATATGAATGATATCGTCACGCATAACTATCCCTAGCGCTTCAATTTCATTATGATCTACTATTGTATCATAAAAACGATGAATGTCTGACTGAAGCATACTGACATTTTCCATGATAAAAGCTTTTGGTGATATCTCCTTTATAGCCCGAAAATACTCTTTGACTAGTCCGTTATTCATACTAATAATATGGTTCTTTTGACGGTTTGCATTGGAGAATCCCTGGCACGGTGGTCCGCCAATTACGACATCAATTCCACCCAATTCTCTGTTTAATTCCGAAAAGTCATATCCACGTACATCCTCTATTTCCACTAACTCACGATTGCCTAAATGATTACGCAGATAAGTTCGACGCGCATTGGGATTACTCTCTGCCATTGCTAGTATTTCAAATTCTCCAGTTTGCTGAAACCCAAGGCTAAGTCCGCCTGCTCCTGCAAATAAGTCTATTGTTTTAAACATTAATGAACTTCTCCTGTTATCTTTAATTGTGTCCTAGACACACTCAACGTAATGCTTCGACATAAGGGGCAAGAATCGTTTTTATTTGCAGGCGTGAAGCATATTCATAAAGGCGTTGTAGATTTCGCGTACCGTCCATATACCCTTTGAGTGCATCCAATGCATTGGCTTCTCCAATTTGTTGCCGCTGCCGGAATAAATCACAAATAGTACGTTCCCTGTTATAGATGCGAACGGTACAATATTGGAACCTAATGTACTCTACCCCCATCTCATAAATATCCTTTACAGAACGGCTGATTATAATTGATGGTGAAGCAGGCAAAATTGGGGCTCGGAAATTAGATGGTATGACTACGTCAATCGAAATAGGGCGACGTGATATTATCCCATGGTAGTTCGCGGCAGAAAGAAACGCAATAATTCCAGAAGGAATAACAGTCGCTGCTACTTCAAACTCGTTCATGTCATGGTAGACGTCTGCTAAGGCATAATAGCCGGTACGAATTTTAATCAGTATCCCATCATGAAGCAGAGCAGTCAAATCCTTGCTACAAAACTTTGCCTCTCGCAATGAAGTTGCACGAACAAGCGGCCCTTGCTCATACATTAGTTTTCTGAGTCTTTCCAACCGCGTGTCGTTCATAGTAACACCACCAAATTGTTTATTTTCATTTAACATGTATATACGTTTTGATGGTATTGATTTTACCACTGCTACGAGCCAGTGTCAATATAATCTTTGTTCAAGGTAATCGTAGCCGTGTGATTTCAGTCTTATCTTTTCGGACAAAATAAATCTTCATCCCTTCCCGCATATGCATAAATTAATGCTATATTGCGGGAGGAATGTCCATGTCATATCGACCAATTCTGTCTCTTTCGGACTTGCAAGCCTACCTATCCGACGCACCCCTCGTCGCTTTCGACTTCGAAACCGCGCCAGACGAAAAATACAGGAATGAAGATAAAGCCGCATTGCATGCCCACAAATCCCATATTGTTGGGATCAGCTTCTCGGTTGCTGAAGGCAGTGGCGTATATCTGCCCATCGCTCACCGTGTGGGACAGAATGCTGAANNAAACACTGGTGCCTGAATACTTCGGTGAGCAGCTGCCATCCTACAGCGAAACGGTCGGCGGCCTTCATTTTGATGAGCTCGATCCGCAGGCCGAGCGCACCGTCCGCTATGCCTGTGCCGACTCGGATTATGCTTTGCGGCTGTATCATCTGCTCAACGGTTGGTTTGATCGATTTCTGCCGAAGCACCGGTTTATTGTGGAGAAGATCGAATCGCCCACCGCCGTCTATGTCGGACTGATGCGGTATAACGGCCTGCCTTTCGACGTGGAACTGATGAAAGCGAAGAGAATAGAAGCTGAAAAGCACCTCAAAGATATACGCAAAGGAATCGAATTCATCATCGGTGACATCCCCATTGGCGCGGACGCCAGCACCGCAGCCTTCAAAAAATATCTGTTTGACCGTCTGAAGCTTCCGAAAGTGAAACAGACGGAAAAAGAGCAGGACGCGCTCGATGACGAGGCGCTGATTTTGCTCAAAGAGCACTGTGAAAAGAATCGTTCGGAACTGGTTCGCCTCTTTGAACTGGTGCAGGAATACCGGCGCTGGGGAAAGATCAAGTCGACTTACATAGACGGATATCTCAAATATGTCAATACGGCCACCGGGCGCATCCATCCCGATCTGCTGCCGCTGGCCACCGAAACAGGACGCTTTGCGTCAAAAAATCCGAATTACCAGAACATGCCCCGCGCCGGTGCGGACGATATCGGCGTCCGCAATTTTATCACCGCGCCGGAGGGTAAAATCCTTCTGTCGCTGGACTTCTCGCAGATCGAACTGCGTGTAGGTGCGTTTTACTGCAAAGACGAAAAGATGCTTGAAACCTACCGCTGCGGTGGGGATATCCATGCCCAGACCACCTCGGTTATTTATAAAATCCCGCTGGAACAGGCCAAAGATAAGAACGCGCCGGAATACAAGGAACGGCGCACTATAGCCAAGAATTGCAACTTCGGTACTTTCTTCGGACTGTTTCCGAAAGGCCTGCAAAAGACGCTGAAATTCAAGGCCGGGCTGGATGTTTCGCTCGATGAATGCGATCAGATCATCCGCAATCTCAAGGCCGGGTACCCGCGCCTTTCCCGTTGGCAGGAGGAAACCAAAAAGCGCGCCGAATTCCGTAAATACACCGAAACATGACTCGGTCGGCGGCGCTCCCTGCCGGGCATCGTCTCACGGGACTGGAATGTAAAATCCTTTGCGCAGCGCGTGGCCATGAATACACCGATTCAGGGCACGGCGGCGGACATTCTCAAACTTGCCCTTGGGCGGATTATAAAAGGTCTGCCGGAGCGCCCGTGGCTTTGTCCGTTATTGCAGATTCACGACGAACTGGTCTTTGAATTACCCGAAAATCGATTAAATAAGGCCGTTATTTTCATCAAAAACTGCATGGAAGCACAGCCTTTTGATGCTTTTTCGGTGCCGATTGTAGCGGAGGCCTCCGCCGGAACCCGGTTTGGGGAGCTGCATGAACTGGAGGTGGAAGAATGAGCAAATATTCACTGGAAGGAATTCATGTATCTCCTGAGGATTTTCTTCATGCCTTTTTCGACCTCAAAGAAAAGGTATGTCTGCGGGTATTCAGCGATAAACCGGGCAGCGCGTTTTCCGGCCAGAAGCTCGAGGTCGAGCTTGAACATTTTGAGGATATTGAGGACAGTTTAAAAGCCCACAACGAGCAGGGGCGCGGTGTATATTTTGTCATCAACTACGGCGGTCATGAGGATTCCGAGATCAAACGGATCAACGCTCAATTCATGGAGTGCGACAATATCCCGCTGGAGGAGCAGCTGGCGAAGATTGAAGCCTTTCCATTGGAACCGTCCCTGATTGTTAAAACACGAAAGTCACTTCACTGCTACTGGCTGATCAAGTCGCCGGAAAAGAAGAAATTCCGGCTGATACAGAAAAAATTGATCGCATATTTTGGCGGTGACCCGGCTTGCGTAAACGAAAGCCGGGTTTTTCGACTCCGGGCTTCTTTCACTGCAAAGAAGAACCAATTTTGGTGGAGTGCGTCAAGTTCAATCCCGAACTGCGGTATACGCAAAAGGAACTGGAGGCGGTTTTGCCGGAGATTCCGGATGAGGAGGAGCCGCACCGCACCGGTCTGACCCGCCGCAAAGAGCGCGGCACCCAGAAAGGGCTGGCAATCACGGGGCGCAAATGCCTATTCATACAACACTGCAAAAAGAACGCAAAAACCCTCTCGGAGCCGGACTGGTATGCCATGATCTCCAATCTTGCGCTTTTCGAGGGCGGAGAAGACGCGATTCACAAGCTGTCAAAGCCGTATCCGAAGTATGATCAAAAAGTCACACAGGCAAAGATCGACCATTTCATAAATCCGGCACTAAGCCGATGACCTGCAGGAAAATCGCCGAAAAGGGCTTTGTGTGCCCTCGAATGGATACCTGTGGCTGCAAGGCACCGGCGGGGTTCGCCTATCGCCCTCTGGATATCGCCGAAATCCGCAAGCTGCTGAACGCCTGCAAAAAAGCGGGTAATGCCGTGGATAACCTTCAACTGGCGCACCGCTTCGTGAACGATTTTCTGTATAACGCCGAATCGACGTTTGCAGAACCGTTTATCAAATCAGTACTATTTCTATGGCGGCGGTGTGTACAGCCCGCAGGGCGACAAGGACGCCAAGGCCGAAGTCCGCACCTACCTGAACCCACGGGACGCAACGCTCAACCAGATCAACGATGCCGAGGGGCAGTTGCAACTGACCATCCGCAAACCGATACGGGAGATCAACCCAAATCCGTTCATCATCAATACCGCGAACGGGCTGTACAACACAATATCCGACACCGTCAATCCGCACAGCCCCCGGTACTATTCCACGGTTCAAATGAAGGCAAACTATGACCCGGAGGCACAATGTCCCCATTTCATGACATTTTTGCGAAGTGTTCTGGATGAGCCGGAAATCACACTGCTGCAGGAGATGTTCGGATATTTTCTGGTGCCGATCACCAAAGCCCAGAAGTCCTTCCTACTGGTTGGACTGCCGAACGTGGGCAAGTCGACCATCCTGACTGTGCTGCAGGAATATCTGCTGGGGAGTGAAAACGTCAGCAATATCGCGTGGCAGCGGCTCTCCGACCGGTTTACCCCGGCGGAGCTTTTCGGGAAGCTGGCAAACATCTTTGCCGACCTGTCATCCAAGAGCATTGAGGATGCCGAGATCTTCAAAGCGGTCACGGGTGAGGATCATATTACCGGCGAGCGCAAAAACAAAGACCCATTCAGCTTCAAGCCCTATGCCCGCTTTCTTTATTCCTGCAACAACATTCCACGCAACCTTGGCGACAAAAGCGAGGGCTTTTACCGGCGGCTCATCATCATTCGTTTTTCAAAGCCGGTGCCGGAGGAGAAGCGCGACCTGAACCTCAAGGATAAGCTGCGGGCGGAAGGCGACGGCATTCTGTTCTGGGCGATTCAAGGCCTCAAGCGTCTGATCGCCAACAACTATAAGTTCAGCGAAACCGACCGCACCCGCGCCGAGCTTACCCGCTACAAGACCGAGAACAACAGCGCGCTGGCATTCGTCTACGAGGCCTGTCTGCTTGAGGAAGGTGCCAAGTGCTTCAAGCAGGATGTGTACGACGCTTATAAATCCTATTGCGACGAGAACAACCTGATTGCCATGAGCAACAAACGGTTCAATCAGGAGCTGGACGCGATTGAGGTAGTCTCGGACGGTCGCGAGGCGGTCAGCCGCCGTTATGTGTGGCGCGGAATCCGGCTGGCATAACGGAAGCAATCGGAATCTACCGGAAGGGTTCGCGAAAGGGCAACCCCCGCATCCCGCCTAGCTTTGAAAGGGTCGAAAGGCTTTTTTCACCTTTTGCGCTACACGAACCCCAGAAAAAATTCGCTTTAAAAGTATATAAAACTATAAGGGCAAGGGAACCCTTTCTTCGCTTTCAAACCCTTTCGGGCTGTCCCCACTCTTAGGAGGTGTCCTTATGCCCCATAAGCCGAAGAAACCCTGCGCTTTCCCCGGCTGCCCAAACCTGACCGACGGCAGGTACTGCGAAGTCCACGCTTCGCAGGCGAACCGCGAGTATAACCAGTACCGCCGCGACCCCGACTCAAACAAAGTTTACGGGCGGCGATGGAAAGCTATCCGTGCTCTGTATCTCTCCAAGCATCCAATCTGCGAACGTTGCCTCGAGGCCGGGCGGTACGTCCCCGCCGAGGAAGTCCACCACATCAAACCAATCGCCGAAGGCGGCACCCATGATGAGGCAAACCTCATGTCACTTTGCAAGTCCTGCCACTCCGCGATTACCATGGCAGCTGAAAACGCCAATCACTGACTCCCCAGGGGGGCGGTCAAATCTCTGTGACCCTGATTAGCGGACAGCGCGGCAGGCCTTCGCGCGCATCACTCGCGAATTCAAAAAAATCAGAATTACCCCGAAACGCTGATGTTTCGGGGCTTTGTTCGTTATGAAAAACAGGCCTGACAAGCCTCATTTTCAAAGAGTCAGCTTTTTTCAAAACGTGTACAGGCTGTTTGCGCGGAAAATCCCGGACTTTTTCAGGAATCTGGCAGAGACCGGCACGCTCGGTAGGGCGGCGGGAAGGGACAGGCCGCGACAGGAAAGGCTAGGCACTTTTTGAATAAGCGCCGCATATACATGCAAATACACACTTTTCAAAAAAAGGAGGCGGTGCTATGCCAAGCGGAGGCGCGAGAAAAGGCGCGGGACGCAAACCGAAGCCGCTGGCTGAAAAACTGGCGGCGGGCAATCCGGGGCACCGTCCTCTGAAAAAGGTGGATTTCACAGGCACCGGCGGCATCGACCCGCATGAGCCGCCCGCTTATCTGCGCGTCATGGAAAAACGGGAGCAAGGAAACCGCCCCGGTATCCCCACGCCGACCGAGCTATATATCGACACAGTCACATAAGGTCAGTCAGGAACTGCTGAACGATTCGATCTTCCCGCTGGAAAGCTATATCGCGAACGAATTCGCCCGGCGCATCGGAGCCAAGGAGGAGGAAGCGTTCTTTGTCGGCGACGGCACGTAAAAACCCACCGGCGTTCTCGCCGCGACGGGCGGTGCGCAGGTAGGCAAGACAACGGCGGCGGCAACTGCTATCACGCTGGATGAAATTCTCGATTTGTACTACAGTCTGCGGTCACCCTATCGGGCGAAGGCGGTATTTCTTACAAACGACACGACCGTGAAAACCATTCGAAAGCTGAAAGACAGCAACGGGCAGTACCTCTGGCAGCCGGCGATTACCGCTTCCGCGCCGGATACGATTCTGGGCAAACCCATCTATACCTCCGCCTATGTTCCGGCTATCGCTGCAAGTGCGAAAACCGTGGCGTTCGGGGATTTCAGCTATTACTGGATTGCCGACAGGCAGGGGCGCACGTTCCAGCGGCTGAACGAACTGTACGCCACCACGGAGCAGGCAAAAGATGCCGACGGTTTCGTTACCTCGTCCGATACGGTGCTTGCCAGCGTCCGCGCCTACCGGGAAGACCGCCACGGGAACGAGATCTGGGCGAACCGCGCGGCGTGGTCGGCGGCGACCAGCCTGTTCCGTTTCCGCAGGATTCCCGGCGTGGAAATCCGTCCCTCGCTTTTACTCGTCTGCTCCGGCGAACGGTTCCGTATTCTAAGCGCGGAGGATGCGCGGGGGCGTGGCATGTACACCGAGGTTCTGGCGGAACGGCTGGAGCCGAGCAAGCATTGAGGAGGGATTCCTGTGGCAAAGGTAAGTTTCTCCATGCCGGACGACTTTCTGCGGAAAGTCTCCGCGCTCGGCGAGAAAACCGACGAGATTATCCCCCGTGTGCTTGAGGCTGGCGGCGAGGTGGCGCTTGAAAAAGTGCGCGACAATCTGGAATCGGTCATAGGCCGGGATACCAAATCCCCTTCGCGCTCTACCGGAGAGCTTGCGTCGGCGCTGGGGCTTTCTCCGGCGAGGATGGATAAGAATGGCAATT
Organism: Ruminococcaceae bacterium UBA3451; assembly: GCA_002378845.1. Lineage (GTDB taxonomy): Bacteria > Bacillota > Clostridia > Oscillospirales > Acutalibacteraceae > Caproiciproducens. The sequence continues at coordinate 3,617 of DFRY01000004.1, read as the reverse complement.
TTAACGTGAAGGTAGGTTTTTCGGAACCGCGTTCCGATGGAGAAAGCAACGCAAAAATCGCCAACATTCTTGAGTATGGCAAGCACGGACAACCGCCGAAGCCCTTTTTAAAGCCAGCAAAGACACAGGCGCGCAAGCCGAGCATTGAGGTGATGAAGGAAAAGCTGGAGGAGGAAATCAAAAAAATATGAGCATTCTTCAGGAGCTGACCGCACTCATCACCGGATTGGGGCTTACGGTGGAAACCGGCGTATTTTCCGGAGAGGCTCCCGCAGAGTATATAGTTATTACGCCGCTGACCGACTCGTTTGAGCTGTTCGGCGACAACCGCCCGGAATATGAAACGCAGGAGGCGCGCCTGTCGCTCTTTTCCAAAGGAAATTACATCACGATAAAAAACAGCGTCCTACGTGCGCTGCTGAACGCCGGTTTTACCGCCACCGATCATCAGTATATTGAGCATGAGGACGATACCGGTTACCACCATTATGCCATCGACGCGGCAAAACCGTATGCATGGGAGGAATGAAGATGGCCACCATCGGCATGGATAAACTCTATTACGCGAAAATCACCGAAGGCACCGACGGGGATGAAACATACGCGACACCAACCCAGCTTGCAAAAGCGATTAAAGCCGATCTCACCATTGATCTCGCGGAAGCGACGCTCTACGCCGACGACGGCACAGCCTATGTCGTCAAGGAATTCAAAACCGGTACGCTGTCGCTGGGTGTTGAGGACATCGGCGCTCAGGCGGCGCAGGATTTGACAGGGGCTACCGTAGACGACAACGGCGTTCTGGTGTCCGCAGGTGAAGACGAAGGAGTGGCGGTGGCGGTAGGCTTCCGGGCGCTCAAACCGAACGGGAAATACCGCTATTTCTGGCTGTACCGCGTAAAATTCGGCATCCCAGCCGCGAATTTGCAGACCAAAGGCGACTCCATCACCTTCCAGACCCCGACTATTGAGGGAACCGTGATGCGCCGGAACAAGGCCGACAGCAAGGGCAATCACCCGTGGAAAGCAGAAGTAACCGAAGGCGACGCCGAAGTGTCCGCCGCCACCATCACCGGCTGGTACGCGCAGGTTTACGAGCCGGTTTACACCGCGCCGCCGTCCGGCACATAAGGGGGGATTTTTCATGGAAGAGGAACGCGGCGCGCTGATTGACATCGGCGGCGAGGAATACGAACTGATTCTCACCACAAAAGCGACCAAAGCGATCGCCGGGCGCTACGGCGGACTTGAAAATCTGGGTGAAAAGCTGATGCGCTCGGAGAATTTTGAGATGGCGCTAGATGAGATCGTCTGGCTTCTGACACTGCTCGCGAACCAGTCCGTTCTGATTTACAACCTCAAACACAAAGACGCGCCGAAGGAACTGCTGATCGAGGAAGAAGTGGAACTTCTCACCTCGCCTCTGCAACTGGCGTCATATAAAAACGCCATCACCGAAGCCATGCTCCGGGGCACCGCCCGGAACGTGCTCAGCGAAGGCGCGGAGAATCCATTAAAAAACACACCAGCCGGGTGAGCGACAGCGAACTTTTCACCCGGCTGTATTATTACGGAACCGTTCAGATGCATATGGAGCCGGAGCAATTCTGGCTCACGCCCATCGGGCTTTTTCTGGATTTATGGGCCTGCCACAAGCAATTTCTGGGGATCGAGAAACCGTATCGGGAACAGACGATTGATGATGTGATACCAAGTGGTTTTTAAGATCAATACTATATCTCAACATGTAAAGTGATCTCATTATACTCTTGGGCAGCCTCTTTAAAAACATCAATTATCTTACGGATTTCAGGAGCTAACTCTTGAGATCCTTCCGTTTCCGGCTTGTAAATAATGGTTATGTCCGCCGGAACATACATAATTCCGGTTATGGAATCCCAAAGCGCGTCTAAATTTTGACCATACCACTCAGGCAATTCCAATTCCTGTTGTATTATTTGATGAACTTCACCTAAATACCGACATATTGAGAAATCAAGAACTCTCTTCTTAGGAATAAAATATTTCGTATAATTCATGATATCCTCTCCTTATTGAATTTGAACAAAAGTCATATAGTGGTCATAAGTAGCAAAAATTAAACCGTAAGCAGCCGCTGAGAATTCCGCAAACCATTATCATAATTGATATCAGCTTCATGCCAAACACGGCCAAATTTCTGTGGAAGGTGACCGTTTCTATTTTGGTAAACTTCCCCGCCAATACTTTTCCCGGGAACAATCCATCCCAAATCAATGGCCTGTTTTTTTGTAATATAATTTGGCGGAAGCTTTCCAGTGTTTTTTACTGCAATATCCGCACCGTTCATACCGTCCTGTGTTGCGGTGCCAGCAAAAGCGGCTTCCATGTTTTTCATTTCGCATCTACAATTGTTGTGAACAGGAGGCTCATCATCGGGCATTTCATCTTTTTTATATATTTTACCATAAACAAAGCATGTTTTTAAATCCAACTGTGCAATCCAGTTTTTATAATCGGAACTCTCATGCGTTGGCGGTCGAAAAAACTCTAACATGTCCTTTTTAACTCTAGACAAAGCAATTGGTGATGGCCAAATATGGGTTTTGTACACAAAATAGCTCATAAGTATTTCCCCTTATTAAAAATGATAGGAATATGAAAACCCCTTCACCAATAGGAATAACGCGGTAATAAGTTGCATTAAAAAGGACAATAAAAAATAAATATTAATAAAATGTTTACAATTATACAATTTGACACTCTGATTGGAGGTGACCGCACATCGCAGACGATTTTGGGGTGCGGATCGGCATTGAGGGCGAAAAGGCCTTCAAAGACGCGCTCCGCGACATTAACCAGAGTTTCAAAGTCCTCGGTTCCGAGATGCAACTGGTCACCAGCCAGTTTGACAAAAATGACTCCTCCGTGCAGGCCGTCACCGCCCGGAACGCAGTCCTAAATAAAGAAATCGACCAGCAGAAAGAGAAAATCGAGACCCTCCGCGCCGCTTTGCAGAACGCGTCGGACTCTTTCGGAGAAAACGACCGCCGAACGCAAAATTGGCAGATACAGCTGAACAAAGCGCAAGCCGACCTCAACGGCATGGAAAAGGAACTCCAAAAAAACAACAGCGTGTTGGACAGCACCGGGAAGGAATTCGATACCGCTGAAAAGCAGGCGAATCAGTTCGGCAATGAAATCACAAGCGCATCAAAGCAATCGGAAGAAGCGTCCGGGCGGTTCGACAAGCTCGGCGGAATCGTCAAGGGGATCGGCGCTTCCCTTGGCGTGGCTCTGGCCGGAATCGGCGCTGCTGCCGTGGGCGCGGGCAAATCGCTGGTGGACGCTTCCGTAAACTCCGCCGCCTACGCGGACGAAATTCTCACTCTGTCTGACCAGACGCACGTCGGTACGGAGGCGTTGCAGGCCTACCAATACGCCGCCGAACTGATCGACACGCCGCTCGAAACCTTTACCGCGAGCATGGCACGGAATGTCCGGTCTATGGATTCGGCGGCGGGAGGCTCTAAGGAAGTGGCTGCGGCTTACGCAAGGCTTGGCGTTTCGATTCAGGATTCGAACGGACACCTGAGAAACGGTGAGGACGTTTACTGGTCGGCGATCCCCTCGCTCGG
>DFRY01000044.1 GCA_002378845.1 Ruminococcaceae bacterium UBA3451 | reverse complement strand
ACGAACCGACCAGAGGAATTGACGTAGCGGCAAAGGTTGAAATTTATAACCTGATGAATGAACTGAAAAAACAGGGAATCGGGGTGCTTTTCGTTTCTTCTGAAATGCCGGAGGTTATGGGCATCAGCGATCGTATCCTTGTAATGTGCGACGGTAAAATCACCGGCGAAGTACCAACCTCCGAAGCAACGCAGGATTTGATTCTGCAGTACGCAACCAGTTTTGACTCTAAGTTTGAGCAGGCTATCACGGCCTGATCTTCGACCAAATAATATTTGCGGGAGCGTTTGAAAATGGAAAACGAAAAACGTAGTGCTTGGAAAAAGTTTGTGTCCATTCGGGGAATGGGCCAGGTTCTCACCGTCTCAGCCGGACTCATCATGCTTTGCATTGTATTTGCCTTTTTGAGTCCATCCTTCTACTCGTCACGAAATGTCGGAAATCTGCTTCGTCAGGTCGCTCCGATTTTGATTATCGGCATTGGCCAGTCTTATGTTTTAATTACCGGAAACATTGACCTTTCCATCGGTTCCGTGGTCGGAATGAGTTGTATGATTTCCGCCACGCTAATGACAAAGGGCGTAAACCCCTGGGTTGCAATGCTGTTAACCATTATCATTTGTGTTGGGGTTGGTGTTCTGAACGGCGCTCTGGTGGCACAGTGCAAACTGCCGCCTTTTATCGCAACTTTGGGTACTATGACGGTTGCGAGAGGCGTTGCCCAGATTGTCAACAATAACTACAATACCGATGCAATCGGTGATGCGGCGCAGGGCTACCGTGATTTGTTTTACTATGGCAGCACCTTTGGGCTTTACAATACCATTTGGATTGCGGTGGTTTTATTTTTGATTTTTAATTTCCTGCTGAGCAAAACACGCACTGGCCGTCATATTTATGCGGTCGGCAGTAACATTGAAGCTTCCAAGCTGTCCGGTATCAATACAGACAGCACGACCATTAAGGTTTATATGGTAAGTGCGTTCTGTGCCGGCGTTGTCGGCCTGATTACCAGTGCAACGGCCGGCATGGGGACTATGGACGCGGGCAATATGTATGAAATGTACGCGGTTGCGGCATCTGTTATCGGCGGCGTTTCCACTTTAGGCGGTCAGGGTCTTCTTGTGGGAACCGTGGTCGGTGCGGCAATCTGGGGCGTGCTCCAGAACGGCCTTCAGTTTGCGGGCGCCCCGGTTGCCATGCGCAACATCGTCATCGGCACCATCGTGGTAATCTCTGTTTTACTTGATGTTGTAATTCGCACCGGCAAACCGAAAAAAGCCAAAACCGGTAAGAAATTAGTTCAGGCTCAAAAAGAAAGTTAAAGCGATTGCTTTAATGGATAAAAAATTGGGAGGCTTATTGTAATGAAAAAGAAATTGTTGGCAATTTTACTTTGCGCGGCATTGGCGGCAACTGCAATGGTTGGCTGCGGCCAAACAACCAGTACCAATGCGCCCGCAGACGGCAATACCCCGGCAGCATCAACAGACGGTGGCGCAGCAGCTCCGGCAGCTACTGACAAAAAAATTAAGGTCATCTTAATTACTATGGACAGTACAGACCAGCACTGGGTTTCCGTTGATAAGGGCGCAAAAGAGGCTGCTCAGGAAATTGGAAATGTGGATTACAAATGGATGGCTCCGGACAAGAAAGATGACGCACAGCAGATTGAGCGTGTAAACAATGCTATTGCGGACGGCGCAGACGCAATTATGATCGCCGCAAACGGACCGGATGCAATTTCCGCATCCCTTGNNTGCAAAATCAAAAGGCATTAAGATTATTTATGTTGATTCCCCCGCAAAGACCGAAGGGGTTGCTACTTTTGCAACCGACAATGAAGCAGCCGGTAAAACCGCAGGCGAAGAAATGCTCAAAGCGCTGGAAGCAGCAGGCAAAAAAGACGGAAAAATCGGTATTGTCAATGTTAACTCCGCCACCGCTTCTACCGTAGCACGTGAAAAAGGTTTCCGCTCCGCGTTTGACGGCAAGGGTTATACCATCCTCCAAACACAGTACGGCGAGGGCGACGCTTCCAAATCTCAGGACATTGCAGATAACTACATTACAGAAGGTGTAGTCGGCATCTTCGGTGCAAACGAAGGCAGCACCGTCGGCGCAGGCAATGCAATTAAAGGTTCCGGCAAAAAAGACATCGTCGGTGTTGGCTTCGATAAATCCGATTCTATTTTCTCCCTGATCAAAGACGGTTCCCTTCTGTGCACAATGGCTCAGAACCCGGATGTCATGGGTTCCGAAGGCATGAAAGCGGCAGTTAAGGCAGTAAAGGGTGAAACAATTGATAAAACACAGGTTGACACCGGTGTTTCCGTTCTGACAAAAGATAAGGTTCAGTAAAAATCCTGCGACAAATTAACCTATAAAATTTCCTGCCATACGTAAATACATACTAATCGATTTTGGGGTCACTTTTTAGAAAAGTGACCCCTGTTTTTTTACCCAAATTCGGATTACGGCGGAATTGTGCCGAACTGCAGATGAAAAGCTGCAGGTTCCTGTTTTGAGTATGTGCTGCTGCGGAAATAAGAAAATGAATAAAAGAAAAAAGGCTTGGATGATTGCGGTAATCCGAGCCTTTTTATTTGAATGGAGCTTACAAGTTAACTGTTTGCTGCTGTGACAAATTAAATAACATTTTTAAATAAATAAAAAATCTATTATAAAAACGTTATATAAAATTATATGTAAATATTTATATAAATTTTTATATAAATAAAATAACAACAAAATTTTATAATATTAATNNAGAATATATAATTGTGAAATTTATCTATATATTAATAATATTATTTTTTAAATATAAACAAAAATTAAATATTTTGGCCTTTTTTATTAAAAATTTATTGTAAAAATTTATTTTACACGTATAATGGGAATCAGTCGGAAGAAAGCGGGGTAATAAATTGAAAGCCAGCATCAAAGTAATCAGTGAAATGACCGGTTTCTCCCCGGCAACGGTCTCCAATGCGTTGAACCGCAAGCGGGGAGTAAGCAGGGATACGATTACAAAAGTTTTGAATGCGGCCGAAACATTGGGGTATTCAAACAAAGTAAGAATTTCAAAAATCAAATTTGTAATTTATAAAAAGAACGGACTCATTATTAATGACAGCCCTTTTTTCCCGGCAGTCATTGAAGGGGTGGAACGGCAGGCGAAAAGCCTTCAGTATGAAACCATGTTCTGCAACCTGAACTGTGACAGCCCGGACTGTGAAGAACAAATTCGTTCTATCTTAGACGACCCGGGTTCCGCGGTAATTCTTTTGGGAACGGAAATGACGGAACCGGATTTTCAGCTGTTTAAAGATCCGAAATGTCCGTTGATTCTGCTGGATGGTTGGAGCGAAACCATTACGTTTGACAGTGTTCTGATCAGCAATACGGATTCCGCCTGCAAAGCGGTGGAATATTTAATTGAGAACGGTCACAAAAAAATTGGGTACTTAAGAGGAAGATTCCGGATTAAGGCGTTTTCCTACCGCAGTATCGGCTACAAACGGGCTATGACAAGACAGGGGTTTGTTCCCGAACCAAAATATACGGTTACAGTAGGAACAACCATTGAAACCGCTTATCGGGATATGATGGAGCATTTGGAAAAGACCAGGGATTTACCGACCGCATTTTTTGCGGACAACGATGTTATTGCGCTTGGCGCAATGCGGGCACTTCAGGAAAAAGGCTTCCGGGTGCCGCACGATATTTCCATTGTGGGGTTCGACAATATTCCGTTTGGGGAAATTTCCAGTCCCCGGCTTACCACAATTCATGTATTTAAACAGGAAATGGGCGAAATTGCCGTTCGTCGGCTCACAGACCAAATCAAGCTGGGCAGCAAGGTAAAGACAAAAATTCAGGTTTGCACAGAATTTGTGGAACGTGAAAGCGTTCGTAACTTAAATAAAGAATAAATGAACTGGAGGGCATGAACCATGGGAAAAATTAAACTGGGCTTTGCGCCGACAAGAAGAAGTATTTTCAGCGCACCCGACGCACTGAAATACCGGAATCTTACAGCAGAAAGGCTGAAGGAACTGGATGTGGATTTTGTCGATATTTTGGATATTAACGACGAAGGTCTGCTGTATAATGATGAAGACATGTCCAAAATTGCAGAAAAGTTCAAACAGGAAAAAGTTGACGGACTGTTCCTTCCGCACTGTAATTTTGGCACCGAATATGTGTGTGCCAGACTGGCGAAAGAATTGAACGTACCGGTTTTACTGTGGGGGCCGCTCGATGAGCGCCCGGAAGAAAACGGCGTTCGCCTGCGTGACACCCAGTGCGGGTTGTTTGCAACCGGAAAGGTACTTCGAAGATTCCGCGTACCGTTTACATACATGACGAACTGCCGTCTGAGCGACCCGGTATTTGAACGCGGTCTGCGCGACTTTATGGCGGTTTGCAACGTGGTAAAAACATTCCGTCATACCCGAATTCTTCAAATATCCACCAGACCGTTCGACTTCTGGACAACAATGTGCAACGAAGGCGAATTGCTGGAGCGGTTTAACATTCAGCTTTCTCCCATTCCTATGCCGGAACTGCTGCAGGAAGTGCGCAACGCAAAGGAAGAGGGCACGGAAGTTGCAAAGGTGCTCGATTATATCCGCCTCCATATGGACATTAAAATTCCGGAGGATGCGCTGGAAAATGTCGCCGCCTTAAAAGTAGCCATGACAAACCTGGTGAAAAAATACGGCTGCAACGCCGTTGCAATTCAATGCTGGAACTGCCTGCAGCAGGAATTGGGTATCATGCCCTGCGCGGCGAATTCCCTGATGAACGACGAAGGGATTCCCGTTGTCTGCGAAACGGATATTCACGGCGCGATTACCGCTTTATTAGTGGAAGCCGCCGGAATGGGCGAAACCCGTTCCNNACCCGGACATTCCGAACGGGGAACTGCTGCAGCACTGCGGCCCATGGCCGATTTCCATAGCGAAGGAAAAGCCGGTGCTTGGTTACCCGCTTGCCTTTAAACACCCTGGCAGCCTAACCGCAGAAGCGAAACACGGCGATATTACTCTTTGCCGATTTGACGGCGACAACGGGGAATATTCCATGCTGCTTGGCAACGCAAAAGGGGTGGACGGCCCGAACTGCATGGGCACCTACCTCTGGGTTGAAGTGGACAATATTAAGCGGCTGGAAGACAAAATCGTGTGCGGGCCGTACATTCACCACTGTGTCGGAATTCATAAAAATGTGGTTCCGGTGCTGTATGAAGCATGCAAATACATTGGCGTAAAGCCGGATCTTTACGATCCGATTGAGGAAGATGTAAAAGCGTATCTCAGGGGGGAATGAAACGAATGAATCTTCAGCAAAAATCATGGCAGATTCGAAAAGACATTGTAACGTTAATTCATCATGCGGGCGGCGGACATATCGGCGGCGATATGAGTGTAACGGATATTCTGGTCACGCTCTACTACAAGCATATGAACTGCTCGCCTGAAAATATCAGTGACCCGAACCGCGACCGCTTTGTTTTGAGCAAAGGCCACTGTGTGGAAGCGCTTTACTGCGTCCTTGCTGACAAAGGCTTTTTCCCGAAGTCAGATTTGGATCATTATTCCGCGTTTCGTTCCAAATACATTGGCCATCCAAGCCGCAAGGTAAACGGGGTGGAAATGAGCTCCGGTTCTTTGGGGCACGGCTTACCCGTCAGCGTGGGTATGGCATTGGCCGGGAAAAAGGATAATGCTCCCTACCGGGTTTACACGGTGATGGGGGACGGTGAACTGGCGGAAGGCTCCGTATGGGAGGGTGTAATGGCCGGCGGGCATTTCAAGCTCGATAACCTTACCGCATTTGTTGACCGCAACCGGCTGCAAATTTCCGGTTCGACGGAAGACGTTATGACACAGGACAGTCAGGAGGAACGCTGGGCGGCCTTTGGCTGGCATGTAATATCCGTTCCCGGCAACGACACAGATGCGCTTGACCGGGCGATTGAAGAGGCGAAAAATACCAAAGGAAAACCCACGGTGATTATTGCCAATACAACAAAGGGCTTTGGGGTATCCTTCATGGAAAATAAAGCAGTTTGGCACCACAAATCGGTTTCAGACGAAGATTATGAAAAGGCAATCCGTGAACTGGAACAGAGAGGAGCAGCGGTGCATGAATAAAATTGCAAACAAACAGGTAATGTGTGACGTGCTGGTAGAAAAAGCGGCACAGGACAAAAATATCGTTGTAGTTTGCAGCGATTCCAGAGGTTCCGGCTCTATGACCGATTTCGCAAACGCTTACCCCGACCAGTTCGTGGAAGTGGGCATTGCAGAGCAGAGCTTGGTCTCCGTCAGCGCGGGTCTTGCCCGTTGCGGAAAAAAAGTGTTTGCGGTATCTCCGGCCTGTTTCCTTTCTACAAGGAGCATGGAGCAGGTGAAGGTGGATGTGGCTTATAACGATACCAATGTTACCCTTATCGGTATCAGCGGCGGCGTCAGTTACGGCGCACTGGGCATGACGCACCATTCTACCAACGACATTGCAACCATGGCGTCGATTCCGAACCTCAGGGTTTACCTGCCGAGCGACCGGTTTCAGACCGAAAAGCTGATGCAGGCTTTGCTGCGGGATGAAAAACCGGCTTACATCCGCGTTGGCCGCAATGCGGTAGAGGATGTATACACGGAAGAAGATGTACCTTTTGAACTCAACAAGGCTACTCTGGTGTGTGACGGTACGGACGTTACTCTGATCGCCTGCGGCGAGATGGTAATGGCGGCTCAAAAAGCGGCCGTACTTCTGAAAGAAAAAGGGGTGTCCGCACGGGTGCTCGACATGTACTGCGTTAAGCCAATCGACCGTGAAGCGGTATTGAAAGCGGCGGCAGAAACAAAGGGCATTATTACAGTGGAGGAACACACCGCGTTCGGCGGGTTGGGTTCCATGGTCAGCCAGATTGTGGCGGCCGAAGCGGCGAAGCGGGTTATTAACCTTACTTTGCCGGATTCCCCGGTTATTACAGGAAAATCTCAGGAAGTATTCGATTATTACGGCCTGAATGCCGAGGGCATTGCAAAGGCGGCTATGGAGTTGATATAAATGCCGGACACTTACATTCTTGGCATTGACCAAAGCACCCAGGGAACCAAAGGCCTTTTATTTGACCAAAACTGCAGGCTGGTCGCCCGGTGTGACCGCCCTCACGCCCAAATTATTAATGAAAAGGGATGGGTGGAGCACGACCCGGAGGAAATTTACCGTAACACAATTGCGGTGATTCGGGACGTGACGGAAAAAGCGGGAATACGGAAAGATCAGATAGCCGCTATGGGAATCAGCAATCAGCGTGAAACCGCACTTGTTTGGGAACGTACCGGCGGGAAGCCGGTTTATAACGCGGTGGTTTGGCAGTGTGCCCGTGGGGAAGCCATTTGCAGCCGGATTAAGGCGGTTGGGCATGCGGAACAAATTAAAGAAAGCACGGGGCTTCCGCTGTCTCCCTATTTTTCGGCCGCGAAAATTGCGTGGATCCTGGAAAATGTGGAAGGCGCCGCGGACAAAGCGGAAAAAGGGGAACTGTGCTGCGGCACTGTGGACAGTTGGCTGGTTTACCGGCTGACCAGCGGAAAGAACTTTAAAACAGATTATTCGAATGCGTCCCGTACGCAGATGTTTAACATAACCACGCTTCAGTGGGACGAAAATGTATGCGGATATTTCGGAATTCCGGTGCGCTGCCTGGCTCAGGTGTGCGGTTCCGATTCCTGTTTCGGTGAAACGGACCTGGAAGGCTACCTGGAACACCCCATTCCCATTCATGCGGTACTGGGGGATTCCCACGGCGCACTGTTCGGGCAGGATTGCCGGGAACCGGGAATGGTCAAGGCGACCTACGGAACCGGTTCGTCCGTAATGCTCAATACCGGCGAGCAGCCGGTGTTCAGTAAGGGCGGTCTGGTGACCTCGCTGGCATGGAGCATCGGCGGAAAAGTCAGCTATGTGCTGGAAGGAAACATTAACTACACGGGTTCGGTAATCGGCTGGCTGAAAAAGGATCTGCATTTGGTGGAAAGTATTGAGCAGGCGTATCAGTTCGCCTCCGCTGCCAATCCGCTTGACAAAACCTATTTCATTCCTGCGTTTACCGGAATGGGCGCTCCTTATTGGGACAGTGAAGCCACCGGACTGTTTACCGGAATTACCCGAATCACCGGGCAGGCCGAGATGGTAAAAGCAGCCGTGGATTGCATTGCGTATCAGATTACGGATATTATAAATCTGATGCGAAAAGAATCCGGGCTGGAAATTCAGGAACTCCGTGTGGACGGCGGTCCGACGGAAAGCGAATATTTAATGCAGTTTCAAAGCGATATATTGGAAATTCCGGTTCAGGTTCCGGATTTGCAGGAACTTTCTGGCATGGGTGCCGCTTACGCGGCAGGAATTGCAATTGGTTTTTATCGCGCGGAGCACATTTTCTCCAAAGTGAACCGAAAAAAGCACGAAGGAAAAATGGCGACGGAAAAAAGCGCAGGGTTGTATGCCGGATGGGAAAAAGCCGTTCGGTTGGCGTTATCACACGAATAGTTGACCGGCGGGGCGAAAAGGCCTTGTTGTGTCTCTATCAATAAATTAAAATTTATGGGAGGAATCACGATGAATCAGTTCAAGAAACTAGCAGCGGGTATTTTGGCAATGGCGCTAATCGGCAGTATGGCGGCTGGATGCTCCAGCAGTACTACTGCAAGCCAGGCAGCTTCGCAGGCTGCACCGGCGCCTTCGGCGGCGGAATCTCAGGCAGCAGCATCCCAGGCAGAGGAAAAACCTCTTACCGGCGGCGGCTCCAAGATCATCTACATCATCACCCCGTCCCACTCAAATCCGTTCTTCAAGACCGAAGCGGAAGCCGCAACCAAGAAAGCGGAGGAACTTGGCTACACAGTGAAAGCAGTTTCTCATGACGACGACGCGACAAAGCAGTCCGAACTGTTTGACAATGCAATCGCCGACAAAGCAGCGGCGATCATTTGCGATAACGCAGGTGCCGACGCAACGGTTGCAGCAGTAAAGAAAGCAAAGGACGCTAACATTCCGACTTTCCTTATCGACCGTGAAATTAACGAATCCGGCGTTGCAATTTCCCAAATCGTAGCAAACAACTATCAGGGCGCAAAAGCAATTGCTGAAAAGTTTGTAGACGCTATGGGCGAAAAAGGCAATTATGCAGAGCTTCTCGGCAAAGAGTCCGATACAAACGCAGGCGTTCGTTCCAAGGCGTTCCATGAAATTATTGACCAGTACCCCGACATGAAGATGGTTGCTCAGCAGACAGCAAACTGGGAGCAGACCGAAGCATACCAGAAGATGGAAACCATCCTGCAGTCTCACCCGGACATCAAAGGCGTTGTCTGCGGCAACGATACAATGGCAGTTGGCGCGGCAGCCGCAATTAAAGCAGCCGGTCTGAAAGACATTGCCATCATCGGTGTAGACGGTTCCGACGAAGCAGCCGAGCAGATTAAAGCTGGCGCTATGGTTGGTACTGCGCTTCAGCAGGCTGCTAAAATTGCTGAAATGGCCGCTCAGCAGGCTGACGATTACCTGAAAAACGGCAAAACCGGTCAGGATGAAAAACAACTGGTTGACTGCGTTGCCATTACAAAGGACAACGTTGACAAGTTAAAGGGTTTCGTTTTCTCTGAATAATTCTAACCCTACGGATTGCTCATAATTTAGGATAAGGCGGGAGTGCCGAACGGAGCTCTCCCTTATCCTTCTCTACTATTAAGACTACATTTTAAGGTTTTATTAACTTCAGAAACGAGGAATGCAAGTTGAAAAAAAGAATGGCTGCTATCCTGTTAATTCTTGCGTTTGCAGTTTCCGCATTGGCAGGCTGTGGTATAAAGGTCGTTAAAATCGGCGAAGAGGGTAAACTGACGGGAGCCACCGTATTTAATGCGGACAGCGATGTTGCAAGTATTTGGGACTCCAAGGCAATTCCGGAACTCACCCAAAAAGCGGTTGACCTGAAAACCTTCCTGACGGAAGCAAACGGAAACCTGAAATCGCTGGATAAGAAATACGGAAAGTATTCCATGGGAACCTCCGGCGAACTCAGCTACGTGGTAAAGGGCACCGGGAAAGTGGAAAAAGTAGACCAGGAAAAAAAGGCCGGCACCATGCAGGTTACTTTGGACGGCTACACCGGGAAAGAGACCGTAAAGCTTCAGATCGGTACGGTGTTCAAGGGCTCCGCTGTGCGTGATTCCATTAGCTTTATCAAATATGAGGATTTTAAAAACCAGGTGCAGTGGGCTGCCGTGTCGCAGAGCATCCACGGCGTTATTCAGGAAAAGGTAATCAACCCCCTGAACGTAGCATCCCTGACCGGAAAGACGGTTGAATTTGTCGGTTGCTTTACGGTGGACGGAAACGATGAACTTCTGATTACACCGGTTCAGATGACGGTGAAATAAGGAGGTGCGGCATGAGTACCAGTGAAAAAATGGAAGATGCGGTTTGCCTTCGCGCGGAAGGCATCAGCAAAATTTACCCCGGTACCGTTGCGTTGGACAATGTATCCTTCGAAGTGAAAACGGGCAAGGTAAACGTGCTTATTGGCGAGAACGGCGCGGGAAAATCCACGCTGATGAAAATTATTGCGGGAATTGAACAGCCCAGCTCCGGAAAACTGTTCATGGGCGACAGCGAAGTCAGCTTTCGTGATACAACTGAGGCACGCGGGAACGGAATCGGCATTATTCATCAGGAATTAAGCCTGTTTCCCAACCTGAACGTATACCAGAATATTTTTATGGCCCGAGAAAAAACAAAAGGCCATTTAAAATTGGACAACAAACAACATGTGGAATTGACCCAGCGGATTCTTGAAAAGCTGGAGCACCCCATTTCGCCCGATACGCTTGTGGGAGACCTGCGTGTCGGCCAGCAGCAGATTATTGAAATTGCACGCAACCTGGTTCAGGAAGACCTGAAAATCCTGATTATGGACGAACCGACCTCTTCCCTGAGTGCACAGGAAGTGGATGTTCTGTTCAAAATAATGCGGGAACTTACGGCGGAAGGAATATCAATCGTTTACATTTCACACCGCCTGGAAGAAATTATGCGCATCGGCGATCACGTTACTATTCTTCGCGACGGAAAATATGTTGTGGATGAAGAAGTAAGCGAAATCAGCGTTCCCTGGATTGTCCAGAACATGGTAGGAACGGAGAAAACATATAAAAAGCGGGAACGGACGGTTGACTGGCAAAACGCGGAAACCGTTCTGGAAGTAAAAGACCTTACCCTGCCGAAAAGCGGCGGCGGTTTCCTTCTGGACCACGTTAGCTTCCATGTAAAAAAAGGCGAGATTCTCGGTATTTACGGGCTGCTTGGCGCGGGAAGAACGGAAATTTTCGAATGTATTATGGGATTGCACCCCGAACATGAAGGCGAAGTTGTTTTGGAAGGGAAGCCGGTAAAAGTCAAAAGCATTTCGGAACAGATTGACCGCGGCTTTGCGTTGGTGCCGGAAGACCGGCAGCGGGAAGGTTTGGTACAAACGCTTGACATTGGCAAGAACATTTCCCTTTCCAGCTTGAAAAACTATGTAAAAAGGCCTTTTGTGGACAAGAAAAAAGAGAATAACTGCATTGACGAAGAAATTAAAGACATTCATATTAAAGTCTCGAATAAAAAGCTGCCCATTCTCTCCCTTTCGGGCGGCAACCAGCAAAAGGTTGTTATCGGCAAAGGAATTCTGACGGAGCCGAAAATCCTGCTTATGGATGAACCGAGCAGAGGCATCGACATCGGCGCCAAAACCGAAGTATTCGATATTATCAATCAGTATGGACAGCGCGGCTTGTCCATTGTGGTAATTTCCTCGGAACTGAAAGAAATTATTGCAATAGCCGACCGGATTATGGTACTTTCCAACGGAAAGAAAACCTGCGAACTGATCGGTGATGAAATCAAGGAAGATAGCCTGGTGCTTGCTTCCTATCAGGGCCATCACGGCCATTAATCCGGAACATAAAGGAGAATGCTGGTATGAAAAAAATATGTCCAATCACTCGATTGCCATGACACTGTTAAAAGGTAGAACCTTTATCGTGCTGGTAATCCTGCTGATTTTCTTCAGCTTTGCTGCACCGAATTTCCTTTCGGAAAACACCTTATTGCTAATCGCAAAACACGTTGCACTTTACGGAATTCTCGCCATCGGTATGACGTACGTTATTATTACCGGCGGCATTGACCTTTCGGTCGGCGCGGTAGTCGGTTTTGCGGGGATGATTGCCGGCGGTTTGATTAACGAGGGACTTACCCTGCCGATGTTCGGCGTAACGCTGTATTTCAGCGTGCCGTGGATTGTGCTAATCTCCATTCTTTGCGGCGCGCTGATCGGCTGGATCAACGGTATCGTGATCACACGGTTCAATGTTGCGCCTTTCATTGCAACGCTGGGCATGATGTACGTGGCACGCGGCTTTGCAATGCTGCGTTCCAATGGTGCAACATATTCCAACATCGTCGGCAATGCGGCGCTGGGCAACACAGGCTTTGACTTTTTTGGCAGCAGCGTATTCGGGAAAATCCCGGTGGGCGCGATTATCCTTTTGATTATTGCGGTCATCACCGCGGTGATTCTGAAGCAAACCCCGTTCGGCTGGCATGTGCTTTCCATTGGCGGCAACGAAAAAGCGGCAAAGCTTTCCGGCGTTAAAGTCAATAAGGTTAAAATTATTGTGTACGTTCTTTCCGGTGTATGCGCCGCGATTGTCGGTATTATCACTTCCGCTCAGCTTGTTGCCGCACATCCGGCATCGGGCGAATCCTGGGAAATGAACGCCATCGCAGCGGCTGTTCTGGGCGGCACTTCCATGGCGGGCGGCGTCGGCACCATCGGCGGTACCATCGTCGGTGCGTTCGTTATCGGCGTAATCAACGACGGCATGGTTATGTGCGGTGTTTCGGAATTCTGGCAAATGGTCATTAAAGGTCTTGTCATTGTATTCGCCGTTATCATTGACCAGTTCCAGCGCAATCTTCAGGCAAAAATGGCTCTTCANNGAAGAAAAGTAATAACAATCAACGAATTCGAATAAATACATACGGAGTGTTTGAATATGAAAAAGCAAGGCATCCTAAACGCACAGCTTGCCGGGTATATCGCGGCGCTGGGGCATAAGGATCTGTTTCTGCTCGGTGACGCCGGCATGCCCATTCCCAAGGGCGTTCCCATTGTGGATTTGGCATTGTGCGGAGGAGTTCCTACGTTCCGTCAGACCATGGACGCGGTTCTGGAAGAAACAGAAGTGGAGTTTTATACCATAGCGGAGGAAATTCAGGAAAAGAATCCGGTTCTGCTGGATTATATCCGCGGCAAACTGCCCGGTACCCCCTATGAAATGATTCCGCATCCGGAACTGAAGCAAATGTCGGCAAATGTGAAATTTGCAATCCGTACCGGGGAATTCACTCCCTACCCGAATATTATTTTTAGGGCCGGAGTCGCGTTTCCCGCCTGATAAGGAGCTGCCAAATGAAAATTCTCAATTTCGGCTCCCTGAATTACGATTATGTGTATTCTGTGGACCATATTCTGCTGCCGGGGGAAACCTCCGCTGCATCCCGCATGGAAACCTTTTGCGGCGGCAAGGGCTTAAACCAGTCCGTAGCACTGGCGAAAGCAGGGGCGGAGGTCTGGCACGCGGGTATGGTCGGGGAAGACGGGGAAGCTTTGCTTGCTATGTGCCGGAAGAACGGCGTAAATGCATCCCGTGTAAAGACGATCCCCGGGAAAAGCGGACATACTGTAATTCAGGTTGACCGGCACGGGCAGAACAGCATTCTTTTGTTTGGCGGAAGCAACCGCTGCCTGACACGGGAGTATGTGGACGAGGTTTTTTCAGATTTCGACCGCGGTGATATGATGCTGCTGCAGAACGAAGTTAACGATATTGACCTGCTCATCGACATCGCGTACGAAAAAGGAATGCGCGTCGCGCTGAACCCGTCCCCGTTTGACGAAGCGGTGCAAAAATGTGACCTGTCCAAAGTATCCATATTACTTCTGAACGAAGTAGAGGGCTGGCAGATTTCCGGGGAACACGGGGCGGAAGAAATTCTGGAATTTTTGTCCCATAAATCCCCTGGTACCGAAGTTCTGTTAACCCTGGGCAAAGACGGCGCCGTTTATCAGGGAAACGGATGCAGGCTGACGCACGGCATTTATTCGGTTCCGGTGGTCGATACCACTGCGGCAGGCGACACGTTTACCGGCTATTTTCTTTCCGCGGTACTGCAGAAAAAACCGATGGAAGAAGCGCTAGAGCTTGCCTCAAAAGCATCCGCAATTGCAGTGTCGCGGAAAGGAGCAGCGCCCTCCATTCCGACTCTGGAAGAAGTGGAGCAGTATCCGTTTGAAGCAAAAGCAAGCTTATGAACTGTGTCAAAGCGAAAAGGTACCATCCGGTGGGTGGTACCTTTTTATGTATTCCGCACTAAAAAACAGATTCAATTTTCGACCTTTGTATGGAAATATCGACAGAATACAGATTTCACGTGCTGTTTTAGTAAAATTCTCCTGAAAGCGATTCGCGGCTATTGAAGTGGCTGTATTTATAATTTATAATAAGGTGCTAAGGGGGATAGCAGTATGAAAGTGAATATCAGTGAGATCAGCCGGATCTCGGGATTTTCTCCTGCAACGGTTTCCAATGCACTGAACAGTAAAAAAGGGGTTGGCAAAGAAACAGCCGAAAAAATTCTAAAGGTTGCACAGGATTGCGGGTATCAAACAAAATCTAAAATCATGAACATTAAATTCGTTATTTACAAAAACAGCGGGCTGGTGGTGTCGGATACCCCGTTTTTTTCTTCCCTGATTGCCGGGGTGGAAAGTGAAAGCAGGAATTCCGGTTATGAAACCGCAATTTTTAATCTGGACAAAA
Source organism: Ruminococcaceae bacterium UBA3451 (assembly GCA_002378845.1). Taxonomy (GTDB): domain Bacteria; phylum Bacillota; class Clostridia; order Oscillospirales; family Acutalibacteraceae; genus Caproiciproducens. The sequence goes on along the minus strand of DFRY01000044.1, from coordinate 1,812 downwards.
GTTCCCCTGACTACGAAAAAAATCTGAATCAGCTAATGAGCGACACCCGGTCGGCCATATTGCTGCTTGCTACGGAGCTTTCGGAAGAGGAAGTCCGTGTGTTTGAAAAAATAACCGCCCCTATGGTCGTACTGGACAGCTGGTTTGAGAATTCATTTTTCCGCNNGAATTCATTTTTCAATTCCGTGTTGATTAACAATTCGGATTCCGTGTTTCACGCAGTGCAGTACTTAATCAATAAGGGGCATAAAAAAATCGGCTACTTAAAAGGCAGCGTCCGAATTAAAAATTTTATTTACCGGCAGCAGGGTTTTGAGCACGCGCTGTATTTGAACGGGTTAAAGCCGGACCCGGCGTTTTCCTTTTCACTGCTTCCCACTATGGACGGCGCGTATAATGACATGAACTGTCTTTTAAAGCAGAATCCCGAACTTCCCACCGCATTTTTCGCAGATAATGATATTATTGCGCTTGGCGCCATGAAGGCGCTGCAGAATCACGGGTACCGCATTCCGGAGGATATTTCGCTGATTGGGTTTGACGACATGCAGTTCTGCAGCATTTCCACGCCGCCGCTGACCACAATCCACGTGTTTAAGCAGGAAATGGGGCAAACGGCAGTTCGGCGCTTGATTGAAATGATCGACACCGGAACGCAGGTTAAAACAAAAATTCAGATTTGCAACGAATTTATTGAAAGAGACAGTGTCCGCAAGCTATAATTGACCTTACATAAAAACCCGCCATGCAGAAATTTTTCTGCATGGCGGGGTGTCATTTTATCAGGATTATTTACTGGGAACCAGTTTTACGGTAACGCCTGTAAGAGTTAATTCCGAACCGCTGTCCAGTATCACATTTTTAAACTCTCTCTGGTAATCGAAACCATTCGCGTCCATCGCTTCATTCATGGAAATGCCAAGGCATTCGGCGGTAACCGTTCCTTTGCTCTGTACAGCAACAAGGTCGTAAATACCTTCGGTAAAATTTGTGCCGGCAAGGTAACTTCCGGGCGACAAAGTCTGTTCGTTAACCGCGCTGTTTTTTCGCTGAGACAGACTTCCGGTTTTCGCATCGCCGCTTGTAAGCGTTACCTTTACGCCGGACAGGAACAACACTTCGCCGAAGGGAAAATGAATATTTTTCAATTCCTTGGAACCGGAATTGCCTGTTCCAAGCTGATAGCTTTGCCCATTGCCCGCGGGGGTTTTAAAGGATATTCTGCCGCCGCCGTTTAGCGCGGTGATGGTGTAGGTACCGGCTGGAAAGTCGATGCCGGAAGTGTAGTATCCGCCGATGAAATCCGTTTGGTATGTCTGCGAAACCGTTTGTTTCTTTCCGTTTGATACGGGAACTGCCGCTGTTTGCTTTGCAAAATCGGCTTGTACCGACATCCGGTTCGGCAGGATCGCTGCGAGAAGAAAGAGTACAAATAAGAAAACACAAAGAAAACTGCTTTTGAAAGGTCGTTTTTTACGGAAGGAGTAAATAAGCCATAGAATGCATAGGATACAGCCGGTTATGCTCAGATAGCTAAGGATGTTTACCGTAAAATCCATAACGTTCCTCCTGTGCGGCCCTGTATTCTGTTTGTGGTTTCTCTGTTGTTATTTGGGGAAGCGGACTTTGTCGGCGGTAATGTCTTTCAGTGTTGCACAGCCGGTCATTTTCATTGCGTCTTTCAGCTCAGCGATAATCTTGTTGGTGTAAACCGCAACGCCTTCCGCGCCGCCGCCGCAGGCCGCCACAACGTAGGGTCTGCCAATCAGCACGGCGTCCGCGCCAGGTGCAATTGCTTTGAACACGTCGTAA
>DFRY01000073.1 GCA_002378845.1 Ruminococcaceae bacterium UBA3451 | reverse complement strand
AGATTTTTATTCCCCAGCCGCATCAAAGACAATCGAACCCCGGTGCATCATAACAAGGCGGTTACCGTACTGAATGGCAAATTTCAAATTATGGGTAACCATAAGCGTGGTCAGCTTTTTATCGCGCACGATATGCTCGGTCAGTTCCATCACATTTTCACTGGAGCGCGGGTCGAGCGCCGCCGTATGTTCATCCAGAATCAGCAAATCAAGCGGCGTCATGGTGGAAATCAGCAGCGCAAGCGCCTGCCGCTGACCGCCGGAAAGGCTGGCAACCGACAGGTTCAGTTTATCTTCCAAGCCAAGCTTCAGCAGTTCCAGCTGCGTGCGGTAGTAATCGATTCTTTTTTTATTTACACCGATATGAAGACCAAAGGAGCCGCCTTTATTGTCGGCCAGCGCCATATTTTCCAAAATGGTCAGTTCCGGGCAGGTTCCTTTGGAAGGATCCTGAAATACGCGGCCAATGAAATGGGAACGCTGAAATTCTTTTAACTTCCCGATTTCCTTTCCGTTTACATGCACATTGCCGCCGTCCACCGGGATACTGCCGCAGAGGACGTTCAGTATGGTCGTTTTTCCGGAGCCGTTGCTTCCGACAACGGACACAAACTGGCCTTTTTTAATTTCCATATTAAAATCGGAAAACAGAACCACTTCATTGACGGAAGCGGGGTTAAAGGTTTTATAAATATGCTGCAGGCTGACAAAGCTTTCGCCTGAATTAGATTTGGGTTGGGTTGACATTTTGTCTTTTCCTCCTGCCTGCAAACAGATTATTGGACACCAGCGCTACGGTAAAGATTGCAGCCATCAAAAGCTTCAGGAAGTTCGTCGGCAAACCGAGCTGCATTGCAATCACAAGGCAGGTTTTATAGGCAATTGCGCCGAATACAACCGCTGTGGTTGCTTTGACGAACCGAACCTTTTTGAACAGATTCGTTCCGATAATGACCGAAGCCAGCGCCATAACCACCATACCGGTTCCGCTGGACACATTGGCCGATTCCGCCTGCTGTGCCAAAATGCAGCCCGCCAGTGCGGTACAGCCGTTCCCGACCGCAAGACCGATAATTTTCATCGTTCCCGGGTCCTTCCCAAGGGAAGTAACATATTGGGGATTGTCGCCCGAAGCCCGAAGCAGCAGACCGGATTTCGTTTTCAGGTACCAGTCGACAATCAGTTTGACCGCAATGCAGCAAATGGCAACCACCAGTACCACGCGGTAATTCAGAATGCCCCCGGCTAACAGTCCGGCAGGGCCGGACGTAAATATGGTAGGCTTATTATAGAACGGCATTACGGCACTTCCGTTGGTAATGACCAGATTCACGCTCCACATTGCCGTCATTACAAGAATTCCGGAAAGCAAATCTGTAATACGGAGTTTTACGTGGAGGAAACCGGTCACACATCCGGCTGCCGCACCGCACACAAACGCAATCAGGCAGGCAAGCCACGGGTTGACCCCAGCGGCAATCAAAGCCGCCGTAATGCACGCGCCCAACGGGAACGTGCCGTCCACCGACAAATCGGGAAAGCCGAGCACCTGATACGTGATGTACACGCCGATGGCCATAATGCCGTAAATGAAGCCCTCTTCCAATATATTTTTAATTAAGCCGAGAACAATGTCCATTCCGGAATTACCCGCTTTCTGTTATTTCTTTGTTGCTGCGTCAGCTGTGACTGCGGTGGCACTGGAATATTCGGAAGGCAGAGTCAGACCGAGCGTATCCATAACCGCTTTGTTGTATACCGGAGTGCAGTCCTTAACCATGAAAACCGGGGTTTCGGCTGCTTTGGCTTCGCCTTTCAGAATTTTAGCGGCCATTTTGCCGGTTTCTTTGCCAAGCGCAACATAATCAATGCTTTGGGAAGCGAGGCAGCCGTTTTTCACCTGTTCTTCTTCCGAACCGAAAACCGGAATTTTTTTTGCGTTTGCTGCCTGCAGTTCGGTTGTCAGGTTGTTTACCACATTGTTGTCCGTGAAGTTATTAATGCAGTCAACACCTTTGGAAACGACGGTTGCGGCCGCCGCGGCAACTTCGGAAGCATTGGTTACGCCGACGTCTACTACTTCGAAATTATATTTCGGTGCAAGCTCTTTAAACTGCTTCAGCTGGGAAACGGAGTTCGGTTCACTTGTCGTATAAAGAATACCGATTTTCTTTGCGTTAGGAAGGAATGCACGAATCATTTTAATCTGCTGTTCCAGCGGAAGTACGTCGGAAGAACCGGTGCAGTTTACGCCGGGGGCATCGTTTGACTTTACGATTCCGGCCGCTACCGCGTCGGAAACGGCGGTGAACACAACCGGAATATCTGTGCTTTTCGCCGCGCTGTAAGCGGACATAGCCGCCGGGGTCGCAATGCCCATAATCAGGTCATACTTTTTAGAAACCATATTTTTTGCAATCAGGTCGCCGTTGGAATTGTCGCCCTGCGCGTTTTGAAAATCGATTGTAATGTTGGTACCGTCTTTTAAACCGGCTTCTTCCAATCCGGCTTTAAAACCGGTATAGCAATTGTCAAGGGAAGGATGCGGTGCGTACTGAATAACGCCGATTTTAAAATTCTTTTCAGCCTGACTGGTTTGGCTGGTTTGGCCTGCCGCCGCAGAGTTTGCCGGGGCAGCATTGGACGCCGCCGTAGTAGATGAACATGCCGCAAAGGAAAGTGCCAAAACCATTGCCGTAACGGAAGCCGCAAGTTTTTTCATGGTATTTTTCATAATAAATTCCTCCTGTAAGTTAAGTAGTTTATTTTGTTTCGTTTTCTCACATACATACCTGGCCATCGCCACCAGTCCTCTGCCATAAACACCAACTCCTTAACTTAATTTGAGAAATAAAAAAAGCCCTTGCCCCTGAAAAAATCAGGGACAAGAGCATTTACTCCTGCGGTACCACCCAAATTGGCGAACACATCGCCCACTTATTCCATACACTTACAATTTGCTTTATGTACGCTTCCTTGGTAACGGGTGAAGTTCCCGGCAAAAGCTACTAAGCAATGCTACGCGCCCGCTTTTCATTTTGCCCTCATAAGTCCATTCCGCCTGCCACACTCTGCCGCAATCGCACCGTCTGCGGCTCTCTGGGTGAATGATATGCCTGCGTACTACTCTTAATCATCGGTTTGTGGTCGTTATTCTCTTTGGTAGTTATTATATGCATTATGCAGGAAAATGTCAAGCCGCTTTCATAATTTATTTCTTTTTCTTTTTCTGGGCAGTCAAATCGAAGCTTTGGGCAATCCAGCCAAACAGTTCGCTTTCCGGAATGCTTCCGTCAAGAATTACGCCGTTCCAGTGGGTTTTATTCATGTGGTAGGCCGGAATTACGCTTTGGTAAACGCCCCGCAGCAAATCGGCGTACATTGGGTCGCATTTCAGGTTAATATTGACATAGCCGTTCCGTTCAAATATGAAAGCAAAGCTTTTGCGGTTTGCATGGTGACGCATGACCGTCCACGCTTCCGCGGCGGCGGCGTCATCGTCAAACGGATAGTCTTCGTATGCGCCGGGGAACGTAAGGCAATAATCAATCAATTCCCGTTTTGTCATTCCTAACTTACCTCCCAACTGACTTTCACTTGCTGTTTTTCAGCATTTTCAGCATCTCGCCCGGTTTCGGCGCTTTCCCGTACAGCAAAACGCCCATGCGGTAAATTGCCGCCGCAAAAACCCCGATGGCAAAAACGGAAAGAATCAAAATTGCTATGGACAGTGCGACTTCCCAGCCGGCTACTTCGCCCATTGCAATACGCACGAACATTGCCATTGGGGAAGTCAGCGGAATAAACGAGCACACCTTCATCAGCACATTGTCCACATTGCCGCTTGTCATGCTGAACATAACCACAAAAAACGCCAGAATAAAAACCATTGTCACCGGCATGATGGTGTTGCTCAATTCTTCCATGCGGCTGACCAGTGAACCGAGCGCACCGTAAAGAAACGCGTAAATAAAGAACCCGAGCACAAAGAAGAGGATGGTGTACAGCAGAATGGGCAGCGGCATGTTGAAAATTGACTGTACGATTGCGACATCGCCAAAATACTCCTTATTTAGGTTGTAGAAAAGGTAGCTGGAACCGAAAATCAGCACAAACTGGGTCAAACCCGCCAGCCCCGCACCGAACACCTTGCCAAACATTAAATTTTTCGGCTCGGTGGACGTAATCAGAAGTTCCATGGCGCGGCTGCTTTTTTCGGTAGCAACGCTGGTTGCTACAAACTGCCCGTAAAGTAAAATTGCCATGTAGAGCGCGAATATCAGGATATACGTGTAGAAAAAATTCTGCGCCTGATCTTTGCCGGAACCGGTCTGCACCGTTTCGTAAGTTATGCCGGCCGCAAGCAGGCTTTGTACTTCGTTCTGAGGAAGCCCCAGCTGCACCAGCTTTTCACCGCGGTATTTCGCAAGCAGAACCGCATTAAACTGATCACCAAAGCTGTCGTACAGACCGACATTTTTTACAATGTGAGTATAGTGTAGCAGAGTTTTTAATATTACGGCACTGCTGTAAGTACCGCTGTCCACCGCCTTTTTCAAATCATCCTCGTTTTGGTCGGTCACTTTAAACTCCGTATCGGGCATAGCGGCGGTAAAAAAGGCTGCTGCTGCATGTGCATCCTCCTCTGATTGGTCAGATAACGCGATCACCGTTTTTTCCGAGGGTGCCGGCTGGTTTTTCGGGGAAATCATTGTCTGTATGCGCGGAATGGAAAGCACAACGCCCGACGCGACAACCAACAGGATCGTTACGAGAAGAAACGCCTTATTTTTTGCGTAATTTCGGAATTCAAACTTGAATATCGTCCAAAACTGTTTCATATTGCGTCCTCCGTATATTCTACAAAAATATCATTCAGCGAAGGTTCAAACACCCGGACGGAATCCAGGTCGAACGGCTGCTGTGCCAAAGCGAAAAGCAGTTCGCCTTTGCGTTCTGCAGATTTCAGCGTGATTTTCAGTTCTTCCCCAACCCTGTCGGCTTTTTCCACCAGACCGACCAGCTTTTCTTTGCAAAATTCTGCGATCTGTTCCTTTTGGACAGATGAAATCATAATTTTGCTGCGGTCATAGGAATGCTTAATTTCCCTGATATTGCCGGAAAGTACGATTTCGCCCCGGTTCAGAATGGCAATTGTATCGCAGAATTCCTCTACATAGCTCATCTGATGGCTGGAGAAAAGCACAATTTTGCCCTGCGCAATCAATTCTTTCACCACGTCCTTCAGCATCATGGCGTTAACGGGGTCAAGGCCGGAAAACGGCTCGTCAAGAATGACAAAATCGGGGTTGGTAATCAGGGTGGCGGCCAGCTGAATTTTCTGCTGGTTGCCTTTGCTGAGCGTGTCGAGCTTTTTGTTGACATGCTCCCCCATTTCAAGTCGGTCAAGCCACCGAATTGCGGAGGCTTTCGCATCTTTTCTGCTCATGCCCCTGAGTTCCGCCAAATAAAGGAGCTGCTCTAAAATCTGTTTTTTGGGGTACAGACCGCGTTCCTCCGGAAGATACCCAATATTGATTCGGTTGCGGTGTATGGGTTCGCCGTCCATCAGCACCCGGCCGCTGTCCGGGGGAAAAACGCCCATTACGATGCGGATTGTCGTCGTTTTGCCCGCACCGTTTCTTCCTAAAAGACCGAGCGCGCATCCGCTTTGTGTTTGCAGACTGACATTTTTTAAAACCTGTTTTTCACCAAAGCTTTTGGTAAGCTGTTCCGTTTGAAATTTCATGTTTCCCTCCCGTTATGTAATTCATTTTATCGTATTGACCGACCTTAAACAAGTCAATCAATATTTCTTTGAATAAAATAAAAGCGCACCCGAATACAAAACCATTACTACCCCAATTACCCCGAACAGCGTGAAACAAACAGTAATATTGTAAGCGCCCGCAATAACCGCACCCATCAGCAGGGTAAATAAGGTGCCAATGCAGGCAAATGAACCTGTTTTCTGCTGAATTAACATTTTGCGTTCATCACCGGTTTTGCGGTACTTCGAGGCAATCGCTTCCGGTTTTTTCAATATCCTGAGTGTTGAAAATACGAATATGACCTGTACCGCCACAAAAGCGCAGACCGCGCCAAGCAGCATATCCTTTACTTCCGGCACCACTATCGTTTCCATAGAAGGAAAAGCCGGTTTCATCAGTGTTGTGGCAAAAAGAACATAAACCGCAATTAAAAGAATGCTTAATACCGTAACTTTAACGCAGCAAAAGACCAACGATTTTTTATACCTTTCCATAACAAACCTCCGGTTTTATTCAATACTTGTGGCGGAAATACAGGAGCATGCCAAGGGAAACAACCACATAAGCGGCAAGAACCGCATTCAACGTTACCCGAACGGAAGAATTTTGCGAGCCAACCACAATTTGAGCAATCACGATTAGGAAAAGAAGCAAGTAAACGGAATAGGAAGCGGTTTTCTGGTCGATGAGCACCTTCCGCTCCTCATGCTCCTCTTCGTAATATTCTTTCAGCGATTGGCGTTTTCGCTTGTCGTTATATAAAACCGCTCCTGTTTTCAGGCAGTAAACAAGGGCGTAATAAACAACAAACGCAATGACCAAGCCATTAGAGACCGCGCCGTACCCGTCAAACGACAGTTTTATGGGATTCGCCTGAAAATAGAAGCCTAAAACGGCGACCACCGCCGCGATTGTGATGCTGCCGATGCAGCGAAGAATTAATGTTCTTCGGTATTTTTCCATAACGAACCTCCGAATCAATATTTATGGGAGAAAAACAGCTGCAGGAAAAAGAAAACAATCAAAAGCAACTTAGCGAAAAGGATACTGTCCACACAGCGAACAATTAAAAATTTTCTGTATTTTTCCACATTAAGTCTTCCTCGGAAAAATCAAAAACCTCTTCAATTTTCAGGTGGAAATACGATGCGATTTTATGGGCAAGTACAAGGGAAGCGGTATACTTCCCGTTTTCAATTGAGATAATGGTCTGGCGGCTCACCCCGACTGCGATAGCTAATTCTTCCTGCGTAATTTTATTTTGCTTTCGCAGGGCCTGTATCTGAGTTTTCATGGATAACCTCCGCAAAGCAATTACTTTCCAAAAATTATTTTCATTTCAAAACATTTTTTCCAAGATATACATAATAGCACCGAAAACAAGCTCTATCTTTTGCACATATCCTATGATTTCTAGTATGTATTTGAGTTGGCAATTATAATTCCAATTTCTATTATATCAACAGTGTCATATATGCCACCACATCTGCAGATTGAGCTAAGCAATGCACTGCTATTCCTAATTTCAGAGAATCTTTTTTATATACAAAATAGTATAACGGTAACATTGTAGCAATCTTTGTCATAATAAGCCAAGGTGTATAAAAATGGTAAACGGAAAATAATACTACATTAAATAGAACACTATATTTTCCCATCCACTTCATTCGAGCAAGTAAAAATCCTCTGAAGTAAAGCTCCTCGATAATTGGTGCTATAAGTGTCATAATGAAAAAGCTTACTAAAATTGCTATGATGATATAATATTTACTAAACTGACTCAAATCCTGGTCAAAATTATACCAACTTGGAATCCAACTAAATACAGTTTTTAATAAGTAATTTGAAAGTGGCTTTAAAGCAATTAAAAGTATCCCTCCTACTAAAATCAATGAAAGAGAGTAAAGTATATATTCTTTAACCTTCAACTTACCTTTTAGCCCTAGTATTTTAAATATATTAAAAGTTCCTTCTTCCTTCTTTGCTACATAAAATAGATATCCAAGTTCTATAGGAATTGTTGAGGAAATGATAGAAAAGCCTAATATAACTATCTTGGGATATCCTGCTAAAATTCCCACCTTCGAAAAAAATATATACATAATGCTTAACGCAATTCCGGGAAACAAATGAAGAAATATAAGTTTCCTTGTGCTTCTGATTTCTTTATCTACATTCATACGTCATTCCTCCTTAAACTTTTGTTCAAATGATATACAATATACACTGCCCCTTCTGCCAAGACAAAGATAGCTCCAACAATGCCCAACTTTGTCGGATCTATCATGCCGATGGTAAGTTGCTTGTTTCATAGAGAAAACCTCCTGCGTATTTTCATGTAGACACTATATAAAACGCGTGCAATGAACTGTAATTCACTTTAGTAAACTCTGCTTTACATTTTTAGTATAGTACGCTTTACATTTATTGTCAAGTACATTTTACATTTTTAAATTCTGATAAATACTTTGACAAATCACAAAGAACTATGGTACATTACATAATGATTATTTATGCCTGTCGAAAAAACAAAAAAATGAGACAACCTTCCAAACAAAGACTACAGACAAATGCGGCAAAAATCTCAGGCACCGCACAGCACAGCGAACAAAGGAGTAATTTTGTGAAAACACCTTCAACCGGCATTACAGACATGACCCTTGGCAACCCATACCAGCTTATTTTTATTTTTTCCGTTCCTCTTCTGATCGGCAACGTTTTTCAGCAGCTTTATAACATGGTGGACAGCATTGTTATGGGCAATTTCGTGGGCGAGCAGGCTTTGGCCGCCGTAGGGACAGGCTTTCCGATTATTTTCATGCTGAGTTCGCTTTTTATCGGAATCGGTATGGGCGCAACCATAATGATTTCACAGTACTACGGTGCCAAAGACTTTGAAAATATTGAAAATACCGTAAATACGGTTTACACGTCTATGATGATTGGCTGCGTCCCGCTTTCCGTAATCGGCATTGTGTGCAGTGTTCCGCTTCTCCGGCTGATGAACGTACCGGACGACGGTACGCTGGCACTGGCTCGAATTTATCTGATTGTCATTTTTGCCGGACTGATCAGCAATATCGGATTCAATATCAATGCCGGTATCTTACAGGGATTGGGCGACAGCCGTACTTCCCTGTTATTTTGNNGTAAATATTGTGCTCGACCTTGTATTTACCGTATGCTTCGGATGGGGCGTTTTCGGGGTTGCGTTTGCCACGGTGATTGCCCAGTTCTGCTCCTGGATTTTCGGAATTGTCTTCATCAACAAGCATTATTCCTTTATACAGATTCAGCCGTTTCGTTTCAAATTCAAGAAAAATCTGTTCTGGCAGGCCATGAAGCTGGGGATTCCCTCCGGAATTCAGCAGGCGCTGTTTTCCATTGGAATCATGATGATGCAGGCGCTTGTGAATTCCTACGGTTCTTCTTTTATGGCGGGATTTAACGGAGCAAATAAGATTGATACCTTTGCTTTTATGCCGATTCAAAGCTTTTCCACAGCGGTAACGACTTATGTAGGGCAAAACGTTGGCGCCTCGCAGATTGAGCGGGTCAAATCCGGAACAAAAGCGGGCCTTGTGCTTTCCGTGGGTTCCAGCGTGGTTATCAGCGCGATTATTTACCCGCTGAGCGCTTTATTAATGCGCATGTTCAGCCAAAATCCCGAAGTAATCAGTTCCGGGGTAGCTTACCTTCACGACGTGCTTCCGTTTTACCTGATACTGGCGCTTCTGTTTATTATAAACGCGGTGTTGCGCGGAGCAGGTGAAATGTTTATACCCATGATTTCAACTTTTGTCTCTCTTTGGTTTGCAAGGGTACCCATTGCGTATTTTCTTGCACATGTTTGGACAAAAGAGAGCATTTATTATTCCTACGCGGTCGGATGGCTGATTGGGTTGCTCATTGCTTTTACCTATTACAAATCCGGGCGATGGAAAAATAAAAGCATTGTGACCCGAACGGCAATGGAACCCGCTGAAACAACTGAATAATTTTTGCCGTACGCTTTCGGGGCGTACGGCATTTTTTTACCCTTATTTAATTCGGAGCATCCTTTTGAAATGGTTCGCATACTTAAATTTTTCCGTTTTACACTTGACAGAAGTTCACTTGTGTTATATAGTTAGTTACACAAGTAATTAACTATATAAGCTAAAGGTCTGGAGGTGCAATATGAGCTTTGCAGAGGAAAAACCCATTTATCTGCAGATAGCGGAAAAAATTGAAGACGCCATACTTTCGGGCGCTTTTGCGGAAGATGGCCAGATACCCAGTACAACTGAGTTTTCGGTCAATTACAAAATTAATCCGGCAACCGCACTGAAAGGCGTAAGCCTTTTGGCAGACAGCGGTATTCTTTACAAAAAGCGCGGACTGGGAATGTTCGTTTCCCCCGGAGCAAAAAAAGCAATTCTGGAAAATCGCAAAAAAGATTTTTTTGAAAGTTATGTCCGGACTCTGCTAAACGAAGCGAAAAAACTGAATTTGAGCAAAGACGAGATTCTTACTATGATTGAGGAGGGCTGCTGCAATGAGTAAAATTGAGATTCAGAACATTACCAAGNNTACTGTATGACGGAAATGAATTTATACCCGGACAATATGCGCGCAAAGGATGCGTTCCGCTGGAGCGCTGAATTTTATCCCGAGTTTAATAAAGAGTATGCAAAGAGCCTGTGCGAAAAATTCGAGTTGAACACCCGCAGCAAAATCAAGGATCTTTCCACCGGGTACGGCTCTATTTTTAAAATAATCGTCGCGTTGGCCTGCAATGCGGAAATCACCATTTTTGACGAACCGGTACTGGGGCTTGACGCAAACCACCGTGACCTTTTTTACAGGGAATTGATTCTGAATTACAGCGACCATCCGCGGACTTTCCTGATTTCCACCCACTTAATTGAAGAAATCGCAAGCGTAATTGACCGCGTGCTGATCATCAAAAAAGGCGAGCTGATTCTGGATGACGACGTGCAGAACGTGCTGGCGCTTGGNNTAGCGGGCCTGCCGCGGCAGTCGATGAATTTATTCGGAACCGGAAAGTGCTTGGCTGTGACACGCTGGGCGGACTGAAATCGGCTTACCTGCTGGAACAGCCCGACCGCATACCCGACGGACTGGAACGCAGCAAGCTTGACCTGCAAAAGCTGTTTATTCAGCTGACAAACGCATAGGAGGGACAGCAATGAGTAAATTACCAACCGTTACAATAAAGTATCACCTGCGTGACTATCGGAACACTATAATCGGCATGTATCTGTGCGTTTACATCATTTGCATTCTAATCTTCATATCGGACAGCCTACGGGGAAGAAATTTGAATGCCGTTCGAATCGGTTCCTTTAACGGGCTGGAAATTGTTTCTGCCATCACCATTTTTATCGTAGGATTAAACTCGTTTAAAGAGAATTTTAAATTCTTTATGGTAAACGGAATTTCCCGTAAAACACAGCTGGTCAGCACCGCCGTTTCCCTTGGGATACTGTCGGCCCTGTTTGCTTTTATCGATACGATTAACAGCATACTTTTTCGTCTGCTAATCAATTTGCATCCGCTATTTTTACAGATGTATGCCCCTCGTTACGGAATTGAGACGTTCAAAAACAACCTGTTAAACTTTAACATAACCCCGCAGATGCTCGCAGAAAATTTTCTGTGGCTAATATTCCTGTACTTTTTCATATCCATGATCGGCTTGTCGATTACAACATTATATTACCGTATGAACCGGTCAACAAAAATCGCAGTGTCTATTGCTGTGCCCCTAATTTTTTTCAACGGGATTCCGGCAATTGACGAATTCTTTTTTCAGGGAGTCATTCACGCATTTCTGGTTCGCTTTGCAAAAGCGGCCTGGGGTTTTACAGCGGGTTATAACCCTTATATCGCCATGGTAAGCATGTTCCTTTTCGCGGCGATTTTCGGCGCGGTCACTTACCTGCTTGCGCGCCGAGCAGCGGTAAGAAAATAAATTTCATATTTAACGGTTACTAATTTGTACAAACAGCAATTCGGGGCAAAATACAGCAAAGGAACAACGCAATGTCCCAAAAGAGAACAGGATACTTCCGTACCAATCCCACCCGAAAAGACAGGTTTGTACGCCGCACCTTTTATCGCCCGGCGATGCTTTTGCAGAAGCACCTGCTGCCGCAAATAACGCTTTGTCTCAACTGTTCTTCAGGTATGTTTCCTACAGCAGCGCGATAAAGTTCTTTCCCTAATAATCCCATAAAATTAAAGGGACGGCAGTTGTTTATTATTTTTTTGCAGAAATATAAATGAATTCAGATATAATATCATTAATTGACAGCTCTGCATGATAAATAATTAACAAGGAGGACTTTCTTATGAAAGCATCCGTAAACAAAAGAACGTTATATCTTGCCCAGTTTGCCATGCTGCTCGCAATTGAAGCAATTGTGTGTTTTACACCGCTTGGCTCACTGCCCGCATTCGGCCCCATAGTAGCAACACTTGGCATGGTTCCGGTCATTATAACCGCAATTATCCTCGGTACCAGAGCGGGAACCGCCATGGGATTTTTCGCCGGTCTGTTCAGCTTTTTTGTGTGGACCTTTACCCCGCCCAGCCCGCTGACCGCGTTTGCGTTTACCCCGTTTTATTCGCTCGGCCCGGTACAGGGGAATTTTTGGAGCCTGGTAATTTGCTTTGTACCAAGAATTCTGGTGGGTACCGTTGCGGGCGCCTGCTTCAGCCTGTTTTCAAGGATGAACTGGAAACCGGTATTTGCGTACAGCCTGAGCGGCGTTCTTGGCAGCCTGACAAATACATTTTTGGTTTTAGGCGGAATTTACGTTTTCTTCGGCCCCAGCTATGCTGCCGCAATCGGCCAAAATTTCGGCGCGCTGCTTGGCTTAATCGGGCTTACCGTTCTGACAAGCGGCATTCCGGAAGCGGTAATTGGCGGCGTGGCTGCCTATGCCATATGCTACCCCATTCGCAAACACATGAGCCACAGTTTTGAATAATATTTGCTTTGGCGGCACACACTATAAAATAATTTAGGAAAGGTGTGTGCTTTTCATGACAAATCTGGAGTGCAATGTGACCAACTGCGCAAACAACAATAACAACCTGTGCTGCAGACCGGACATTAAAGTGAACGGCCCCTCTGCATGCAATTCAGAGCAAACCTGCTGTTCCTCTTTTGTGGACGGCAATTCCGGGGCACAGGCGTCCGTCAGCGGCTATAGTTCGCCGAATATTGCTTTGGAAATTTCGTGTAGCGCCAAAAACTGCACGTACAACAAAGATGAACGGTGTGCCGCCGAGCATATCAGCGTACGNNTAACGGTATAACAAAAGGACGGTGCTTCAAAAAGCATCGTCCTTTTTCGTATGTTTCACATATTTCGAGTTTAATTTGGAATCACTTCAACAAATTTATTGTGCACCACGTCGAACAGGCCCATATCGGTAATACGTAATTCCGGAATAACGGGTAACGCCATAAAAGACAGATTGAGGAATACATCAATATTCTCCGGTACACCCATCGCGTGGGCGGCAATGGCCATGTCGCTCAGCTCACAGATCATATCGACATGCCGGTCGTCGGTAAACAAACCCGCAATAGGAAGCGGCAAGGTTTTAATCACTTTTCCCCCGCTCACCACTGTATAACCGCCGCCGCAGGTTTTCAGCTCCTCAATTGCGGTCAGCATATCCTCGTCGTTATCGCCAATGACGATCAGGTTATGCGCATCGTGTGCCACCGTAGAAGCAATTGCCCCGCTGTGCAGACCAAAGCCTTTCACAACGCCCAGCCCGATTCTTCCGGAACCGTCATGCCGCTGAACAACCGCAATTTTCAGCAGATCGTCCTGCGGAGTAAATACGCCGCCCAAATTCGGCAGGAACCGATTCACCCTTTTGGTTATGATCTGCCCCGGAACAACCTCCATTACCGGAAATTCGCCCTGCACGTTTAACTTGAAGCAATCGGAACCAAGCTCGGGAATATGAACGCTGTGCGTAAGGCGTTCTCCAGCCTGCGCCCCTTTGACGGGTGCTTCCATCCCGCTGATGGAAACGCCGTCTTTGTAAACGTCCGTAATCGAAACATCGGTAAGGCTGTCCAATACGACCAAATCTGCCCGGCACCCGGCCGCCACCGCACCGATTTCTTTCAGGTTGTACGCACGCGCCGCGTTCAGCGTGGCCAGTTTAATTGCCTTAATCGGATCCAACCCCAGATCAATCGCCATTTTTATATTATGGTTGATATGTCCCTTTTTTGAAACGTCCGCCAGGTGCACGTCGTCGGTACAGAATACGCAGCGGTCCAGACTGATTCCGTCTTTAAGCGCACCGGAAATAATCGAGGAAAGATTCTGTGCCGCAGAGCCCTCACGGATTTGTACAATAAAGCCCGCTCGAAGCCGTTCCAGTGCCGAAGAATAATCACAGCATTCATGGTCGGTTTCCACACCGGAAAACCGGTACGCCTGCAGCCGCCGGCCGGTCAGCCCCGGAGAATGGCCGTCAATAGTTTTCGGCTGCAAAAGCTCGATTTTTTCAAGTAGATTTTCATCACATGCAGTAACCGCTTCATAGCTCATGACTTCGCCTAGGCCGACCACAAGCGGATTGTCAACCAGTTCTTTCAGCTGCTCCGCGTCCAGTACCGCGCCGTTATGGTCGTATTCACTAAGCGGAACGCAGGACGGCAGAACAAAATAAACGTTCAGCTTACAGTTCTCGCTGTCTTTCATAATGTATTCTATGCCTTCCAGCCCGGCTACATTGGCAATTTCGTGCGGATCGGCAATGACGGTGGTAGTACCGCAGGGCAAAACCTTGCCTGCAAAAATACTGGGAGCCACCATAGAGGATTCAATATGAACGTGCGCGTCAATAAAACCGGGCGCAATAATTTTTCCTGTCATATTCACTTCATGCGTTCCGTGGTACGACCCTACCCCGACAATATAACCGTCTTTTATTGCAATATCGGCTGTAAACAGCTTTTCGGTAAAAACATCCACAATATCGGCATACTTCAGCACCAGATCCGGCTCTTCCGCCCCGCAAGAAGTTCGCATCAGCTTCTTTTTCTTCTGAATCTCCATGCCATCGCCTCCTAGGTAAATTTTATCTATCATACCACATTGCAGGCAAATATTCAAAACGAATCTTACCCAACCATTTGTCATTATTTGTTACAAATCTTGTGATATAAGACAACATATGTTATACTGATGCTATTATTTAGTAAAGGGTGAAATGTATGAACCATAGATATTGCCGCAATATCGCGCTGGTTCTTCTTGCCGCGGGACTGATTGTTTTCAGCGGCTGCAGCAATGCGGGAACTACTTCTTCCGGCGCTGTTTCTCAGACCTCTTCCGCGCAAAGTTCCCAGGGGACAAGCTCTTCGGTCAGTTCAACCGTTTCGGAAACGGCGTCATCGGAACCCGTTTCATCGGCCTCCGTCTCGTCCAATTCCGTTTCAAAGCCTGCTTCTTCTACCGCCGCGGCGCTGCCGCCAGCCGAAGTTGTAAACCCGGTTGCGGAAAGTTCCAAAGCGGATCAAAGCTACCTTGACGATGCGGTATTTATCGGTGATTCCGTTTCTTTAAAGTTAAAAAACTACGTTACCATCCAAAGGAAAAGCAACCCGACCTTTTTCGGCAAAGCGCAATTTCTGGCGGCCGGCAGTATGGGCAGCGGAAATGCCTTGCAGCCACTGAGCGACTCGTCCATCCACCCCACCTATAACGGCAAAAAAGCACTATTGGAAGACAATGTTGCCGCAATGGGCGCAAAAAAAGTGTATATCATGCTGGGCACCAACGACATTGCGCTTTACGGCGTAGAGGGATCCGTAAAAAATATGACCACGCTTCTATCTAAAATCAAAGCAAAATCCCCGGATGTCCGCATTTTTGTACAGTCCTCCACCCCCATGGTGAAAGACCGGCAAATGACAAAGCTGAACAACGCCAACCTGCAGGCCTATGACACTGCACTGAGCAAAATGTGTAAGGAGCAAGGGTACTATTTTGTGGACGTTGCTTCGGCAATGCGCGGCAAGGACGGAAACCTTCCGCTGGAATATTGCAGCGACCCGGACAACCTTGGAATTCATTTTACAGACAAGGCCTGTGAAATCTGGATCAACTATATTTTAACTCATACCGTAAAATAGGGAGGAAATTATGAAAAAGCTAATACCGATTTTACTATGTGCAATCATGCTGTTTTCGTTTACCGCCTGCGGCGGAAGTACCGCGACAAAACAAGCCGACCTTCCCAAAGTAATGGACGATATGAAAGCGAAGCTTACCAATACCGAAATGATGGATTTATCCAAAGAAGATCTTATGCCGAATTACGGCATTGACGAAGGCGACGTAAAGCAGTTCGCGGCCCATGTGGATTCCACCGGAATCAAGGGCGATGAAATCATTATTGCCGAGGGAAAAGACGCGGACGCGGCAAAACGGATTAAAGAAAAGCTTGACGCACGCTACAAGCAAAAAGAAGTGGAAATGAAAGATTATCTCCCTGAAGAATACGCCATGCTGAAAAAATGCACCGTTAAACAAGACGGAAACTATGTAAGCATGATCGTTTCCCCGCAGTATGAAGACTTGAATAAAATTTACGACGCGGCAATTAAATAACAATACACAAAAGCGCACAGGTAAAAACCTGGGCGCTTTTTCATCTCACTGAATCTGCTCCAGCACTTCCCCAATGCTGGAATTGATAACCAGGTCGGCATTGCCGTCCTGTGGTGTGGCAGTCCGGTTGATCAGCACCAGCCGGTCACCCCCGTAATAGTTCACCAGACTGGCCGCCGGGTAAACCGCAAGCGAAGTTCCGCCGATGATCAGCATGTCCGCATTTTCAATTGCTTCCACCGCGCCGTTCAGGGTACGTTGATTCAGTCCTTCCTCGTACAGTACCACGTCCGGTTTAATGGTTCCCCCGCATTCGCAGGTGGGGATTCCCGTGCTGTGCAGCATAAATTCCGCACCGTACAGTTTATGACATTGCTGGCAGTAATTACGGTGCACCGACCCGTGCAGTTCAAACACATTTTTACTGCCCGCTTTCTGATGCAGCCCGTCAATGTTCTGGGTTACCACGGCGGAAAGCTTGCCTTCCCGCTCCAGTTCCGCCAGCCTGCGGTGAGCCGCATTTGGCACAGCGTTCAGATAAAGCATTTTATCCCGGTAAAAGTCAAAGAATTCCGCGGTGTGGCTTTCGTAAAAGCTGTGGCTAAGCATGACTTCCGGAGGATACGGATAATGCTGATGATACAGGCCGTCCACACTGCGGAAGTCCGGAATTCCGCTTTCGGTGGACACCCCCGCACCGCCGAAAAACACAATCCGTCTGCTTTTATCGATTAAATTTTGCAGCTGTTCGAGTTGACTGTCCATAAGATTTCCTTTCTTACTTCATCAGTTTTTTTAGCAGGGAAAGCTTTTTCCCGTAAGGTGCGTAGCGGAACGGCACATCAAGCCGGTTGGATTTTTTCAGCACAGACTTTTGATGCGAAAAGGTATAAAAGCCCATTTTGCCGTGATACCCGCCCATTCCGCTCTCCCCCACCCCGCCGAAATGCATGTTGGGGTTGCTCAGGTGTACCACAGTGTCGTTCACACATCCGCCGCCGAACGGAACCTCGTTTAAAACCCGCTGTTCCCGCTGTGCGTCCGTTGTAAACAGATACAATGCAAGCGGCTTTGCGCGGGATTTTACAAAGCCGAGCACCTCTGTAAACGACCGAAACGGTAGAACCGGCAGGATAGGCCCGAAAATTTCTTCCTGCATAACAGGGCTTTCGGGTGTAACGTCGGTCAGAACAGTCGGTTCGATTTTCCGCGTTGTTTCATCGGAATTTCCTCCGAATACTGCGGTTCCGCAGGAAAGCAGCCCGCACAAACGGCTGAAATGTTTTTCATTGATTATTTTGCAGTACTCATCGTTATGTAAAACATCTTCCCCATAAAATGACTTGACCGATGTGATATACTCTTTTATAAATTGGTCTTTCACGCTTTCATGTACCAATGCGTAATCCGGCGCGACACAGGTTTGCCCCGCATTAATCAGCTTGCCCCAGGCAATACGGCGTGCGGCAAGCGCTACGTCCGCGGTTTCGTCCACAATACACGGGCTTTTTCCACCCAGTTCCAGTGTGACCGGAGTAAGGTTTTTTGCGGCAGCTTCCATTACAATGCGGCCCACATGGGGACTTCCGGTAAAGAAGATATGGTCGTATTTCAGCCGGAGCAGTTCGGTGTTTACCTGACTGCCGCCCTGAAATACCGAAATATAATTCGGCTCAAAATACTGTGCGAGCATTTTTTCAATTACCAGTGACGTTGCCTGCGAATAACGGGAGGGCTTCACCACCGCGCAGTCGCCAGCCGAAATTGCGGCAATGAGCGGCGCAACGGTAAGCTGCAGCGGGTAATTCCACGGCGACATAATTAAAACCACGCCAAGCGGCTCCGTGTAAACGGTACTTTTGGCAGGAAAATGGACCAGTGGGGTTGGCACCCGCTTCGGCCTTGCCCACGATTTCAAATGCTTTAGGGTAAAATTAATTTCTTCATACAATATGCCAAGTTCGGCTTCGTAGCCTTCGAAAATCGGTTTGCCCAAGTCCTGCTGCAGCGCTTCCAAAAGCTGCGGTTCAAATTCCTGCAGAGCCTGTTTTAAACGCTTTAACTGACGGATTCGAAATGCAAGCGGAAGGGTTGCCCCCGTATTAAAATAACTGCGCTGTTTTTCAATTATCTCTTCCATAACAACCTTCCTTTCCAATTAAACCTATCTTAGCGCGACCGACGGTATTTTTGCAAGAGAATTTTAAAATAAATTCTTGTTTGTACAGAAATAACAATGTGAATACTTATAATTGAAATATACACCGGATTACTCTATAATGATAATAATAATTAGACAGAATGGTGGCTGAAACTATGCAGCAGGCTTTGAAAATCATCAATGAAGTAAAAAGAGCAGTTGTAGGCAAAGATGAAATAATTGGAAAAGTGCTGATGGTAATTCTGGCACGCGGCCACATTTTACTGGAAGACATTCCCGGCGTGGGAAAAACCACCCTTGCGCTTGCGTTCTCCAAGGCGGTTTCCCTGGATTACAAACGGCTTCAGTTTACGCCGGACGTTATGCCGACCGATGTGACCGGCTTTTCCATATACAACAAAGAAACCGGCCTGCTGGAGTACAAGCCCGGCGCGGCACTGTGCAACCTTTTCCTGGCGGATGAAATCAACCGTACCTCCAGCAAAACGCAGTCCGCCCTGCTGGAAGTTATGGAGGAAGGCAGCATTACGGTAGACGGCGTTACCCACCCCACCCCAAAACCGTACGTTGTCATTGCAACCCAGAACCCGGTTGGCTCCGCAGGAACGCAGATGCTGCCCGAATCACAGCTTGACCGCTTTACGGTGCGCCTTACCATGGGATACCCCGAACTGAAAGATGAAGTGGAAATACTTAAGCGCAAACAAAAGACCGACCCGCTGGAAACCGTACGAAGCATCGTGAACGCAGACGAAATTATTCAGATGCAGAATGAGGTAGAAGCGATTTATATTGCAGATGAGTTATACGATTACATTGCCCGTTTGATTGCCGCCACAAGGGACAACCCCATGATCCGCCTGGGCGCGAGCCCGCGCGGCTCTATTGCGCTGGCAAAAATGGCGCAGTCTGCCGCTTACCTTTCCGGCAGGGATTATGTCGTACCGAAGGACGTTCAATTCGTATTCTCCGACGTAATCGAACATCGAATTTTGCTGAGCGCGCAGGCAAAAATAAGCAACACCACGGCGGGCACGCTGCTTTCCGATATTTTAAAGGACGTTTCGGCTCCCTCCATTACCAAACGATAGAGGTGCGCAATGCTCAGATATCGTATCTTTTACATTCTGACGCTGGCCGCGATTTTTTTGTTTTATCTGTTTTTTGCGGGTTATCTGGCGTTCTTTCTGCTTGCGGCAGCCATACTGCTGCCGTTGGCTTCCTGGGTTGTGACCTTACTTGCCATACGAAAAACCACATTCCGCGTACAGGTCAAAAACGCGTACGCTAATAAGGCGGAGGAAATCCGACTGATGATCCGCGCGGAAAACCGCTCCTTGTTCCCCATTGCCCGGGCAGAGCTGAAAATCTGCTGCGAAAATTCGCTTTGCGGCGAAAAACGGTACGAGACGTTTTCCCTGCCCGTAAGCTCCGGCCCGGAACAGACGGTCGAATTTCAAATGAAATCGCAATTCTGCGGGAAAGTTTCGGTACGGCTGACCCAGATAAAATATTTTGATTCCCTTGGAATTTTCACGGCCAAACACATACTTCAACTTTATACAGAGGTATTTGTAGCCCCCACGGTACATTTTCTTGACGCGAGGATCGATACCGCAGCGAATCCCGGTGTGGAAAGCAGCACCTATTCCAAGGTAAAACCGGGCGATGACCCGTCTGAAATTTTTGACGTTCGCCCGTTCCGCGACGGCGACCGTCTGCGCAGCATCCATTGGAAATTGAGTTCGAAGCTGGACGAGCTGATGGTGAAGGAATTCAGCCTGCCAACGGACAGTTCCGTCCTTCTGCTTACGGAATTAATGGCAGCCGACATGGCCGCGCTTGACACAGTTGTGGAAACGCTCGCCTCCCTTTCCCGCTTTCTTTTGGAAAATGAAACAAATCACAGCGTGGAATGGTATGAAGCGGAACACAGCCAGTTTCACCAAAACCGAATTGAAACGGACGAGGACACCGCGCTTTTGCTGAACACACTGCTTTCCGCCGAACGATACAGCGAAGAGTGTTACGCGCTGCGCTGCCACAACGTGCTGAACGAAAACACACGGGAATTTCCGCATATCATTTACATTACCGGCAGACTGACGGACGAACTTACCGCATTTTGTGACAGCCGCAGAAGCGGAGAACGAACGACCGTTTTGTTCTGCGGAAAGATGGATGAAAGCCAGAAAAAGCTTGCCGACGCCGTAAGAGCCCTGCAAATTGAAGTGACGGAAATTTCACCCGGTACCATACAGCAAAGCCTTTCCGGGCTTACGATTTGAGAATAGGAGAAGTCATGCGCAAGAATCAACGAAAACCGGACGCCTCCGGAATAGAACTCATCGCACCGCGCCTGACCGGTAAAGAGCCCTCTTCCGCGGTCACTTTTCTTTTCAGCACCCTTTTGGTTTTGCTGGGTGTATTCGGTGCCGCCTGGTGTTTTATTTCGGTGTTTTCGCCACCTGTTCTTCCCCTTACAACCGTTCTTTACTCCCTGCTGTCTGTTGCTGCGGTTTCTGCCGTTTTTCACCTGAAATGGGGGCGGCCTTGTCCTACCCTCGCTCTGTTTGCCGTGTTTCTTGCGGCAGGGTATTACCTGCGCAGCGATTTGGTTCAGGGGTTTTTAATAACAACCAACCAGATTATGCGAACCTATGCCAGCCATTCCGATTATGTTCTGCCAATTTACAATATAACCGCAAAGCCGGCTGAATTTTCGCTGATGAGTACGGTTTTTATTCTGTATTCGGTGCTTTTTCTCACCTTCCTGCTTTGCTGGGCAATTATACGCCGCCAAAGCGCAGGGGCTGCCTTTTTGTTTACGGTTCCGTTTCCTACCGCCGCGCTGATTTTTAACATTTCTCCGAACCTGTACGGAATATTAATGCTGATTTCCTGCTGGGTACTGCTGCTGTTTATGCGCCTTTCCGGCGGAAAACGGCAGGGGTTCCTGAAAACGAGGAAAACCTACCGGGCGAAAAGCCATTCCGCCGCCGCAAAGGCCGGGCTGCAGCTGATTCCTGCAGTACTGCTATCGTTTGCACTTATTCTGGCCGTTTTCCCCGAAGCAACGTATCAATATTCCCCCAACGCACAGACGCTTCGGTATAAACTAATTGATAACTTAAGCCGAATCAGTGATTATTCTTTCCTTGACAACGGCGATTCGCTGGCCGGCAGCAGTGACCATGTGAATTTAAAGGGCGCGGATTCCGTTCGTTTTACAGGCAGAACCATGCTACAGGTACAGGCTGACCCTGCATACCCCACTTACCTGAAAGGTTTTACCGGAAGCATTTACACCGGCACCAGCTGGGAACCGCTGCCGGATTCGGACTATACGGAAATTGACCCGAAGCTGAGCAGCTTTAACGTACAGAACATGTCTGCAACGCTTTTCCGTTTAATCGGCCCCCAGCCCAGCATTGATCTGGCTCCGTTCCGTGTTCAGGTAAAAAACACCGGCGCAAATAAAAAGATTATTTATACTCCTTATAACCTGACAACCGACCCCAAAAGTATTACCGGGGTAAAATTCATTCATGACGACAGCATCCGTTCGTCGTGGCTTTTCGGTACCAACGACTATACGATGTACGCAAACAGCTTTAACGGCGAGCATATCAGTTCCAATGTACCCGGAGTTTTTCTGGCGCTTTCCGAAAAATACAGCGCAGGTGGCGCTACCCTGAATGACACGACGCGGGGGCTGTGGTCCTATTACAAACAGGACGGCCAGATGACCCTTTTCAACCCCAATAACGTGCGAACCTCCTATACCGACCCTATTCCGGATGAGTTAATGAACACCCTTACAGGGGACGGCAAAGCTTTTATAGAGGAAGACCAGGATTATCGCCTGTTCCTGTACGACAAATACACCCAGCTGCCCCAGGGCATAAAAGAAAAACTGCAAACTCTGCTTCAGGAACAAAGAATCATAGGCGGATATACACTTCGCGACAGCTTAGTGACACGTTCTTCCGCCAGTACCTACGGTTCCATCAGCCACATTATCGACGCGGTGAAAATTTATCTGGCGCAAACCTGCACTTATACCCTGACGCCGGGGAGAACCCCTGCCGGGCAGGATTTTACGGATTATTTCCTGTTCCAGAATCACAAAGGCTACTGCGTGCATTTTGCTACCGCGGCCACGGTTTTGCTGCGCGCTATGGGGGTTCCCGCACGTTACGCGGAAGGGTATATCGTAACGGACAGCGACTATAAAAATGCCGTTAGCGGCTGGGCAAACGTAAAAGATAACCGCGCGCACGCCTGGGTGGAAGTATATTACCCCGGCCTTGGCTGGCAGCCTGTGGAAGTTACGCCCGGCTTTAATGTGGAGCAAAACCAAACGCAGGACGACCTGCCACAAACGGAGTCCTCCGTTTCCAGCACGCCCGCTGAAAGCGCCGTATCCAGCAGCGCAGCAAGCGCTGTGGAAAGTCAGACGGCAAGCAGCAACACCCAAAGCACCGTTTCCCAATCCACCAGCCCAATTGGAACCCGGAATCCGGACGACGTTATTGCCGCTGCACTGCCCATACTGATTGCAATTGCCGTCCTTATTCTTCTTCGTTTTGCCGCGTTGTTGAAACGCTGGCTGGTATTCCGTCACCGCGAGAAGCTGTTCACCCAGCCCGATTCCAATAAAGCGGCTCTCGCAATTTACCGCTATATGGAAAAGCTGGCGCGGTTCGGGGGTACAATCAGCGAAGAAGCAACGGACATTGCCCTGAAAGCACGTTTCAGCCTGCACACGGTAACCCCGGAGGAACTTGCCTTCCTGCGGGACGACGCGAAAATGCTGGCGCACCTGAATCTGTCGTGTGCATCCAAAGCAGAAAAATTTTTAATGAAATATATTTACAACCTGAT
The DNA here is from genome assembly GCA_002378845.1 of Ruminococcaceae bacterium UBA3451. GTDB lineage: Bacteria > Bacillota > Clostridia > Oscillospirales > Acutalibacteraceae > Caproiciproducens. The sequence goes on along the minus strand of DFRY01000073.1, from coordinate 35,351 downwards.
ATAAACTGATATAAAACTTGCCCTGAAATGAAGCGACGCCGCCGGAAAAATTCCGGCGGCGTTTTATGGTAACGCTCCCTTTGCAGGAAGCAAATTGGCAATTGGAACTGAAATCAGCTCGGTTTATTTCGTCATAAGCTCGCAGACCTGATTGGAGAAGGAAAGCGGGTCTTCAATTGTTACGCCCTCAATCAACAGTGCCTGTGTGTACAGCAAGGATGCGTACTGCTTTAAAACATCCTGATTGGTCTGGTACAGCTCGCAAAGCTTTTGGAAGATGGGGTGATCCGCATTGATTTCCAAAACGCGTTCCGCGGTAACTTTTTCCTCCGACGGCATGGAATTTAGCACTTTTTCCATTTCAATGGAAATTGCTCCATCTGTGGAAAGGCAAACCGGATGTGTTTTTAACTTTTGGGAAAGGACAACCTGCTTTACTTTTCCGTCCAGCGCATCCTTCATAAAGTTGAGCATATCTTTATTTTCCTCAACTTTTTTGGCCGCTTCCTGCTTTTCCTCTTCTGTCTCCAGTCCAAGGTCGTCAGCGGAAACGGAACGGAATTCCTTGTCGTCATACTTCATCAGCATACGAATTGCAAATTCGTCCACGCCGTCGGTCAGGTAAAGAATTTCATAACCCTTGTCTTTCAGCGCTTCGGTCTGCGGTAACTGGTCAATACGGCTTATGGTTTCTCCGCAGGCATAATAAATATACTTTTGCTCCTCTTTCATACGGGAGATGTATTCTTTGAGCGTGACCAGTTTTTTCTCGCTGGAGGAATAGAACATCAATAAATCCTGTAGCACATCCTTGTGCATGCCGTAATCCTGGTAAATGCCGTACTTCAGCTGCAGGCCGAAATTCTTGAAGAATTCCTCGTATTTTTCTCTTTCGTTTGAAAGCATGCTTTCCAGTTCGGACTTGATTTTCTTTTTCAGGCGGCCGGCGATAATTTTCAACTGGCGGTCATGCTGCAGCATTTCACGGGAAATGTTCAGCGACAAATCCTGAGAGTCGACCAAACCGCGCACAAAGCTGAAATAGTCGGGCAGCAGGTCGGCGCATTTTTCCATAATCATAACGCCGTTGGAAAACAGCTGAAGTCCCTTTTCATAGTCGCGGGTATAGAAATTGTAAGGTGCCTTTGCGGGAATAAACATGAGCGCATTGTAGGTTGCGGTGCCTTCGGTACTGGAATGAATCACTCTGGCCGGGTCGGTAAAGTCCATAAACTTCTCTTTATAGAATTCGTTATACTGCTCGTCGGTAATTTCATTCTTGTTTTTTCGCCAGATTGGCACCATGCTGTTCAGCGTTTCGTTTTCCGTGTAAGACTCGTATTCGTCTTTGCTGCCTTCCTTCAGGCGGCTTTTTTCCACATCCATTTTAATCGGGTAACGGATGTAATCGGAATATTTCTTCACGATTCTCTGAATTGTATAGGCTTCCAGATACTCGTCAAAATTATTTTCTTCTGTGTTCGGCTTAATTTGCAAAATAATAGTGCTGCCGTGGCCGTCCCGCTCGCAGGGTTCCACTGTGTAACCTTCGGTGCCTTCGCTGTCCCAACGGTAAGCCTCGTCGCTGCCGAACGCTTTGCTGATAACCGTAACATGCTGGCTTACCATAAACGCGGAATAAAAGCCCACGCCGAACTGGCCGATAATCTCGATATCCTCTTTCTGTTCGTTATCCTTTTTAAAATTAAAGGATCCGCTTTTTGCAATGGTGCCGAGATTATTTTCCAGTTCTTCCTTCGTCATGCCGCAGCCGTTGTCGGTAATGGTAAGGGTACGGTTCTGCTTGTCCAACGCAAGCTGAATCGAGAAGTCGTCGCGGTTCAGGCCGGTATCCCCGTCGCTCAACGCTTTGTAATAAAGTTTGTCGATGGCGTCGCTGGCATTGGAAATCAGCTCGCGCAGGAAAATTTCGTGATGAGTATAAATGGAATTAATCATTAAATCCAATAGACGTTTGGATTCTGCTTTAAACTGTTTGACTGCCATGTTATCAACCTCTGTCCCTGTATTTTAGCACTCTCTACTTTTAAGTGCTAAAATTATTTTAATACATTCTGCCGAAAAATTCAAGTAGATGAATTGTTAATTTTTTATTTCGTAATATTTATCCTCTCCGGTACAACCCCGGGGGCTTCCTATGCGGCAAGGTCAAATTTTTCAGCGGCGCCTTAAAGCGCTCGCAAGCTTACTTACACATGCAACAGCGCTCGCTCCCCCTGCCTCTCCCGTTTCATGGAGCTATCTATTTCGATTTTAAACCATAATCAGAGGGATTATGGGTAAGGATCCGCTTTCATTTTTGTTCGAACTCCCGGCATAGTCTTAGGTTTTCATATTATAAGAAAAACACCGTCAGTGTAATCGACAGTGTTTTCAAAGATGAATTTAGGTCAGACTTCCAGCCTTGATAGAACAATACAACGGATGATGCAAAAAATAACCGGATTGAATTACGATTCGTTGATTCAACCTTTAAACGGCCGATGTATGGCTTGCAGAACTTACGCTGCGATGCAGATAAATAAAAACGTTCAAATCCAGAAGGATTAAAATAACCTTGTTGAAAAAAAGGTATATTTGATTAATCGGGTCTAGGCTCAACTTCATACCGACAAATAAAATCCCCATGATCTCGTTCTGATGCGCATTTGCCTCATTTATCATGTTCATGAACCAAAGCAAATTAAACGAATAGGCAAAATAAAGCGCAATACAAACAAGAAGAAAAATTACACGCGCCGTTTTATGGAATAAAACAGGAATTTGCAGTGATTTCAAGAGCTGCCGCACAATAAGATAAATCAGCAGAATATGCGGTAAAACAGTGACGCTGCAAAGCAACATGTAACCCGCCCCGGAAAGTACCTTTTGGGAGTACAGGGTAACAAAATAATTGACGAGCACATAACTGATCAAAAATTTTGTAATTAAGTACGTGAGTAAAGGCGCTATCATTGACTTTAATACGATTTTAACAGGTATTGTTGACAAACGTTCCTCTGTAAAAACAAATAAATATAAAAAAACAATCAGCAAAATAAATATTGCGCAGACGGCCAGACTTCCAAATACCTTTCCGATTCCAACCCAAGCACGAAGCGGAAACAAATATATGGAATACCACGGATCCATCGAATCCCCAAGAATAAATTCCATAGCGATTAACGCCAAAGGCAAAACCAGATATTCTTTTACCCTTTTCATTTTCTATTCCTTTTTATACCGCTCGTATTTCCACCTGTACCTGGCACCGACATATCCTGACGATTAGAATTTATTCCATAACAATCTACAATATAACAACACTTATTTTACAGGAATATAATCATGGTCAACCGTAATAACAGAATGATACGTAGGGTCAATTTGATAAATTGCTTCGGAAATAAGGCTGACCAATTCCTCGTCGCTGATTTTAAAGCCGAAAGAAATACAAATATCAAAAATCAAATTGGAATGCGTCGTTCCCCACACAACACGAAAATCATGCATGCTAATTTCCGGTGAAATGGACTTTACAATCTGCTGTACCTCTGCTTTCAACGCGTTCGTCGGTTCGTCGTCGGTTACAATCGGGTCAAGGTGAATCACCAAATGAATCCCGTCCTCCTGCAGAAAATCCCGTTCAATATTATCAATAATATCATGGCTAACCATAATGTTCTGCGAAGCGGAAACTTCGCAATGAACGGAAGCAAAACAGCGTTCGGGTCCGTAATTATGCACGTTTAAATCGTGAATGCCCAGAATCCCGTCATAATTCATGATTTTGTGGTAAATGTCATCGACAAATTCTTTTGACGGAGCCGTACCCAACAGTGGATTGCTGGTGGCAATAATCAGCTTTACCCCGGAAACAATGATAAAGATTGCTACAGCCATTCCCATGTAGCCGTCCAGATTATAGCCGGTAAGCTCGGTAATAATGGTACCGATTAAAATTGCACAGGTCGCAAACACATCGTTCAGGCTGTCCGCTGCGGTCGCCGCAATCGCGGTAGAACCGATAGTTCTACCAACTTTCCGGTAAAACATGCCCTGCCATACTTTAACTAAAATAGCGATCACCAACACAGCAACGGTAACCATGCTGAAGTCGGACTGCTCCGGGCTTTGTATTTTATCAAAGGAACTGCGTACCAGCTGCAAACCGACAAATAAAATGGAGAACGACACAATCAGACCGGAAAGATACTCTATGCGCGCATGGCCGTAAGGATGCTCTGCGTCGGCCGGCTTTCCCGCAAGCCTGAAGCCCACCAAGGTTACGATGGACGATACGGAATCGGACAGGTTGTTTACTGCGTCGGCGGTAATGGCAAGGCTGTGAAACACAACGCCCGCGGCAATTTTAATGCCGGACAAAAGCAGGTTTGTAATAATGCCCACGATTCCGGAAAACGTACCATACCGTTCCCGGACTTTCCCATTTTCTGTTTTTTCATAATCCTTTACAAACAACCGGATAAGTAAGTTTGTCATGACTACACCTCAAACAGGCTGCCTCCCTGGCAGTCAATCGCTACAAAGAGCGGAAAATTTTCAATTTCAAGCCGCTTGACCGACTCGCAGCCAAGGTCTTCAAACGCAATTACGTTAAGGGAACGAACACACTTTGCGGCCAATGCACCTGCGCCGCCAATTGCACACAAATAAACCGCCTGATTGCGGCGGATCGCTTCCACCACTTCCGGAGAACGGTTGCCTTTCCCAATCATACACTTCAGCCCCAGGCCAAGAAGGCGCGGCGCAAATACGTCCATACGGGAAGAGGTAGTCGGGCCGCAGGAACCAATCGGCAGGTTTTCCGGGGTAGGGGTCGGCCCCGCGTAATAAATAGATGCTCCATCCAAAGGGAACGGCAGCTGCTCGCCCTTGTCGAGCATGGCAAACAGGCGCTTATGTGCCGCGTCCCGCGCGGTATAAATGGTACCGCTCAAAAGGATTTTATCCCCTGCCCGAAGGGTTTTTGCCGCTTCGGCTATATTATTGGTATGAATACAAAGTCTGTCCATGCTAACCTCCAGAATAGCAGAATAGGGAACTGCAATGCAGCTCCCTATGAATCGTTATATAAATTATGCTTAATTTACCAAATTATAACACAGATTCGGTTTTAAATCAAAACATATTTTTTTTACGTAATACAAAGTAGGCAACTCCCATGCTTCCTAACGAAAGCACAACCGGGAACCAGAAATTAGGGAACGGAAGACCGGTAACGTTCATTCCGTAAATTCCTGTAATAACCGTAGGAATGGAAATCAACAGCGTAATGGAAGCCAAAACCTTCATTACGATATTCAGGTTATTGGAAATAACCGACGCGAAAGCATCCATAGTACCGGACAAAATGTTCAGGTAAATGTTTGACATTTCAATGGCCTGCTTTACTTCAATAAGCACGTCCTCAAGAAGATCCTGGTCTTCTTCGTAAAGCTTAATGACGCGGCCGCGCATGATTTTTTCTATGGTAATTTCATTGCCTTTCAGCGAAGAGGAAAAATATACCAGCGATTTTTCAATATCCAAAAGCTGAATCAGCTCGGAGTTTTTCATCGATTTGCGAAGCTCTTTTTCTACAAAGTTGCTGATTTTATCAATTTGTTTCAGGTACTGCAGGTACCTTGAAGCAATTCGCAGCATCAGGTGCAGAATGAAGCGGGTTTTCAGGTTGGTCTGAACGCCTTTTACAACCCCTTCGGCAAACTCGTTAACAACGGCGTTTTCCTTGGTGCTAACCGTTATCACATTTTTTTCGGTCAGAATAATGCCAAGCGGCGTTGTGGTGTAAGTAATGTTTTTCCCGGACTTCTCCACCATGGGAATATCAATAATAACAAGGGTGCTGTTGTCTTCATTATCAATATGAGAAGACTCTTCCTCGTCCATTGCGGCACGGAAAAAATCCGGCTCTATTCCAAAATTGGCAATCAGGCTGTTAATTTCATCATCGTCCGGTGCAACACAATTAATCCAGCACCCTGGTTCGCAGGCTGGAATTGGTGAGATGTGACCGTCTATGGTCTTGTAGTAGGACAGCATTGCGCTCATCTCCTTTATGTAATTTATTTAAGTATCGACTCAAAGGGTCAGGGTTCACAATGCCACCTCCAATATGTTGAATTTTTGTGAATTCGTTTTCTTCCGAATGATATTATACCACAATATCGCGAGATTACAAGAGCAAGAGGGGTATTTTGAGCAATATTTCTTGAAATTCGTCTTAAAAAGCGCTACAAAGGCTATTTTGAGCGAAATAGGGCAATTATGATTGATTTTCCGGTAAAAAACAGCCCGAAACGTAAAAAAGGCGGATGCCTGCGCACCCGCCTAATCTTCTTATATGGATATTATTTCCTGCTGAAAATGGACATGATGTCGGTAAAATCTTCATCGTCAATCGGATTGGACTGGGCGACCTGCGCATTCGGAATTTCCTTTTTTGCGTCTTTCACATGCTTGTCCTGCGAATAGACAGTCGGGTCGGAAGAAGAGAAACCCGTGGCAATCACCGTAACGCTCATTTCGTCATCCATGTTCTCATCGAACGCGGCACCCCAAATGATATTTGCTTCTTCATGAGCCTGTGCGGCAATCATTGAGGAAGCGGTTTCAATTTCATCCAGACCGATATCCGGTGAAGAAGTGATGTTGATGATAACGCCCTTGGCCCCGTTGATCGCGGTTTCAAGCAGCGGGCTGGAAATCGCCATGTTCGCTGCCGCTGCCGCCTTATCCTTGCCGGAGGCTCTGCCAACGCCCATGTGCGCATAACCGGCATCCTTCATAACGGCGGTAACGTCTGCAAAGTCCAGGTTAACAAGACCCGGCAGTTTAATCAGGTCGGAAATACTCTGTACGCCCTGGCGCAGCACATCATCTGCAATAGAGAATGCATTCAGCAAAGTAATACGCTGTTCACTGACCAGCTTTAAGCGTTCATTCGGAATGACAACCAAAGAGTCCACATGTTCGCGCAATGCGGAAATTCCGCTTTCCGCCTGTTCCATACGGCGGCGGCCTTCAAAATCAAACGGTTTTGTAACAATTCCGACCGTANNCCGGTGCCCCCGCCCATACCTGCCGTAATAAATACCATGTCGCTTCCGCGAATTGCTGCGGCAATGGCTTCACGGCTTTCGTCAGCAGCTTTCTGTCCCATTTCCGGCTTGGAACCGGCGCCCTTGCCATGAGTTACCTTTTCGCCGATTTGAATTTTCTGCGTAGCCTTTGACCGGTAAAGTGCCTGTTTATCGGTATTTACGCTGATAAATTCGACCCCCTGCACGCCCATGGTGACCATGCGGTCAATTGCGTTTCCGCCGCCGCCGCCAACACCGATTACTTTTATTTGCACGATGTTGTCAAAATCGTTGTCAATTTCAAAAGGCATGTGCTGCTTCCTCCTTATATATCCATAATTTTATAAATCTTAAATTTTAATCAATATTAATAATCTATCATGTTTTTGAGATTATTTCAATAAATTTTTCATTACTCTAGTATAGTATATTTATAGAAAAATTTTATTCTTTAAAATAATTATTTTTTAGTATTTTACGCAGCCTGACTGGAAGACGAAGGGCTGGTGGAATAGTCGGGATCAAAGAACGCGTTGTTGTCTTCCGCCGCCACAGAAAGGTTCAAAACCCCTTTTTCATTTTCCTTTATTTTTCCCGCGTCCAAGATGCTTTTCGCAAAACGGAGCTTATAGTTTAAATCTGATGCAAGCCCCAAATCCATTGTAATACGCTTATCGTAAACGATTTGCAGCTTATAGGGAGTACTTAAATCAATTTCCGTTATTTTATCCAGCTTTGTGTCCGCAATGGCTGCGGACAGGTCATGAAAGGTGGCCTGCTGCGTTGTGTCGGCGTACACAACGGCTTTGCCCACCTCCGCCTTAGCTAATTTTAACCCTTTGATCGTAGGGCAATTTTCCGGCATGGTTGCCGCCAGTTCGAGCACCTTACCCGAAGCCCCGATCACCGCGTATTTTTTATTGAACTCCATCGCACCTGAAATCGGCTCTTCCGTTACGGTAATCAGAATTTTCGCCGGAAGACGGCGGCTTACCTTTGCCGCACTGATATAAGGCAGCTTCTGCTGTATGGCAGCGCCCGCTTCCCCCGTATTTGCAAGAAAAAGATTCTGCCCTTTCTCGATTCCGCAAACTGCAATAATTTGCTCTGCCGAATAACGGGAAGTGCCGGTAATCTGAATAGAATCAATTTTAAAAAGCACCGTCAGGGAAAGCGCTGCCGCCGCAGTAATAACTGTAATAATGGTAAAGAAATAAAATAAAAGGAGAGCCCGGCGTTTTCGCCGTCTGCGTGTTTCCGCTCTGCGCTGCGGGGAGGCATATTTGGAGTTATGCCCTTCCCTGCCCGAAACCGGACGGTATTCCCCGCTGCTTTTATCATAAACGCGGGGCACCGCATCGCCTCCGTTTTCTCGTTTCCTTGTCATTTGTCTTCCTCCGTTTGCAAATACGGATTAAATTCTTTCTACATCCGCGCCAAGCATCGCCAGGCTTTTTTCAATGTTTTCATAGCCGCGGTCCAAATGCTTTAAACCGCTGATTTCAGTCGTACCCTGCGCCGCAAGGCCGGCTACAACCAAAGCTGCACCGCCGCGTAAATCTGCGGCCTCTACCGGCGCGCCGGAAAGACGGGCTACGCCTTCCACCACAGCGACACGACCTTCTACTTTTATGTTAGCTCCTAACCGCAATAGCTCACCCACATGCTTATATCGGCTTTCGAAGATATTTTCAACGAAAATACTGGTACCTTCCGCAAGGGTGGTCATTGCCATGACGGGTGCCTGTGCATCCGTTGGGAACCCAGGATACGGCATGGTTCGCACACTTTTGATTCTGCTTAACCGCTTTGGGGAAATAATCCGGATTTTCTGATCCAAAATATCAATTTTACATCCGCTTTCTTCAAACACCGGAAGCACCGGAGAAAGATGATCCGGAATGACATTGGCAATGATGAGCGTACTTCCGGTAATTGCTGCCGCAGTAAGATAAGTAGCAGCCGCGATACGGTCCGGAATCACCTGATGTTCGCAGCCGGATAGATGTTTTACCCCTTCGATTACGACGGNNATCGGCTAAATCGCAGATTTCCGGTTCACGGGCCGCATTCGTAATAATCGTTGTGCCCTGCGCACGGCTTGCCGCTATAATGACATTCTCCGTTGCGCCCACACTGGGGAAGGAAAGGTTGATACACGCGCCCCGAATTCCATTCGGTACACTGCAGTCCAGGCAGCCATGGTCTTCGTCAATAAGGACGCCCATTTTTCGAAGGGCGGCAAGGTGAAGATCAATCGGCCTTGGGCCCAGCTCACACCCGCCGGGGAAGGACAAATTTGCCTTTCCCATCCGGCTGATAATCGCCCCCAAAAAAATAATTGAGGAACGCATTTCACGCATCAGGCCGTCGGGAATTTCCGAGTTGTTTGCCTGAAGCGGGTCAACTGTAACATCGTTTCCTGACCGCTCTGCCCTGCAGCCAAGGTGGCGCAGGATTTTCAAGGACGTGTCCACATCCAACAGGTTGGGACAGTTATGTAGCACGCATTGTCCTTCGCATAAAAGGGTAGCGGCCATCAGCGGCAAGGTGCTGTTTTTCGCACCGTGGATTGCAATCTCACCTTCCAATTTATTCGGGCCGTGAATTAAAAGTTCTGACATAGCAACACCCCCACATTTTCTAATCATATACTATGCGGTTTTTGGTGCTGCTGTGATTGCTTTCAATTTCTGTCTGCCAATACCTCTTTCAGAATTTTGTAAATTCTTTCATTGGCGTCGAGAATTGCCATCCCTTTAGCATTATCGGCAAGTTCGCGAATTGTTTCAGGTTTTTTGAAAAGTTCTTCCACCTTTTTGTTCAGCGCTTCGCCAGTGAGGTCTTTTTCCTCAATGATCGCCGCCGCATTGCGGGAAACCAGCGCCATTGCATTATGGTATTGGTGATTTTCCGCTACATTGGGGGAAGGAATTAAAACAGATGCTTTTCCCTGCGCCTGCAGTTCACTTAACGTAATGGCACCGGCACGGCAAATAACCAAATCGGCAGCCGCCAGACATTCCGGCATGTTATTAATATATTCTCTGATATCGATATTGTGATGCACTTCGGGACGAAATCCCTTCTCTTTTAAAAGATCCGGAAACCAGCCGCCCCACTGACCGTAGCCGTGGATATGCTGAAAACGGCCGGTCTGTGCGCTTTTTATCAGCAAGTCCACAACGGCCTCATTAATTTTCCGCGCGCCAAGGCTGCCGCCGAACGACAGAATCATCGGTCTTTCGTCCAACCCGAGCGCCTTGCGTGCCGCGCCTTTTTCCGCGCGAAGCACCGCTGGGCGAACCGGGTTCCCGGTCAGCACACACCGCGCCGAGGGGTCAAGATATTTCTGCGCGTCAGCTACGGCAAGCATGGTTTTGCTTGCGCGTTTGGAGAGCATTTTGTTTGTTACACCCGGAAAGGCGTTCTGCTCATGAATGACTGCCGGAATACCCATTTTCATTGCTTCGCGAATCACCGGGCCGGACACATAGCCGCCGGTACCCACACAGATATCGGGCTGAAACTCCTTTATAATTCGGTGTGCCTCCCTGGTGGAGGTAATAACATGCACCGCTGTTTTCACGTTTTTCTTAATTCCCGCCCAGTTCAGCTTGCGCTGAAACCCGGAAATCGTAATACTTTTAAAATCGAATCCCGCGGCGGGAACCAACCGTTCCTCCATACCGCCTTTTGCGCCGATGTAAAGAATCTGCGCGTCCGGTTCCTTTTCCCGCAGATGACCGGCAATCGCAAGCGCCGGGTTAATATGCCCCGCGGTACCCCCGCCCGCAAATAATACTTTCATAGAAATCCCTCTTACCTACTTAATTAAAGCAATCACAATTTTTTGCTATGTTTTCTCAATCGATGACGTTCGTGAAATGGAAAGTACAATTCCCATTTCAGCCAGCAGAATTACCAGCGAGGTGCCCCCATAACTGAAGAACGGAAGACTGATGCCGGTATTGGGTATGGTGTTTGTTACAACCGCTATATTCAAAATAACCTGAAGCCCGATTTGAACCACAAGGCCAATTCCTAAAAGCATTCCGAATTTATCTTTGGCTTTCAGCGAAATACTGATTCCGCGCCATACCAGCATGGCAAACAGAATAATAATAATTAAAGCGCCGATGAACCCCAGTTCCTCGCATGCAATAGCGAAAATAAAGTCGTTTTGCGGTTCTGGCAAATACAGATATTTTTGACGTGACTGCCCCAGGCCAAGACCGAGCAAACCGCCCGAGCCAATCGCGTAAAGCGACTGCCGGGTCTGCCAGGTGTCCTCCATCAATTCTTTGCTGACGGTGGTGAACGGGTCAAGCCACGCACGGATACGGTCGTTGGCATAGCTGAATTTCTGGGTAAACAGAACCAGATACGCAACCGCCGCCGCCGCCCCGCCGAACGCCAGACCAAACCAGCGCAGGCGAACTCCGCCGATAAACAGCATAACGCCGGCCAACAGCACCAGAATAACCGTTGCGGAAACGTGGGGTTCCAGCACCAGCAGTCCCGCTGTCGCACCTAATATTAAAATATAAGGCAATACGCCGTAACGGAAGGTATCCATCCGTTTAAAATTAATGGAAATTAAATGCGCAAAAACTAAAACAATCGCAAATTTCGCAAGCTCGGAAGGCTGGAACTGGCCGAGCGGCCCAAGGTCAATCCAGCGGTGCACTCCGTTGATTCTGGGTGTAAACAGCACCAGAACCAACATCAGATAAGAAATCAGCAAAATCGGTATTGCGAATTTATGGAAATGATGATAGTCAAAATAGGAAATAGCAATCATGGCGATTACGCCCAGTACGGCCAAAGCGGCCTGATGGCTGATAAAATAATAGCTGTTGCCGAACCGATAATACGCATTGGCATAGCTGGCCGAAAAAAGCATTACCAGCCCTATAATCAGCAGTACCAAAGTCAGAAATAAAAACGGCATATCCAAACCGGAACGAACAGAGAAAACACGGAATTTTTTGCGCATCCGTTTGGTGAAATTCTGCTTTTGAGGGTCCTCATGCTGTTCACCGGCATTTTTTGTGCGGGCAGGGGCCGCTTTTGTCTTCTCGATTGTTTTAGTCATATTTGTCCCCTCCTCGCATTTGCCGACAAGCGGCACTACTAATTAAATCACAGTTTCCACGTTAATTTTGTCATTTTTTGATTAAAACCCGTAAATAACAAGCGCGACGGAAATTGCCCCGAAAATTGCCGTAACAAAGCTGAATCCNNGTTGCTTTAAAGTAACTGACCTGCAGTACGACAGACAAAATTTCACAGATATAAATAATACCAAGCGGTAAAATCAAAATCGGCAGATTAAGCCCGAACCCAAGCGCACATACCATGCCGCCGAGAAACAGCGAACCCGTGTCACCCATGAATACTTTCGCCGGGTTGAAGTTCCAAAGCAGAAAGCCAAGGCAGGCGCCGGCGGTCGCCGCAGAAAGAATTCCCATGCCGCCAATACTGAGCACCCCGGAAATAATGAGGAAAAACAGGGATACGAAAAAGGTGACGGAAGCATTCAGGCCGTCGATTCCGTCAGTGAAATTCACGGCGTTTACCATGCCGACAATTCCGAGCAGCGACACGATCCAATACCACACCCCAAAATCCACATTGCCCAAAAACGGAATTTGCGTGGAAGTGCCCGCGCCCGCCTCGGAAAGGGAATACAAATAACCGCCCGCAACGATAAATTGAAGAATCAGTTTTTGCCTTACATTCAGACCAAGGTTGCGTTTTTTCACCACTTTAATGTAGTCGTCAAAAAAACCGATGGCACCAAAGCCGGCAGCCATTAAAAGACCCCCGACGATTTTGGTGCGCATCATCATTTCAAGCGAGCTCTGGTTCGAATAGCGGTAAAAAAGAGGAACGCAGATTGCGGCGCTTAAAAAAATGCCGATGATAAACATAAAACCGCCCATTGTGGGGGTACCGTTCTTTTTTTGGTGCCATTTGGGGCCGACCTCACGGATTGTCTGGCCAAAATTGATTTTATGCAGGAACGGCACCATCCATTTTCCAAGAAGTCCGGTGATTCCAAAAGCCAATACTGCCGCCGCAAGAGTCCAAAATGAGTTCATATGTTCTTACTCCACCTTTGTATCATTGTTGCCCCGGCGTCCGCCAAGGCATTTCCATCATTATACCACAATGATTTCCGTTTTTAATCCTCAATTTTCATGTTATTGAGCGCGTCGAGCACTTCCGCAAAGGGAATTCCGCACGCAATAGAAGCCGCCGCCGCCGACAAAGCCGCACATACAGCCCCTTCGGTTCGCGCGGCCAGCTTTACGCGGCCGATAACGCCAACGCCGACAATTTCAAAGGCGGTAAAGCCGTCCTGCGTTTGACGAATGTTGCGCGCCGTAAAGTCCGCGCTGTCGCTTTTCACGGAATAGGTGAGCGGATGCAGAACAGCGAGTTCGGGCTGGGCGGCAAATTCATATGCCGCAACACAAACCGAATAACGGTCGGCATCGTCCGGAACCGCCGCGCTGCACAAAAGCAGAACCGCGAGCGAAGCATCCGGCGGCAGCTGTTCCTCAACCGAAACAACGCGGTAGCAGCTGCGCCCGCAGCGGGCAAGAATATCTTTTAATACGGCAATAGTATACCCGCTTTTTTCACTGACAGCAATCAGTTTTACAGCAGGGTGAAAGTTTGCCATCGACATCATTCCTTTGAAAGAATTCGTTATTCTACCTGGTCGGGTTCAATAAATCCGACTGTAATAACAGTACCCGGGGCAACCTTAGTATTTTCAGGGATATTCTGCGAATTTGAAATTGGATTGGTTCCGGTCAGCGCGGCGCCGGTAATACTGATGTTCAAACCGGCATTCGCCGCAGCCTTGTTTGCGGCGGCAAGCGACATTCCGACCAGATTGGGAACCGTTACGGTCTTGCTGGACCCGGTATCATCGGTAAAAAGCACGACAGTACCGTTCTGCGGAATTGTTTTGCCCGGTTCCGGCACCTGCGAAATAACCTTTGTGCCGCTGCCGTAAACCTTCGGAATCAGTTTCACCTTATTCAACTGATTTTTAGCGTCAGCTACGGTTTTCCCAACACTGTCCGGTGTATTCATATCCAGCTTGGCAAGTTCGGTGTCGGTATATTTCCGCTGTACCCCCAAATAGGGCAGAATTTCTTCCATGGATTTTGCAAATACAGGACCTGCAACGGCGCTGCCGTAGTAGCTGTCGCCGTGCGGTTCGTCGTAATACACCAGCATGATAACCTGCGGATCATCTGCAGGAGCAAAACCGCAGTAAGAAGCAATATATTCGTCCTTACCGGTCTTAATCTTAACATCGGTTTTCTGGGAAGTTCCTGTTTTTCCGCCGATGCGGTAGCCCGGCAGATAGCCGTTTTTCGCCGTACCGGTCGTTGCGTTCTGCTGCAAAATTGCGGCCATACGTTTGGAGGTTTCCGTGGAAATCACCTGACGTTTCGGACTAGTGTCCGCGGTCTTTACAATATTTCCGCTGTCATCGATAATCTGGCTTACCACATGCGGCTGCACCAAATATCCGCCGTTTACCACAGCAGCCACCGCCGTGATCATCTGAATCGGGGTAACGGTATTACTTTGGCCGAATGAGGATGTGGCAAGTTCAACCGGATTCAGCTGTTTCGCGGTATAATATTGGCTTCTGCCCTCGCCCGGCAGGTCAATGCCGGTTTTCTGGGTCAGGCCGAACGCGTTGAAGTATTTAAAGAAGCGGTCCGGGCCAAGCTTTTGGCCCACATGCATGAATACTACGTTGCTGGAGTTGCAAATGCCCTGCGCAAAGGTAAGATGACCGAACCCTCCGGCTTTCCAGTCATGGATGACGGTTCCGCTGATGGTAAGGGAACCCGGGCAGCTAAAGCCGGTGTCTTCGGTAACAAGGCCCTCTTCCAGTGCAGCTGAACCGGTAATGGTTTTAAAAACGGAACCGGGATAATAAGTGTCACTTACCATTTTATTACGCCACTGCTTTTCGCGCGCGGCGGCAAGGGCTGCGGTTCTCTGCTCGCCTTGCGGCATTGCCGCGATGGCGGCCGCCTCTGTTTTATCCGCCACGGTAAACGGATCGTTGGGATCAAAGTCGCCTTTTACGGCCATTCCCAAAATCGCGCCGGTCTTTACGTTCATAACGATTGCGCCCGCACGGTCGCCGACTTTATTCTTGATTACGCCTTCCTCTACGTTTTCTTCCAGAAAATGCTGTACTACTTCGTCAATGGTAAGCACTAAGCTGTCACCGTTCTGGGCGTCTACTTTCTGTTCGTATTGGAACGGCATGTCGGTACCGATTGCATTTTTTGCCGTGACCAGCTTTCCGGATACTCCGGTAAGGTAGCTGTCGTACTCCTGTTCCACGCCGGCAAGACCCTGGCTGTCTGTTCCGGTAAAGCCCAGAACCGTCGAGGCAAAGGCGCCGTACGGATAATACCGTTTATAATCTTCAATTAAGCGAATCCCGTTTCCTATGTTGTTGTCCTGCTTAAACTGAAGTACTTCGTCCTTAACATCCGTTTCTACCTTGCGTTTCAGTTCGTCATAGTAGGTCTTTTTCTTACTGCGCTCCACAATGTCCGCTTTATCCATATTCAGAATTTTAGCAAGGCCGGTGGCGATTACGTCCCGGTTTTCATCGGTAATAAACGCAGGTTCAAGCACGACCTTCCAAACGGTCGCGCTTTTGGCAAGCGCCTTCATATTACAGTCATAAATCGTACCGCGCTGGGCGCTGATTGAGGTATTTTTCAGCTGCTGGTCAACCGCGCGGGTGGAAAGGCTTTCTCCTTCCACAAGCTGCAATTTTGCAAGGCTGAAAATAATTGCCCCAAAACCGATTACGATAAGCACCAGCAGCACAAACGTGGTACGGTGCCACATTCTTATGGTTGTTCCTTTTGCCATTGCGGTTCCTCCATGCGGCTAAGCAGTATGCGGTGTTACAAAAATGAGAGTTAAGATCAGCTCTCAACTCTCCTCTTTTGCTTACCAAACCAAATCTCAACAAATTTTGGTAGTAATACTTATTTATAAACTATTTCGATTATGACAATAATTGCACAATAGAATTCCAGAGAGAGCTGAGCCAATTTTGATCGTTTCCGCTTTGGAGCACCTGTATTTTATCGCCTTTGGACAGTTCAATCGGCTCGACCTGACTTTGTTCAATTTTCTTCATGCCAAGCTTATTGGTGGCATAATCCTCCACCGACTGAAGTGAAAGCTGCGAATCCGATTTCATTTTCAACTGGGTATAAACGCTTTGATTTTCATCCAGCGTTTTGGTGGCGACATTCAGCTACTCGGTCAGTTCCGTAAGCTGAACCTGACCGTACACAATGGTTGTTACCATTCCGAAAATAACGGCCAGTGCGAGAAAACCGGAAAGCGCTTTGACCGGGTTAACCTTGGCCTTGCGGTTTTGTTCCAGTTTTTCTTTTGGAAGCTCAATAATATTGTTTTTTTTCTGCGGTACTTCCTGCTGCCGTTTCGGCTCAAACAGTGCGAAATCATACGCTGCGTTGCTGTTCTGAGATGCCAAATTCCCCACTCCCGATCTTTTTGTAATAGAATGAATTTATAGTTTTATGCAGACGCGAAGCCTTGCGCTTCTGCTGCGTGGATTCAGTTCCAGTTCTTCTTCCGTCGGAGCCAGACCTTTTTTATAAAGAAGTTCCGCCTGCGGCGTTTTCCCGCACACACAAACCGGAAAATCCGGCGGGCAGGTACAGCCTGTACACCAGGCGGCCATGCGCTGTTTCACCATACGGTCTTCCAGTGAATGAAAGGTAATCACTGCAAGCCTTCCACCCGGTTTCAGCACGGAAAAAGCGGCGTCCAATCCCTGAGAAAGGCGATCCAGTTCCTCATTCACTTCAATGCGCAAAGCCTGAAATGTTTTTCGAGCGGGATGCCCCTGTTCCCGGCGTACCGCCGCCGGTACGGAAGCTTTAATGATTTCCGCCAGCTGAAGCGTGGTTTCAATCGGGGCTTCTTCTCTTGCCTTAACAATGCCTTTTGCAATGCTTCGTGCGTTTTTATCTTCACCGTAGCGGCTGATAATCTGTGCCAGTTCCTGCCAGGAAAGATTGTTGACCAAATCTCTTGCGGAAGCGCCCTGCTTGCTCATTCGCATGTCAAGCGGCGCGTCGGAATGATAAGAGAAACCGCGTTCCGGGTTGTCAAGCTGGTAGGATGACACCCCTATATCGAGAAGGACGCCGTCAACCGGAGCCAGTTTCAGGTTCTCCGCCACTTCGGCCATCTTGGAAAAATTCGCCCGGTAAATAACCGAACAGTTATAATCTTTTAATCGCTCGGTCACGGCCTGAATTGCGTCCGGGTCCTGATCGATAGAAAGAAGCGTGCCTGTGGTAAGTTTGTCCGCAATTGCCTGCGAATGCCCCCCGCCCCCGGCCGTTCCGTCAATATAAATGCCGTCCGGTTTAATGTTAAGACTGTTTATCGTTTCATCAAACAGAACTGGCTTATGCTGAAATTCCATAAAATATATCCACCGCCCCGCCGTTAAAGTTCAAGCAAATCCATTGCTTCGGCTATACTGTCTTCCGTAAGATTGGAATTAAATTCGTTCCAGTGTTCGGAATCCCAGATTTCAGCGCGGCTGGAAGCACCGATTACGGTTACGTCTTTTGTCAGTTTCGCATGGTCGCGCAAAGGCTGCGGTATTAAAATGCGGCCCTGCTTGTCCGGCTCGACTTCCGCCGCCCCGGAAAAGAAGAAGCGCTGCAGACCCCTCGCTTTGGAAATTGGCATTGCTTTTATTTTATCCTGTAGCCGTGCCCATTCCTCGGGTGAAAGCACAAAAAGGCACCCATCCAGACCCTTTGTAATATAAAAACGCTCGCCCAAATCCTCACGGAATTTGGCCGGGACAATTACACGGCCTTTCTGGTCAATATTATGTTGGTACTCACCGATCAACATAACCGATCACTTGACGGGCAAAAAGGAGATGTGGAAACCACATCGTGTCACTTGCCCCCACCTTTCACCACTTTGTAGTTTGATTATAGCCTATTCATTTCTAAATTGCAACCTTTATTTTTTAATTATGTCAACCATAATTCGCCTATTTTTGCAGGAGTTACGTATTTTGTTACAAAGAAAAACGCACCACAATATCTTGTGATGCGTTCCTAAAATATATTCAAATTATCTAAATTAATTTTGCCCCGACCGCTGGGAGGCTTTGATGTTCTGGCGGGTCTGCCGAAGCTCTGACAGGTTTGCCGCAAGCGCGTCATCCGTACGCTTCATCAGGTCGTCTATGTAATCATTGGATGCTTTCCGCATTTCACGGAACTTGGCCTGCGACTGGGTAATCAGCTCGTTGGCCTTTTGCTGTGCCTGTTTCACAATTTCATCCTGATTGACCATAGTTTTGGCGCGTTCCTCCGCCACACGAACCACAGTTTCCGCTTCGCGTTTCGCGTCGCTGATGATCTGGGCGCGGTCAGCGCAAATTGCTTTCGCCTGGCGAATTTCCTGCGGAAGATTTTCACGGATCTCGTCGAGAATCTGTTTGACCTCTTCCCCGTCCAGAACTGCACGGCCGCGACTGAGGGGCAGGCTCCACGCTTTTTCCACCATGTCGTATAATTCTTCAATTAATTCTTCTACGTTCAGTTCGCTCATATCATTTCCCTCCTTCGCTGATTCTGGCTTTAATGTCTTCCAAAATACATTCCGGAACAAAATTTGAAATATCCCCGCCAAAGCTCGCAATCTGCTTAACAATGCTGGAGCTGAGGAACATATTTTCCGCGCTGGTGGTAAGAAACATTGTTTCCAATTCCGGATTTAACTTTTTATTGGTCAGCGCCTGCTGAAATTCATATTCAAAGTCAGACAGCGCCCGCAGTCCCTTTACAATTGCGGTCACGCCGCGCTGCCGTGCGTAATCGGCAAGCAGGCCTTCAAAACCGACGACCTCAACGTCTTCCATTCCTTCCGTACAGCGCTTCAACAGCCCGATACGCTCGTCCACCGTAAACATAGTGTGCTTCTCCGGATTGACCAGCACGGCAACAATGGTTTTGTCAAACACTTTTCTTGACCGGTTAATTATGTCCAAATGCCCCAGGGTAACCGGGTCAAAGCTGCCGGGGCAAATTGCGGTTCTCACTGTTCGGTCACATCCTTATGTCTGTATAGAGTCAGCACAATTTTGCCGTAACGGTAGGAACGGCCGCGAACAAAATCACCGGCGGTTTCCGGCATTTCCTCATCGGTCGGGTTTTCACAGAGAATGGTTCCGCCTTTGTTCATTGCCTGCGCGACCATGGGGAGCGCACGCTGGAGCAGTCCTTTGCGATAAGGCGGGTCAAGAAATGCAAGGTCAAACGGTTCGCGGTTCTGCAATAGGAACGCCGCAAAATCCATATTTTTTATTTTTGCGCTATCCATCAACCCTGTGCTTTCCAGATTTTTCTGCACCACTGCAATCGAATCTTTCCCGGCGTCCACAAAAACGGCCTGCTTTGCTCCGCGGCTTAAGGCTTCGATTCCAAGCTGGCCGGAACCGGCGAAAAGGTCAAGCACGCGTCTGCCCTCAATTTGGAACTGGATAATGCTGAAGAGCGCTTCCTTTACCCGTTCCGGGGTGGGGCGCACCTGCTCGCCTTCCAGCGTTGTCAGCCGCTTGCCGCGAGCCGAACCGGTGATTACTCTCATATATTAAAACTCCTTCATACACTAAGGTAATTATGAAAACTCAAAATTCATTTCTATGTCTGCGTCTGCTTATAAAAGATATTATCCCATTTACGCGCCGACATGTCAACTTGCTTTGCGGATTGTTTGTAAAAAGATTGTCAATCCTGCTGTATAAAGCAAAACAATAAAACAGATTCAGGAAATCTCTTCCTCAACCGAACCGTCACTGCCGCCGTTTTCATGATGAAAATAATCATAAACGCGCTGCGCGGAGGGCTTTGTCATTCCGGGCGCTCCCACCAGTTCTTCCAAATCCGCGCTGCGGATGGCAGCAATGGTCTTAAAGTGTTTTAGCAGCGCACGGGCTCGGGTCTGGCCGACTCCCTCAATCGAAGTCAGCGTTGTGGAAATGGTCGCCTTTTTCCGCATTTGGCGGTGGTACCCAATGGCAAAGCGGTGAACTTCGTCCTGAATGGACGACACCAGCGTAAACGCGCTGCGGTTGGAATTGATGGCAATTTCCCCGCCGTCCTTTGCAATGGCGCGCGTGCGATGTTTATCGTCCTTAACCATGCCAAAAAGCGGTATATCCAGCCCCGCAGCTTCCAATACTGGTTTTATAGCGGCAACGTGCCCCTTGCCGCCGTCCAGCAGAATCAGGTCTGGCAGACGGCCAAAACCGGTGCCGGTATCTTTCAGTTCCAAGTATTCCTGCAGCCGGCGCCCAATTACTTCCTGCATGGATGCATAATCGTCCTGACCGGAAACCGTTTTGATCTTGAATTTACGGTAAGCGGATTTGAGCGGCCTGCCGTTTTCAAACACAACCATACCCGCAACATTTTCTCCGCCTGCAAGGTTCGAAATATCGTACGATTCAATGTAGACCGGGGGCTGTTCCATGCCGAGCAAACGGCCCAGTTCGTCCAGCGCCGACGCTTCGCGCCCGGTACGCCCGGTATTCTGCGCAAGCTGCTCTGCGGCGTTATTGCGGCACATTTCCACAAGCTGCGCCTGCTCGCCCTTTTGCGGAACGGAAATCATCACCTTTTTGCCGGCTCGTTGTGACAGCCACTGACCCAGCAGTTCTGAATTTTCCGTCGCACCGTCCAGGCAGACACGCGGCGGGATACGGTCACGCATAGAATAGTAACGCTCGATAAATTCGCTGCGGGCAGTTTTGGGGTTGCCCGTTTCCCCCACCAAAAACGTTTCGCGGTCGCAAAGACGGCCGTTTAAGAAACGGAACACCTCAAAACAGCTGCTTTCCGCACCCTGCGCCAAGGCAATAATATCCTGCTCCGGCACTTTGGCTGCGACCACCTTCTGGCGGTCCCCCATACGCTTAATTGCAGCAATCCGGTCACGGATTCGGCCTGCGCGCTCGAATTCAAGGGAGTCAGCCGCGTCGTTCATCTTCTGGGTTAAATCCCGAATACTTCCTGCGCTGCCTCCGCGCAAAAATTCAATTGCTTCGGATACCGCTTCATTGTATTCGGCTTCGCTGACTTTTCCTCTGCATGGAGCGCAGCATTGTTTAATATAATAATTTAAACAAGGTCTTGTTTTGCCAATGTCCTGCGGGAACTTGCGGTTGCAGGAAGGCAGTCGGAAAATTTTCAGTGCTTCGTCTACGGATTCTTTCGTTGCCCAGGAACTGACAAAGGGGCCAATGTAGTTCGCGCCGTCGTCCAGAATCTGTTTCGCTTCCGAAATGCGGGGCCACGGGCCTGCCGTCACTTTGATATAGTGATAACCCTTATCATCCTTTAATAAAATATTATACTTTGGATTGTGCTGTTTTATCAGACTGCATTCCAGCACAAGCGCTTCAAATTCGCTGTCGGTAAGAATATATTCAAAATACTCGACATTGCTGACCATGCGGCGCACTTTATCATCGTGATTCTTTTCCGAGCCAAAATACTGGCTGACACGGTTTTTCAGCGCCTTGGCCTTGCCGACGTAAATTATTTTACCCGTTTTGTCATGCATAATGTAAACGCCGGGGTTCAGCGGAAGCCGCATAGCCCGGCTGCGCAGTTCTTTAATATGTTTTTCGTGGTCGGTCATGGCAACCACCTCCTGGATGGATTCACTATTTGCCTTATTTTATCACAAAAAGAGTTAATTCGGATGGACAATTTTTAAACTTTATGCTATTATGCCGGCAGAGGGATTTTTTTACGTTCCGGCATGGCTTCAATGGCGGAAAGAAGCAGTTTGAAATGAAAAGGATACGGAAAACAATATTTGCTGCGGGGGCGCTTTTCATTTTGCTGGCAGCCGGGTGGTATTTCCTGTTCTATTGCGGTCTGCTGTTTCAGCAAACCTTAATCGGTACCAGCACCTCGCCCGGAAAGTCCTACACCATTTATGCTTACACCTATAATTTCGGCAACTTCAGCGCCGCCGCAGAAACATCTGTTTTTTGCCGTGTGGAAGACAACCGGGGCGGAATGTCCCGCAGCCTTTACCGCAGTTCCGGCTGCCGTTTCGCAGACATTCACTGGAACAACGAAACCACCGTCAGCATTAACGGAATCGTTTTAAACGTAAGAACCGGTTTCTATAACGGTACAAACAGCCTTTTTGGCACCGCAGGAAATACGGACAAATCTGTATTATATATTGCAAAATATAGGAAAGGAGGATCTCAATGAAAATTAATCATGCCGCGCTTTTCACTTCAGACCTGGAAAAAATGAGAAAGTTTTATGAAACCTATTTTTCCGGCGTATCGAATCAGAAATATGAAAATATGAAAACCGGACTGCAAACATACTTTTTAAGCTTTGACGACGGAGCCCGGCTGGAAATTATGGCACGGCCTGAGCCGCAGGAAACCCAGCCCGAATCGCTTCACACCGGCTGGGCGCATTTGGCGTTCAGTGTTGGCAATAAAGAAAAAGTAAATGAGCTGACGGAGCAGCTGGCAATAGACGGTTATAGGATAATCAGCGCGCCGCGAATTACCGGCGACGGCTACTATGAAAGCTGCGTTGCCGACCCGGAAGGGAACCAAATTGAAATTACAGAATAAAAATCACCGGGTTAACCGCATCCGCAAATAGGTATCGGCACCTATGGGCGTTTCCTTAAAATACTCGCTTATTTTCTGAAACCCCGCATGGGAATAACAGCGAATCGCCCTTTGATTAAACCCGCGTACTTCCAGTTCCAACTCGCGCCCCGGGTAACGGCTGCGAAACTCTTCCAGTATCAGCTTCATTAGTTCAGCACCGTACCCCTTGCCGCAATAAGCAGGATGTACCCCCAACCCAAGCATAACCGCATTTTGGTTGGGCCGAAACAGGAAATAGCCGCAAAGCGTGCCGGTTTCATCCACTACTGCGCAATATTGGTTTTTACGGACTTCTGCATCGGTAATATCGAAGTGCAGCTCCTGAATTCGTTCCCAAGCAGGAAAATTATAAACCGAGTACTCATTTTCATATTTCCATCCGCACACGGCTTTCGCCCGTTCCTCCGTAAATTCCGAAAGATAATACACGCTATCACACCTCTTTTGTTAGCAGATAAAAATAAATAGAAATAGAAATGCAAAAAAGCACCGCCGAAAAGCGGTGCTATTCTTTTAAAAGCCAACTGACACCGCCGAGCGATATGGCACCGGCGAAAGTAAATCGGAATGACTTTAAATCCTTGATCGGCAAAACCGGACTGAACCAGTTCTACAAGGCTGTTGACTGCTTCTTCTTCGTCTGCACCGTCCGCAATAATGCGAATGGAAGTACCGCCTACGATTCCGAGTGAGAGAACACCCAGAAGGCTTTTGGCGTTTACGCGTCTTTCTTCTTTTTCAACCCAGATGGATGATTTAAACTCATTTGCCTTTTGAATAAAGAAAGTTGCCGGACGAGCATGGAGTCCAACCTGATTCTGTACTAAAACCTCTTTAACACTCATTTTAATATTNNCTATTTAAACAAAATCAAACTTTAAACAATCATAAAATAAACAAAATAAAAGCTGATTCAACATTTCAGATTTAAGGTAATTATATCACATTTCAGCATGTCGTCAACCGAATTAAAAAACTTTGGATTGATAACCGAATCAGCGTAATTTTGTTACGGACTTGTTTGTGCAAGATGCCATAATTGTTGAAAACTTTTGTTTTCTCTGCTGTACGGATTTCGAAAAAGGAAAAAGGAAGGCTCAGTTTTCAGGCTGTTCCAGTTCCGTCTTCCACTTTTCCAAAAGCTTTTTGTCCGCTTTCGAAAACTCCGCGTTTTCCAGCATTTCAGGCCGTTTTTTTAAGGTTCGGTAAAGCGACTGTTCATGCCGCCATTTTTCCACATTGCCGTGGTGACCCGCCAAAAGAACATCCGGTACCTTTCGGCCGCGCCACACCGCCGGTCGGGTGTAATGCGGGTATTCCAGCAGCCCGTTAAAATGGCTTTCTTCCTCAAAACACTCCTGGTCGGACAGCACCCCGTCAATCATACGGCTGACCGCGTCTGCGGTCACAAGCGCGGGCAATTCCCCGCCGGTCAGAACATAGTCGCCGATGGAAAGCTCTTCGTCCACGTATTCGTCAATAATACGTTCGTCAATTCCTTCGTAGTGACCGCACAGAAATGCCAGATTTTCGTACTGTGCCAGTTCCCGCACATGCTGCTGCGTAAGAGTTTTCCCCTGTGGGGACATATAAATGACATGCGGTTTTTCCCCCAGCTGATCAATCAGGTTGTCCAGGCACAGGGCAATCGGTTCGGCCATAAGCAGCATTCCCATACCGCCGCCGAACGGGCAGTCATCCACCCGGTTGTGCTTATTGTTGGCAAAATCACGAATCTGATGGCAGCAGACCTGAATTGCTCCTTTTTTGCGCGCACGGCCGATAATGCTTTCCGCCATGACCGTTTCGCACATTTCGGGGAAAAGAGTAATCAGATCAATCCTCATCTTCAAAAATCCCCCTCATAGGCCGGATCAACATTTTACTATCTGCAATATTGACATCGATTATAACATCGGGAATTGCAGGAATGAGATAATTTTTTTTGCTTTCCGACGTAATTTGGTAAACGTCGTTCGCACCGGTGTGCATAATCTCCGTCAGCTTCCCGTAATATATGAAATTATCGGCATTGTAAACATCCATTCCAATCAGGTCCTGCATAAAGTAGCGGCCTTTTTCCAGCTTAACGTCGGAACGGTTTAAATAAAGAACTTTTCCACGCAGAGTGTCCGCCTGCTCAATGGAGTCCACACCCTTCAGCTTGACCAACAGCAGCGTTTTGTGAACACGCGAGGACACAACGTCCAGTTCCTGCGTTCCTTTATCCCAATACAGTGTTTTCAGTCTGGCCAAAAATTCGGCCGAATCACACCACGGTTCCACACGCAGTTCCCCTTTAATACCGTGGGTTCCTACGATTTTCCCCGCTTCCAAATATTGATTCAGCATGGTATCCTCCTATATCATCCGCCGCAGCGGTTTCATTACGAAAAAGGGCAGACGCACAACGTCTGCCCACAGTACCCTGATCCGCGCTTAGTCTATTTCAACTGAGATTTTGCCGCTGGTGCGGGTGGCCGCTGCACGCATTACAATGCGGATTGCTTTCGCAATCCGGCCTTGTTTGCCAATCACTCTGCCCATATCATTTTCCGCTACATGCAGGTGATAAACAACGGTTCCTTCTTCATCGGGCTCGTCCACGTCGACCGCAACGGCAGCCGGATCTTCAACAAGGCCCTGAGCAATCGCTATTAGCAGTTCCTTCATGGCAATTATCCTCCGCTATTACAGCACACCGTGACTCTTGAACAGAGATTTCACGGTATCGGTCGGCTGTGCTCCGTTGGCAATCCATTTCTTCGCCTTATCGGCGTCAACCTTCACGACGGAAGGCTCCTCGAGGGGATTGTAATAGCCAATTTCCTCAATGAAACGGCCG
Source organism: Ruminococcaceae bacterium UBA3451 (assembly GCA_002378845.1). GTDB lineage: Bacteria > Bacillota > Clostridia > Oscillospirales > Acutalibacteraceae > Caproiciproducens. The sequence goes on along the minus strand of DFRY01000073.1, from coordinate 9,604 downwards.
TCACGCGGGAAGCGGGAATCGGCAACAACTATACGATAGAACGGAGCCTTCTTGGCACCCATTCTGCGCAATCTGATTTTTACTGACATGATGTTTCACCTCCACGAATTATTCAGGGACAAGCCCTATATCTTCACCAATAAGGGGTTCCTTAATGGATGAATTCCATTTAATACGGTTTAAAACGGCATACCCATGCCGAAACGGCGTTTTCCCTTGCCCTTCATTTGCTTCATCAGCTTTTGGGCCTGTTCAAACTGCTTGATCAGACGGTTCACGTCCTCTACCTTCATTCCGCTGCCTGCAGCCATACGCCTTTTGCGCGAAGGATTGATAAGGGAGGGCTTTTCCCGCTCTTCGGGTGTCATGGAAAGAATAATCGCCGCCATGCGATCCATCTGACGGTCGTCAATGTCAACATCCTTCAGCTGTTTTTCCATTCCCGGCATTTTGGAAAGTACATTTTTCAGCGGCCCCATTTTTTTCACCTGTGCGAACTGATCTAGAAGGTCGTTGAAATCGAGCTTGTTCTGCATCATCTTCCGGGCGGCCTGTTCGGCGTCCTTCTGACTGAGCTTGCTTTGTACGTCCTCAATCAAGGTGAGTACGTCGCCCATTCCCAAAATACGGGATGCCATGCGGTCGGGGTGGAAAATTTCAAGGTCTTCCAGCTTTTCGCCCGTACCGGCGAACTTAATCGGCTTTCCGGTTACCGCGCGCACGGAAAGCGCTGCGCCGCCGCGGGTGTCGCCGTCCAACTTGGTAAGAATTACGCCGGAGATATCCAAAAGCTCGTCAAAGGTTTTTGCCACGTTAACGGCTTCCTGACCGGTCATAGAATCGACCACAAGAAGAATTTCATGCGGAGAAACCGCGCTTTTGATATTTTTCAGCTCATTCATCAGCGCTTCGTCAATCTGCAGACGGCCGGCGGTGTCAATCAGCACCATGTCGTTGCCGTAATCCTTCGCGTGGGCGATGGCGGCCTTGCAGATTTTCACCGGGTCCTCGTTGCCCATTTCAAAAACGGGAACGCCCGCCTTAGAACCGACAACCTGCAGCTGCTTAATTGCAGCCGGGCGGTAAATATCGCAGGCGACCAGCAGCGGACGATGTCCTTTGTTCTTAAGCATTAACGCAAGCTTTCCGGCGTGCGTTGTTTTACCGGCGCCCTGTAAGCCGCAGAGCATCATAATGGTCGGCGGGGATGCCGGGCTGGCAATTTTCGCGTCGCTTCCCCCCATTAAGGAGGTCAGTTCTTCATTTACAATTTTAATTACCATCTGTGCCGGAGTAAGGCTTTCCATCACCTCGGCGCCAATGGCACGTTCGCTTACCCTATTGGTAAAATCTTTTGCTACCTTGTAGTTAACATCCGCTTCCAAAAGCGCAAGGCGGACTTCCCGCATTGCCTCTTTTACATCGGCTTCATTTAATTTACCCTTAGACTTTAAACGTTTAAAGGCGTCGGTCAGTTTATCGGCAAGGCCTTCGAATGCCAACGCGGTACCTCCTTTTTATTCGCAGAGCTTCTGTGCAATGTCAAGAATCAGCGCTGTGTGATCCTCCAGTTCATGCGAATAGATAAAATGTTCGTTATAATCCTTAATCTGAGCGGCGGCCTCGCTGATTTTTTCAAGCCCGCTTCGCATTTCACGAAAACGGCGGGCAAGTCCAAGCCGCTCTTCCATATCCAAAAGCTGAAATTCGGCACGCTTAATGGAATCGCGCACACCCTGACGGGTTATTCCCTCATTGTCCGCAATTTCGGAAAGAGAAAGGTCGTCGTTATAATAATACTCGATTACCTCGCGCTGTTTCTCCGTAAGCATATCGCCGTAAAAATCAAGCAAAAGGGAAATTTCCAAATTCTTTGCCACAAACACACCCCCATCTGATGTGTAAAGCAATTTCCTTTACACATGGGATTATACAATAAAAAGCGGCAAATGTCAAGAGGAGCAGCCGATATTTCCGGCTGCTCCGAAAAGTTTCTTTTTATTTCAGCAGGTCAAGGTAGCCTGGCAAGGTCTGCACAATAAATTCCTTCAATTTATCGGCGTTTCCGGTTACATTAAGCACAAAATAGCGCCCCGTTACTTCCAGTCCGCTGACCTGCAGACCGACCATATCGCCGAAAATCTGCGTGCTAAACAACGCCATATCCGCCCGAATCACATTCCCGTTTACGGTTACGCCTTCCGGCAGATTTCCTTTCAGCAAGTTCAGCGCCAATGCAGGCTGAACCGGCAGCCTGCCGATTTGAACCGAATGCACTTCGGCAAAAATCTGCTCCTGGGAAGTGTTATACCCAATTGTAAAATTGGAAATTACCCCCAAATGAATGCCTTTGTAATTCACCGGAAGATAAACCCCGACCGTATCGTCGGGATTTATGTAGCAGCGCGGCGCCTGAGAGGGAAGCTTTTCGGCCAGCAAACCGTTCAGTTCCTCTGCGGTCAGCCGCGCGGGCTCGCCGCTAATTGCAGCCACACCCAGTTTTGCAAGAACCGTGTCCGACTTCGCAGCCGGAGCCATATTGCGGTTTGGGTCGCTGAGCATAAGGATGGTTAGAATTCCGATTACTATCAGAATCCCTGCGAAAATCGACAAAACAATGAACAAGGGCTTTTTTCCGCTGCGCTTTTGAACAATCGTCTGCTGCATAATTTGCCTCCCGTCATTTTCGGCCGGCTTTCACATACCCGGCCCGCTTATTTCAGCTCCACTACGGTGCNNGGCTTCGCCTTCGCCAAAGACGCCAAGCCGATAGCTTTTTACGCTGGGGTGATGTTTCAAATGCTGCTGTACCGCGGCACGGAGCGCGCCCGTTCCTTTGCCGTGGATAATAGTGAGCTGCTCAATACCGGTAAGCAGCGCGGAATCGATAAAACGATCCACATTCATAATGGCTTCGTCGGTCATTTGACCGCGCAAATCAAGTTCTGTGGCAACCCGTGCCTGCGCACGGCCGGTCACGTTGCGGGTCACAGTTCGGCGCGGCGCTTTCTTTTCCTTCTCCTTCTTCTCGGTAACAAGACGGAGGTTGGAAAGCGGCACACGGGTTTGAATAATTCCTGCCTGCACCAAAACATTGCCGGAATCACTTTCCGGCAGCTGAAGAACGGTCGCCTGCTTGTCAATATCAAAAATCAAAACCGTGTCGCCGAGTTTCAGCGGGCGCGGAAGCACATATTCCCCGTCCTCTTTTTTATGGATGGGATCCGCGGTATCTTCCAGCGCGCGCATTCCGGCTTTCAGCTTTGCTTTTTGTTCTGCGGTAAGTGCCTTATTGCTCTGTTTTCGCAGTTCTTCCATTTCGTTAAGCATGGCATCAATCTGGCCGCGTGTACGCGCGACCAGTTCGGCGGCCTGACGGCGCGCCTTTTCCATTTCTTTATCGGCCTGAGCTTGAATATTTTCCAGAATGTCCTGCGCGTTTTTCTGGGAGCGGGCTGCTTCTATTCTGGCCTGTTCCGCACTGGCGCGCTCCGCTTCCAGGTTCTGGCGGCTGGTTTCCAGGCTTTGCACCACGTCCTCAAAACGGGAATTTTCACTGGAGACCAGTTTCCTTGCGCGGTCTACAATTGTTTCCCCCATGCCAAGCCGCAGGGAAATTGCAAAGGCGTTGGAACGCCCCGGCACACCGATTAAAAGGCGGTAAGTGGGGCGTAATGTGGTTACGTCGAATTCACAGCAGGCGTTTTCCACGCCTTGCGTCTGCAATGCGTAAACCTTCAGCTCCGCATAGTGCGTGGTGGCCGCAATTTTTGCGCCCTTTTCCCGCAGTGCTTCCAAAATAGCCATTGCAAGTGCGGCACCTTCCACCGGGTCGGTTCCCGCGCCAAGCTCATCCAGTAATATAAGACTGGTTTGGTCGGCCTGTTCGATGATATTTATAATATTTGTCATATGCGCCGAAAAAGTGGATAATGACTGTTCAATGCTCTGTTCGTCACCGATGTCGGCCAAAACCTGACGGAAAATGGATATCCGGCTGTTGTCCGCAACCGGAAGCAGCAGCCCGCACATTGCCATCAGCGTAAGCAGGCCGATCGTTTTCAGCGAAACAGTTTTACCGCCGGTATTGGGGCCGGTAATCACCAGTGTGTCAAACCCCATGCCCAATTCTATGTCCGTGGGGACAACTTTATCCGCGGGAATGAGCGGATGACGGGCTTTTTTCAGCAATATTTTTCCCTGATCGTTCACAAGGGGCATGCTGGCCTTCATTTTATAACCCAGATTAGCCTTGGCGAAAATAAGGTTCAGCTCCACTGCGGCCTGATACCCACGGATGGTGCCGTTTGCAAAATTTCCGGTTTCTGCGGAAAGCTCCGCCAGAATGCGTTCAATTTCGGCCTGTTCTTCCGACAGAAGCACCCGCACCTGGTTGTTTGCTTCCACCACAGCCATGGGTTCTACAAATACCGTCGCGCCGCTGGAGGAGGTGTCGTGTACCAAGCCGGGAACTTCGCCCCGGCATTCTGCTTTCACCGGAACCACAAATCGCCCGCCGCGCATGGTAACAATCGGATCCTGTAAATATTTTTGATATACGGGAGAATGAATCATCTTGTCCAGCTGCTCCCTCGCCCGGGACGAAGCGGCGCGGATTTTGCGCCGAATTGCCGCAAGCTGCGGGGACGCGGAGTCCGCCATTTCTTCTTCCGATAAAATCGCGTTAAAAATGCGGTCTTCCAAATATTTATTGGGCATCAGCGAATCGAACCGCCAGTCCAGTCCGCTTTTTACTCCTTCGCTTTTCGCACGCCATTCCACAATGCCGCGCAGTGCGCGCAGTACGCCGGCAATGCGAAGCAGCTCCACCATATTGAGCGTTCCGCCCGCTTCGGCGCGGCGCAGAGAGTTGGTAACGTTTTTCAACCCGCTGAAGGAAGGCGAACCGAAGCGTGCCATTAGGGTATGCGCATCATCGGTTTCCTTCAGTAAATTCTGTACTTCCGAAAGGGAAGCAGACGGATTCAGCTGCAAAGCAAGCTCCGCCGCGTCGTCACACGCGGTTTCGGCCGCAAGCAGCTTCAATATTTTATCGAGCTCAAGAGCCCGGTAGTGCCTTTGGTTTTCTTCCAATAACATAATGAATCCTTTCTCAGTCCTGCGGTCCATAATCCAGTAATCTATGGATCCTGCGGTTTTGCGATGTCTGCCACGGCAACAGCACAAAAAACAATGCATTGGCCCGGCAAACAACCGCCCTGTGCCCCAGCGCGGCCTGCATTAGTCCGTATTGTCATGGTAAAGCGTAATTACCACCACTTCGGGGCAATTAAAAATACGTGCGCCGAAAATGCCGCTGCCCAGCCCGCGGCTGACCACCAGTTTTTTGCCGTTTCGGTCGTACACGCCGCCGCTGTATTTCGGGAAAAACTGGCGTTCCGGCGACAGCAAACCGCCGATAAACGGCAGGCGAATCATTCCGCCGTGCACATGGCCGCCCAATGTCAAATCCGCGCCCCAATCGCTGTAGGTTTCAAAGCTGAGCGGATTATGCGTCAGCAAGATTCCATAGTGGTCTTGTACACGGCCCATGGCACGTTTCATGTCTTTGCCGCCGAATTTCTCTTTATGGTATGCGTCCTTTGCTTCCCGATAATACTTTAGCGGGAACCATAGTCCGTATAAATCAATACTTTCGCCGTCCCGCTGTATTTCAACCCGGTCGTTTTTCATAACATGAATGCCAAGTTCCGACAAATGGGAGAAAAACTTGTTCAGTTCGGTTTTTTTCATATTCTGCTCATGATTTCCGACCACATAATAGCATGGGTAAATTGTTCCGATTGTTTCCGCAAGATGATAAAAAACCTCATGCGTTCTATCGTTACGGGTAGACATATCCCCGGTCATCACGACCAAATCAGGGTTTGCCAAATGTATTTTCCGGATGAGCCGTTCATTATCGTTTCCAAAGCATTTGCTGTGCAGGTCGGAAAGCTGTACAATCCGATAGCCGTCAAACGCCTTGGGAACCTCCTTCGACATAATCTGATATTCGGAAATCTGCAGCATATGATTCTCTACAAAAAGAGAAGTCGCAACCGAAGCACCTTTTAAAAGGAATTTGTGTAATGATGATTTTATTTTCTCGTCCATAAAGCCTCACTTTAATAAAATCCGTTTTGTCCGCCTTTACCCGCAGCCCAAGACAGCACCAAAAAACCGGAACGTCATGTGCCGTCGCCTTGCCGGCGGAAATTCACGCATTCGAGTTTGAAATTTGAAGTTTTTATTTTAGAAGAAGAGCAACGGAATAATCCCGTTAACGCAAGCGTTTATTCCGGCTTTTCGATTTAAGTATAAAACAGATTTGTTTCCTTTCTATGACTGCTTCACCTGATTATAAAAATCCAGCGTATTGAAGCTGCGCTGCAGTGTGTTAATGACATACTGTTCACTCGCAAGAGAAAGCTCTTTTAACCCCTGGTCGGACAAACTGAAAGAAAAAAGCTTCTCAAAATCCGCATAAATCGTATGGCGCAGGCCGGTCAGGGCGCCCCTGCTCAGCTTTACCATCGGTTCGGCCGAAGAAGGAACGCAGTCATCACAGTAAATCACACCGCTGCGCGGCAAAAAATACATGGTGTCCGCTTCATAAGCGGCACAATTCGCGCAGCAAATTAAATTCGGCATGTAACCGGCAAAGGAAAGCATGCGCATTTCAACAATCGATTTCAGAAGTAAATTCGGCCTTGTGCCTTTGCACAGAAAGTGCATTGCATTCAATACCAAACGCAAAAAGTCCCCTGCCTCCGTTTCTTGGGGAGCCAGCGCACCCGCCAGTTCACAAAAATATTGGGCAAGGGAAAGCCGTTCCATGTCGCGCCGAAGGTCAAAAAACACCTCGATCGGCTGGGCTTCATCAATTATGTATTTTTCCCGCCCCTTAAAAATGGAGAAGCGGGAATAACTAAAAAGTTGAGTAGCGGAAAGCTTGCTGTTCTTAATTTTTTTCGCCTGCTGGGCAAAAGCGCGTACTACGCCCTCATGCCGGGTTAAAAGAGTGACCAGACGGTCACTTTCACCCACGCTCTTCTCCATAATAACCAGACCATCGGTCTCTATCTGCATCGGGATCCTCCCGCATCCGCAGCTCCTCGCTGCTGTGCTTACACTGGCTGTAGATCAAATAGTCCATCACATTTCCCGTATGTTCAAAACAATTCCAAGCTGTGTTTTCATCCATATAATCCACTCCCTTTTTGGTTTACTACTGTAAGTATTCGCCATTGTGGAAGTTATATGAGCGGTAAATAAATGAATTAACCCCAAGAAGTGACAACATTTTCGCTTGAAATATGCTTTATGCTTATGGGCGAACGTGTTTTTTTCCAGCCAATTTCCAGTATTATTATAAATTAAAATCCGTACTGTCAAAGCCGAAGCTGTGCAGCGCCGCGGAGCGGTTGCGCCAGTCTTCCTTTACTTTGACCCAGATTTGAAGGTTTATTTTGCAGTCGAAAAACCGTTCCATATCCGCACGGGCAAGCGTTCCAACTTTTTTGAGCATTGCCCCGTTTTTCCCAATGATAATCCCTTTGTGGGTGTCCTTTTCACAGTAAACCGTCGCGTCAATATCGGTTATGCCGCTTTTGTCGTCGCGCTCATGCATGCGTTCCACCACGACCGCAATGCCGTGAGGAACTTCTTTGCTGCACAGGCGCAGGAGCTTTTCGCGAATGNNTCACCCGCAAGCACCCGTTCCGGCTGGTCGGTCAGCGTATCCTCCTCAAAGAAATGGCCGCCCGGCATAGCAAGCTTTTCCAGTTCAGCGGAAAGGTCTTTCATTCCGTTTCCGTCAATTGCGGAAACAGGTACAACCGCTTCAAATTCAAAAAGCTTAGAAATTTCCCCGATTTGGGAAATTAAAACGCTTTTGTCCGTCAGAAGGTCAATTTTATTAATGGCAAGCACCGCGGGCATACCCAGGGATTTAAACTTTTCAATCAGTTCAAAATCGGCAGGAGATATTTTCCGGCCCGCTTCCACAACCAAAAGGCATGCATCCACGCCCGCAACGGATTCGGTAAGNNCGATTATGCGGCTTTAGCAGACCCGGCGTGTCAATAAACACAAGCTGGTTTTCTCCGTGTGTCAGTACACCCATAATTCGAGTACGCGTAGTCTGCGGCTTATTGGAAACAATGGCGACCTTTTGGCCGAGCATTGCGTTTAAAAGCGAAGATTTGCCCACGTTGGGGCGGCCTACAATGGCAATAAACGCCGATTTTTGATTTGATTGATCGGGCACGTTAAATTCTCCTTATTTTTCGGCCAAAGCCGTAATTCCGACACCGGTTCCCGGCTGTCGCTGATTGCACAATTTATTTATCCCTTTTTTTCCGTATAATATCCCGGATTCCGAGCGGGCCAAGAATAACAAAGGCTATGCTCAAAAAAGCCGACAGCAAAAGCACCGCCAGCAGCAGCGGATTCGCAGCAAAAAACAATGCCGTTTTCAGAAATGCGGCAGGCTGCCAGAAAATACAGACAGCAACGGCGACCGCAAACAGCGCGCACACCAGTACGGCGCCCGCCGCCATATCTTTTACAATACGCACAACGGGGTGAAAACTGGGCGCGGCCATGTCGCAAAGCTCCTCGGCAACGGTATTGATGATCTCCGCCGCAATCACGCTGGAAAACGTGAGAAAAAGGAGTGCATAGCCTGTCCGTGATATTTCGAAAAAAAGTGAAAAAACCAATACATACAGCATTGCTACCGTATGTATGCGCATATTCCGTTCATTATTAATGCAGTAAACGATTCCACGAAAAGCGTATTTAAAGCTTTTTAAAAATCGCAACCTTATTCCTCATCCTCATCCAATACATAGCTGCTTGTACTGGGCAGACCAAGCTGTGTCATGACCTGCTCTTCCTTTTCGCGCATGCGAACCCGCTCAATGCCGCCGTTTTCGTGGTCGTACCCAAGCAGGTGCAGCATGGAATGCGCGGACAGATAACCGACTTCACGCTCCAGGCTGTGGCCGTAACGGTCCGCCTGTTCCACCGCTTTTTCCATGGAAATGACGATATCCCCAAGAATTTTTGCACCGGTCGAATGGTTCTCGTCATACACGCCGTTTTCCCCTAACGGGAAAGAGAGAACATCCGTCGGAACGTCTTTATTGCGGTATTGCTTATTCAGCTCTTGAATCTGCTCATTATTAACAAAGGTAACGCTAATTTCAGCGGGATCTTCAAATTTTTCCATCCGAAGCACTGCGTTGCAGCAACGGCGAACCAACATGCGCAAACCAGTTGGTATTTTCACTTCTTTTTGTTTATTGTCGATGACTACTCTTATCTTTTCCATAATGTTAACGCCCGACCTCCTCATTTTTTTCGTAAGCTCTTATTATATCCTGCACCAGCCTGTGGCGCACAACATCTTTTTCACTGAAACGCACCTGAGCAATATCGTCTATGCCGCGCAGAATACGCAGCACGTCCTTCAAGCCGGATTTGCGGCCGTCGGGAAGGTCAATCTGCGTGACATCGCCGGTAATGACCATTTTAGAATTGAACCCCAGACGGGTCAAAAACATCTTCATCTGTTCGGGCGTGGTGTTCTGCGCCT
>DFRY01000063.1 GCA_002378845.1 Ruminococcaceae bacterium UBA3451 | reverse complement strand
AATCCATCTCCATCGCGATTACCGCTGCGGAAACAGGGCATTTGGTGCTTTCCACGCTGCATACGATCGGCGCATCCAAAACCATCGACCGCCTAATCGATGTGTTCCCGCCTGAGCAGCAGCAGCAAATTCGGGCACAGCTTTCGCTTGTGCTGAAAAGCGTGGTTTCCCAACGGTTGCTCCCCACCGCCGACGGCCGGGGCCGGATTGCCGCGTTTGAAATGATGTTTGTCAATTCCGCCATCAGCAACCTGATTCGGGAAGGGCGAACTGCCAACATAAATCAGGCTATTCAGACCGGGATGAATCAGGGCATGATGACGCTGGACAAAAGCATTGACGACCTGCTGCGGCGCGGCGTAATTACCCCGAAGGTCGCCGCCGAATTCACCGTTGACCTGAGCAAATAACACTGCGGCAAAGGCCGCCGAATTTTCGGAAGGAAGGGATTTTATTGCAATTCCGCTATACCGCTGTAAACCCTAAAAATAAAAAATCCCGTGGTACCATTACTGCCGAAAATAAAGCGGAAGCCATTGCGCGGCTGCAGAACGAAGGCTTAACCCCGCTGGAACTGGTCAGCTACGGCGGAACCGAAAAGAATGAAGAACCCAAGTCGTTCTGGCAAATGGAAATTGGCTCGTCAGACATTCACAAAGCCAAAATCCGCAAAAAGAAACTGCTTGCTATGATGCACCAGATGGGCATTATGATGAAAGCGGGGGTCTCGCTGTCCATGGCGATGGATGTTCTGATAGACGGAGAGAAAAATAAAAACCTCAAGAAAATTCTGAGTGCAATTAACGAGGACCTATATACGGGAACCCCGATTTCCGCCGCCATGGCAAAATTTCGTGCTTTCCCGGAAATTATCGTTAATATTGTGCAGTCCGGCGAAGCCAACGGGCGGCTGGACACTGCATTTGAACGCTGTGCCGTCATTTTGGAAAAGGAAGTTGCCCTGTCCTCAAAAATAAAGGGCGCCATGGGGTACCCCATTTTTTTGCTGATTCTTACGCTGATTCTGCTGATTATTATGAATGTGGTTGTTTTGCCGAACTTTGCTTCGGTTTTCACCCAGTTTGATGCGCAGCTGCCCGCGCTGACGGTGGCGGTTATGGGATTTTCCCATTTCATTATGACCCAGTGGTACCTGATTCTGCTGACTGTTTTCCTGCTGATTTTTGCGTTTGTCATGCTGAAGAAAAGAAACGAGGTCTTTTCCACCGCAATGGATCGTTTCACGCTGAAACTGCCGGGGTTCGGTTCCCTGCTGCGGCAGTCGTACATTGCGCGATTCTGCCGCATTATGTCCTCCCTGGTGGAAGCCGGAGTGGAAATTGTGCGGGCACTTGAAATTTCACGCAACGTCATACCGAACCGATATTTTAAAAACCAGCTTTCACAGGTGGTGGACGAAGTAAAAGTCGGTTCTTCCATTAATGCATCCGTCGCAAAATTCCCGATTTTTGATTCCCTTTTGGTTTCCATGATCAAGGTCGGCGAAGAGTCCGGCATGCTGGTTGAAACGCTGGATAAAATGGCGTCCCTTTACGAAGAACAAACCGATGAATCCACCAAACGGTTCTCTTCCGCGCTGGAGCCCGCAATGACCATTATCATCGCTGTGGTTGTGGGAACCGTGGTCATTTCCATCGTATTGCCGATGTTCGGTATGTACAGCGTGGTTGCAGGGTAGCGGATTAGGGGATTATTCTCTTTCGGCTGTCTTCAGCGATTTTTTTAGCAGAACACCGATTCCGACGGACAGGAAGAAAAGAATCAGTCCGCCCCAAACCCATAGTGTGGACACACTCTGGAACGCAAGCACCGCGGCCGCAATTCCTGTAGACAAAAGCACACCTGCCTGTGTGACAAGGGAAAAGAAGGAAAGCATTCCCGAGCGGTGTTCGCTCGGGATTTCTCTGTTCAGCAACACACTTTCCCCAATATTTGCGGCACCCAGGCAAAAATACATAATTAAATACCACACCCCAAAGCCCGCCGGCGCTTTGGAAAGCGCCAGCAGAAACAGACAGCCGCCCATGCTGACCCGCATTGCGGTGTACCCTTTCGACTGTGTCATTCGGCCGCTGTCCAACACACGCTTCATGGCAAGGTTGCCCAGCAAAGCGAACCCCATTCCCCCAAAGGAAAGCAGCCCCAACAGCCACAGCAGCGTGTTACCCGGCAGCAACGCGGTAAACGCGGGCTGCCAGTATGTTTCTACATTGCCGAAAAAGAAACCGGTCAAAAGGCCGCCTACGGTTAAAAGCAGTACTACGCGGTTATGCCGAACAAACGCAATCCCCTCATTCATATACTGCCGAAGCGTTGCGGGGCGGATTGTTTCCTGCTCGGTATGTAACTCCTCCGTGGTGGGTGATTCCACCATTTGAAGTGTGGATTGAAGCAGTTCCGCTTCCGGTAATTCCGGGGCTTCAGCAGCTTCCTGCACTTCGTTGGCATCCTGCGGTTCCGGCTGTACCGCCATCTTTGGCGTTTCTTCTACAACACGCATAGCCAGCAGTGCGGCGCACACAGTAACCGCGATGCGCAAAATCAGGTTCGCATTGTATAACTGTGCCGGAAAAAATCGCTGCAGAACAGAGGGCAAGATTCCACCCACTGCAGAACCAACCGCCACGCCGATGCTTTCCATAAAGGAAAGCTGTGTGGTGATGGCGGCCAGCTTTTCCGGACCGTTTTCGGCCAGACTGCGGTCAATCAGTAGGGCATCCATACTGCCCGAACCGAAAGCCCTCGCACTGCCGTTCAACATCATAGCCAATACGACGACAGGGAACCCTTGAAACAGCAGCAAAAGCGCAATGGATAAGCAGCCTGTCAGGCAGGAAAGAAGAAACGAAGTTTTACGCCCGCACCGGTCGGCGAAAATACCGCTCGGCAGTTCCAGTGTAAACGCCGTAAGGGAATACGCGCCCACGGCAAACGCAAGCTGACTTAAATTGCACCCGCGGTTCAGCAATACAAGACTTAATATGGGAACCATCAGGCCGGTGGCAAAATGGTACAGCAGCATTACCGCCGCATACGACTTACGCATCGCTGCCCTCCTCCCCGGGCTTTGTATTATAAACAACAAACGCATATTCCCACGGCACCGTGCCTTCCGCCGGAATTTCATGCTCTGAGGTAAAGGCTGTGATAAAATCCGCTAGTTTTTCGGCGTCCTCCGGGCGAAGGTACGCAATTCCCGTTCTCATGTCGCCGTATTTCCGCAGGGAATCTTTTGCGTTAAAATCTCTCCTTTTCCCCAACCGGCGGGCAGTGTCGCGGCAGCCTTCATAAATACGCATCAGCAGGTTCTGCGAAAGTACGTCACGTTCCTGATACAGCTCATCGTCATTTTGCAGGCCGAGATTAATTTCAGCGCCAGTCAGACGGAAATAGGTTGCCATAATCCCGTTGATACGTTCCGTATGGTCTTTTTCCACCAAGCCGAGTTCGGTCAGCTTTCGAATATGCAGTTGAACGGACGAGGCAGAAATGCCCATTTGCGCGGAAATTTCCTTTGCCGTCATTGCATGGCCTGCAATTCCCATGATACGTATCAATTTCTGCCTTTGCGGGCTCATAAAAATACGCAGTTGCTCCTGCGTGGAAAGAACGATTTTCTTCTTTTCCATATTTCAGTTCTCCTATCTCAAATCATTACACAAATTATAACGTTACACAAAATGTAATGTCAAGATAAATTTTGCCTTTCCTCTGAAAAAATTTGCACACCCTTAAAAATTTGCCGCAAAAAACAAAATCGGCGGGGGATTCCCCACCGAAGTTTTTTAAGATATTGCTTACTTGAACATGGTTTCGACATTGTCGATCATCCCGTTTACGGCATGCATCGCCTTGTCGGCATTGCGTTTTAAGTGCTTATTGTCTTTCATCATTTTGGCACCCATTGCCGAAACAGCCACACCGGCGATAACACCGGCGCTAATGCCTTTTACAAATCCCATTGCTGTTGATTTATACATAATTTTATCCCCTTCATTAAAAAGATGAAACAACGTCCTTTTGCTATCTTTCCCTGCATCGTGCTGTTTATTTTTGAAAAATAATGCCAAAACTTTTTTTGAATAAAGGAGCTTACTATGCCTACACTGAATATCGTTATGGTTGAACCTGAAATCCCGCAGAACACGGGGAATGTCGCCCGAACCTGCGCTGCAACCGGTGCGCGCCTGCACCTTGTGGGGCCTATGGGTTTTAAAATTGACGACAAAAAACTAAAACGCGCCGGGCTGGATTACTGGCACCTTCTGGACATCACCTACTATGACAGTCTTGCCGATTTCTTCGCGCGCAATACTGGAAATTTTTACTATTTTACAACCAAAGCAAGGCACGTGCATTCCGACATAACATACCCGGACAATTGTTATTTGCTGTTCGGGAAAGAAACTGCCGGCCTTCCCGAGTCGCTTCTGCATGATAACCCGGACACCTGCGTGCGTATTCCCNNCTTGAATCTTTCCAATTCGGTGGCAATCGGCGTGTATGAGGTTCTTCGTCAGTGGGGCTACCCGGAGTTGCTTTGCGAGGGACAATTAAGGAATTTTAAATGGTGACTATTTTTTAACAATGTGGTTTGAAATGCCCCATTCCATGCCCGATATGCTTGAAAAAGCATATATTTTAGTGTATAATGTCAAAGGTTAAACAAATAAACTCATCTCATAATATAAAGGAGTGCAAGTCATGAATTATCTCAACAAAAAGACCGTGGAGGACATTGATGTTGCAGGCAAAAAAGTATTAGTGCGCTGCGATTTCAACGTTCCGTTTGATGCAGAGGGCAATATTACCGACCCGAAGCGCATCAATGAAGCTTTGAAAACAATTAAATACCTCATCAGCCACAATGCAAAGGTCATTCTTTGCTCTCACCTTGGCCGTCCGAAGGGCGAATTCAACATGAAGTATTCGCTCGCACCGGTTGCAAAGTACCTTTCCAAGGCTCTTGGCCAGGAAGTAAAGATGGCAACCGACGTAATCGGCGACAGCGCAAAGAGCATTGCAGCCTCTTTGAAAGACGGCGAAGTGGAACTGATTGAGAACGTTCGCTTCCATAAGGAAGAAGAGAAGAACGACCCCGAATTTTCAAAGCAGCTGGCCTCTCTTGCTGAGATTTATGTCAACGACGCATTCGGAACCGCTCACAGAGCGCACGCTTCCACTGCCGGCGTTGCAGATTACCTCCCCGCTGTATGCGGTTACCTGATTCAGAAGGAAATCACTATTATGGGCGGCGCGCTCAGCAACCCGAAACGCCCGTTCGTTGCCATTCTGGGCGGCGCAAAGGTTTCCGACAAAATCGGCGTAATTACCAACCTGCTTGACAAGGTTGACACCCTCATCATCGGCGGCGGCATGGCTTACACCTTCATGAATGCGCTGGGCTATTCCATCGGTACTTCCATCTGCGAAAGCGACAAAGTCGAACTCGCGAAGGACATGATGGCAAAAGCAAAAGAAAAAGGCGTAAAATTCCTGATTCCGGTCGACAATATCGTTGCAACCGAATACAAGGCAGACGCAGAGCACAAACTCGTTGATTCCGACCAGATTCCGGACGGCTGGATGGGCCTTGACATTGGGCCGAAATCTGCCACCCTGTTCTCCGATGCAATTAAGGGCTCCGGAACCGTTGTATGGAACGGACCGATGGGCGTTTCCGAATGGGAAAACTTTGCAGCCGGCACCATTGCCGTTGCAAAGGCTGTTGCAGACAGCGGTTCCATTTCCATCATCGGCGGCGGCGATTCCGCTGCTGCAGTTGAAAAGCTTGGCTTTGCCGAGAAGATGACACACATTTCCACAGGCGGCGGCGCTTCCCTTGAATTCCTTGAGGGCCTTGAGCTGCCGGGTATTGCGTGCCTGAACGATAAATAAGCAGGCCTCGCCTGCACTTGCTCAAATGCGGCAGCCAGTCTGCCGCATTTGAAATATCTTTCACAAATGATTTTGAATAGGAGTAATATTATGAATAAGATGCTCAGNNATGCTCAGAAAAGCCGTCATTGCCGGCAACTGGAAAATGAATAAAACCCCTGCGGAAGCCAAAGAGTTAATCGAAGGCATTAAGCCGCTGGTAAGAGGCGCAGATTGCGACGTCGTTGTTTGTGTTCCTTATATTGACCTTGCCGTTGCTCTGGAAGCTACAAAAGGCTCCAACATCGGTGTCGGCGCGGAAAACTGCCACTGGGAAAAGAGCGGCGCATTCACCGGAGAAATTTCCGCCGATATGCTTGCCGCAATGGGCGTACAGTATGTCATCATCGGCCACAGCGAGCGCAGAACTTATTTCGGTGAAACCGATGTTACCGTAAATAAGCGCGTCCGTGCGGCACTGGACAGCGGCCTTACCGTAATCCTCTGCGTAGGTGAATACCTTGAGCAGCGCGAGCAGGGCATTACCGCAGAACTGGTTGCCATGCAGACAAAAATCGCACTCGGCGGCGTTTCCAAGGAAGAATTGAAGAAAATCATCATTGCATACGAGCCGGTTTGGGCAATCGGAACGGGAAAAACCGCAACTTCCGCTCAGGCGAATGAAGTTTGCGCCGTAATCCGTTCCACTGTAAAAGACCTTTATGACGCTCCTGCCGCCAACGCACTTACCGTTCAGTACGGCGGTTCCATGAACGCGGGCAACGCAGTCGAACTGCTTGACAAACCCGACGTAGACGGCGGCCTGATCGGCGGCGCTTCCCTTAAGCCGGCTGATTTTGCAGAAATCGTAAAAGCAGCAAGCCGCTAAGTTTTTTGCTATTATAATTACGGCGCAGGAAATACGGATTACCCCGAGTCCCGCCGCCGTTTTCCGAAAGGAAGGATATTGCTATGAAAAAACCATTAATACTCATGATACTGGACGGCTTCGGTATTAGTCAGGATGACAATGGCAACGCCATTAAGGCCGCGTACAAACCGAACATCGACCGTCTTTTTGCAAATAACCCGATTACTCAAATCGGCGCTTCCGGTCTGGACGTCGGTCTGCCGGAGGGCCAGATGGGCAACTCCGAAGTCGGCCACACCAACATCGGCGCGGGCCGCATTGTTTACCAGGAACTGACCCGCATTACAAAGTCCATACAGGACGGCGACTTCTTTGACAACCAGGCATTCAACGCTGCGGCGGACAATGCGCTTGCCCACGATTCCGCACTCCACCTGATCGGCCTGCTTTCCGCAGGCGGCGTACACAGCCACAATTCCCACCTGTACGCTTTGGTCGAGCTTGCGAAAAAGCGCGGCATTAAAAAGGTTTACGTTCATGCTTTGCTTGACGGCCGTGATGTTCCCCCCACCTCCGGTGTGGAGTTTGTCGCCGAATGTCAGGAAAAGCTGAATGAAATCGGCGTTGGCAAAATTGCTACCGTAATCGGCCGTTATTATGCTATGGACCGTGACAATCGCTGGGAACGTGTAGGCAAGGCTTACGCCGCTATGGTTTACGGCGAAGGAAATACCTGCGAAGACCCGGTGAAGGCAATTGAAGAGTCCTACAAAAATGACGTTACGGATGAATTTGTTATTCCGACTGTTTGTGCCGGCGGCGCAAAGGTGCAGGCGAACGATTCCGTTATCTTCTTTAACTTCCGCCCCGACAGAGCGCGCGAAATCACCCGCACGTTTGTTGACCCGGATTTCAACGGATTTGAACGCAAAAACGGCTTCTTCCCGCTTACTTATGTCTGCATGACGCAGTATGATGTAACTATGCCGAACGTGCTGGTTGCTTTTAAACCGCAAACATTGAAAAACACCTTCGGCGAATACATTTCCGAAAAAGGTCTGACCCAGCTTAGAATTGCGGAAACCGAAAAATACGCCCACGTAACTTTCTTCTTTAACGGCGGCGTAGAAAAGCAGTATCCCGGTGAAGACAGGGTGCTGATTCATTCCCCGAAGGTTGCAACTTACGACCTTCAGCCGGAAATGAGTGCTTACGAAGTAACCGACGCGTTGGTTGACCGTATTAAAAGCGGTAACTACGACGTAATTATTCTGAACTTTGCCAACTGCGACATGGTCGGTCATACCGGGATTTTTGAAGCGGCAAAGGCAGCTGTCGAAGCAATTGACAAATGCGTTGGCAAAGTAACTGACGCAATCGCCGAAATGGGCGGCATTGCAATGATTACCGCTGACCATGGCAATGCGGAAAAAATGTACGAAGAAGACGGTTCGCCGTTTACTGCGCACACTACCAATCCCGTTCCGTTCTGCGTCGTCGGTTATCCGTGCAAGCTTCGTACCGGCGGCAGACTGGCCGACATTGCACCGACTATGCTGAAGGTTCTTGGCCTTCCCCAGCCGGATGAAATGACCGGAAAAAGCATTATTGAATAAATTTCTGCAAAGTTAACCCTGCAGCGAACCCGCAGGGTGTAAAAAGGCCCTTTCTCATGGTGCCCCGCACCACGAAGAAAGGGCCTTTTCTTTTCGAATTCACACCAGTGATTTTTCCCACAGACTGTGCAGATTGCAATAGGCAAACGCGGCCAAAGGTTCGTCGTCTTCAAGTGCGAATACCGCTTCGGGCTTGTCCCCCGGGCGCAGCGATTTACGCTCCCCGCCGTGTTTTGTCTCCAGATAGATCCACTGAATAAAATGGTCTTCTGTCATAGGGTGCTCCACGCTGCCGACCTTCACGCGAACGGTACTGCCGTTGACCTCTACAACCGGAACATGTTTTTCCTGTGCTGCGTCAACGGTATTCGGCACCAGTTCTTTCATCGGCTCGCCGCAGCAAACCATGGTAATGCCGCTGTTGTGAATCATTCCGGCAATATTTCCACAATGCTTGCACACATAAAACTTTGCATCTCTATTTGCCATATTTCTTTCTCCAATCAGAATTTGATAGGGATAGTATGTCTCATCGATTGAAAAAAATGAACATGGTAATTGTAATTTTCCGGTTTTTAGGAACATTATTACTGCAAGGGGTAAATTCACTCCGCAAAGGAGCAAATCGGATACCGGTTTCATTTTCATGCTGTTTCGACTGCTTCCAACAAACCGGCAACAATCCTGTTAACTTCATTGCAATGTCTAAAGAAAGGTGTTAGAATATTTTCATGCCAAAAAATCAGGGGTGATTCAACTGTTTATTAAGAGAATTACGGCAGTTTTGCTCTGCCTTTCTATATTATTTTCCTTTTCCGCATGTCAGAAAAAAGAATCGAAAAATGCCAATAAAAAGATGAATTTTAATCTGGCGGCCGAACCCAAAACGCTCGACCCGCAAATTGCTTCCGACAGTTCCGCCGTTATTGCCATTCAAGCCATGTTCGAAGGTCTGGCGCGAATCGGGTCGGATCAAAAGGCTTACCCCGGCGTTGCCGAAAAATGGACCAGCAACGCCAATAACACGGAGTTTACTTTTACGCTGCGCAGCGATGCAAAATGGGCGGATGAAAAAGAGACGCCCGTAACCGCGAACGACTTTGTGTATGCGTTTCGCCGCGCACTGTCCCCTTCTACCGGTTCAAAAACCTGCTCCGCCCTGTTTTGCATTAAAAATGCAAAGGAAGTAAATTCCGGCACGGTGACGGCAGACAAACTGGGGGTAACTGCAAAAGACGACCACACGCTGGTGGTGGAATTGAACTATTCGTATCCCGATTTCCCCGAATTGACCGCTTCTGCGGTGTTTATGCCCTGCAACCAGAAGTTCTTTGAAATCACTTCCGGGCGATATGGTCTGGAACGTAAATACCTGCTCGGAAACGGGCCGTTTGAAATTGACGGAAAATACGGTTGGGAACACGGAAAATACCTGAACCTGGTGCGATCTGCCTCATATTCGGGGAACAGCAAGCCGCTGCCCTCCAACATTCGGTTTACCATTGAAGACAGTGACACCGCCATAACCAACCCCATTGGGGCGCTTTCCGCCGGTACGGTGGATGCAATCGCCATTGAACCCGATGAAGTTTCAGCCGCTTCGGCAGTGGGTGCCACGNNGGTGCCACGCTTACTTCCTTCGAGGATACCACATGGGGGCTCTGCTTCAATACGCACTCTGATTTCATGAAAAGCCGAAACATACGAAAAGCCTTTCTTCAGTCGCTTGACCGTTCAAAGGTGACGCAATATCTTCCGAAAAATGTGGATAAGGCAGAAAACATTCTTTGTCCTTCCACCACTTTCATGGGGGACAATTTTCGCTCCCTTGTGGGAGGCGGTTCTTATTACCTAAAGCAGGATAAAAACACCGGCGCGCTGCTTTCCGCCGGACTAAACGAGCTTTCTCTTTCGGAACTGAAAAGCGTCAGCGTAATCTGCCCGGACGACCCGAATGTAAAACTGATGGTCAACGAAATGATTACAACGTGGAACAGCAAGTTCAATAACTACTTTAATATTGAACCGCTGGACAGGGCAACGTTAGACTCCCGCGTGAAATCGGGAAGTTATCAGATTGCGCTGTACGCCATTCAGCCGGTCAGCGACGGGCCGCTTTCCGCTTTGTCTCTTTTTAAAAGCGGCGCAGTTGGAAATGCACCCCGCATGGATGATCCGAATTTTGATGCGATGCTGAACGACGCCCAAAACAAGAGTGGCAGTGCCGCCACAGCTGCCTATGCTGCCGCGGAGAAATATCTAAACGAGCAGGCCGTTTTTTACCCGCTATATTATGAAAAGCACTATTTTGCCTCGGCAAAAGGGGTGAACGGCATTGTATTTCACCCCTATGGCATGGGCATCGACTTTATTCAGGCAGGGAAAGAATAAATGATAACGATATAGCTACACTCAAATCAGGTTATGCTGAAACACAAATCGCCCTCCCGCGGAAATTCCGTGGGAGGGCGATTTGTATAGGGCGGCTGATATGAAAAAGGAAGCTTATAATTCATTTAAAACCGGCAAAAAACGCGAAAGTTTAAAAAAAACCATAAAATTATGCTTGCATGTACCTCTTGCGTCGCACCCGCATACTATAAACGGAGGACGTCCTTGAATAATTTTTGATAAGGTGGATTTTCATGAGTTACTATCGCAACAGTGATCTTCTTGCCCAAACCTTTTGCCCCTACAACGGCGGAGGTAACCGCAGGCAGGCAGTTTTAAATGCTTCCAGCGGCGGCGTAGGACCCCTGCCGATTATTACCACACTGTTTGCCGCACCGTTGAATGTGGTATCAACCACGATTGACACCCGTGAAGTAGGCACGGCAAATAATCTTCTTACCTTTACCAGCACAATCAATTTACCGGTCGGTGTATCCGTCCTGTTAAACTTTGAAATTACAAGAAGTCTGAACGGCGGCGCTCCCGTAAATGTCGGGTCCACTTATACGTTTTCAACGTTGGTCACCGTTTTGGAAGCGGAGTCTTTCAGCTTCCAGTTCTTTGATCCTGACGTGGCACCCGGCCTTTACACCTATTCGATTCAGCTGTCTACCAATTCCATTATTGATATTACACCCGGCGCTACCGTTCAAAACGCTGTTCTGAGCGTACTGGCCGTTGCATCTTAAATTCTCATAGCACTTTATTTTATGTTTCTTCGTTCAAATTTGATACAGGAAAATTCGCCATATTCTATGCAAAACCCGCCCGTGGAAAGCCCCGGGCGGGTTTTTTCTTCCTTTATTGCTTTACATTCCGTAAATTTCATTTTCCGTCAGTATCTTTACGCTGTTTTTATTTAGAATATCAACCGCTTTTTCGCTGTCCTCCACACGAAGAATCACATAAGCCTTTCCGCTGGTTCGGCTGATAAACGCATACATATATTCCACACCAATCTGGTTGTCCGCAAGCACACGCATTGCTTTGGAAAATTCACCGGGCTTGTCGTCAATTCCCATTGCGATTACACTGGTTAATGAAACAGTGAGCCCCGCTTGTTTCAGTGCTTCAACCGCTTCGGCAGGCCGGTCAACAATAAGGCGAAGAATTCCAAAATCGCTGGTATCCGCAACGGATATTGCCCGGATATCGATTCCGGCTGCAGCAAGCACCTCGGTAATTTCCGCTAAACGTCCCGATTTGTTTTCCACAAAAATGGAAAGCTGCTGAATTTGCATAACAGTTCCTCCCCCTTCTTTATTCTGGTATTATTATACATTTAAACATTCCGATTATCAATCACTCTTTTTGCTTTGCCTTCCGAACGGGGAATCGATTTGGGTTCCAGCAGGCGAACCTTCGCGACCACGTTTAGCGTGGACTGAAGCGCGGAAGCTATTTTATTGCTCATCTTCTCCAAATCGCGCACCGTATCCGAGAACATGGCTTCGTTCATTTCCACCTGAACCTCCATGGTGTCAAGGTTATTGATACGGTCAATAACCAGCTGATAATTCGGTGCCATACCAAGGCCTAAGAGCACGCTTTCAATTTGAGAGGGGAACACATTGATGCCGCGGATAATGAGCATGTCGTCGGTTCTGCCGCGCGGCTTTGCCATGCGGACAAACGTGCGCCCGCATTCGCACGGAGTGCGGTCCAGCTTGCAGATGTCTTTTGTGCGGTAACGCAGAAGCGGAAGCGCTTCCTTTCCAATGCAGGTGAACACCAGTTCGCCGAAAACACCGTCGGGAACCGGCTCGCCTGTTTCCGGATTAATAACTTCCGGGTAAAACATATCTTCGTTAATGTGCATTCCGTTCTGCATTTCACATTCGCTTGCAACGCCCGGGCCGGCAATTTCAGACAAGCCGTAAATATCGAACGCCTTAATCGCCAGAAGACGTTCAATTTCCTTGCGCATATTTTCCGTCCACGGCTCCGCGCCGAAAATGCCCGCGCGCAGCTTCAGGCTTTTGGGATCAATGCCCATGTCACGAATAGTCTCGCCGATGTACATTGCGTATGACGGAGTGCAGCATAGGATGTCGGAGCCAAAATCCTGCATGATCAGCACCTGGCGGCTGGTATTTCCGGTAGAAACCGGAATGGCAGTCGCACCCAGTTTTTCCGTGCCATAATGGATTCCCATTCCTCCGGTAAACAGGCCGTAGCCGTAGGAAATATGAACATAATCGGATTTTGTCCCGCCCGCAGCGGCAATACAGCGCGCGGCGCAGCGAGCCCAAACGTCAATGTCATTTTGGGTGTAACCCACCACTGTCTGCTTTCCGGTGGTGCCGGAAGACGCGTGCACACGCACCAGTTCTTCCTTCGGCACGGCAAACATTCCGAAGGGGTAGGTGTCGCGCAGGTCATCTTTGTATGTAAACGGAAGCTTGCTGACATCGTCAATCGATTTAATATCGCCCGGCAAAAGCCCCATCTCGTCAAAATGTTTTTTATAAGTCGGAACATGCTCGTAGCAGCGCTGCACCATATCGACTAGCTTTTTCGACTGAATATAATGCAGAACGTCACGCGAAGCACATTCCAGCTCCGGCTCAAAATAATTCCCTTGCATCGGCTTTACTCCCCTTTTTCTATCAGATTTCCTGTGCGTTATAACCAAGCTCAAAAGCTTTTAAATTCATGTCAACAAATTTGGGCGGAACCGTCTTTTTTATGGTCTGAATCCATACGTCTTTTTCTGTTTCCAAACGTCTGGCCATTGCACCGATAAGAACTACATTAACCGCCTTAACAGAGCCTGCCTGTTCAGCCAAACCGAGCGCGTCAAACGCAACCACTTTTACGCCCTGCGCCTGTACCGCGCCGATAATATCGTTGGGGTAAACAGCGGCCCCGGTAACTACCGGCATGGGGTCAATTTGCTGGGTGTTTACCACAACGGTTCCGCCTGGCTTCAGCCAAGGCAGGAAACGGGCGGCCTCCAGTGCTTCGAATGCCAAAACCACGTCGGCTTCGCCCTGTTCGATTACAGGAGAATACACCTTGTCGCCGTAACGCACATATGTAACCACCGAACCGCCGCGCTGACTCATTCCATGTACTTCGGACACCTTCACGTCCACACCGAGGCTCATCATCGCGCTGCCGAGAACGCGGCTTGCAAGCAGCGTTCCTTGCCCGCCGACTCCGACAATAATGACACTTTTCACCTTGCTCATACTCTCGCCTCCTGTGCTGTGATTGCACCGCGGGCGCAAAGGCTTTCGCACACGCCGCAGCCGACACACTGGGTATAATCGATGAATGCTTTCCCGTCTTTCATGCTGATTGCAGGGCAGCCAATGCCAAGGCAGACTTTGCAGCCGATGCATTTTTCGCTTTCCACAGCAAGGGACGGTTTGCGCTTTACATACTTCAGCAGCGCGCAGGGGCGGCGGCTGATAATAACCGACGGGCCGTCTGCTTCCAGCTCCTCTTTCAGTACGGTTTGCACCTCGCCAAGATTGTACGGGTCACATACACGCACCCTCTCAATTCCTACGGCTCTGCACAACGCTTCCAAATCCACCGCGCTAGTCGGGTCGCCCTTTATGGTGTAGCCGGTGGTCGGGTTCTGCTGGTGGCCGGTCATGCCGGTAATGGAATTGTCCAAAACAATTACAACCGAATTGCTTCGGTTATAGGCAATGTCAATCAGTCCTGTAATGCCGGAATGGATAAAGGTGGAATCACCGATGACAGCGACGCTTTTCTTTTCCGCTTCGGCTCCGCGTGCTTTATTATAGCCGTGCAGTGCGGAAACGGATGCCCCCATACACACACAGGTATCCATTGCGCCAAGCGGAGCGGATGCCCCCAGTGTATAGCAGCCGATGTCGCCGCTTACATACACCTTAGCCTTTTTCAGCGCGTAAAACAACCCGCGATGCGGGCAGCCGCAGCACATAACCGGGGGACGAACCGGAACGGCTTCGGTTACCGACTTCGTTTCGGGTTCATCCATACCCAAACTTTTTCGTATCACGCTCTGCGAAAATTCACCGCAGCGGGGAAACACGTCTTTGCCGGAAACCGCAATGCCGTTTTTGCGGCAGAATGTTTCGATAATATCATCCAATTCTTCAATGACATACAGCCGGTCCACTGTTGCTGCAAACTTGCGAATCAATTCCGCCGGAAGAGGATTGACCATGCCAAGCTTCAGGTACGAAACCGTATCGCCCAGTGCCTCCTTTGCGTATTGATACACTACGCCTGCTGCAATTACACCGATTTTTGACCGGTTATCTTCTATTTTATTGATCTCGCACTGTTCCGCCCATGCGGTCAGCTTGCAGGTTCGTTCTTCCACCACGACATGCTTCGGTTTAGCAAAGGCAGGCAGCATAACGTTTTTAGCCGGATTTTTATCGTACGGCTTTAATTCCTGTTCTACCCGTTCCTGCAGTTCCACAACGCTGCGGGAATGCGCAATGCGAGTGGTCAGGCGCAGAATTACGGGTGTGTCGAACTGTTCGGAAAGATCATATGCCAGCTTGGTAAAATCGCGGCACTCGGTGGAATCGGAAGGCTCCAGCATGGGCAGCTTTGCCGCAATGGCATAATTACGGGAATCCTGCTCGTTCTGGGAAGAGTGCATCCCCGGGTCATCTGCCACACCGAACACCATTCCGCCGTTCACCCCAATGTACGACATGGTAAAAAGCGGATCGGCAGCAACATTCAGCCCGACATGTTTCATAGCGCAAAAAGACCGTGCGCCGCCGAACGAAGCACCCGCAGCAACCTCTGCCGCTACCTTTTCGTTCGGTGCCCATTCACAGTAAACTTCTTCAAACTTCGCGGCTGCTTCGGTAATCTCCGTACTCGGCGTACCGGGGTAACTTGATACTACCCTGACACCGGCTTCGTAAATTCCGCGTGCTATCGCTTCGTTGCCCAGCAACAATTCTTTCATTCCATTTCCTCCTTACCGTTTCGCAGGTCAAGAACCCGCTTTGCCTTGCCTTGAAAGCGTTCCAGCGACTTCGGTTCTGCCAGAGTCACTTTTGTTTCCAAACCCAAAACGCTTTTCAGGCGGTCATGTATTTTCCGCTGCAGCGCTTCCAGTTCGCCGTAGCTTTCCAACAATTCGCCGCCGGTTAATTCCACACGAACTTCCAGCGTATCCATAAAGTTCTTTTTGCGAACCACCAATTGGTAATGCGGGCCAACATGCTCCATTCCGACCAAAACACTTTCAATCTGTGACGGAAATACATTGACTCCCTTAATAATCAGCATGTCGTCCGTGCGCCCCATTACTTTTTCCATGCGGGCATGGGTCCGGCCGCAAGCACAGGGTTCGTAATTGATTCGGGTAATATCCTTTGTGCGGTACCTTAGCATGGGCATACCCATACGCGACAGCGTTGTAACGACCAGTTCACCCGGTTCCCCAGGTGCTTTTTGCTCCAGCGTTGCGGCGTCAATAATTTCGGGCAAAAAGTGGTCTTCCGCAAAGTGCATCCCCCGCCGCAGTTCACATTCACCGGAAACACCCGGCCCGGTCAGTTCGGTCATGCCGTAGTTATCCGTAACAAAAATCCCCATATTCTTTTCTATTTGATCTCGCATTTCCGGCGTGCAGCCTTCGCTGCCCAACAAACCGAGTCGCAGCCTATAATCATTTCGAGAGTAGCCCGGTTCGTCCTTCATCATTTCGCCCAGATACAGCGCATAAGAAGGAGTAGCGACAATTCCGGTTACACCAAAATCGCGGTACATTAACAGCTGTTTGGCGGTATTGCCGGAGGAGGCCGGAATTACCGTCGCGCCCACGCGTTCCAGTCCGTAATGCAGCCCCAGCGCTCCGGTAAACAGACCATACCCAAACGAAATCTGAATAATGTCTTCCTCTGTTACGCCGCCTGCAACCGCAATGCGGGCCACCATGTCAGCCCAGGTATCCAAATCTTCTTTTGTATAAACACCCACAGTCGGTTTTCCCGTCGTACCGGAAGATGCGTGGATCCGTACAATTTTTTTCATTGGCTGCGCCAATAATCCAAACGGGTAATTATCACGCACATCGTATTTAGTAGTAAGCGGTATGTACTGAATGTCGGAAAGGGTTTTGATTTTGTCCCCGGTAACCCCCGCCTCACTCAATCGTTTGTGGTAAAACGGCACATTGTCGTAGCAATAGTCAACCATTTTTTTCAGCTTGGCAAGCTGAAGCGCCTCAATGTCCTTACGGCTCATGGTTTCTATCTCTTTCTGATAAAACATGGCGCAACCTCCGCATTAAAATACACCGCACCCGAGCATAGCTCCGATGCGGCTGAAATACGCTTATGCTTTTTCGATTTAAACGAGCAAAGCTTTTCCCATATTTTAACTCTTTTCTAAAGTTTGCGCAACCTGTTTCGACCAAAAATATCCAATAAAGAAAAGGAGCGGTTTTCACCGCTCCTTAGATCTGCTCTGGATTCTATTTTATAAAAAACGAGTCCCATCGGTCATGATTTTCCTCAAACCACTTTCCGTTTTGAACGTCTTAACTGAATGCCGCAAGCAACACTGAACCAATCAGCAGAAGCGCACAAGCCAGCGCCACAACACGCACTACAATCGTTTTTACATCGGCTCGATGCTTTTTCTGTGTCTGCATCTTTCCTTACCTCCCCGCGCAGGATACTTCCCGTTACATTCTATTATATCAGCCCAAAACGGAAAAGCATGAACACAGTTTAAATTCGTGTCACCGCACGCTAATCGGAGGACAGATGCCGCACTTCTTCGTCCGCAAGGTTTTGTCTGGCCGTTTCGAACACTTCATTTTTCCCGGCCAGGTCCAGCCCGCGGTACCAAAGCAAAACGACGTATTCCTCACGGCTGAGCGGCGACGGAAGCTCGGGCGTATCGATCCGCCCGAATAAATAATCAAGGCTTACCTTGTAATAATCGGCTATGGTACGAAGGGCATCATATTTTAACTGACGTTTTCCGTTTTCATACATAGAATATGCTTCGCGCGAAATATTCAAGACAGAAGCAACCATTTTCTGTGTCAGCTTATGTTCGGCGCGTAGCTCCTTCAATCTTTGAGATACCATGATATCACTCCTGCAAAAAAAGATAAATCGTCTAAAATTTCGACTTTCTGTGATAAACAGTCACATTTCTCTACATTTGGTCTCATAATTCTTGACGTTGTAACATTTTGTTACTATAATATGGTATTGGGATTTTAATTATAAAAAGCAATATTATTATTAAATGTTCCAAATTCCCGAAATTAATTCGAAAGGCGGAATGTATATGAATGAAAATTTAATTGACTATATCGCAGAAAAAAGCGGCCTGTATGTTTCCGACCTGCTTCTACCCAAAAACAGTGCGGCGATCATCCGTGTGGTAAGTTTGATTGAACCCGATCATTTCACCACAGAGGACTGGAGCGCAAGCCTGTCGTATCTTTTGGGGCGACGTCTGCGATTCGCAACTACAGAAGCTGCAAAAGATTATTATATCAAAAATTTGCTCAGTAATTTATCCAATGGTTAAACAAACTGAAAAACCGCATAAAATACCTTATTTATGATGAACTTAATCCGCAAAAAGGTCCGCCTAAGGGCGGGCTTTTTTGCATTTGTAATAAATTTTTTGACTAAACGCTCTGTATCTCATCATGAAAAAAAGAAGGGTACCCGCCTTTCAAATTAAATGATTACAAAACTTTAGCCGGTTATAAATCGATATGACCGTTGACATACACGGATGTTTGCAATAAAATGATACTGTTTTTGTACATAATTTGCGTACAAACAGGTATTAGTAGAAATTTCGAGGTGCAAAATGGACAGACGAAACGGCGGACGTCAACCACAGCGTGATGTCTATTCCAGTTCCCGAACGCGCAGTTCACGCGGACGAGAAAATTATAATCCCGATGAAATTGATCGATATAACTATGTTGACCGTGATATTTACAGCAATAAACGTTCGGCGCAGCAGGCACGCTACCGCAAGCCCAAGCGCCGCAAAAAGAGCGGCGGGCTGAAAAAAGCATTTTTCACCATTCTGTCGCTGGTTCTGGTGGTTGCGCTCGGCGTAATTGCTTACGCGTTAATCATGTCGTCGCGGCTTGACCGTTCCGACCAGGCCGATACCGCAAGCTATGTGGAACAGCCATCTGCCGCGCCGGCCTGGGGTGTAATTTCGGACAAGGATATTACCAATATACTTCTGATTGGCATTGACAAAAATGAAGACGGTTCCGACGGCCGTTCCGATACGAACATGCTTATCTCCATTGACAATAACACAAAAACGCTCCGTTTGGTGTCGTTTTTGCGTGATACGTACTTGGAAATTCCAACTATGGAAAAGCAGAAGCTGAACGCCGCGTTTGCACACGGCGGCCCCGCGCTGACCATGCAGACTTTGGAAAACAATTACCGCGTAAACATTGATAAATACATTTCGGTAAACAGCGATAATTTTGAAACAATCATTGATAAAATGGGCGGACTGGATATTAATATGGATCAAGCGGTTTGCGACGCGGAAAACCGCAACATGGGCTGCAATTTGAAACCGGGCGTTAATCACCTAAATGGAAGACTGGCGCTGTATTATTCCAGAATCCGTGAAATTGACAGCGATTTCGGGCGGACAGGCCGCCAGCGCGAAGTAATTGAACTTATGATTAAAAAGCTGAAAACACTGAATCCGCTGGAAGTCAATAAAATCATGTACGATTTTATGCCTTATATTAAAACCAACCTGACTGATACCGAGCTTTTATACCTTGCTTCCATCGCCGGGCCGGTTTCCGGTTATGAGATGAAAACCATGCATGTCCCCAATGAAAATACCTATCAGGATGAAACCATTAAAGGGGTCGGTGCGGTTTTAGTACCGGACCTTCCAAAAAACTGCGAACTGCTGCGCGAATTTCTGTACGGCGCAAATGCTTCTGACGCGGCGGAAAATTAAAAACAGACCCGTAAAAACAGCCGCTCTTTCTGCCAAAACAGAAGGGCGGCTGTTCACAACTTAGAAAAGGCGGAGCCCCCGCTCAGAGAAAGGTATTTTTATCTTTTAATTTGCAATATTAAATGGTATAATAAATAAGTTAAACCTTAATCGATTTTAACCCAATTTTCTGGAGGTAAAGACATGGACAAAAAGACTTTCTACATTACCACGCCGATTTATTACCCTTCGGGCAAGGCACACATCGGCCACAGCTACTGCACGGTTGCAAGCGACGCAATTGCACGCTACAAGCGAATGCAGGGGTACGACGTCATGTTTTTGACCGGAACCGACGAACACGGCCAGAAGATTGAAATCAACGCCGAAAAAGCGGGGGTAACCCCAAAAGAATACGTCGACAAGATTGTGGCAGGCTTTCAGGATTTATGGAAGCTTTTAAATATTTCCAACGACCGATTTATCCGTACCACTGACGATTACCATGTTAAGGCGGTACAGAAGATTTTTAAAACGCTCTATGACAAGGGCGAAATTTACAAAGGCAAATACGAGGGCTGGTACTGTACGCCCTGTGAATCGTTCTGGACGGAAACGCAGCTGAAAGACGGAAAATGCCCGGACTGCGGCCGTGAAGTAAAACGTGCCAATGAAGAAGCTTATTTCTTCCGCATTTCAAAGTATGCGGACAGACTGTTAAAATTATATGAGGATCAGCCCAACTTTATTCAACCGGAAAGCCGGAAGAACGAGATGATCAACTTTATTAAGCAGGGACTGGAAGACCTGTGTGTTTCCCGTACCAGCTTCACCTGGGGTATTCCGGTGGACTTTGATCCGAAGCATGTGGTTTATGTTTGGCTTGACGCGCTCACCAACTATATTACCGCCATGGGCTACGGTTCCGACAACGATGCCGATTACCAAAAATACTGGCCGGCAGATGTCCATTTCGTAGGCAAAGAAATCGTGCGTTTCCACACTATCATTTGGCCAGCGATGCTGATGGCGCTGGATTTACCGCTGCCGAAGCAGGTTTACGGCCACGGCTGGCTGCTGTTCGGTGACGGCAGTAAAATGAGCAAATCAAAGGGCAACGTGGTTGACCCTGTTATCTTGTGCAACCGCTACGGTGTAGACGCCATCCGTTACTTTCTCCTTCGTGAAATTCCGTTCGGAGCCGACGGCGTGTTTACCAACGAAGCGCTTATCAGCCGCATTAATTCCGACCTTGCAAATGACCTGGGCAACCTTTTGTCCCGTTCCACCGCAATGGCGGAAAAGTATTTCGGCGGAACCATTCCTGCCGAACGCGAAAGCGCACCGGTTGACGATGAACTGATCCGCATGGGCTTAGAACTGCGCAAAAAATGTGACGACGCCATTACGGGTTACCAGTTCAGCAGTGCGCTGACCGAAATTTGGAAGCTGATTGCCCGTACCAATAAATATATTGATGAAACCACGCCGTGGGCGCTGGGCAAAGACGAAACAAAACATGCCCGTTTGGCTGCCGTTATTTATAATCTGTGCGAAAGCCTTCGTATTGTATCCGTCCTGATTACACCGTTCCTGCCCGAAACCGCACCGAAAATTCAGGCACAGTTAGGTGCTAAGGCCGATGTTCTCACCTATGAATCCGCCTCACAGTGGGGCATGCTTCCCGCGGACGCGGTAATTCGCAAGGGGGAAACTCTTTTCCCGCGTATCGATGTGGAAAAAGAGATTGAAGAGCTTAACCAGCTGATTCCGAACCCGATGGCGGAAAAGGCCGAGGAAAAAACTGAAAGAGCGGCAGAAAAGAAAGTTGAGGGCATTGCCCAAATCGGAATTGACGATTTCGGTAAGGTGGAGCTTCGCGCCGCAACGATTAAGGCATGCGAGCCCGTAAAACGCGCCAAAAAGCTGCTGAAGCTCACTTTGGACGACGGTAAGGGCGAGCGCACAGTCGCTTCCGGAATTGCACAGTGGTATAAACCGGAAGATTTGACCGNNTGACCGGGCACAGCATTATTCTAGTATCCAACCTGAAGCCCGCCGTACTTTGCGGTGTGGAAAGTCAGGGCATGATTCTGGCGGCCGATGCCGGAGAAAACGACGTCAGAGTTATCTTTGTCGACGGAATCCCCGCCGGAAGCAAAATTCGCTGATATGAACGGTAATATATTTGATTCTCACGCCCATTACGACGATGAGGCATTCGATGAAGACAGGGACGCCTTATTGGAGGAACTGCCCCGCCGCGGTATTTGCAACGTGGTAAACTGCGGTGCGGATTTGCATTCCTCGGAAGCTGCCGTGGCGCTTGCCGCAAAATATCCTTATATCTACGCCGCAGTAGGCATCCACCCGGAATGCGCCAAAGACGCTCCGGAAAATTACACGGGACAATTGAAAAAGCTGGTGCTGCAAAGCAAGGTGGTGGCCGTCGGAGAAATCGGCCTTGATTACCATTTTGAAGACAATGCTCCGAAAGAAGTACAGAAAGCCATTTTCGAACAGCAGATTCTTCTTGCCAGGCGGCACGGTCTGCCCATTATTGTGCATGACCGCGACGCGCACGGCGACACCATGGAGCTGCTGCAAAAGCACAAACCAACAGGCGTAGTGCACTGTTTTTCCGGCAGTGTGGAAATGGCAAAGGAAGTCATTCGGTTGGGCATGTACATTGGCCTTGGCGGAGCGGTCACGTTCAAAAATGCGCGGGTTCCGGTCGAGGTCGCGGCTGCGATTCCCATGGAACGGTTGCTGATGGAAACAGACTGCCCCTATATGGCACCCACTCCGTTCNNCGTTCCGCGGCAAGCGAAACGATTCTACGCTCATCGCATACACCGCCGCAAGAATTGCGGAAATTCGCGGAACCACCGTTGACGAAATTCTTAAAATTACCCGACACAACGCGGAAGCGCTGTTCGGCATTGCATAACAAACCGGTATAATGAATGAAAGGGAAGCAGTATAAACTGCTTCCCTTTTTATATTGTTCTGTAATTACCACTCTCTGCCCGGGTCGCCAGCCATGGAATTCACCGTACCCCGCGGATAAAACACGGAATAGTGATCCATTTTTTGGTCTTCCCCGCTTGATTTGGGTATGGGGAATACAAGAAGAATTTTGAAATCATTATTGATAACATACCCAATAATTTCATCATTTCCGGATTTTACATCATAAGCCGGGGTACCAAGCACTTCTTTCACCTTGGAAATGGATATGTCCTTCAGCTGCGGATCAAACGTTCTTACTTCAAACAGCTGGGAGCCTTTATTAAACCCGAACACCATATTATGCTTGGAATAGGTGGAATAGGTGCCCTTTGCGTCGGCAATATACTCCATCTTGTCGGCTTTGCCCCATTTGTCCTGCACATCTTCAATCACATTGCTTTTTACAGCAAAGTCACTGTTAATTACCTTGCCGTTCTGAGCCGCCTGCTGCATGCTCAAAAGAAGCGCCTTCTGCGTGTCCTCCGCCTGAGAAGACGGCGCCTGCGAGGCAGGATTGGAACTGGCCGCATCGGAAGATACCGCGGAAGATGCTGCTTGCGACGAAACCGCCGTTTGCTGGCTGCTTACCGCCGAAGCGTTACCGGAAGCCGGTGCGGACGGGTTGGAACACGCAGCCAGCGAACTGAATGCAAGTGTTAAAACCGCGCAAAAGCTGATTATCTTTTTGAATTTCAGTGTCATAAAAAACCTCCTTATTGGATTCCCTGAAAAATAGGACAAAACATCCCAAACATTTTTCCAGTAAATCGGTCTGTTTTTTCAGAAAAGCGCCGTTTCCTGTTACACCATATTACACCGGAAAGGAAGGATTATCAAGTTTTGTATCAGGAATTTAACTTTTCAGGGATTATATAGAAATGGATTTTTCTGCTTTATAAGCATTTCGCAGAAAAAACTGCCCCGGCCGGAGCGGCGGCAAGGCACTTTCAAGCCATGCGCACTCCGGCGAAATCGGAGCAGTCCTAAACCCTGAGCCTATTATTCCCGTTTTGCAACCCGCATAACCAACGCCGTAATGTCGTCGTCGTGGCCGTCGCTGCGGCGGGCAATTGCCTGTGTGACAATATCTTCCGCCAGCTCCTGCGGAATCTGGCCTGTCCACTTTTCCACCATGTCGCAAACCCATTCGTCGCCGGAGGACAGCGCGCCGTCGGAAAGAAGAACCAACAGATCGCCTTCTTCCAGACTGTCGGAGGATTTGGTGAACCGGGTATCGTTCAAAATTCCAATCGGCAGGCTTGGCGCGTCTATTTTCACCGCACGCCCGTTCTTGCGCAAAATGCTGATTGGTGCACCCGCTTTCATAAATTCCGCGCTTCCGTTAAACAAATCGAGCGCAGCCAAATCGATAGTAGCAAGGGACTCATCCCCCGATTTCACAATCAACGCGGAATTCACGATTTTCAGCGCCGCGTCGAATCCGATGCCGGCCTGAATCATACGCGACATGATTCCGCTTGCCATAGCGCCGTCTACGGCGGCCCGACCGCCTGTTCCCATGCCGTCGCTGATAATGGCAATCTGTCTGCCGTTCCCGTCGGAAAAACATTCCCAGCTGTCGCCGCAAAGCTGCCCGTTTCCGCAGGAATGCTGCGCGCAGCCCGTCTGTACCCGGTAAAGCGGCAGCTCGCTCATTTGCATGCGGCATTTTCCTTTTACCAAGCTGATGCAGGGCTGCTGAAAAATTCTTCCGCAGGCACGTGATATTTCACTGGTGAGTTCCGCCTTGTTCAGCCGAACTCCTTCCACCGACGCCGCCACAATTTCAATGGACATACGGTCAAATCGGTCAATACGGCAGCTTACGTCAATTGCCATAATTCCCGCGTTGCGCAGAACCTCGCTTACTTTTTGGGCAGATGTAAAGTCAAAGCGTTCAAATAGTTCCAGTTCCCCGGCCATATCTTCCAGCATATTGCTGGTCGTAACAAACTGGTCTGCCACNNACCATGCTCCGAATTTGCTGGGCACGGCTTTCCGCCGCGTCCCGTATAGTGAATTCGTTATAATTCGTATTGACGGAATTAATCATAACCCCCAAACGGCTACAATGCGTAGCAAACTGGGGATTGAAATCTTCGCGGTCCACGCTGCCCTGACTTCGCAGGGTTTGCGTCAGGTCATTAAAAGCATTCATACTGTCGTTGTAATTCCGCTCCCAACAATAAACCTTTAATCCGCAGTTCCCACAAACGTCATCAATGGACTTTTTGTATACGCCGTTAATGTCCGGCGCGCAGGCGGAGGACAGCTTTTTGGAAACATCCTCCACAGTCTCTGAAACGCTGCCGAGCGCTTTTGCCGCAAAGTCCAGCTTCATAATCACCGAACGGCGCAGTCCGTCCGCACGGGCCGTGTCGTCTGTACGGGAAAACATGCCGATGAGCGGGTTCCCCAGTTTCGCCGGCAATACAATATAAATTACGGTTCCTACCATTACTTCATAAAGACCGTTGACAACCGCCGTCTGATTTCCCACCTGCAGGGAGGCCACCGCATTGGACAGAATAAACGCCGCAACCGAGGCAAGCCGCCCAATGGGGGAAAATATACCNNACCCGCCATCATTCCGCCGAGCGCATACGCTCCGGAAAGATAGTTTAAACCGGACGTAGAAAGGCTGAACACAATTCCAGCCGCAATTCCTGCCACACTTCCGCCGGAAACGCCGCCGTAGCGCGCGGCCAGCAGAATGGCGATAATCGCAAGAACCCTGCCAAAAGAAATGGGTCCGATACTTAAGTCGGAAAGAGAAAGCAGCAAAATCCCCACCGTCAGCGCGGCACATGCGATTTCCTGCCCGGATAAGTCGCCGATTCTTTTCCCGGATTCCACAATAACAGCTGCGCGCGCAAAGAAATACGCAACGCCGGCCGCAAGAAAGGATTCCGCAACGTACATTGCAACGGTAACCGAGGAAGATCCGTTGACAAAAATAATTGCCATTCCGGTAGCAAACACCGGAAGGAACGCGGTCACTGGCGCAAACGCCGGGTGCATTCTGATTTTTATAAGATCATTGAGCGTCCAGCGAATTGCGGCCGCGGCAAGGACGGCCGCAATATAGTGAACCGGCACCGTTGCCGCAGACGGCAGCAGGTACCCTGCCATTGTCCCCAGAACGACACTCCACAGGGCGGAATAGGGAAAAGCCGCCACTGCCGCCACACCAAAGGGCGCATATTTTCCGAACACAAGTCCGCGGGCGCACAGCAGCCCGATTGTGAAGTACACAAGCTGTCTGGCTGCAACTTTTGTGGGAACCGCAGCGGCTTCCAAAAAGCTGATACGCCTCGCCTTTGCTTTTATCATTCAATCACCGCCATACCATTATTTGGATACTTGTCCATT
Organism: Ruminococcaceae bacterium UBA3451; assembly: GCA_002378845.1. GTDB lineage: Bacteria > Bacillota > Clostridia > Oscillospirales > Acutalibacteraceae > Caproiciproducens. Next base: position 12,764 of record DFRY01000063.1, on the reverse strand, counting down.
TTTTACTAAAAATATTATACTATGAGTATATGTACACTCTTGTCATAACGTGTTGTAATAAATTGACGGTTTTCCTCGTTTTATCGGCCTTTTTTTCTTTTCCATGGTTATTTTATTCTGTCAACAAAGATAATTGGAAATATTATCCTGTCAGTCCCGCCCGGAACGAAATACAGAGCGACCCGGTTTCATTCTTTCCCGATTTTTTTCGACAGCCGCTTTATTTACAAACAAAGCCTAGTCACACGCAGTTATCTGTGGTAAAATAATCGTATTATTGTAAAATATGTTTCGTAAATAGGAATTTGGAGGGTGACAATATGGATTATTCATTTTCTGACCGTGTGCTGACGCTGAAGCCGTCTGCAATACGGGAGATTTTTAAATACGCGGCTGACCCCAGCGTGATTTCGCTTTCTGCGGGGAACCCTGCACCGGAGGCTTTTCCGGCGAAAGAAATTGCTGAAATTTCCGCTAATCTGTTTGCGGAACGTCCGATTGACGCGCTCCAGTATAATATTACGGAGGGCTACGCCCCCCTGCGCGACCAGTTAAGCAGCTACATGAAGGAAAAGCACAATGTAGGCCGTGCATTCGACCAGCTGCTTATTACCAGCGGCGCACAGCAGGTTATGGATTTGGCTACCAAGTCCCTTTGCAACGAAGGCGACGTGGTCATTTGCGAAGCGCCAAGCTTTATCGGTTCCCTTAACACGTTCCGTTCGTACAATGTGCGCCTGCGCGGCATTCCGATGGAACGTGACGGAATGGATATGGCGGAACTGGAACAGGCACTGAAAGAAGAACGCCGTGTTAAATTCATTTACACCATTCCGAACTTTCAAAACCCGGCCGGAATTACCATGAGCATGGAAAAGAGAAAGCAGCTTTATTCGCTGGCAAAAAAATACGGCGTGCTTATTATAGAAGATAACCCGTACGGCGACCTGCGTTTTCAAGGCGAACACATTGAAGCAATCAAATCTTTGGACGAAGACGGCATCGTGATTTACGCAGGAAGCTTCTCCAAAGTCATTTCGCCCGGTATGCGCGTGGGGTACGCCATTGCCCCCCAGCCAATTGTGCAGAAAATGATTGTCTGCAAGCAGGGTGAAGACGTTCACACTAACATCTGGTCGCAGCTGGTCTGCAGCGATTTTCTTGCCCATTATGACTTTGACGCCCATTTGGAGCGGCTTCGTGCGGTATACCGCAAAAAATCGGCCGTGGCGATTAACGCGATCGAAAAATATTTCCCTTCCACAGTCACATACAACCCGATTGAGGGCGGCCTGTTTATTTGGTGCACCCTGCCCGCCGGTGTTGACATGCAGGACTTCTGTAAGCAGGCAGTATTGCACAAAGTTTGCGTTGTACCCGGAAACGCGTTTTTAACCAACGAAAGCGACCCGTGCCAATCGTTCCGAATTAATTTTTCTACGCCGACGGACGAACAGCTGGTAAAGGGAATTCAAATTCTGGGTGATTTGGCGAAAGAAATCATCTGACAAAAGCCGCAAACCGCGAATTTCATTTATGTGCCGGAATGGGACTCCCGCAAAGCGGGCAGTATTATTTCAAGAAACCACACATCAACTTTTTATCTTTTTATCATAAATTACAGCCTCAAAATCATTCATCGATACGCCGAGGGTGACTTTGAGTAAACAATGGAGGCAGTTCAACATGGAAACAGAAGCAACCGAACGCAAAAAAGTAATATTCAGCGCTATTCAGCCAAGCGGAACCATTACATTGGGAAATTACCTTGGCGCATTGAAAAACTGGATCGACCTGCAGGATGATTACAATTGTATTTTCGCACTGGCCGACCTGCACACTATTACGGTACGGCAGGAACCCGCGAAATTCCGCCACAATGCACTGGAAGCGTACGCGCTTCTGCTCGCCTGCGGAATCGACATTGAAAAAAGCCCGTTCTTCATTCAAAGTCAAGTAAATACCCACGCGCAGCTCGCGTGGATTTTGAACTGCTACACCCAGTTCGGCGAACTGCAGCGTATGACGCAGTTTAAGGATAAATCAGCCAAACATGCGGACAATGTCAATGCCGGTCTGTTCACCTACCCCAGCCTGATGGCCGCCGATATTCTGCTGTACCAGGCGGATTTGGTTCCGGTCGGCGCCGACCAAAAGCAGCACCTTGAACTTTCCCGCAATATTGCGGAACGGTTTAACGGAATTTACAGCCCGACCTTTACCGTACCCGACCCGTACATTCCAAAGCAGGGCGCACGTATTATGTCTTTACAGGAACCGACCCGGAAAATGAGCAAATCCGACGAAAACGTGAACGCTTATGTTGCCGTGCTGGATAAACCGGACGACATTATGCGCAAGTTTAAACGTGCCGTCACCGACAGTGACGCCTGTGTGCGCCGCGCCGAAGGCAAAGACGGAGTAAACAACCTGATGGGCATCTACTCCTGCGTAACCGGCCTGACGGACGAACAGATTGAAAAAGAGTTCGAGGGCAAGGGCTACGGCGATTTTAAGACCGCCGTCGGCGAAGCCGTAATCGAGCATTTGCGCCCGATTCAGGAACGCTATGCCGACTTTATGAAAAATAAAGATTACATGGAGCAATGTTATACCGAAAGCGCTAAACTGGCATTAAGCATTTCTTCCCGTACGCTGAACAAAGTCATGAAAAAAATCGGGTTCATTCCGAAAGCATTTTAAAAATATCAAAACAAAAGGGGAGCAGTTCCGTACCGAACTGCTCCCTTACTTTGTTTCGATGGACTTTGGCATAATTTTGTGCTATGATGCTTCAATGGAAAAGATAACTCCAAAAGGCGGTGAGCATTTGCGAAGTACAAATTCCCTTAAAAACGTCGCGGTCAACATCGGAAGCCAGCTTTTAAACCTGCTGCTGAGCTTTTTATGCAGAACCGTATTTATTTGGACACTGGACGCGGTTTATCTGGGCGTGAGCAGCCTGTTCAGCAACATTCTTTCTCTGCTTTCCGTCGCGGAGCTGGGCATTGGCACCGCTATTACTTTCAGTATGTATCAGCCGCTGGCGAAAAACGACCATAAGAAACTTGCTGCCTTAATGGGGCTTTATAAAAAAGCCTACCATACCATCGGGGGCATTGTCGCCGTTGCCGGATTGGCTTTGACACCGTTTTACCGGCTCCTTATTAACAATCCGCCCGATATTCCAAACCTTACGCTGATTTATCTACTTTACGTGTTCAGTTCCTCCGTGACCTACTTTCTTTCCTATAAACAAACCATTATTGTAGCGGATCAGAAAAGCTATATTTGCGCGCTGTATCAATACGGATTCAGCATAACCCAGAATATTATTCAGATTTTAATTCTGTTTGCAACTAAAAATTTCATCCTGTATTTATGCACACAGATTCTGTTCAGCTTTTTTACCAACTTTTTTCTGGCAAGAAAAGCGGAGAAAATGTACCCTTACCTGAAAACGTACCGGAATGAAACTCTGAAAAAGTCAGACCGGGAATCCATTGTGAAAAATATTAAGGCAATGTTCCTGCATCGCATTGGCGGTGCGGTTGTGAACGGAACCGATAATATTTTAATTTCAAAATTTTTTGGTCTGACCCTTACCGGAATTTACTCCAACTACTTTTTAATTACCAATATGCTAAGCGGGCTAATTGCCCAAATCTTCACCGGAATTGCCGCAAGCGTCGGCAACCTTGGAGCGGTAGAAAGTGATGAAAGATCGTACCATGTTTACCTCTCCATTCATTTCGCCGGATTCTGGATTTTTAATTTCTGTTCCATTGCTCTTTTTTGCCTGTTTAACCCGTTTATCCCGCTGTGGACGCATAAGGACATGACCCTTTCGGTATTGACCGTGTTTTTTATCGCTTTGAATTTTTACGCCACCGGAATGCGTCAGGTCACCCTGATGTTCAAAAACGCGTTCGGTCTGTTTTGGTACGACCGGTACAAGGCAATTGTTGAAGCGGCAGTCAACTTTATTGCATCAATTCTTCTGGCCCGGTATATCGGCGTGGCCGGAATTTTCCTCGGCACCTTCATCAGCACCATAACGGTTGACTTCTGGGTAGAAGCAGTCGTGCTGTTTCGGCATGGCTTTCACCGGTCGGCAGCCCCGTTTTTTTCCCGCTACCTGTTTTACTTCGTACTCACCTTTGCGGTGGGGTTTCTCACCTGGTACTGCTGTTCCTTGACGGGAAACGGCAGTCTGGAAAGTTTTATCATGAAATGCGCAATTTGCCTGATTGTTCCCAACGTTCTGCTGCTGATTATTTTTTATAAATCCAAAGAATTTACCTATTTTAAAAAGCTGTTACTGCCCCTTTTGTTTCGAAAAAGGCACAGATAAAAAAGCTTCTGAATCCGATTGCAGATTCAGAAGCTTTTTCTTTTATTTTGTATTCGGGGCGCCGTCCCAATGAATGTCAATGGTATCGCCGTCCTCCAGCAATTGAAGGTACGCAGCGTCTTTTCCGTTAATTTTAATAACGATCTGCCGTCCCTCAGGCTTGGAAAGATCCATGTCAACCAGATTCAGCATATCTACCAGGTAATACGGCGCGCCGTCCGGCTTTTCGGGCAGGGAGAGAAAATCATGGTTCAACGTAACATGGAGCACCGCCTTGACCGGTTCCTGTTCGGGAAGCGGTTCCTGCTGATTTTCTTCCACAGCATCCTTTTCCGTCGGAGCAATCGTTGGCTCGTTTTCCACTGGAACACCTTCCATTGGTGCATCCTCAAGCAGGTTACTTTCCATACGGAAGTCAATTGACTCAATCGGCGGCGGGGTTTCCGGCGGAAGAGCGCTCGTAATCCGGTCGCCGTCCTTTAACAGGGTATCCAGCCCGGCGGGTTTGCCGTTGACCAGATAAATTTTATCGATACTTTCGCCGCAGTCACGAATCAAATCGCCCAACGCGGTGATTTCAACGGTTTCCACACGGTCGTGGTGCTTCAGCTTTTGTTCAGGCTGAGCAGGTTCCCCGTTTACTGTGGCGCGCGTGCCGATGAAATAGGAATTATCATGGAATAGGACATTACCGGGGTCGGCAAAGGGAACCACTTCATACAGCGGAGGCTCCGCGTCTCTTCCGGGTACCGCGGATTCAAACCAAAGGTCGTCCCCCGCGTTGACCAANNACCCCGTTGATCTTTATTTTTGCCACCTCGGGGTGACTGCCGTAAAACATGCGGTTTTCGCCGTTCACCTCGATTAGGGCGCTTCGGCCGGAACGGCTGATCAGATTATTGTAGCTGTACCCGTTCATCATCAAAACATCCAGCACCGTCAGCTTTTTGCTGCGGAACAGCTTTGCCTTGCTGCCGTTTAAGGTAATGGAAAAACTGTCGCTGATTAAATTTAAGCCGGCGGAAATGGCAATGCCAAGCGGAGTGGCAAATTCCGGGCCGGTAATGTCCATATTGGGCGCGGAAACGTGCATCATAAAGTTATTGCCGCCAATGGCAACACGGTTCGCGTCCAAATTCAAACATTCCGCCACGTACCCGCACATGCCCGGAAGCTTACTTCCGCCGCCCACCAAAAACACGGCAGAGGGCGCGCCGCTGTTGGCCTTTACAATATCTTTGCTGATTTCGGCGCACAAAGCGCGTATTTCCGGTTCAATATCGTTTTGCAGCTGCTCCGGCGTAATGGTATGATCAAAGCCCAGAATATCCTGAAAAGAAATCTCCTCATTCTGCCCAAGCTTATGTTTGATTTCTTCCGCAGACAGGAATTCCACCAAATACTTTTTCATAATGGCTTCCGTAATTTCATCGCCCGCAACCGTCGCCATGGTATAGGCAACGACGCTTCCGTCCTTGGAAATGGCAATGTCCGAAGTACCCGCGCCAATGTCAACCAAGGCCAGATTGAGCAGCCGCAGTTTTTCGGGAATNNACTTCACGCGGCAGGAACGTAGCGATTACTTCTACACCAATCCGTTTTCCCCTGTGTTCCAGCAAGGTAGAAATCGGGTAATCGTCCAGCTGATATTCAATTACGGAGTAGCCGACAAGATAAAACACATGCTGGTCGTCTTCCCCGCTGCCGGGCTCAAATTGCCGCTCCGCCGCTTCAATAGCACCCGCCTCCAGCCGACAGATCAAGTCCTGCCCAATCGGCTTGGAATCGTCCAGCTCCATGGAAAAAGCAGCCCTTTGCGTTCTGAGCGCGCGCCCCGCAGCCGCCACACAGACCTGCTTCAATTCATAGCCAAGCCGCTTTTCCAGTTGCTCTTTTACCTGTTGCGAAACCTTGCTTACCTGTTCAATATCTTGGATTTGCCCGTCTATCATAGCACGCTTTTTATGTTCCAGCGATTCCACCGCTTGAATCCGCAGCATATCGCCGTCCAGCACACCTACGATTCCAATGACGCTGCGCGTACCGATATCCAAGGCAAACACATAATTTTCAGGAGCTTCCTTTTTCTTATTTTTCTCGCTCATCAGTCACAGCCTCCGCAGTGCATAATTGCATATATTGCTAGAATTCCACAATTTAGAATAACAGAATAACATCAATTCAGAGCCTCATCCGACACATTATTACTATATTTTTAATTTTACTATATCCCAGGAAGAATTGCAATCAAAGTCCATTTTTGTGACTCAAATCCGGGAAATATTTCCATACTATTTCCACACCATATTTGGAAATAAGCTTCAAAAACGGCCGCCCCGGAAAACCGGGACGGCCGTAACCATAAAGTATAATTTCTGAAACGAGGTTATTCGTAACGAAGCGCTTCAATCGGGTCCATTTTTGCGGCCTTGTTTGCCGGGTAATACCCAAAGAACACGCCGATCAGCATAGAGAACCCAACACTGATAGCGATAACCGGCACGGAAATGGTAAGCGTTGCCCCGAGCAGGTGCACCCCGATTGCGGCAAGCGATATTCCGAACAGAATTCCGATAATACCGCCGATGACGCAAATAATAATCGATTCCACAATAAACTGCATTTTAATAAAGCTGCTGCGCGCGCCAAGTGCTTTGCGGGTACCAATTTCACGTGTACGTTCTGTAACGGAAACCAGCATAATGTTCATAACGCCAATACCGCCGACCAGAAGCGCAATAGCGGCAATCGCCGCAATGGCAATGGAAATGGTGTTCAGCATGGAAGTTGCGGACGAAAGCATGCTTTCCATGTTAATAACGCTGCACTTGTACTTGTCATTATTGGAGTATAGCTTTTCAAAATATTTTTCAGTAATAGACGTAAAGGTTGAGGAGTCTACCGTCGATTTTGTCTTCACCGTAAAGTTTTGAAAATTCTGGTTATCCGCCGTTTCTTTTGCAACGGTAACCGGAATATAAAGCGCGGTGCTGATGTCTTTGTCCGACGTGGTACCTATACCCATGGTCATGGCAGACTGCTCGTATTTGTATACGCCGATAATCAGGTAAGTCTGAATATCGTCCCCCACATATACATTAATTTCCTGACCCAGGGGGTCGATGCCGGGTTTAAACATATTTTCCACAAATTTGTCGGAAACAACGGCAACCTTTCGAATTTGTTCCACATCGCGGTCATTCAGGAAACGTCCCTTTGACATTTTCACGTCGTTAATGGAACGGTAACCTTCGTTCACTCCGGAGACACTTACGTTAGCGTACAGCCTGCCGTCTTTTGCTTTGCCGGAGCCAACCGACTGCGTCAAAGCAATGTCTGCGATTTGGTCGGCATATTTCTCCTCATACGCATTGACCTGTTCCATGGAGATAAGGTCGTTGTCGTCGATTTTTGTATTCTGGGAACCACCGCGCAACGCCCCCATATTATTTTCGGTTTCCTTTTGCGTTACGGATACAACGATATTGTTGGCACCGAGCGACGACATAGTGTCGGTTACGCTGGAAGTCAGCGCATTGCCGATGGAAACAATTGCGATAACCGATCCAATACCGATGATAATACCCAGCATGGTAAGAAGCGCCCGGACTTTATTTGATTTCAGTCCTGCAATTGCAAGAAAGATATTTTCTTTTAAGAACATGCGGCCGCCGCCTTTTCTTGGAATTTGGACGTTCCCGGCATGTCTGAAACAATGCTGCCGTCACGAATCGTGACGATGCGGTCGGTTTCCGCCGCCAGTTCATTGTTGTGCGTAATCAGAACAATCGTTTTACCATCCTCCCTGTGCACCTTATGGAATAAATCCATAACCATGCGGCCGGTGGAAGAGTCCAACGCACCGGTCGGTTCGTCTGCAAGGATGATGGCCGGGTTATTCGCCAGCGCACGCGCAATGGCAACCCTTTGTTTTTGCCCGCCGGAAAGTTCATTGGGAAGGTGGTGCATTCGGTCACCCATGCCCACCAGTTCCAAAAGCTCTTTTGCACGCTGTGTGCGCTTTTTGCCTTCCATCCCGGAGTACAGCATGGGCAGCTCCACGTTTTTCAGCGCGCTGCTGCGCGGAATTAAGTTAAAAGTCTGAAAGACAAAGCCGATTTTCTTATTGCGTACGTCTGACATATCGTTGTCCGTCATTTTCGCAATCGAAATTCCGTCAAGAATGTAATCGCCCGAGGTGGGGCGGTCCAATACCCCAATCATATTCATTAAAGTACTTTTGCCCGAACCGGACGCGCCGACAATGGAGATAAAATCACCTTCCTGTACTTCCAGACTGATCCCCTTAATAATATGAAGCTCGTTCGGGGTGCCAACGTAGAAGTTCTTGATGATTTCCTTCATCTCTATGATTTTCCTGCTCATGCCGTACCCTCCGGCAGTTTCAGGGTTGAACCGGCCTTCAGGTTATCGGGATTGCTGATAATCTTCATTCCGTCGCTCAAACCCGAACCGGAAATTTCAATGGAAATATCATTTTCCAAACCGGTCTGTACGGGCTGTTCTTTTGCAACGAAGCCTTTTGTCTCATCTTTTACCGCAATCAGCACGTAAGCGCTTCCATCTTGATTATGTAGTACAGAATCGTAAGGTACCGCGTAAACATCGGACTTTTCATCCAGAATGATGTTCATTCGCGCCTTCATACCGATTTTCAGCTTCGGGTTATGGTCAAGAATTTTAATTTCCGCAGCAAAGGTAACGCTGCTTGTGCCCTGCGTGCTTGCGGTGGCGGCAGGCGCCACACGGGTCACTTCACCGGCAATTTCGGTGTCTCCGGTCGCATCGGTTTTAATAATGACCTTTTTCCCCACAGTTACCTGACCTACGTCATATTCTTGAATTTCCGTGTTGACAATCAGGTTATCCATGTCTTCCAAAGTAAACAGGATTCCGTTGCCGGGCATTCCTTCCACCGCGTTGGAAACCGTAACCGTTCCGGAAACCGGGGCGGTAATAACCGCGTCTTTCAGGTTTTGCTGCTGTTTATCCAGTGTAACCTGCTGGCTTTTGTCATTGTATTTGGCCTGTGCCTGATCATAAGCATTTTTTGCTGTTTTCAAATCCTGATTCGCCTTGTTCTGTGTGGCGGTCAGGGTGGTGTTCGCTTTATTATACGCATTCTGTGCCGAGGTCAGCTTTGCTTTTTCCTGGTCCAGCGCCATTTTGGAAAGTTCGCCGGAATTATACAGGAACTCATTGTAATCATAATTGGATTTTTCCGAATCCAGATCCTGCTTTGCGGAAGTCACCGCGGCTTTCGCGTTGACCAGTTCGGTGTTCAGATTATTATTGTAAAGGTACAGCATATTTTCGTAATCCGATTTTGCCTTCTGCAAGCTGAGCGAAGCTATATCCTGTGAGGATTTTGTGCTGTACTGAGCGCCCTGCACATCTTTTTCCAGTGTGGAGGTGTCCAATACGGCAAGCACATCGCCCGCCTTGACGGCGTCGCCGACTTTTGCAGAGATGGTTTTTACCGGATAGTTCAGCATGGTATAAACATTTTCCGAATTTTTGCTTTGAATAGTACCGGATATGCTGATGCTGTCCTGCAGATTTGTCTTCTTCAGCACCGTTACAGAGGTGGTGGGAATCATCTTCTCTCTTGCAATGCGGGACGCGCGGGAACAGGAATAAAATAGTGCCGCTACAATCACAACAATTACAACTATGACAATAACCTTTTTTCTGCTGATATGGAATTTGCTGAGAAAACCGACTTTCATATGTAAATACTCCTAATTAATACTGCGACGGTGAATAAGGATACCCATTGTCGCGCATAAAATCATAGCTTAAATAAGCCATGTAAAGGGTGTTGCGGTCCTTTGCAACGGTATTGCCCAAAGTTTGCAGTTCCAGATTGATGCTGTCAAGCTGCTGCTGCGTGGCATAACCCTGTGCTATTTTCTGCTGCATGTTCTGTGCGTCTGTTTGCTTCGTCGCATACTTGGTGCTGTCAGACGAATAGGTACGGCTTGCCAGCGTCATAGAATCATAAAGCGATTTGAATGTCTGCTCGTAGGTTTCTTTGTCATACAAATCGTCCAGATCTTTCTGATAATTAATATTGGACAGTTTGGCTGTCAAATCAATCTTGCTGTAATCGGCAGGATGCACGACTAATTTGTCCTCTTCGTCTAAGTCGAGCAGGGTACGCAGCTTTAAAAGATCCTGCGACCGTACGCTGGACTGCGACATTTGGCTGTTGCTCAGGTCGGTAACCGCCTGTACGGCATCATTATACTCCTTCTGAGAGATATAACCCAGTACCAATTTTTTCTGTGCGGACTGCTGCGCCTGAGTTTTGTTGTCCATTTGGCCGGGCGCTGTGTCACGGTCAAGAATATCATTGCAATAGGTAAGGTATTGCTTCTGCACGGAAAGCAGCTGTTCTTCATGCGAAATGCCCGCAGGTTCCGGCATAATGTCCTCAATATTGGACAAAGACACGGTTACCGTGTCCCCTTTATCTTCCGCTGCAAACGCAGGGACGCAGACTGAAACGGCCAAAGCGGAACAAAGTAGTAAGCTGATTAGTTTTTTCATAGTTTCAACCCTTTCAAATTCGTCAAAATTGCTAAATTACAAGTTGCTGTAGGAACGATTGTTGTTCCCTTGTTTAATATTTAACTATGTTAACTGAAATTATAATAAAAATGCGCGCACCATAAGTGAATAAACCGTGAATTTATTGTAACGATTTCAGCCCGCAGCAAGCGGTATTTTCCGGTTCTGAATCATACAGTTTTAGATTTTACCGCGCTCGTATTTATGCTAAATTTTTCCATAAAAAAATTTGATAATAAAACTCTGCGAACTGCTTTATCCGCAGAGTTTTATCATTTGTTTGCTTTTCTGATTAACCCTTTACCTGGAAGGACTCACAATCGGTGCACTGATTTTGCGTGGGGTTATTTTCATGTGTTCCGACCTTAATTTTGTCCAAAGAACAGTAATCCTGGCTCTGACAGTGGTAGCTGCACTGATTAACGGTGCATTCAATGCTTGTGTTTGCTTTATTTGAATTCATAATAGACGCCTCCTTTCCAAAAATATTTTAACCATTGGAAAGGAGAATATCTAAACCCCAGAAATTTTTTTACGCGGCATAAATAGGGTCATTCCGCTGAAAAATAGTAGTAAATCATTCATTTTTAAAGAAATATAAAACGGAAGGATGACGCAAACCATGTACCCGAGCTACCCCGACCAAAGCATAGAAAACGTAAACACCAAAAAACCGATTGCTTTTCCCCCGCAGAACCAAACCGCGCAGCCCGGAATCGAATCGCAAATGCAGCCAAAACCGATTTTTGACAATCCGGATTATAAAGGTTCCGGTAAACTTAAGGGCAAAGTCGCCCTGATTACCGGAGGCGACAGCGGAATCGGGCGCGCGGCAGCAATAGCATACGCAAAAGAGGGCGCCGACCTTGCCATTGTATACCTGAATGAAAAAACCGACGCATTGGAGACAAAAGCTTACATAGAAAAGCTGAATCAAAAATGCGTTATCCTGGAGGGCAACATTACCGATGTTACCTTTTGCACCGATGCCATTGCACAGGCCATGAAGCAGTACCACCACCTGGATATTCTGGTGAACAACGCGGCCGTCCAGTACCCGCAGACCAGTATTCTCGACATTACGGACGAGCAGTTGGAGCTTACGTTCCGAACCAACATTTTCGCCATGTTCTATCTGACCAAAGCAGCACTGCCCTACCTGAGCGAATGGAGCGCCATTATCAACACAGCATCCGTTACGGCATACAAAGGCGAAAAAACCCTGCTTGATTATTCCGCCACCAAGGGCGCGATTGTTTCGTTTACACGCTCGCTTGCGGAAAACCTGATTGAACAGAATATTCGCGTGAACGCGGTCGCCCCGGGACCGATTTGGACTCCGCTTATTGTGTCCAGTTTTCCGCCGGACCGTGTCAAAGCCTTTGGAACCACCGTGCCAATCAAGCGCGCCGCCCAGCCGTTCGAGGTTGCCCCGGCCTATGTGTACCTTGCAAGTGACGATTCCCGTTATGTGACCGGTCAGGTTCTGCACGTAAACGGCGGAACCGCTGTAGAATCCTAAAGCTTGTAATNNTGATTGAGGTGGCCTGCTCGTTGGTTGCTTTGGAGATCTCCCCAATCAGTTCAGAGGTTTTCTTTACCCCGTCAATAATTACCTGCAGGGACTGTGCCGTTTCGTTAGCAATTTCTGTACCGTTTTTTACAGAGTTAACCGAGTTCTCGATTAAAGCCGTTGTGTTTTTCGCGGCCTCCGCGCTCTTACTGGCCAAATTCCGCACTTCATCCGCAACCACGGCAAATCCCTTGCCCGCGGCGCCCGCACGTGCCGCTTCCACCGCGGCGTTCAGCGCAAGAA
>DFRY01000049.1 GCA_002378845.1 Ruminococcaceae bacterium UBA3451 | reverse complement strand
CCCATTACCTGCAGCATGTGTATTGGGGGAAAAAGCTCAGAAATTTTGAAATAGACTGTCTGGAAAGATATTTTTCGCCGGAAACCTGCGCAAAATTTACTGCGAATGAGTTTGCCCTTGATATTCTTCCGCAGGAGTACCCGTCGTTCGGGAACAGTGACTTGCGTACCCCGGCCTATCAGGCTGTACTGAAAAACGGTTCTATGATCACGGACGCAAAATACAGCGGGTATCAAATTTTTCAAGGAAAGAATCCGCTTGTTGGGCTTCCGGCAAGTTATGCTGTGAAGGGCGACCATACAGACACATTGGAAATAGAACTGTACGATGCTTTGTGCGGACTGAAAATGATAATAAGCTATACGGTTTTTGAAGATTATGATGTGATTACCCGTTCCGTGCGGTTTGAAAACCAGGGAAGCAATGCCCTTGAATTGCAGCGAGCACTCAGCGCAAACGTTGATTTTGCGGATCATGACTTTAACATGCTGCAGCTTTCCGGTGCGTGGGCCTGCGAATTCAATATGGTGAAACGCCCTCTTGTACAGGGCATTCAGGCGTTTGAAAGCAGGCGGGGTGCAAGCAGCGCACAGCACAATCCGTTCCTTGCGCTGATGCGGAAAAATGCGGACGAGGATAACGGAGAGGTTTACGGGTTCGGTTTGGTTTACAGCGGGAATTTTGTGGCGGAAGTGGAAGTGGAGCAGTACGGCAGCACAAGAGTGCAAATGGGGATTAATCCGTTTGGGTTTGGCTGGCGGCTCAACCCGGGAGAAAGCTTTCAAACGCCGGAAGCGGTTATGGTTTATTCCGACGCCGGTCTGGGGCAAATGTCGCATCGGTTTCATACCTTTTACCGCGAACGTTTATGCCGAGGCGTTTATAAAGACAAAAAGCGCCCTGTACTGGTTAATAACTGGGAGGCAACCTATTTTAGTTTCAGTGAAGCAAAGATAAAGGAAATTGCACAGGAAGCGGCAGATTTGGGAATAGAGCTGTTTGTTCTGGATGACGGTTGGTTTGGGCACCGAAACGACGCAAAAACATCCCTTGGGGATTGGTACGTAAACAAGCAGAAAATTCCGCATGGACTCGATACTCTCGCAGACGAAATCAATCAGCTCGGCTTGAAATTCGGGCTTTGGTTTGAACCGGAAATGGTATCGCCCGACAGCGACTTGTACCGGGCACACCCGGATTGGTGTATTCATGTTCCGGAACGGGAACGAAGCCTCGGCAGAAATCAGCTGATTCTTGATTTCTCCCGAAAAGATGTTTGTGACGCAATTACGGAAATGGTTTCCCGTATCCTGTCGTCCGCCTCAATCTCTTATGTTAAATGGGACATGAACCGGTATATGACGGAGCCGGGTTCGGCTTTGCTTGCGCCGGAAAACCAGAAAGAAACGGCTCATCGGTATATTTTGGGCGTATACCGTGTAATGGAAGAATTGACGGAACGGTTTCCGAATGTTTTATTTGAAAGCTGTGCAAGCGGCGGCGGCCGGTTTGACCCCGGAATGCTGTATTACATGCCGCAGACCTGGACCAGCGATAATACGGACGCGGTACAGCGGCTTAAAATACAATACGGTGCAAGTCTGGTTTATCCAATTGTTTCAATGGGCTCGCATGTTTCCGCAGTTCCCAATCATCAGTTGGGAAGAATCACGCCGCTGGAAACAAGGGGACAGACCGCAATGAGCGGGAACTTTGGGTATGAACTGGATCTTACGGAGCTTTCCCCCGAAGAAAAGCAAATTGTCCGAAGTCAGGTGGAACATTACAAGCAAATTCGCGAAATTGTTCAGTTTGGGGACTTTTTCCGGATAAAAAGTCCGTTTGAAGGAAATGAAGTCGCCTGGATTTTTGTAAACAAAGGAAAGACCGAGGCAGTTGTTGACTACTTTAAAATTCTGAACGACAGCAATTTTAAAACTCCGCGTGGTCTGTTAAAGCTGAAAGGGCTTGACCCGCAAAAAATATATCGGGTAGAAGAAACGGGAAAATGCTTTGGCGGCGATGAATTAATGTACGCAGGGCTTATCCTTCCGAAAACCGTGAAAGATTTTCAGGGCTTTTCGTGGACACTGAAAAGCGTTTGACTTTATTGGTTATCTTAAAAAGGAATCCCAGAATAGCGGGGCAGCTCAAACGGCAGAATTATGCCGCCTGAGCTGCCCTTATTGTTGTGCGAAAACACCCGGCTGTGCCGGATGCTCAAAAAGCCTTAACGGTGAACAAAAATGTAAGTTGATCGCACAAGATTGCTTTGAATTTCAGTTTGCTTACTTTGCGGGGGGAAGGGGTGAGAACGTGCTGCTACCTGTGTAAGAAACCCTTGGGCACCTTGAGGTGCGGCCAGTAAAACAAGGCTTTGCCGGGAACAACTATTTTTGCTATATAAATGGTATTGTTTTTGTATATGAGTACAGCCAAAAGGATGCCCTTCTTTCGAAGGAGTATCTTTTTGGCTGTTTCGATAGAATCAACTATTTTAAGGTGTATTGTGACAAAGGATAGGGGGTTAATCCGCTGCACAGATTTCAAACTATAGGAATGAAAATAGTTGAAAAGAAAAACTCATTTCCTGTTTATTTGCCAAGTGCTTTCTT
>DFRY01000017.1 GCA_002378845.1 Ruminococcaceae bacterium UBA3451 | reverse complement strand
CCGTCCACCAGCTGCCGAATCGCCTTTGGCTGGTCGCCGGTTGGTTTGTACTGCGAAACCAATTTAAAATCCATAATTTACTCCGTTTTCGATTGGGTATCAAAAATTTCCGGCATTACGCCGCTTTTAGCAATAGAAAGATAATCGTTCCCGCTGACAATCACATGGTCAATCAGCTGAACCTCCACCGTTTGAAGCGCTTCATAGATCCATTGTGTGGAATTCAGGTCCTGTCTTGAGGGCATACAATTGCCGCTCGGGTGATTATGTGAAAGGATTGCATATACAGCATTATACTGCACCGCAAGCCGAACAATTTTCTTTATATAAATATTAGCAGTAATAACCGAACCTTCGTTCACTACCCCGCAGTAAATCATACGGCTTTTGCTGTCCAAAAGCATTAAAATGACCGTTTCATTGGTACGGCCGATAAATTGACTGATAAGAAATTTACCTGCTTCATCATAACCGAAAATCCTGTTTTTATCCCCATTCAGATTTTCCTGATACCTGCGGCAAAGTTCTGGGATCTTCTTAATTAAAGTCGCGGCGGATTTGCCCACACCGTCGACCTGAAGCAATTCTTCGAACGGAGCGTCAAATACGCCGGAAAGCGACCCGAATTTCTGAAGCAGCGCGTGGCCGATAGGATTTGTATCCTTTAACGGAATTCCGTAGTAAAGAAGCAGTTCCAGAATTTCGTGCGGTTCAAAGCGGTCAATCCCCTGGGTTAGAAAAAGATTCTTCATCCGTTCCCGGTGACCGCTATGAATGGACTTGGCAGCATTCTTCTGTTCTGCTGGATTTGTATTGCTTTTCCCCAATGCTGCCACTCCCTTCTTTTCAATCAGATTTTTCTGCTGCCCGGTTTTACCGGTGCGGGAGCGCCCGCCTTGCACAACGGACAGTCTTCCGGTTCCCATGATTCCACATCAACGGAAATAACGGCCTTAAACGGTACGCCAAAATCGATTTTTCCGCCGGTACGGTCTACAATGGAACCGACGCCGACTACTACGCCGCCCGCTGCTTTTACCAGTTCAATTACTTCACGAACAGAACCGCCGGTGGTCACTACGTCTTCCACAACCAGAACACGCTCCCCGGGGTTTACAACAAAACCGCGACGCAAGGCCATTTTTCCGTCTTCATCGCGTTCTGTAAAAAAGTTTTCACATTTAAGGGGACGGCTGACTTCGTAAGCCATTTGAACCGCACCCATGGCAGGGCCGATTACGACTTGAACCTCGTCGTCTTTGTACTGTTCCGCCAGCGCGGCACAAAGCTCCTCACTGTATTTTGTATTACGGAAAATCTTTGCGCACTGAAGATATTTGTTACTGTGTCTACCCGAAGTCAGTTTAAAATGACCTTCCAGCAAAACTCCGGCTTCTTTTAAAATTTCCATTACTCTTTCGTGTGTAATCATCATAGATCTCCCTTTTTTCTCTTTTCTCTTATTATATACTAAAAAATATTTTTTGAAAAGTATTTTCGCCTTTTACAGACATGCAATACATGCTATAATATTTGGAATATAGCTGTTTAAAAATACACTAAATTTACCGAACGGAAAGAAATTAGGAGCACTTTTTAATATGAAAGAAATACGAATCGGAATGAACGACGCGGGCCAGCGGCTGGATAAATTTTTAAGCAAATCCTTTGCCAACCTTCCGCAGTCCATGATGTACAAAAGCATNNAGACATTAAGCTAAACGGAAAACGGTGTGACATTTCCACACGCCTGAACGAAGGCGACGTGCTGACCATGTACCTGAAAGATGAATTTTTTCAGCAGCAGCCAAAGGAATACGATTTTTTAAAAGCGCCGAACCAACTGAATGTAATTTATGAAGACGATAATATTATGATTCTGGACAAAAAACCGGGGCTGATTGTTCACCCGGACGAGAATTACCACTTCGATTCCCTTATAGCGCGTGTGCAGCACTACCTGTACAAAAAAGGCGAGTATGACCCGGAAAACGAGGCCTCTTTCGCACCGGCGCTCATCAACCGGATTGACCGCAACACGGGCGGAATTGTTATGGCGGCCAAAAACGCCGAAACTTTGCGTATTATGAACGAGAAGGTAAAAAAACGCGAACTGCAAAAACTGTATCTTTGCATTGTATCCGGCAAAATGGAAAAAAAAGAAGCCACGCTGGAAGGTTTTCTTGAAAAGAACGAAAACCAAAATCGGGTTTATATTTCAAAAAAGGCAACCGCAGANNCAATTCGCACCCGTTACTGCGTACTGGCGGAACGCGGCCGCTTCAGTCTGCTGGAAGTGGAACTGCTTACCGGACGTACCCACCAAATTCGCGCACATCTTGCTTCCATCGGGCACCCGTTGGCCGGGGATGGAAAATACGGCACCAATGCCGTTAACAAACAAACAGGCTTCAAGTATCAGGCGCTGTATTCCTATAAACTGAAATTCACTTTCACAACCGATGCGGGAATTTTAGAATACCTGAATGAAAAAGAATTTGAAGCAAAAGAAATTTGGTTTTTAAAGGAATTTGAAACCTTAAGATAACAATAGAACGCGAAAAACGGAGCCTTTTCTTCTTTGAAAAAGCCCCGTTTTATTATGCGTATCATTATAATTGGTTCAATGCCTGTTGAATATCTTCCATAATATCATTTTTCTTTTCAATTCCGACCGACATCCTGATTAAGTCCGCACTGATGCCCCCTTCTGCCAGCTGTTCGTCGTTCAACTGGCGGTGAGTCGTGCTGGCAGGATGAAGAACGCAGGTACGAAGGTCTGCTACATGAACCACCAGAGAAGCCAGCTTTAAACCCTCCATAAACTTTGCCGCGGCTTCCCTTCCGCCTTTTACGCCGAAGGAAATAACACCGCAGGTTCCGTTCGGCATATATTTTTGCGCCAAGGCGTAATATTTGCTGCTTTTCAGCCCCGGGTAATTCACCCATGCAATTTTATCGTTTTGTTCCAAATATTCCGCAANNGCATTCGAACCGCCAGCGTTTCCAGCCCCAGGTTGAGCAAAAATGCGTTATTGGGGCTGGACTGAGCCCCCAGATCCCTCATCAGATGAGTGCGAGCTTTCGTAATATACGCCGCTTTTCCAAACTGCTTAGTATAAATTACGCCGTGATAAGATTCATCCGGCTCGGTCAGTTCGGGGAATTTTCCGTTCGTCCAGTCAAAGTTACCGCTGTCCACGATCACACCGCCAATTTGCACCGCATGGCCGTCCATATATTTTGTAGTGGAATGCGTGACAATATCCACACCGTACTCGAACGGACGGCAGTTAATCGGAGTAGGAAACGTATTATCCACAATAATCGGAACGCCGTGCTCATGCGCAACTTTTGCAAACAGCTCCAAATCCGTAACCACAAGGGACGGATTTGTCAGCGTTTCCGCAAAAACGCAGCGGGTGTTCGGCCGGAATGCCGCATTCAGCTCTTTTTCCGTGGATTCCGCCGCGACGAAGGTAAAGTCAATGCCCATTTCGTGCATGGTTTTGTAAAACAAATTGAATGTTCCGCCATAAATCGCGCTGGAACAAACCACGTGGCCGCCCGCACGGCAAATATTTAATACAGAGATAAGGGAAGCCGCCTGGCCGGATGACGTAATCAGCGCACCCACGCCGCCTTCCAGCGCCGCAATTTTCTTTTCCACTGCGTCAATGGTAGGGTTGCCAAGGCGGGTATAGAAAAAGCCTTCCGCCTGTAAATCAAAAAGCTGCCCCATTGTTTCCGCAGAATCGTACCGGAACGTGGTGCTTTGTACAATCGGCAGAACACGGGGTTCCCCGTTTGCCGGTTCGTAGCCGGCATGAATACATTCGGTGTCAATATGGTAGTTCATTATTTTCTCCTTTGCTTTTGCATTCTGTATTATAAATTTTTATGAGAGTCCGGGCAGAAGATCTTTCAGTGCGTTTGCCGCAAAATCGGAAATTGCAACCACGCCCCAAACCGCAAGAATAAAAAGAACAACGGATAAAATGCGGAAAAACATCCGCTTTCCCGCACTGAGCTCTTCGGGTTCCTCTTCTGAACTGCTTTCTTCTTCCCCGGGCTGTTCTTCCTGTTCCGATTCGTCGCCAGCCATTTCCGCCGGATCAAATATTCCGGTTGATTCCAGAAGAGACTGTGCCTGTTCCACTTCGCTAAAGGGAACAAAAATATTTTTATTGGTAATGGCGGTTCTCCCGAATATAACAGACGGCGGCCCGCCAAGCCCGAAAATTCGTTCCTCATATATCTGTTGATGATCCTCGAAAACTGCTTTGATCAATTCCGCTTTTACTTCATCCACAGTAACCAGCATTACAGGGTCATTGGGATTCGGCGCCCGCAGCTTCTTTGTACCGCAGGAAGGGCAATAATCGCTGTCAGTCAACAGTTGACATTTTGGACAATAAAGCATATTTTCACTTCCATTTCATGCTATTATCATACCATATTTTTTCAGCTGTTTACAACATTAAAATGCTGATTTACTGATAGATTGGCTCAAGCTGTTTTCCGTCCAACGCCGCCAGTGCGGCAGGCAGAATCTGAGTAAAATCCGCAACAACGGAAAAAGGCTTTTTTATGGGATCATCCTGCTTCATAGGAGCGAAATATATATTTTTCGTATTCAGAAGCCGCCCTATATTCTGTGCGGAAGCCGCAAGGGCATCGTTGGTGGCGGGTACCAGCAAAATCGGGCGCCCACAGCGCAAAGTGGATTTTACCGCCATTGTCGTGGTGGTGTCTGTAATGCCGTTGGCCAACTTGCCAAGGGTGTTCCCCGTGCACGGCGCAACGATCATAAGGTCAACCATTTTTTTGGGGCCTATCGGCTCCGCTTCCACAATGCTTTTTATAATTTTTCTTCCGCATATTTCTTCAATTTCCTGAATAAAATCAGTTGCACGCCCAAAACGTGTGTCTGTGGAATACGAGATTTGTGACATAATCGGCAAAATTTGATACCCTTCATCCGCGATTTTTTTCATCTGTTCAATTGCCTTTGAAAATGTGCAGAACGAGCCGCACATGGCAAACCCGAATGTAATATTCTCCAACTTCCGTCACTCCTCCATCATGTTGTAGATTGTTTGTTTAATGATTTCTCCGGCGGTTTTCGGCGCTACTTTGCCAGGCAGAGAAAGCGCATGAATCACTTTCAAATCCAATTTTGCCGCAGCTTCGAAGTCCACCCCGCCCGGCATTGCCGCCAGGTCAACAATCAGCGGATTGGAACGAATCTTTGAAAGCAGACGGCGGTTAAAAATCAAAGCGGGTACGGTATTGAATATAATATCGTACTGCTCATCTTCAAAAATATTTTCGGTCAGAATCGGAATATAGCCGTAAGACTGAATCCAGGCCAGGTCGGACTTTTTTCGTGCGCTCACTGTTACGAACGCACCGATTCCCCGCAGCATCCAGGAAAGTTCTTTGCCGATTCGCCCGTACCCGACCACCAGGCATTTGCTGCCGCTGATGGTACCCGGATATTCATGCATTGCTATTTCAATGGCTCCTTCCACGGTCGGAACAGCATTGCGCACGGCAAACTCCTCGCTGGTATAATAATCGAAACTGTCTATCGAATCCCATACATCGCTTGTCTGATACAATCGCCCCATCATTCCGCCAAAGACTTGTTTGTTCCGCATTTTTTCCGCAAACTCATCATTAAGCAGTATTTTATTTTCACTGTAGACCGTATTCAAATGCCGTCCGTCAGAAGTAACCGGAAGCGGAAGAATAATATTTTCGCATTTCTCCACTACTTCGTCCAGCTCTGCTTTTTTTACATCTTCGGTGAACTCAATATTGTCAAACCCCATTGCATATACTACATATCCGTCAGACGCAATGGATTCTGCCAGCGAGATCTGCCGTTTATCTCCCCCTAAAATTCCAAAGCTGTTAATATCGATCATAATCACGACCCCCATGATGTTCTCCCAACATATTATGGAACGATCAGGCTCTGTGTGATTGACCTTTTTATTACAAAAGGAATTTCATTTTTATATTGCATATATTAATAAATGTGTTTATTATAAATAAGTATGACAATATAATAAACATACAGGAACATACACAAATTTGAATCAATCAATCTCACTTTTAAGGAGCGCGTCTGTAATGGAGTATAGCGACACTTTATCAAAGGTTAAAAAAATACATTTTGTTGGAATCGGCGGTTCGGGCATGTGCCCCCTTGCCGAAATTTTATTCCATAAGGGATATGAGCTTACCGGCTCTGATACCAATGAGTCCGATACGCTGGAAAGAATCCGTTCTTACGGAATTCCGGTTTCCATGGGGCAAAAAGCAGAAAATGTTGACGGCGCAGAGCTTGTGGTTTACACCGCAGCCGTTAAGCCCGACAACCCGGAGCTGGTCGCTGCGCGCGAAAAAGGAATTCCCACTGTAGAACGTTCCGTCATGCTCGGCATGGTAACGCGCCGCTACCCGAATTCCATTGCGGTTTCCGGTACGCACGGAAAAACCACCACCACCGCGCTGATCACGCAAATTCTGATCAACGCCGGAGCGGATCCCACTGCGGTTATCGGCGGAAAGCTGCCTTTCATTGGCGGCAACGGGCGTGTGGGAAAATCGGACACCATTGTATGTGAAGCCTGTGAATATGTGGATACCTTCCTGCAGCTGGAGCCCGCAATTTCCGTCATTCTGAACGTTGACGCAGATCATTTGGATTACTTTGGCACACTGGAAAATATTATTAAATCGTTTCACCAATTTGCGAAACAGACTTCGCAGGCTTTGGTGGTGAACGGCGACGATGAAAATTCCATGAAAGCGGTAGAAGGGATTACCCACGCAAAGATAATTACATTCGGACTGAATTCATCGAATGATTACTACGCGGCTAATATTGCCGGAACCAAGGAAGCGCGCGAAAACTTCACCGTTATGAAGCGCGGCGAAAAAATAGCCGACGTAACTTTAAGCATTCCGGGCAAACACAACATTTACAATGCGCTTGCCGCGTTTGCCGTTGCGGATTATTTGGGCGTTGACACCAAAAGTGCGACAGAAAGCCTGCACCAGTTTACCGGCGTACATCGCCGTTTTGAAATTCTGGGCCAGTTCAACGGGATTACGGTTGCAGACGATTTTGCACATCACCCCACCGAGCTGACCGCCACGCTGACCGCAGCGGAAAACATGGGCTTTCATCGGGTTTGGGCAGTTTTCCAGCCGCACACATTCTCAAGAACCTATATGCTGCTTGACGAATTTGCAAAAGCGCTTTCTATTCCTGAAAAAGTCGTTCTTTCCGAAATTCTTGCCGTTCGCGAAGTGAACACCTACAACATCTACGCAAAAAATCTGGCAGATAAAGTTCCGGGCAGCGTTTGGTTCAATACCTTTGATGAAATTACGGATTATGTAACCGCAAACGCAGAGCCGGGTGATTTAATTTTGACCCTTGGCGGCGGCGATGTTTACAAATGTGCCAATCAAATTGTGAAAAAGTACCGGGAAACTTTATAATCGAATAAAGCTGATAAAATGACAGCCCTTTCACTTTCGTGAAAGGGCTGTTTTATTGTAATTATGACCGGCGGTTCAGCTGTTTTTATCGACCTGATGAAATGTTTTTAAGTTTCCTGTCTTTTCGCTTCGCTTGTCCAGTTCCGCGTTTACCTCATTCAAAGTAATTCCCTCGTTGACCATAAGGACGGTCAGGTGATAAAGAAGATCGGAAATTTCAAGCACAGTTTCCGCATTATTTCCGTTTTTCGCCGCAATGATTACTTCGCTGCACTCTTCCCCGCATTTTTTTAGAATCTTGTCCAACCCTTTTTCAAAAAGATAGCAGGTGTAAGAACCCTCGGTACGATTCCACTTACGGCTTAAAACAGTATTATAAAGCTCCTGCATGGTGTCATTCATTGGTATCCCTCCAAATTTCGTTAAAAAAGCAACTGTGCGCTCCAGTGTGGCAGGCCGGACCGGTTTGTTTCACGACCACTAACAGCGTGTCATCGTCACAGTCGCCGGCTATGCTTACAATTTTCTGCAAGTGCCCGGATGTGCCGCCCTTATTCCAAAGCTCCTGCCGCGAACGGCTATAAAACCAGGTATAACCGGTTTCCAAAGTCTTTTTCATGGATTCCCGGTTCATGTACGCGAGCATAAGTACCTGATTTGTGCCGTATTCCTGTATGATTGCGGGCAGCAAATCGGATTTTACAAAAAACTTCTCTGTAAAGGCATCTTGATTTACACCTGTATTCTCACTCATTTTTCTGCTCCTTTGCATAGGGAAACAGCAGCCTTTAAATCCAAATCACCGGTATAAAGTGCCTTTCCGCAGATAACGCCATAAAGGTTTAAATCCAGTAAATCCGCAATATCTTTTAGATTACTGACCCCTCCGCTCGCAATTATTTCACAGGAAACCGCAGAGTTCAGCCGGTCAAGCATAAATAGATTTGGGCCGGTTAAAGTTCCATCCCGCGAAATATCTGTAAAGATTATATACTTTACGCCTAACTGTTCCATCTGTTTTGCTAACTCAATGTAGTCCACAGCGGAGGTTTGCGTCCAGCCTTCCGCAGCGACCTTTCCGTCGCGCGCGTCAATGCCAACCGCAATGTGCATATCGTAGTTTTTTACCGCCTGACTGACCAGTTCCGGATTGCTCAACGCGGCAGAGCCGAGAATTGCCCGGGAAATTCCGTTTTGAATATAAAAATCAACGGNNATTCGGATTTTTTCTGAACACTGAAAAACAGGTCGGAATTGAGCGGTTCCGCTGCTTTGGCACCGTCCAAATCCACCATGTGAATCCATTCGGCGCCGGCATTTTTAAACCGCATTGCCGTGTCAACCGCACTTTCGGCAACCTTATGTGCGGTGGTATAGTCCCCTTTGACAAGACGGACACATTCACCGTTTTTTATATCAATTGCAGGAATTAAAATCATGTGCCTGCCTCCAACTATTTTTTGAAATTACAAAGAACCTTTTGTAGAAAGCGTTCCCTCAAAGGTTTTTCCAACTGCCATGCGCAGCGCGTGTGCCACCGCCTTAAACAGTGCTTCGATTTCATGGTGGGAATTCACACCGTATTCCACACGGGTATGCAGCGTAATTCCGGCGTTTACCGCAAAGGCACGCATAAATTCTTCTGTCATGCAGGTGTCGAAATCACCGACCCGTTCCTGCGGGAATTCAGCATGAAATACAAGAAATGGCCTGCCGCTGATGTCCACCGAAGCAAACGCGAGTGACTCATCCATCGGAATATAAAATGTACCGTAACGCGCAATCCCAGACTTATCGCCCAGCGCCTGCCCAAAGGCCTTTCCAAGCACAATTCCGACATCCTCTACGGTATGGTGGCAATCCACCAATAAGTCGCCCACCGCGTCAACTTTAAGACCG
Source organism: Ruminococcaceae bacterium UBA3451 (assembly GCA_002378845.1). Lineage (GTDB taxonomy): Bacteria > Bacillota > Clostridia > Oscillospirales > Acutalibacteraceae > Caproiciproducens. Next base: position 16,974 of record DFRY01000017.1, on the reverse strand, counting down.
AATCCACCATGTATGGCAAACGCGTTGAGCATATGATCAAAAAAGCCGATCCCGGTGGAAATCTCCACATCCCCGCCGTCCAGTGCAAGTTCAATTTTCACTTCAGTTTCGCGTGTTTTCCGTTCCTGAACCGATGTTCTCATATTTACGCCTCCTGCTTAATCTGAAATAGCCGCTTCAAATGCTTTCACCAATTCTTCATTTTCTTCCGTGCTGCCTGCCGTAATACGGAGAAAATCCCCCATAAAGCGCACGGCAATACCGGCATTTAACAGCGACTGATACATTTCTTTCGCCTGGTCCATTCGGATAAAAACGAAATTGATNNCTCTTTTTCACTCAAAATGATGGAACCGATTTTCTGTGTAAGCGAATTTACGTTATAAGGGGATTTTACCGCTTTCAGTACCCCAGTCAACGTTGGATTGGCAACCGCAAAACCTAAGCGAATTCCCGCCATGCCAAACGCCTTGGAACAGGTGCGAAGTAAAATCAGGTTATCGTACTGCTCCACTTCATCCAACAGCGATTCATCCCAAAAATCCATGTAGGCTTCATCTACCACAACCAAAGCATCTACAGAAGTGATTAACCGCCGCACATCTTCCCGCTTCAGCCCAAGTGAAGTCGGGTTGCAGGGGTTTGAAAAAAGGAGCATCTTCGCATGGTGGTCACGAACCGAAGCAATCAGTTTCTCCACATCAATCGTCAAATCGGGTTTCTTTTGAAATTCCACACACCGGGCTTCCACAATCGACGAGTAAAATTTATACATGGAGAAATCGGGCGATACGGTCATCATGACTTCGCCTTTCATTAAAAAGGCATTGCAAATCACTGAAATCAGCTCATCGGACCCGTTTCCTGCGGTTACAAGTTCCGGTTTAATTCGGTGATATTCTGCAAAACAATCGCACAGCTCTTTCGCTGTGGCGTCAGGGTAACGGTTGTAAGCGGCAAGCGCGGCAGCCTCAAGAATTTTTGCCATGACCGAGTTGGGAATGATCTGAAAGGATTCGTTTGCGTCCAGTCGAATCCGAAAATCCCCGGTAATCGGATCGTATGGCTTTAACCCTCTTATTTTTTCATTCAAACGGTATGTCATGTCAGCGCCTCACTTTGATCGAATTTGCGTGGGCAGTCAGGCCCTCGGTTTCCGCCAATTTCTCAATATCGTCCTGTGCCAACCGCAGCGCCTGTTCAGTATAATAAATAAAACTGGATTTTTTTATAAAGCTGTCAACGGAAAGTGGGGAAAAGAACCTTGCCGTACCGCTTGTAGGGAGCACGTGATTCGGCCCCGCGTAATAGTCGCCCAAGGGTTCCGGAGAATAGTTCCCCAGAAAAACGGAGCCCGCGTTATCGATTTTTCCAATAAACTCCATTGGATTGGACGCGCAGACTTCAAGGTGTTCCGGCGCGAGCTCGTTGGCGAACTCCACCGCTTCCTCCATGTTATTGCACACCATGACGGCTCCAAAACGATCCAGTGACTGATTGATAATCTCTTTGCGGGAAAGGGACTCCATTTGCACGTAAATCTGCTTTACCGTTTCCTCCGCAATTTTTTTGGAAGTAGTCAGTAAAATAGCAGAAGCAAGCACATCGTGCTCAGCCTGCGACATTAAATCGGCCGCCAGAAACTTCGGATTTGCTGTTTCATCGGCAATCACAAGAATTTCGCTGGGGCCTGCAATCATATCGATGTCAACGGTTCCGTACAAATGTTTTTTTGCCGTGGCAACATAAATATTCCCAGGCCCTACGATTTTATCTACCTTCGGAATGCTCTGTGTTCCGAAAGCCAGCGCGGCAACCGCCTGTGCCCCACCGACCAAAAACACACGGTCAACCCCTGCCGCGAGCGCGGCGGCCAATATGTCCGGATTTGGTTTGCCGCCTTTTGCCGGTGGGGTAACCATGATAATTTCGCCTACTCCGGCGATTTTCGCCGGAATGGCATTCATCAGCACAGAAGACGGATATGCCGCGGTACCGCCCGGAACATAAATGCCCACTTTGGAAAGACCGCGTACGCGCTGCCCCATAATTACCCCGTTTGACTGCGTGTTCAGCCAGCTTTGCTGCTTTTGGCGTTGGTGAAAGTCCGTAATATTTGCCGCCGCACGGTTCAGTGCCGCAAGAAAATCGGGATCACACTGTAAAGATAATTGCTGCATTTCGTTCCTGCTGATTTCCAGTTGTTCCGGTACGCTGCCGTCAAATTGAAGCGTATACTCTTTGACAGCCTGATCCCCGTTTTGGCGGACATTTTCAATGATTTCCGCAACAGCGGCATCCACTTTCCGATTGGAACTTTCACTGCGCTGTTTCAGCTGTGTGATAAAGTCACGGCCGAAAGCCCCGCCCTCTTTTACTATCTGAATCATTTCATGCCCTCCTTTGCTTTTTCCATTTGTTCTGCCAGCGTTTCGATTTCCGCCTTGCGAAGCTTCATACTCGCGGCATTGACAATCAGCCTTGCGGAAATATCACAGATGGTTTCAATTACCTCAAGCCCGTTTTCCTTCAGGGTGGAGCCGGTTTCTACAATATCGACAATTGCGTCGGAAAGCCCTAAAAGCGGCGCCAATTCCACCGAGCCTTCTATTTTGATAACGCGCACATCCATTGCCTTGCGTTCAAAATAGTTCCGAGCTACATTGGGGTATTTTGTCGCGATGGTTTTGGAGGAATACCCGCTGAAGAAGTCCTTCTCTTTCGGCCCGGCAAGTGCAAAACGGCATTTCCCGAACCCTAAATCAAGCACCTCGTAAAATCCGCTTCCGTTTTCCATTATAGTATCTTTGCCGACAACACCCAAATCGCATACGCCGTGTTCCACGTAAGTAATTACATCGGCAGCTTTTGCAAGAACGACTTCGAATTGATGTTCGCCGATGGGTAAAATCAGTTTGCGTCCTTTATTCTTTACCGCGGTGCAGTCAAAGCCGATTGCTTCGAACAGTGCGACCGTGTCTTTTTCCAACCTGCCCTTCGTCAGGGCAATTCTAAGTGGCCTCATTTTACATCAATCCTTTAGTGAAATGGTTTCGACGGTATTGCCGATTAAATCAACACGCTTCATACCGCGCGCTTTTGCATAATTCAATGCCTCTTCCGCAGTTTCAAACACACTGTTTTCACATTGGAATCCCTGTTTTACAAGCGCGGATAAATATTGCAGCGCCTGAATTTCAAAACCCGCTTTTCCATGAACCAGAATGTCTGCTGTTTCTACCGCGGGGGAGTCCCCGCGTTCCAGCATGATTTTTACGATAGCGTCCACATTGATGGCAAAACCGATTGCGGGAATGGGAAGATCAAAATTTCCAAGGAGGTTGTCATAACGGCCGCCAAGAAGAACAGCATCACCGTACCCCTCTGCATAAGCACTGAAAATAATATTGGTATAATAATCGTTGCGCTGTACCAAACCCAAATCGACAATGATTTTCTCTTCCAATCCAAGCTGCATGAGGGAACGGTATAGCTCCTCAAGGTAATCCAGAGTTTGTGTGGATTTCTCATCGCTGCACAGCGGTGCTGCCTGACTAAATACTTCTTCTCCACCGAAAAGGCGCGGAAGCCTTCGCATGGCAGTAACCTGACGGGAATTCCCCAGTCCGTCCAGAATCGTATTCAGAGCGGCGTAATCCTTCGATTCAATCGTACGGCGAATATCTTCCCGTACATCCTCTGTTATGGGGAGCTGTTCGGCCAGGGCCTGAAAAAACCCTGCGTGACCAAGTTCCAGTCGGAAGTTTGGCACACAGGTGGAAAGCGCTTCCACCGCAGTGGCAATGACTTCCAAGTCCGCACGGATGCCGCCCGCACCCAAAAGCTCAATTCCTGCCTGCACCGTTTCGTCGCTGCGCCCGGTTAACCCGGGATGATTACGGTAAATGGGCTGGTTATAGAAAAGACGAATAGGCTTTGGCAAATTCTGCAGCCTGGTTGCCGTCAACCGAGCAATCGGCATGGTAGAGTCCGGCCGCATTACCACAAGCCTGCCGCGACGGTCGGTCATTTTATACATTACTTCCTGTCCAATACCGGAAGATTCGGGTTGGAATACGTCGTAAAACTCCAATCCCGGCGTTACCACTTCATGAAACCCGCGGGATAAAAAAACAACGGTTACGGTTTTTTCCACATATCTTCGGGCTAAGCATTCTTCAAAAAGAAGATCGTTGGTGCCTTCCGGCGTAATTTTGTTATATTTTTTCATGGCGTAAAACGCTCCCAAATTTCTTTTGCTTTAGTATGGTAATATAATATCACACTAAATTGTAATTTGTCAATTAAATCTCTGTAAAAAGATAAAATCCCAATCAGCACCGAAAGTATGGAGCCAGATTGGGATTTTTTATCTATCTATGATACTGTATGCACTTTTCTACCGGATTTATTCAGGTGGGAGTAAAGTTTTTACTTGACCGCTCCGCCTTAAAACAATGTCATCTGGCTGCTCGCCGGCAGACCGGCAAGCGCGCCGGAAGCGGACAAGGTTTCAATGACGGACTTTGATACCTTGGCGCGTGTCTGCAAATCGTCAACCGATATATACGGGCCTCCCTCTTTCGCTGCCGCAATGCTGTTGGCAGCGGCTTCCCCTACGCCGGAAAGCGACGAGAACGGAAGCCGGATTTTCCCGTCTTCCACCAAATACTTTCTGGCGTCGGATTGATAAAGGTCAATGGGAAGCACTTCTATGCCGCGTGCCAGCATTTCGTTAACGATTTGGAACGTAGCGAACGCCGCTTCTTCTTTCGCGCTCGCTTCCTTCCCTTTCATGGTAATTTCATTCATCCGGCGGCGTACCGCCTCGCGGCCCTGTATGACCGTAGCGCCGTCAAAATCTTCTCCGCGTACGGTAAAGTAGGCGGCGTAATACTCGACCGGCTTATGTACCTTGTACCAGCCTAGGCGCAGGGTCGAAATCATGTATGCGGCCGCATGCGCTTTCGGGAACATGTACTTAATTTTCATACAGGAATCAATATACCATTGCGGCACACCGTGTTCCTTCATGGCATTAATATGTTCTTCCGTCAGCAATTTGGTCGCTTTTCCCTTACGGGTGATTTCCATGATTTTAAACGCCATTTTCGGCTCAAGACCTTTTAACAGAAGATAAGTCATAATACTGTCACGTGTTCCGATTACGTCGGAAATGGTGCAGGTACCGTTCTTAATTAAGTCCTGCGCATTTCCCAGCCAAACATCCGTACCGTGGGACAAACCGGAAACCTGCAGCAGGTCGGAAAACGTAGTCGGATTGGAATCCATCAGCATTTGCCGTACAAAGCTGGTGCCTACTTCCGGAAGAGAAAACGTGCCGGTCTGGGAATCAATGTCTTCCGGTGTAACGCCAAGCGCCTTTGTGGAGGTAAACAGAGACATTACATCCGGGTCACTCATGGAAACCTTCATAACCGGAATGCCGGTGTAGTCCTCCAGATAGCGGTAAATCGTCGGCACATCATGGCCGAGTTCGTCCAGCTTGCAGATGGTGTCATGGATGGAATGGAAGTCGAAGTGGGTTGTAATATTGTCGGAATTCTGGTCGTTTGCCGGGTGCTGCACGGGGCAGAAATCAAATATATCCATTCCTTTTGGCACAACAACCATGCCGCCGGGGTGCTGGCCGGTCGTACGCTTAATTCCGGTACAGCCCGCCGCAAGGCGAAGCTCCTCCGCGCGGTGCATTACGGTGCCTTTGCTTTCGGCGTATTTCTTTACAAAACCGATTGCCGTTTTATCGGCCACCGTCGCAATGGTTCCGGCTTTAAAAACGTTGTCCTTTCCGAACAGCGTTTCCGTATAACGGTGGGCACTGGTCTGGTACTCACCCGAAAAGTTCAGGTCAATATCCGGCGTTTTATCGCCGTCGAAGCCCAGAAAGGTTTCAAACGGAATTGTATGGCCGTCACGGTTATAATCTTCCCCGCAGACAGGGCATTTCTTCGGCGGGAGGTCGAAGCCGCTGCCATAGCTGCCGTCGGTAATAAATTCGCTGTGCTTGCAGTTTGGACAGACATAATGGGGCTCCAGCGGATTGACTTCGGAAATACCGGACATATTCGCAACAAAGGACGAGCCGACGGAACCACGCGAACCAACCAGATAGCCGTGTGCTTCGGAGTCGGCCACCAGCTTTTGCGCGGTCATGTAAAGAATGGAGAAACCGTGCTTGGTAATGGAACCGAGTTCGCGGTCCAGACGGTTCTTTACAATTTCGGGCAGCGGGTCGCCGTAAACTTCTTTTGCCCGCGACCAGGTAATACTGGTAAGCTGCTCCTCGGCGCCTTCGATGAACGGTGGGAAGGTTCCGGGCGGAATCGGAGTAATTTCCTCCGTCATATCGGCAATCAGATTCGAATTCTTTACAACCACTTCATATGCTTTTTCTTTTCCTAAGTAAGCGAACTCTTCCAGCATTTCCTCCGTCGTGCGCATATAAAGCGGAGCCTGCATATCGGCGTCGGTAAAGCCCTGCCCTGCCATTAAAATTTTACGGTAATCTGCATCCTTTGGATCCATAAAATGCACGTCACAGGTTGCTACGACCGGTTTATGCAGCTTTTCTCCAAGCTTAATAATCGTGCGGTTGAATTCGCGCAGCTTTTCTTCATTGGGCACCAATCCATCCCTTACCATAAACTGATTGTTGCCGATGGGCTGAATTTCCAGATAATCGTAAAAACTTGCGATTTCACAAAGAGTTTCCCACGGCTGCGCGCTGGTAATGGCACGGAACAGTTCCCCGGCTTCACACGCGCTGCCTATAATGAGGCCTTCCCTGTATTTTACCAGTTCGCTCTTTGGAATACGGGGGTTACGGTAAAAATACTGCAAATGCCCCTTAGAAATCAGGCGGTACAGATTTTTCAAACCGACTTTATTTTTTACCAGAATAATCTGATGATAGGACTTCATTTTTTTGGGGTCGCCGCCGGCCAGCGAGGTATTAATATCCATTACGCTTTGAGCCTGGGTATCTTCCTGCAGGCGGGTAATCAGCGCAATAAAAATTTTGCCGAGCACGGTGGCATCGTCGCTTGCGCGGTGATGATTGAACGGGTCGAGCTTTAGGTACTTCGCCACTGTGTCAAGCTTACAGTTTTTAATATCTTTCAGCATGGAACGGCACATCGGCACCGTATCAATGTATGTATAAGTAAAATCCATTCCGCTGCGCTGTGCCGCTATGCGGATAAACGACGTATCAAAATCGGCGTTGTGCGCAATTAAAACAGCGTCGTTTCCGCAGAATTCATAAAACGCCTTGATTGCTTCTTTTTCCTTCGGAGCGCCGCGCACCATTTCGTCCGTTATCCCGGTCAATTCCGTAATTTTGGACGGTATGGGCATTTCAGGGTCGACAAAGGTATCGAAGCTTTCCACTATTTCGCCGTTTCGAATGCGAACCGCACCGATTTCGGTAATACGTTCTTTATTGGGGCTTAATCCGGTGGTTTCAATATCGAAGGAAATAAATTCATCCTGCAGTGTTTTTTCCGAAGTTCCTTTCACGGCAGGAACAAGGTCGTTGACAAAGTAAGCTTCTAAGCCGTAGATTACTTTAATCTTTTTATCCTTTTTCTTTAAATCGTTTGCCGCGTTCATTGCATCCGGAAACGCCTGTGCCACACCGTGGTCGGTAATCGCGATAGCGGACTGTCCCCAGTCGGCTGCGCGCTTAATCAGCTCCGCCGCAGAATTCACACCGTCCATGCTGGACATATTGGTATGCAGGTGAAGTTCCACGCGCTTAACTTCCGCGCTGTCCACAACCTTAATTTGTTCTGCGGTGCAGATGCTTTTCGGGCGGAGTACGATTTCATGATCGTATTTGTCGTATTCCACGTCGCCGCGTACCACAACGGTCATACCCTTACTGAGCGTATCCAGCGCTTTGCACTGCGAAACCATTTCAATGATTTTAAGCGTCATAGAAGCGGTGTAATCGGTGATGTTAATGGTAATAATTTTGCGCTGCTGGTCGCGGGTGATTTTCTCCTCAATCGAAAAAATTTCACCCCAGATTGTCACGCTGCCAATGTCCGGCGTTACTTTATTAATCGGAATTGGTTTGGCTTTTGCGGGACGGCCGTAAAGCTCGCGTATGCTTTCGGGTATGATGGAAGGCAGAAGCGTTTCACCGCTGCGCACACTGATTTTTTTCGGAGTACCGCTGCGGCTCATGGACGATTCATACGATTCCATTTCCTGTACGACCGACTCGCGTTTAATGGTTTCCTCATGCTTTTTCTGCTTTTCAATATAAATCGGACTTTCGCTGTCAATGGAAAGAATTCCGTCAAACTCCACATTCAGATTCACACCGAATTCTTCGCTGATCAGTTTGGAAAGCAGCCGGTCAATATGNNCAATATGACGGGATACCAGAAGGTCGCCCCCGCCGTGCGTAAGAGAAATGACCAGCTTCCCGTTTTCCAAACGCGCGGTAGAATCGGTCAAAATACCGTTTACACTTGCTTCGCGGCGTTTCAGCTCCATCACTAAGCTTTGATAATAATCCACGCTGAAGCTGGCGGCAGGGAACTTGGGCAGAATGCTTGCTTTCGAAATTTTCAGTGATTCGCATGCGGTCATTGTTTTTTCCACAGCATAAAGCACGCGGCGTTCCACCAACGATGGAAACGCCACTTCAGCAGTAATCATTCTGTTGCCGGTATCAATTTGCAAAGCCGAAACAGTACCGTCGCACACGTGCGGCGGTAGTTTAGAAACCTCTATGTACGTGCCAAAAAATTCGCCAAAAGTTTTCACCGGGTATTCATCCTTTACAGTTTGTCTATCTCTTGCATTAAGCTTTCAATCAATTCGTTTTCGGGCACTCTACGGATTATTTCTCCGTTTTTAAAAATAAGGCCCACTCCGTCGCCCCCCGCAATGCCGATGTCGGCCTCACGGGCTTCACCCGGGCCGTTTACCGCACAGCCCATGACTGCAACCGTAATGTTCTTCTTGCAGCCTACAAGGCGCTTTTCCACTTCATTCGCTATCCCGATTAAATCAATGCGCGTTCTACCGCAGGTTGGGCAGGATATAAACTGAACCCCTTCGCGGTTAAGTCCGAGTGCTTTTAAAATATCAAAACCGGCTTGTACTTCTTTTACCGGGTCGGCAGTAAGAGACACACGGATCGTATCCCCGATTCCACGCTGCAGAAGCGAACCGATGCCGATTGCCGATTTAATCATGCCCATGCGCTCCGTACCCGATTCCGTTACGCCAAGATGCAGCGGATAGTCGCACTGCTCCGCAGCCAGTTCGTAAGCACGGATCATCGTGTTTACACTGGAGGATTTTATAGAAAGCACCGTGTCGTAAAAGTCGAACTTTTCAAGAAGGGACGCATGGTACAACGCGCTTTCTACCAGCGCTTCCGGAGTCGGACTGCCGTATTTTGCAAGAATCTCCTTTTCCAGCGAACCGGAATTTACGCCGATTCGAATCGGAATATTCTTTTCACGGCAAACGTCCGCAACGGCCTTTACACGGTCGTCGGAACCGATGTTTCCCGGATTAATTCGAATTTTGTCGATCCCGGCAGCAACGGATTCCAACGCAAGACGGTAATCAAAATGAATATCCGCCACAAGAGGAATCTTAACCGCACTTTTAATGGCGGGAATCAACTTTACCGCTTCCTTATTCGGAATTGCGGCGCGGATTATATTGCACCCCGCCTGTTCCAGCGCAACCGCCTGCCGAACGCTTCCCTCCACGTCGGTGGAGGGAACGTTCAGCATGGACTGCACAGATATTTTTGCGCCGCCGCCAATCTGCAGACCGCCGGCGAACACTGACCTAGACTTTCTCATTTATGCACCCAACCCTTTTCCGGTAACCAATCTTAAAATATCACTGAATGTTATGATAACCATTAGGCCAATCAAAAGGAAAAATCCCGCTGCGTTGACCCAGCCTTCGTATTTGGGGTTTATTGGCTTACGGCGAATTCCTTCCACCACCAAAAACACCAGTCTGCCGCCGTCCAGCGCAGGGAACGGAAGCAAATTTACAACGCCAAGGTTGACGGTAATTACCATCATCATAAACAGGATGTTGTTGAACGCCGCCATAAAACTCTGCTGCAATCCAATGGTTGCCGCTTCGCCAATGGCATTTGCAGCCCCTACAGGGCCCGCAACGTCGTTCAGACCATATTTTCCTGACACCAACCCAATCAGGCTGAACCAGATCATGCGGACAGTAGAAACAGTGTCCTGTGCAGACTTTGCAATCAGCGTTCCAACATTTTTCCGAATCGGCTGAACGTAAAAATCAAGCTGAAGAACATTCTTTCCGTTTACCGGCTTGGTATTAAACTTCACATCTTTAAAATCCATTGTTTTCCCATTGCGCAGAACCTGAATATCTACGTTTTCCGGGTTAACGGTTGCCAGTGCAAAGCTTAAATCTTTATCGCCGTAAATTCTATAACCGTCCACACTGGTACTCACATCGCCAACCTGCAGGCCGGCCGCCTGCGTAGCAGAACCCTTGCTGAATTCTCCAATGGTAGTGGAGTTAAACGCAGGCTGCTGCCCTAAAATAATCATCATGAGAATCAGGCCCAGAATAATGTTCATTACGGCGCCCATAATCACGACTAAAATCCGTTTCCATACCGGTTTATTATTAAATGCGCGGTCATCAATGCTTTCTTCGTCTTCCCCCTCCATGGCACAAAAACCGCCGATGGGAAAAAGGCGCAAAGCATATTTTGTTTCACCCCTGGTGAAATGAACCAGCGTCGGGCCCATGCCGATGGCGAATTCATTCACGCGGATACCGGAAAGCTTCGCGGTAATAAAGTGACCGAACTCATGGATGAAAATGATGAATCCAAACAGTAGAATTGCAATAATTACTAATACAGCTTTTATAATGTGTATCACCTCATAACTGGCCGGCACACTGCAAAACAAAGTCACGCGCAGTCTGGTCGGCAGATAAAATATCATCAACGGACGCGATCACCGCATCCGGCTGATTTTCCATTGCTCTGCGGACAAGATTCCCAATATCGGTAAATGAAATCTTTCCGTTTAAAAACAGCTTTACGGCCACCTCATTGGCGCCGTTTGCCGCGGCAGGCGCAAGGCCCCCGCGCTCAATTGCTTTTTTACAGACGCTCAGGCATTCAAAAGTCTGATAATCCGGCTCGTAAAAGGACAGCGTTCCATAGTCCGTAAGACTTAACTGCTTTACAGGGGAACGGAATCGCTGGGGCCACGTAATGGCATATTGAATCGGGATGCGCATATCCGGCACGCCAAGCTGCGCAATCACCGAGTTGTCTTCGTATTCAATCATGGAATGAACGACGCTTTCGCGGTGCACCACCACGTCAATTTGCGTGGAAGGAACGTCAAACAGCCATGAGGCTTCTATAATTTCAAGCCCTTTGTTCATCATGGAAGCGGAATCGATGGTGACCTTTGCCCCCATGTTCCAATTTGGGTGCTTCAGCGCCTGCTGTGGGGTTACCGTCTGCAGTTCTTCCCGGGTTTTTCCGAAAAACGGGCCGCCGGAAGCAGTCAGAATAATTCGCTTCAGCGCCTTTTTTTCCGGGCAGCCTTCCAAGCATTGAAACACAGCGGAATGTTCGCTGTCAACCGGAAGAATTTTTACCCCGTTCTCTTTTGCGGCCTGCATAACAAGGGAACCGCCGGCAACCAATGTTTCCTTATTTGCCAGAGCAACGTCTTTTTTTGCGGCGATTGCGGCCAAAGTCGGGTTCAGCCCCACCATGCCGACGACAGAGTTCAGAATAACGTCTGCTTCGCGGAACGAGGCGGCTTCACAAAGGCCTTCCATTCCCTGCACCACACGGACAGGAGTGTCCGCAACCGCAAGCTTTAAGCTTTTTGCCGCATTTAAGTCAAAAACCGCAACTAATTGCGGTTTAAACTCTCGTATCTGATTTTCCAAGAGGGCCGTATTTGCATTTGCCGCCAAAGCGCAAACACGCAGGTTCAATCCGCGCACAACATCCAGTGTCTGCGTTCCGATGGAACCGGTCGAACCCAAAATTGAAAGACATCTTTTCATTATTATTCACCATTTTGCTGTTTTATTGCAGTCGTATCAACTATTTTATTACAATCGGGATTATTTGAATCAGTAAATAGACAAAAGGCGCTTCAAAAATCACGCTGTCGAAACGGTCTAAAATCCCGCCGTGACCGGGAATAATTTCGCTGAAATCCTTAATATGACAGCTGCGTTTAATAAGCGAAAAGCTAAGGTCGCCCAAAATAGACATAACGGTACCAAAAATACCGATTAATATTAGCGATAAATAAGACACCCCAACGCTGTGCTGATAATACAGCGCCTGAAATGCGTAACCGAAGATAAGCATTGCCGCGGTATTCAGAACAAAACCGCCTGCTGCGCCTTCAATCGTCTTCTTTGGGCTGATATTGGGGCAAAGCTTATGTTTTCCCCAAAGACTTCCGGCCAGAAACGCGCCGGTGTCCGCAATCCACGCGGAGGAAATCGCAATAATGACGTAAAACATGCCATGCTCGCCGCCGAAAGAACGAAGGCTGATTACCGTGTCGAGCGCGGTAGGTATCAAAAGCGCCATGCTGTAAATTACGCCCAGTTCCCGGAACGAAACGAACTGATGGTACAAAATCAGTGACCCGAACATTACAACCGTATAAAGGAAATACGCGGCCTGCTGCAATATGGGCACTTCGACAAACGGCAGAATAACGGAAAACAATACGCTTGGAATTAGCAGTATATACTTCTTTGTCAGACCGAGCGCAGAAATAATTTCAAATACGGACAACGCGGAAATGAGGGCAATCGCAATATTAAGAGCGGCCGGAAATGTACCGTTAAAAAGAACAATCGCTGCAAAAAAGAATATGATCGTAACTGCGGAAGTTACTCTTTGTCTCAATTAAACCCCTCCAAAACGCCTGTTGCGGTGGGCATATTCCTTCAGCGCACGGTCCAAATCCTTTGGTTTAAAGTCCGGCCACAGAATGTCCATTACAACATATTCCGCATAAGCAGACTGCCACAGCAAAAAGTTTGAAACGCGGTTTTCCCCGCTTGGCCTTATTATTAAATCAGGGTCCGGCTGACCGGCAGTAAATAATTTTTGCTCAATGGACGACTCGTCAATCTGTTCCGGAGCCAATTTTCCGTCCTTTACATCCTGTGCCAAAAGTCTGACCGCATGGGTTATTTCAGCGCGGCCGCCATAATTCAGGGCAATGTTCAGAACCATGCCGGTTCTTTTTTCCGAAACTTGTTCTGTTTCCTCAATCAGTTTTTGTAAATCGGCAGGAAAAGCCGATACATCGCCGATAAAACGAACTTTTATATTTTCATTCAAAAAGTCGCGCAGCGCGTCTTCAAGGTATTGTTTGAATAAGCGGATCAAAGCACCGACCTCTTCTGATGGGCGCTTCCAGTTTTCTGTTGAAAAAGCATAAATCGTAAGATACTTTATTCCAATTGAACCGCAGTAACGAACAATCGTCTTGAAAACAACCGCACCGGCGGTATGGCCGGCCGGGCGCGGTAACCCGCGTTTTTTTGCCCAGCGGCCGTTTCCGTCCATGATAATGCCCAAATGCTCAGGCAGATAGCTTTGTTCCATTCTTTTGACCTATATTTCCATAATTTCTTTCTGTTTCATTTCAAATATGCCGTCAACTTCCTTGCAGAACTTATCGGTTAAATCCTGTGTTTTCTTTTCGGCCTGTTTTAAATCGTCTTCGGTCAGCTCACTGTTTTTCTTCATGGCCTTGAGTTTGTCCATTGCGTCACGGCGAATATTGCGCACGGCGATTTTACATTCTTCCGCCATTTTACTAATATCCTTTACCAAATCGCGGCGTCTTTCCTCGGTAAGCTGCGGGAAAGTAAGACGAATAACCTTACCGTCGCTTTGGGGGTTAATGCCGATGTCGGAAGTCTGAATTGCCTTCTCAATTGCGTGGCAAACGGACATGTCCCATGGCTGAATCGTAAGTACTCTTGCTTCGCTGACAGAAACGGCAGCGAGCTGGTTGATTGCGGTAGGCGTGCCGTAGTAATCTACGCGGATTTTATCCAGTACGGCCGGGTTTGCCCTGCCCGCCCTGACTGCCGCGAATTCTTCCGCCAGCGCGGTGATGCTTTTTTTCATGCGTTCCTCTGCATGAGAAAGGATTTCTTTCATTACGATTCCTCCTTAACTATTGTACCAATCGGTTCGCCGCAAACGACCTTTTTAATATTTTCCGGTTCGTTAATGCTGAAAACCAAAATCGGAATATTGTTGTCTTTGCAAAGGGTAGCAGCGGTGCTGTCCATAACCTGAAGGTTCTTATTCAAAACATCCATAAAGGAAAGCGTATCGAATTTTACCGCGTTGGCGTTCTTCTTCGGGTCGCTGTCATAAACGCCGTCAACCATGGTGGCTTTCATAATAATATCGGCGTCGATTTCCGCCGCTCTTAACGCCGCAGCCGTGTCGGTAGAGAAGAAAGGATTTCCAGTACCACAGCCGAAAACGACTACTCTGCCCTTTTCCAAATGACGAACCGCACGGTTGCGGATGTAAGGTTCTGCAATTTGCTGCATGGAAATTGCGGTCTGCACACGCACCGAAACACCAAGCTGTTCCAGCGCATCCGCCACGCCAAGCGCGTTAATGGTAGTTGCAAGCATTCCCATGTGGTCTGCGCGGGTTCTGTCCATTTTTCCGCTGCTGCGGCCGCGCCAGAAGTTGCCGCCGCCGACTACAATACCGATTTCCACGCCCATTTCCGCACATTCCTTAATTGGCTGGCAGATTTTAAGCACCGTGTCAAAATCGATTCCGTGAGTTTGTGCACCGGCAAGCGATTCGCCGCTTAGCTTTAATAAGATTCTTTTATATTTAGGCTGCAATATCAACACCCCTGTTTTATTTTATTTCATTTTACAATAAGCCTTGCGTAAAGTAAAGACTTTCACTTCTAAATATAGGGTATTATTGTCAAGATTTATAATTTAGAAACATTTCAATCCCCTATAAAGTGAAAAAGGCACAAAAAAATAGCGCAGGAAAACTCCCGCGCTATTCAATTGAAAACGGGTTAATTACTTAATCATGTTGGCAATTTCATCTGCGAAATTGTCTTCGCGCTTCTCAAGGCCTTCGCCCTTTTCAAAGCGGACATACTCGACAACCTTAATGCTACCGCCAAGTGCTTTAGCCGTTGTATCGGTGTACTGCTGAACAGACATATCGCCGTCTTTAACGTACGCCTGATCGAGAAGGCAAATTTCTTTAAAGAATTTGCCCAGTCTGCCGGCAACAATCTTATCAGCGATTGCAGCAGGTTTTCCGTCGTTGATGATTTGCTCTTTGAGGATGCCTTTTTCGTGCTCAACTACTTCAGCCGGAACAGAGTCCTGGTCGAGGTACTGAGGAGCGATTGCTGCAATCTGCATTGCAACGTTCTTTGCATACTCTTTGAATTCTTCTTTTGCTGCAACATCAGCAGAAGTGTCAAACTTTACGAGAACACCGATTTTGCCGCCGGCATGAATGTAAGCAGCAACAACGCCTTCCATGCGCTTAAAACGGCGAACCTTAATGTTTTCGCCAATGGTCTGAATTTTTTCTTTCAGAAGTTCATCCACTGTTCTGTCGGTGCCAACTGCCTTACAGGCAAGCAGAGCGTCAACGTCAGCCGGGTTCTGCGCAATAACAGTTTCTGCGCAAGCAGTTACAAAGTGCTGGAATTCCGCATTCTTCGCAACGAAGTCGGTTTCCGCATTCACTTCAATATCAACACCAACATTGCCCTCTTCGTTTACACAGGCGAAAGCAACACCCTCGGCAGCAATACGGCCAGCCTTCTTTGTGGCGGCTGCAAGGCCTTTTTCTCTTAAAAAGTCAATTGCTGCATCCATGTCTCCGTTCGATGCGTCAAGTGCTTTTTTGCAGTCCATCATTCCGCAGCCTGTTTTCTCACGCAGAGCTGCAACATCCTTAGCTGTAAAAGCCATTCTTTATTTCCTCCGCTTCTTCATAATTAGTTATAGTATGATTTTGCACAAACCGATTATTCGGCGGCTACTTCTTCGTTTACTTTGTCTGCTTCTGCTTCGGCAGCTGCTGCGCCCATCTGGCCTTCTTTGCCTTCGATGATTGCGTTAGCCATTGTAGCAGAAATCAGTTTGACAGCGCGGATCGCATCGTCGTTGCCCGGAATTACGTAGTCGATTTCGTCAGGATCGCAGTTGGTGTCAACGATTGCAACAATCGGAATACCAAGCTTCTTAGCTTCAGCGACAGCAATTCTTTCTTTGCGCGGGTCAACAATGAACAGTGCGCCCGGGATTTGTCTCATATCCTTGATACCGCCAAGGAATTTTTCGAGTTTTTCGATTTCCAGACGGAGTTTAATGACTTCTTTCTTCGGCAGCAGGTCGAATGTGCCGTCTGTTTCCATGTTCTTCAGCTGGTTCAGACGATCGATTCTGCGGCGAATGGTGCGGAAGTTTGTCAGCATGCCGCCGAGCCAGCGAGCATTGACAAAGTAAGCGCCTGCGCGCTCTGCTTCCTCTTTAACGGAATCCTGAGCCTGCTTCTTTGTTCCGACAAACAGAACAGATTTGCCCTCGACGGAAAGGTCACGGACAAAATTGTAGGCTGTTTCCAATTTCTTAACGGTTTTCTGCAGGTCAATGATATAAATACCATTGCGTTCGGTGAAGATGTATTCCGCCATTTTCGGGTTCCATCTTCTTGTCTGGTGACCGAAGTGAACACCGGCCTCCAAAAGTTGTTTCATAGATACTACTGACATTTTTTATTCCTCCTTGGTTTTTCCTCCGCCGTATTTGAGCAGGCGCAACACCCTGTTAAGGGCACCAAATCGTCATAATATCGGCGTGTGTTTTGCGGGAAATATTATATCATAGAAAAAG
>DFRY01000057.1 GCA_002378845.1 Ruminococcaceae bacterium UBA3451 | reverse complement strand
AAACCATAGTGATTCCGGAAATTACGCCGGGCATACTCATGGGAAAAATTACTTTTGTGAAAACCCGGGTCTGATTTGCGCCCAAATCCTGCGCCGCTTCAATCACGCTGCCGTCAATTTTGGTCAGCACTGAATAAAGCGGAAGAATCATAGAGGGAATATAGTTGTAGACCATGCCCAAAACAACCGCCCCCTGTGTGTTGATGAGCTGCAGTTTTCCCATGCCGAAGGAAGAAAGTACTGTATTGATAATACCGTTGTCCTCCAAAAGAGTCATCCAGGCGTAAGTTCTGAGCAGGAAGTTCATCCACATGGGCAGCATGACAAGCATAACCATAATGCTCTGCCTGCGCACATTCAGGTGGGAAATAATATAGGCAAGCGGACCCCCGAGAAGCAGAGAAATCAGCGTGGCGAGTGCGCCAAGCCAAATGGAACGCAAAAATACGTTGGAATACTGGCCCACTTCCTCGATATTTTTCAGGGTAAAGGCGCCGCTTTTATCGGTAAACGCAAAAATTACAACCAGAATCATCGGAACAATGATAAAGATTGACATCCAGACGGCATATGGCGCCGCCGCAGACTTCGCTTTCATTCTTAATTCTCATCCTCCCTGCTATCCGGCTGGTCATCCATTTCATCGCTGAAAGTGCTGTAATCACCAAACATACCGGAATATTCCGACTTGCGCATAATGTGAATGTCGTCGGGCTGAAGAACAAGACCGATGTTTTTACCGACTTCCTGATAATCGGTAGATTGTATCATCCATTTAAAACCGCGAACATCTACGATAATTTCGTAATGTACGCCCTTAAAGTTCACGCTGGTTACCGTACCGGAAAGATGGCTGGCGTCCGCCTCTACCACGTCGATGTCCTCCGGACGGATTACAATATCGACCGGCTCGTCGGGTTGAAAGCCCTTGTCCACGCACTGGAATTTATGCCCGGCAAATTCCGCAAGAAAGTCCTGGTGCATTATGCCGTCAAGAATATTGCTTTCGCCGATAAAGTCGGCGACAAACGCATTCTTCGGTTCATTGTAAATATCCTGCGGGGAACCGATTTGCTGAATTTCGCCTTTGTCCATAACCACAACCGTGTCGGACATGGAAAGCGCTTCTTCCTGGTCATGGGTAACAAACAGGAAAGTAATGCCGGTCTGGTGCTGTATTTTTTTCAGTTCAACCTGCATGTCTTTGCGCAGCTTTAAGTCAAGCGCACCAAGCGGTTCGTCCAAAAGAAGAACCTTGGGTTCGTTTGCCAGCGCGCGGGCAATTGCCACACGCTGCTGCTGACCGCCGGAAAGCAAATTGACGTTCCGGTGGGCAAAGCCTTTCAGGTTGACCATGTTCAGCATTTCATTAACGGTAGCCTTCACCTGACTTTCGCTTTTGCCGTGTACGCGCATACCGAAAGCTACGTTGTCGTACACGTTCAGGTGCGGAAAAAGAGCATACTTTTGGAAAATGGTGTTGACCTCCCTTTTATGCGGCGGAAGATCGTTTATTTTTTTTCCGTTGAAAAAAACATCGCCCATATCCGGTTTAACAAAGCCCCCGATAATCCTCAGAGTTGTGGTTTTTCCACAGCCGGAAGGTCCGAGCAGAGTGACGAATTCGCCATCCCGAATGCTGAGGTTAAAGTCCTTCAGCACTGCTTCACCATCAAACGACACTGCGATGTTTTGTAATGTAATTATTGATCTGTCAATCAATCTGTGCATCCCCTTTGCGGTAAAATTAGTTACGTTAAGCCATTTCGGTTAAACGCAATCCCAGCTGCGCCGTTGCCATTGCCCTCCGCAAAGGATTTTTCGCAATCAGATGTGACTGCGGCAATGAAGCGCTGCCGAATATATAGTTAGATGCAAACGCAACATATCAAATATAGATGCTAAGTGATGATTTGTCAAGATTTTTTTAAATAATTTAACAATTTTCTACTGTTTTCTTAATTTATTAGTGGAAAGCAGCTGATTTGCTCCGTTTTCCTTTAAAATGCTTCGATTTTCATTATTGCAACTCCAAATGACGACAAAAAATCCTCCACAGCCATAGCCGTGGAGGATTTTATCCCTTGATTCCGTTTAACGATTTTTTCGTATGGGAAGGAATGAAAAAACCGAGCTAAGTTTTTGTGTGAACCGATTTAAATTGACCGTGCCGCGCTTATTCAGCTGCTTAATCAACATAAACGCGCCGGTCAAAAAACCGGAAGTTAATACAATAAACAACGCATAGTTGCCCGCCGAGCTCTGCTTTTCATTTCCGTCAGTCCCGTCTGTTACCGTTGCCGCTTTTGCTTCGGGCAGCATTCCGCCGTAAATTTCTTTTTTCTCCTCGGCTGCAGACGAATCGGCAGCGGACGAAGCCTGCTGCTCAACAAAGGAGCTAATTGGTGCGGAACTGGTGCCGGCTGTCGTATTTTTTACCGCGGTTTCAGAATAAAGCTGCTTCAGGGCGGCAGCATCCATGGTTCCGGTTTGATCTACTCCGGCAGCCTTCTGATAATCCAATACCGCCTGCTTTGTAACGTCGCCATAATAGACGGAAGTGTCCCCGGACATATAGCCAAGTTCAATTAGGCGATCCTGCATTTGGGTAACGAGGGAGGAATGTATGCCGGGAGCCAGCGTTCCGCTTTTTGTATTTTTCGGAGCGGAAGAGGAATATAGACTGGCAAGTGTTTTGGAGTCCGCAGAACCGGTCACTTTCAGGCCGGCTGCATTCTGGTAAGCGCTTACGGCATCTGCTACGCAATAATCGTAATACTCGTTGACGCCTTCATAATAATAACCTAAATCCTTCAGTTTTTTCTGAAGCTGCTTTACGTCTTTGCTGGTTGTGTCCACACTGAGCGCAGTATAAGCCGGTTCGGTTTTCGGTGCGGCGGGCTTAGCCGTTCCCGCTGGCTTAGCCGTCGCTTCTTTTTTGGCAGCAGCGGGCGCAACGGCGGCTTCCACCTTTGCCGCATTGATTTCACCGGCAGAAGTGGAAGAAGTAATAGTACCGGACGAACCGAAGGTGTACGAAGTACCGTCTACAATTTTTGTTGTGTTTATGACATATTGTCCATTTTCATAATAATATTGATTCCCGTTAAAGGTTGCAAAACCAGTCGTAGGATATGTAATTTGCGGCAGCTTAAACCATTTTTTCCATTTGGGCGAACTTCTGCCGAATACTTTTTCGTATTTCATGTTAACGCCTGTTGTACGGTTGTCCACAGCCATATTGTTGCCCACATAAACACCGACATGACCGGGCTGATACAGAATAAGGCCGTGCACACGGGGCAAGGAGGAAGAATCTGAGTAATTGATGGTTCCTTTGGATTTGGCGGAATTGAGCATACCTTCCGAACTGCCCGCAACGGATACAAGGCCGGGGTTTGGATTGGAGCTTTCCCCTGTCCACCAAAGATAGGATTTAATCAAGCCGGAACAGTCTGTACCGCGCACCCCGTTATTAAATTGGCCGTAACCGCCGGAACGGTACTTCCAACCCTGCTGGTACGCCATTAGCACATGTTCGGAAAGGCCGACGCCGGTTTTAACCGTCGCTGCGTCGGCAGCAGGAGCGTTGCTGATTGAAATTGCCGCCAACACAAGTACCGCGGCGATAAATGTAGAAAGAAAAATCGAAATCTTTTTCATCCTGTGCCTCCTGCTTCCTCAAATTGAATCATTACAATATATTACAATGATTACAAATTGGTTACATTTTAGCACATGCTATCGTGTTCCGCAAGCCAAAAACGGCTTGTTTTTAAAATATTTCACAAATTAAATAAACATATTATTTTGTTTTTGTTAATTAATAAAATTCTTGTCCTATTGCCTGCTTTATTCATCTATGTTAAATTAGATAATATAATGACAGAAGGAGACAAACATGAATCCAATCGAAAACATGAACAACATTCCAAAAGATTTTGTGGATGACCCCGCGTTTTTAACCAAATTAAAAACTGTAATGCTCGGGGATTTTCTCGGCAGTGAAAAAATTTATGTCAATATTGACTTTATCAAACCCGGCGGGAAAAGCACGAAATACCATTCCCATTCCGACCAAGAGGAATTTTTCCTGATTCTTAGCGGTAACGGAATTTTAAGAACGAACGAAAAAGAAATCCCCGTGAAAGAAGGCGACGCTTTTTCCAAGCCGGCAGGAAAAGGAATTGCGCATCAATTCCTTAACAACAGTTCCGAAGTACTGCAGATTTTGGATGTGGGAACACGCGAGAAAAACGATGTGGTTACATATCCCGATGAAAACACCGTTTACTTAAAAAGCCAAAAGCTGGTTTTTCACACAGAAGATCAAATCGACGGCTGGACTTCCGACCCAAATGAAGAAAATTAACGCAGAAAAGCCTGAAAAGCGACGATCGCTTTTCAGGCTTTTTTATAATGTTTGAAAATTAAAGCAGCGCCTTTACAATTTCATCGGTCCGCATTCCGCGCGAACCTTTAATCAAAACCGCGTCCCCGCCGGTCAGTGTTGATTTTAATTCCGCAATGGCGGCTTCATTATTTTCAAAGCTGTGGCAGACAAGTCCCGGATTCACAGACTGTGCGCCCCTTGCGATTTCCTTTGCCTGTTCCCCTACGGTAATCAAAAGGTTTACTCCCGCCTGTGCCGCATGCACCCCGACGTCGAAGTGCGCCTTTTGGGAAAAGTCGCCCAATTCCAGCATATCGGCAAGTACGGCGACGCGTTTGCCGCCTTGAAAACTGCAAAGCACATTCACACTGCTTTGGATGGAGTCCGGGCTGGCATTGTAGGAATCATCGATAATCGTTACTTCATTTACGCAGTGAATCTGCTGGCGCATAGCAAGTGGACGGTACTCCGCCAGCTTTTCCGCCGCCTTTTTCAGCGGCACCCCAAGAGTGTGCGCCACCGCCAAGCCCGCAAGCGCGTTGGTCACATTATGAATTCCAAGTACGGGCAGCTTTACTTTCCTTGCTCCATCCGGGCTATGCATGGTAAATTCCGTGTAACCGTTAGCAACCGTAATATCTTCGGCACGAAAATCACACCAGGACTGGGTTCCAAACGAAATCAGTTTTCCGTTGAACTTTCCGCGCAGACCGGCAAGCAGTTCGTCGTCGCCGTTGATGAATAAAACGGAACCCTCGTGAAAACAGTCCGTAATATGCAGTTTTTCGCTTAAAATATTCTGCTGTGTTTTCAGCTGCTGAATATGGGAGATGCCAATATTGGTCATTACCGCGTAATCCGGTGCGGCAATCTGCGCCAAACGGCTCATTTCGCCGAAATTGCTCATGCCCATTTCAATGACCGCAGCCTGATGTTCCGGTTCCAACCGGAACATGGTAAGGGGCAGGCCGATTTGGCTGTTAAAATTGCCTTCGGTTTTCATTACGTTCAGCCCGGCGGAAAGTGCAAGCGCAATCATTTCCTTCGTGGTGGTTTTGCCCACGCTGCCGGTCACCCCGACAAACGGAATGCGGAATTTGCTCCGGTACGCTGTAGCAATTTGCTGCAGCGCCTGCTCCGTGCCTGGTACACGAATCCAGGCGTGGGTGTCGTTCATGGTGCCATGTTCCTGGGTCAGCGTTGCGGCGGCTCCAGCCGCAAACGTAGCGGAAATATAGTCGTGCGCGTCGGTCTTTTCCCCTTTGATTGGTACGAATAGAGTGCCGGGGCTGATTTTCCGGCTGTCTGTGCTGACGGAGGTAATGCTTGTGTCGGGACTGCCGCAAAGCAGCTTTCCCCCGCAAGCCTCGGTTATCTCCCGAACCGTTATGTTCATTTCAATCACCTTAAAACCCTTTGATTAATAATATCCGCGACAACCTCACGTTCGTCCAAATGGTATTTTACACCCTTAATTTCCTGATAATCTTCGTGCCCTTTTCCGGCAAGCACCACAATGTCGCCGTCTTCGGCGTTTTCCATGCAGTATTTGATCGCGTCTTTCCGGTCTGGAATCACCACGTATTTGCCGCCCGTTTTATTCATGCCGACCTTAATATCCTCAATAATGTCCATAACATCCTCAAAACGGGAATTGTCGGCGGTAATGACCGAAAGGTCGGCCAGCTTTCCGCTGACCTCCCCCATTTCATACCGGCGGGAGCGCGCGCGGTTGCCGCCCGCGCCAAACAGGCAGACTAGGCGGTGCGGCTGATATTCCCGCAGTGTTTCCAGAATGTTTTCCATGCTGACCGCATTGTGCGCGTAATCGATTAATAGCGTATAATTTCCGGGAACCGGAACCGGTTCCACACGGCCTTTTACCTTTACTGTGTTTAAGCCGTCAATGTAATTCTGCTCTGTTACCGCAAAATGCCTGCATACTGCAATTGCGGCCAGTGCGTTGTAAACGCTGAACTTACCGGGAATGTCAACATCCACGCCAAACTGCAGTTGTCCCTCTACCTCAAAATGAACGCCAAGGTAACCGGGGCGCGAAATCAGCGCTTCGTTCTTTGCACGCAGCTCGGCTTCGGGACAAAAACCGTAGGTTTCGATGGTGCAGGTGTGGTTTTCCGTAATCCCCTTCCAATTTTCATCGTCAATATTGATCACGCCGGTTTTGCACTGGCGGAACAGCATGCTTTTACACTGCATGTATTCTTCCAATGACTTATGCTCGCTACCGCCNNAGCCGGATACGCGGTGATCCTTCAGGCCGATAGACGATGCTTCGATCACCGCGGCGCCGCAGCCCGCGTCCGCCATCATGCGCAGGTAACGCTGCACATCGTAGGATTCCGGTGTGGTATTGTTCGTCTGAATAACCTGATCGCCGATTACGGTACCGATTGTACCGATTAATCCGGTTTTGATCCCCGCAGACTCCAAAATGGAACGAACCATATAAGAGGTCGTGGTTTTCCCTTTTGTCCCCGTAATGCCGACTACGCGGATTTCCTCAGCAGGATGCCCGAAATATGCCGCGGATAAAACCGCAAGGGCATACCGCGTGTTTTCCACCAGTACGACGGGCACGCTCTGCACATCCACTTCCCGCTGCGCAATAATCGCAGCGGCACCGGCTTCTTCCGCCTGACGCGCAAAATCGTGGCTGTCAACTGTAGAACCGCAAAGGCACACGAAAACACAGCCTTTGGTGACCTTTCGGGAATCATAAACTAAATCTGTTATTTCAATGTCCGTACCGGCAGAACAGGTGTAAGTTAATCCTTCCAGTAAATCCGTTAATTGCATAACTCGACCTCCATATTTCAAATTGGCATTTCATATCCATTTTGGTTGAAACTGTAAAGCAGATTTAATAATACTCTCATCGGGTGGTATTGTAAAGCAAATTAGCCCCCATAATTCTACAAAACAGACGGGTTCCCGTATTGTGAATCATGCTGATCGGAATGATAAAAAATACGACAGTTTCCATATTCTGTATATATTTTATACTGCGGCATAATTTTGTATGATTACATAGCGGAAAAATCATGTTAGCATAGTGAAAAACAGCGTAGGGAGTTACGCTTTCAAGAAAGGAAGCATGGAAATGGCAACCGTGAACGAAAGACTGGAAGCATTCGGACTGAAAAAAGTGTTGGGGTATTTAGACAGCAGCCCGGAGGAAAACGCGCCGAAGGTACTGAACTGGGTGCGAAAATTTGACCGGGAGGATTATTACCACAACGCGTACGATATGGTTGAGGAAGCGCTGAAAGACCCGACCAATAACTGGTACAAACTGATTATGAGCCTTTATTCCGACATTGATACAGATGTGAGAAAAAAGGCCTTCGAGAATTTCATTATTAACTCCGCCATCGTGGGATGCCAGCGAAAAAATAAAAATGAGGAAAAATACAACTGCAATATTCCCTGGGCCATTTTAATGGACCCTACTTCCGCCTGCAACCTGCACTGTACCGGCTGTTGGGCGGCGGAATACGGCAACAAGCTGAACATGAGTTTTGAAATGCTGGACGATATTATAGAGCAGGGCAAACAGTTGGGAACTTACATGTACATTTATTCCGGAGGGGAGCCACTGGTGCGCAAAAGCGATATTATCCGGCTTTGCGAAAAGCACAGTGACTGCGAATTCCTTGCTTTTACAAACGGAACGCTGATTGACGAGCAATTCGCTGACGAAATGCTGCGCGTAAAGAATTTTGTTCCAGCAATCAGCATAGAAGGCTTTGAGGAAGAAACAGATTTTCGCCGCGGCAAAGGCACGTATCAAGCCGTTATACACGCATTGGAGCTTTTGAAGCAGCGCAGACTTCCGTTTGGCGCTTCCCTTTGCTATACCAGTAAAAACGTGGAAAGCATCGGCAGCGAAGCGTACATAGACGACCTGATTGCCAAAGGCTGCAAATTTGCATGGTTTTTCACTTATATGCCGGTCGGCGTGGACGCGGTACCGGAACTGATGGCAACCGCTGAACAGCGCAAATTCATGTATGAGCAAATTCGGAAATTCCGCGCGACAAAACCGCTGTTCACCATGGATTTTTGGAATGACGGAGAATTTGTAAACGGCTGTATTGCAGGCGGCCGCTGTTACCTGCATATCAACGCAAACGGCGACATTGAACCCTGTGCGTTCATTCATTATGCCGATTCCAACATCAAGGAAAAAACGCTTCTTGAGGCATACCAGTCCCCCCTGTTTATGCAATACCGGAAAAACCAGCCGTTTAACACCAACATGCTGCAGCCATGCCCGCTGCTTGACAACCCAGGCCGGCTGACAAGAATGGTGGAAGAGTCCGGCGCCAAATCCACCGACATGACGCACCCCGAGGAGGTAACTGAGCTCAGCGAAAAATGCAGGGAAGCCGCCGAGCACTGGGCACCGGTTGCCGAAGAACTTTGGGAAAATTCCGACGGGCGCGAGCGCTCGGAGGAAAAAGTAAAAAAGGAACTGGACGCAAAAGCGAAAATCGCCAAAAAAGCAGCGGTGAAATACAAGGTAAAAGCCGGTTGAGTTCCGGCAGCAGAAAGGCTCTTCTTTGGGAAATTCCAAAGAAGAGCCTTTGTTCGTCTTTTTTCTGGACAGCCTATCATTCAACCTTACAGTCAAACCGAACGCGGTTTTTTCAGCCGGTCATACAGGTTAAGAACAATATTTGCGGGAAACAACCGCTGTTCAAACAACAGCACGGCCGACAGAGCAGCCTGAACCAGCCCAATTGCGAAGAAGATGACATGCAGTATGTTAATGTTCAACAGCATAATGCACTGAACCACAATCCAAATAACCAACGCCCAGCTGAATACACTGGATATGTACCCCTGATACTTCGAACGAAAACGGAACATCAGCGCACCTAACAGGTTCCCAAGACCGATTACAACAAATAAAATAATTCCGGGAATCAGAAAATCGTGAAACGGGGAATTTCTTAAAACTTCAGCAGGCATACCCATCGGATTCGTTGGGTTTGTGATCGCAGCCAGGCCCCCGCCCAATGCTCCGATTCCCACAAACCAATGAAGGGCAAGTAACAGGCGATTTACGTTTTTCATTGCGGTTCATCTCCTTTATTGGATNNAAAGCGAACCCGCGTTTTCCTGAGCAAACGGCAGCATGGCCGCGATGGAGAACATTAGTACAAGGGCTGCCGGGTAGGCGGTAAAAGCCGGAAGCTGCCTTCCGAGTGTGGAAACGTACCGCCAGTTTCCTTTTGCCACACAGAAAAACAAAACAACGAAAAGGATCAGGCTAAATCCGTTCAGCGGCGCCAAGGTAAGATAATACGCAATGAAGCACACATGCGCAGCCAGAAAAACAAGCATGCCAGTTACAAAATGGATCCCGATTGCCACGTCCGCAATCATACAGATTAATACACCCGCGAACAGAAGCCATTTATTCCAGGAAGCATTGGTAATGACATTGGCGTAAAGACAAAGTAAAACCGGGATGAAAGTTCCAAGCGCTTTATACGTCAAAGCCTTTGCGTTATCCTTGTAATTTTCACGTTGACCAAAATAAAGGTGTGTTAAAATCCCCATCAGTACAACAGAAATCAATCCGAGATAAACGCTCATAAAACAGGCATCCCCTTTGCGTTATGATTCGCAGATCAGGGCATACAGTTTTTTAATTTCATCCTCGTTTGTATAATCGCATTTTTCAAGGGCGGCGGTAAACTGTGCGCGGAGTTCGGGATTTTGAAGCAGTTCTTTCAGCCCTTCGGCGACCCCTTCGCTCGTCATGGGAACGATCAGACCGTTTTCGCCGGTGGTTATCTGGTCGGCGGCGGTGGAAAAGTCCGTAAGAAGAATTGGACGGCACATAACCATCGCTTCGTCAACGGCAATGGATTTTCCCTCAAACCGGGACGGCTGCAGATAGATGTCGCACGCTTTGAGGAAAGGGTACGGATTGGAGCGTTCCCCCAGAAACTTCACATAGTCCCCGATCCCCAGCTGTTCGATCATCGCTTTCAGATTTTCTTCTTCCGGGCCGATGCCGATAATGTACCACTTGAATTTAAGCCCCTCTTTTTTCAGCGCGGCAATGGCGGGCAGGGCTATGTCAAGTCCCTTTTGGTGAGAAAGCCGGGCAATGGACAAAATGCGCGTACCGGTGAAATCATCTTCAAAATCGGCAGGCTCGTTTGCCATGTTCCGCATAAAGGTAGAAGAAATAATGTTGTAAATTACATGGAATTTATCCTTGAACTCCGGGAAGGTATTGTCCAGCGCGGTTTTGCAGGATTCCGAAACCGTACACAGGGCGTTCAGGCTGCGAACAAAATCGTAATCGTAAATTTTGCACAGTCCCATCGCGGCATAATCCCCATGAATAAATCCGATTTTATTCTTGCTTTTGACCTTGGTCACAGCATAATAAATCGGCTGGCCTTCCATAAATGCGATTACTGCATCGTATTCCTTTTTCGACGACCGGATAAATCGGTTTTCCACATTCCACATGCGAACCAGCCGTTCCCCCATGGTGCCCTTCAGGCCGGCGAAAGAAACCATTAACCGGCACACAGCGGTCAGCGGGCGGCCTTTGCGCAGCAGCGCGGGAAATGCCTGGCGAATGTTCAGTTTATATTCCGCGGGAAAAAGCGGCGGCAGCAGGTTTACGCTGGAAGGAACCCTGCTGAGGAACATGCCGTCGTTTGCAAAAAGCTGCAGATCCACGTCGTAGGAGTCGTAGTCAAACAGCGACAGCACGGTGACAAGGCTTTTTTCAATTCCTCCGCTGTGCAGACTGTAATTTATAAAAAGTACTTTCTTTTTCTCCGGCATTATTTTTTCCTCGCGTTTTTAAACAAAATATGGGAATAAACAGAGTAGAACAGGTAGGCAATCGGCGTACTCCGTGTGCGGATTACACGCAGAATCATGCGGTCGGCCCTTGTTCCGTTTTTTAAATAATCCGATTTTGCGGCCTGCCGAAGCAGCGGATTGTGAAGAACCCCGCGCACTTCGCGGTAACGCTTGGCAAACCCCACTTCGTTCAGCGGACTGAAGCAGTTGACAAAAGACGAATGCGCCGCGCTGCGCAGCAGCCATGCCATGTGGCGCTCGTTGTATTTGTCGTAAAGCTTATGCTCCTGCAAAAACTTGCGGACGATATTAAAGCAGCCTGTCATCATTTCCATTTTGCGCGGGCGGTACCGAATGCTGAGCGATTCCGGGTTGTAGCGGTAATGATAATACGCCCCGCCGACCACAAGAACGCGCTGCGCCAAAGCGTGCGCCATAATGGAAACGGGAAGATCCTCCAGCATAATCTTCTGTTCATTATAATATGCGAGATGATTCCTTAAAAACCACTCGCGCAGATACATTCTTCGCCATGCGCAGCCTAGCATTTCCACCTGACGCCATGGGGTGTCCCCCGCGTCGGGGCCGATCAGCTGTGCAAGAAGGGTTTCCTGAATTTCATCGCCGTATTCCGGAAAATTGAGCGGCAGCTTGCAAACACGCTGTTCCCCATCGATCAGATTTTCACGGAGAAAATTAAATACAAGCATGTCGGAAGAATATTCTTCCGCACAGGCGACAAGATTCTGCAGCATGGTTTTATCAATCCAGTCGTCTGAATCGATAAACACCAAATATTTTCCGGTGGAGTGCGCGATTCCGTAATTGCGCGTATCACCCAAACCGCCATGGGGCTTGTCCAGCACCTTCACGCGCGGATCCTTTTCATAGGCCCGTGCAAGTTCCAGCGAACGATCTGTGGATGCGTCGTTCACCAATAAAATTTCTATATCCTTTAATGTCTGCGCCAAAATGCTTTCCACACACTGCGCAAGATACTTTTCTACGTTATAAACCGGTACGATCACACTAACTTTTGGCAAAATCAGACCTCCCGTCTTCCTGTGGCGGTAAATTCAATGATTCGTTTCATAATTACACGCCAGTCATAATGTTTCTCTGCAAATTTCTGCTCGGTTTGCGCCAGGCGCTGGTCAAGCCGGCAGCGCCAGACAAATTCCCCGATGAGGGAAATATTAATCGGAGAATCGTTGTTAGCCAACTTTAGCGCGAACGGCGTGTTGTCGTCCAGGCTTAAATCCTCATAGGCGTACACAAACGGAATCCCCGCGGCGCAGAATTCCTTCGCCGTTCTGGATGAAAAATATGTTCTTCCTGCCCGGTAAAGGCCAAGACTGGAAACAGCGACCGAATGGGTACTGTACAGCTGCCACATTTCCTCCGGAGTTTTTGAGCCGAGGAAGCGAACACAGTGCGTAAGCCCGTTCTGTTCCGTCAATTCCCTTAATTTTTTGACCGATTCCTCGTCCCCTACAATGTCGAACGTGATTTGGTCCCGGTGAAGATTGGACTGGTACACTTTCAGCCCATAAATAATACGGTCGTAACCGCACAGAATTGCGTCGTCAACCACACCCAAAACGGAGACCGGATCCCCGTTAATTTCACTGTTGCTGCGGTGCCGTATGTAACCGACGGTAATTCCGTTNNCAGGGCTGCCAAACACCACAACCGTATCCGTTACCTTGGTAAATTTAGACCGGAGTAAGCGGTGGTGCAGCATGCGGCGGCGAAGCTCCGAACAGGTTCCTTTTTCGCCCTTTTCCTGAAAGGACTGGAGCATCTGCTTGCAGACAGGCCTGTCCGGGTAACAGGACGCCTCGAAAATCACCTTGGCACCAAAGCATTTTTCCTTGGCGCAGATTGCTACAGCCAAAGAAAGTTTATCAATTAGAAATCCCCGAATATACACAAAGTCGTACTGATTTTTTTCAATGATGTCACAAACCGTTTTCTCCAGTGCCATCCACCGTTTTTCCGGCGATTCCGGAAGAGGGTAATGAACCGTCTGCCCCCCGGAAGAAAAAAGAAGTTCCCCGTCTGCAACACAGACGGAATGCGCCTCGTTCCCTAACTGGCTTACGCCGGTTACCTGACTGGTAACCCTTTCAAACAGGTCAGCGGGAGACTCAATAAACGACTCCAAACCGGCATATAAAAATTTCATTTCTGTCCCCCATTTTATGATCAAAACGGCGAAATTCGGCTCAGCAGAATCGGTGAAATGAATTGCGCCGTGCAAAAAAGTCAGACAAATCAGAAAGACATATGATAAATAATTATAGCATCGCTCACAATTGAATACAAGAATAATTTACCCTTGACGAACTATCTGTTGAAATGCATGATTCGGTATGCTATTCTTTAGTTATTATGAATACGGAGGCCTGCTATGAAAAATTGTTTGGTATTATTGACGAAAATATATCCCTTTGACAAGGGAGAAGAATTTATAGAAAACGAAGTTCCCCTGCTTGCAAAAGCCTATGATAAGGTAATTATCCTTGCGACCAGTACGGCGGACAAGCCGGTTCAGACCAGAAAAACACCGGAAAATGTGAGCGTTCACCATATATGTGCTTCCAAAATTAAAAAAGGGATTCCCTTTGCCGCTGCGGGGCATTTTCCCTTCACCAATTATAAAGGCTACTGCGGAGCAGACGAACGGGAAGCGGTCGGCCATTCGCTGAAAAAAAAGCTGTTTCTCGCCTACTTTGTCGCAAAGTCGGAGTTAGTTTATGAGGAAGCGGAAAAAATTCTTGCCGGATGCGAGCTTGCCCGGTACGACGGAGTAACCTATTACAGCTATTGGTTTTACGACGTCGCGCTGGCCGCGCTGAAACTGAGAAAAACGTGCCCCGCGGCAACCAAGCGTGCTGTCAGCAGAGCGCACGGGTACGACCTGTATTTCTTCCGAAATTCCATGAATTACCTGCCCATGCGCAGCTATATTCTGAAAAACATTGACGGTGTGTACCCCTGTTCCGAACACGGAAGTGAATACCTGAGAAAGCTGTACCCAAGCTACCGCGATAAAATTCAGACCGCATACCTCGGTACCGGCGATTACGGGCTTTCGCCGGAAAAAAAAGAGGACGAATTCCATATTGTCAGCTGCTGCCACATCGTTCCGATTAAACGTGTGGAACTGCTGGCTCAGGCGTTTACGAAGCTGAAGGACAGCGGGCTGAAACTGAAATGGACGCATTTCGGCGGAGGGGACGGGCTGGACTCGTTAAAAAGCTACGCCGATCAGTTTCTTTCCTTTATGGACTGCCGCTTTGCCGGCGGAATCAAAAATGCAGACCTGATGGAATATTATAAAACGAATTACGCGGACTTTTTCATCAACACCAGCAGCTCGGAAGGGCTGCCGGTCAGCATTATGGAAGCCTGCTCCTTCGGAATTCCGGGTATTGCCACCGATGTGGGCGGCACGGGCGAAATTATTCGCGACGGGGAAACCGGCTTTTTACTGCGTGCCGACCTAACCCCGGAAGAGCTTGCCGAAAAGATTTTATTCGCCGCCAAATTACCGGAAGAAAAGAACCGGGAACTTCGCCAAAACTGTCGCTCACTGTGGGAAAAGGAATTTTGCGCCGAGCAGAATTTTGCAAACTTTGCAGAGGAAATCAAGCCATTTAAATAACTATGTGTAATTACGCCCGGGGCAAATTCCATTGCACCCGGGCATTTTAATACATAAATGCAAAACGTTCGGTTCATACTATTCGCGGTGATGAAAATGACAATATCATTTATCCGGACTATACTGCTATACATAGTCATTATTGCGGCAGTTAGGCTGATGGGCAAGCGGCAGATCAGTGAGCTTCAGACAAGCGAGCTGGTTGTGACGCTTTTAATTTCGGATATCGCTTCCATTCCCATGCAGGACTCAGGCCAGCCGCTTGCCAGCGGATTTATCCCCATTCTCGTCCTGGTCATGTGCGAAATTGTGGTATCCGGTTTAATGCTGAAAAGTTCAAAATTTCGAAAAATGGTTTGCGGCCGCCCCCTAATCGTGATTAACGACGGCAAGGTCGACCAAAAGGAAATGCGGCGTTTGCGCATGACCACCGAGGATTTGGTGGAGCAGCTGCGGCAGAAGGATGTTTTCAGCATAGAAGACATTGCATATGCTATAGTGGAAACAAACGGAAAAATGAGCGTAATTAAGAAACCGGATAAAGAGCAACCCACCGCGGGCATGCTCGGCGTTGCCCTGCCCGACACGGGAATTGAGGCCGTGGTAATCAGCGACGGCGTGATTTCCGATTTTTCGCTGAAGCTTTGCAGCAAATCACGCGAATGGCTTGACGGCGTTCTGCGCGGCAAAAACGTAAAACCGGAAGAGATTTTTATTATGACAGCCAACCGGACGGGCGACTTCAACATTATCAAAAAGGATGAGTACAAGTGAAACGTATGTGGGCTTCGGCGATCATACTGCTGGTTCTGATTGTTCTTTGCACCTTTGGAACCGTGACCACAAATAAAATTACTTCTGAACTGACAGGCACTGTGCAGTCCGCGAAAAAAGCCGCGGAAAAAGGAGATAACAGCACCGCTTACACGCTGAGCAAAAAAGCGGTTTCCGACTGGCACCAACGGCATGAAATCCTCTGCACTTACATGCCGCATTCCAAACTGGAAGCCATTGACCAAACCCTTGCGGCGCTTCCCTCGCTGATTTATTACGGCAGTACGGATCAGTTTTCCGCAGAGTGTGACCGCGGCATAACACAAATCGGGTATTTAAACGAAACGGAAATTCCTGTGTTACAGAATATTTTCTAGCAAAAAAGCTCCGGCTATGCCGGAGCTTTTTTCAGGGAAACAGAAAGCGGCGGCAGGAAACCCTGCCGCCGAATCATCAGGTTTTATTTTTTATCATGCGGTTCAGCTCGTCCATAAAGGTATTAATGTCTTTAAACTGACGATAAACCGAAGCAAAGCGCACATAAGCGACTTCGTCCACATCTTTCAGCTTTTCCATTGCATATTTGCCGATTAAGCTGGATGGGACTTCGCGGTCCAAAGAGTTCTGCAGCATGTTTTCAATCTCGTCTACAATATGCTCCAGCGTATCAAGGGAAACCGGGCGCTTTTCACAGGCGCGCAAAAGCCCGTTCAGCAGCTTATTCCGGTCGAACGCTTCCCTGGAGCGGTCTTTTTTAATGACCACGACAGGTACCGTTTCAATTACTTCATAGGTTGTGAACCGCTTCGCACAGTTCAAACACTCCCGGCGTCTTCGAATACGCTCTCCTTCATCGGTTGGGCGTGAGTCGATAACCTTTGACTCTGAATAACCGCAATATGGGCACCTCATCGTTTGATCACCTCTACATATTTTGTACAATTATAACATATTTTTCCTTAAGTTCGCAAGAGGAATATGAAACAAATATCAAATTAAAGCGTCTACCGTCCGTTTTGCAAACTCCAATTCCCGAAATTCGTCGAAACTGCGCCGGTAAACTTCAATAATCAGGTCACCGGTGTAGCCAAACCCGACCAGCAGCCGTTTCAGCGCCTGAAAATCCATGGTGCCGCAGCCCGGAAGAAGGCAGTCGGAAAATTTATTGTTGTCATTGATATGCACATGCACAATCCGCTCCCCCATTGCACTGCACATAACATAAGGGTCGCGGCCCGCGCGGACAGCCTGCTTAATATCCAGCACAAACGCACATTCGTCCCGTAGGTATTTTCGCATTCGGGTAATAAATTCGGGGTCGTCGCTGCGGAACAGATTCACATTTTCCTGCGCGACAGTAATTCCGAAGGTTTTGCCCAGTTTAAACAGGCGCGCATAGTGTTCGAAATAGTCGCGTTCGGTAATACGGCTTCGCTTGTCGTCACGCTGACCGTGCAAAACCAAAATTTCGGCACCCAGAAGATTGGCTGCCTGAAAATATTGCTTATAAAATTCCAGTCCGTCCTGAAAGCGCCTTTCATAATCGGAAAAAAGAAGAAAACTTTCAAAACCCGAGGTAAACGGATGTACCGATTTCACGGTACTTCCGCTGCCCGTTATCATTTTTTTTAAGCCGTTCAGATAGTCCGGCGTCATTTCGCTGAATGTATTAATAAAAACTTCGAAAAGACGAAAATCCATAGAAATTAAGGTTGGCAGCGCTTTTTCCAGTTCCATGGGATAAAGGCATGCCGTTGAAATGCCGGAACGCATATGAAATCCACCGTTTCTCCGTGCCGAATGTAAGGGAAAGCGCCGGATTCCGCACGGAAAATCGGGCGGCAGCTTTCTATAATCAATGAACTGAATCTAAAAATCAGCATATCCCTGAACTTTGATTATATCCTCCCTGCATAAAAATGTCCAGTTTATTCGGTTTACAACAGGGCATTCTAGTATCGTAACCCGACTACAAAATCCGTTTACAAGGGATTGATATAAAAAACAGAAAGGAACCGAATTATGGCAAAGCAAAATAAAAATCTTTTGGAAGAAATATATAAAGCAACCAAAATGGGACTGGAAGCCACTCAGCTTGTAATTCCCAAAGTCCGCAGCGCATCGCTGCGGGAAGAAATTGAACTGCAGGGAGAAAATTACAAAGGAATGAACGCGAAAGCAAAAGATATGCTGCGCAAGGACGGGATACTTCCCGACGACGACGATGAAAGCATGAAAGATGTTATGCTGCGCAGCNNCACTGATGAATAAAAACACCAGTCATATTGCGGAAATGATGATAAATGGCACTACCATGGGCATTATTGATATGACCAAACGACTGAACGAACTGGACGACGCGGATGCCGGCGCAAAGAAACTGGCAGAAGATTACATTGTAAACGAACAGCAGAACATTGAGAATTTAAAGAAGCATCTGTGATTCGCTTGATTTCACAGCGATATTTCTTTATAATATGTGAGCGGGGCTTATACGCTCCGCACTTTACATACAAGGAGTTCAATCATGGGTTTGCTTAGCGCAGGTAATTTAACAAAAGCGTTTGGTACCGATGTTATTTTCACCGGTGCTTCTTTTGAAATACAGGAAAATGACCACGTTGGGCTTGTCGGGATCAACGGTTCCGGCAAAACAACGCTTTTCAAAATGCTGACGGGTGAAATGCAGCCCGACGGCGGCGATGTCTTTAAAGCGAATTCTACGGTGCTGGGCTATATGGAACAGCATGTGTGCCATGACCTTCAGCGCAGCGCATACAGTGAGGTATTGACCGTGTTCGGTGACCTGCTGGAACTGGAAAAGCAGTTGGAAGAACTGAATTTACAGCTGCAGACAAAACCAAAAAACATTGACGAACTGATTGAAAAACAAGCCGT
>DFRY01000055.1:26022-31859 GCA_002378845.1 Ruminococcaceae bacterium UBA3451 | reverse complement strand
CTTCTTCAATTTCGTGCTGCATAATTTTACGGGAAATTTCGTCCAGCTCCGTCGGCATGGAATCAATTTCGGTACGTACCATGGCGCAGGCTTCGTCAATCAAATCGATTGCCTTATCCGGCAGAAAACGGTCGGAAATGTATCGGTTGGAAAGCACGGCAGCGGCGATGAGCGCTTGATCCTGAATTTTTACGCCGTGGAATACTTCGTAACGCTCTTTCAGGCCGCGCAAAATGGAAATGGTATCGGCTACGCTGGGTTCCTCTACCATAACGGGCTGAAAGCGCCGTTCCAGTGCCGCGTCTTTTTCAATGTACTGGTGATATTCGTTCAGTGTGGTGGCGCCGATGCAGTGCAGCTCGCCGCGAGCCAGCATTGGCTTTAACAAATTGCCCGCGTCCATGGAGCCTTCGGTTTTGCCCGCGCCCACAATGGTGTGCAGTTCGTCAATAAAGAGGATAATGCGGCCTTCGCTCTTTTTTACTTCATTAAGTACGGCCTTGAGCCGTTCCTCGAATTCGCCGCGGAATTTCGCGCCGGCAATCAGCGCGCCCATATCCAGCGAAAAGAGCTTGCGGTCTTTCAGGTTATTCGGTACGTCGCCGCGCACAATGCGCAGCGCAAGGCCTTCGGCTATTGCCGTCTTGCCGACACCCGGTTCGCCGATGAGCACCGGGTTGTTTTTGGTTTTGCGGGAAAGAATACGGATTACATTGCGTATTTCGGAATCTCTGCCGATAACCGGGTCAAGCTTGTGGTTTTTTGCCAGCTCCACCAAATCCTGCCCGTATTTTGACAGTGCGTCGTAGGTTTCTTCCGGGCTGTCGCTGGTCACACGGGTGTTGCCGCGCACGCTAGAAAGCGCTGTTAGAAAATTGTTTTTCTGTATGCCGAACGAGCTGAACACACTGCGCAGGGCCGCGTTTGGCTTGCCCAGCAGAGAAATCATAATGTGTTCCACCGAAACGTATTCGTCCTTCATGCGCCCGGCTTCCTTTTCGGCGTCCGTCAGAACCGCGTCCACATCGGAAGAAACGTAAACTTTCCCCGGTTCGCGCCCCGGCCCGGTTACCCCGGGAAGCTTTGCAACCTGATTTTCCACGCTGCGCAGTACCGCTTCGGGGTCGACGTTCATTTTCTTAAATAACTGCGGAATCAGCCCGTTTTCCTGTGACAGAAGCGCCTGCAAAAGGTGCTCCTCTTCAATTTGCATATTGCTGTTTTCAATGGCAATATTTTGTGCTTCCTGAATTGCCTCCAGGGATTTTTGGGTAAATTTCTGGGCGTTCATTATATCTGCCTCCTCGCTCTTTATATCATTACTTCATTTTGCATGTAATCGCGGTAATTTTGCTCCAGTACTGCAGCCGTATTTAAATCATTTTGCCCGGACTGCGCATTCTGTGCGGAAAAATAATATTTCAGGCTTGTGTCAAAAAACGAAATGTATTCCCCGATTGCCGCCGCAATTCCTTCGTTTGTGCGGTGTTCTTTCTGGCGCGGCAGGGTAAATACCCGAATGAACCGCCCTGGTTCAATGCGGCAGGGGACATGGCCGCCCGAATAACGAGGACCAATCAGTTTATCCTCCAGATCGGACCAGAGCACAAAAAACTCCGTCAGTATTTTAATAAGCGGCTGGCTTTGCGTTCGCATGGAAATACGAACTTCCCCCACGGCTGGCTCGCTGGAACGGTAAAGCTCCAAAGCATAACGTATGGTCGGGTTATAACGGTAGCGCAGGGCGCTGCGAATCGAAATCATGGCGTCGCTGGGCTGAAACTGCACTTGAAACGGCTCCATGTCCGCCATCATTTGCTCCACACAGTCAAATATATTTTTCATTCGCATTTCGGGGGTAGAAAAAGAAAGGTATTCCGCCAAAATCTGATTAATCAGATTGCTTCGGCTGGTGCTCCTTTCATAAGCGAGCTGATCCACGGCGTGTACAAGGTCATCCATTAAAACCAGACTGTATACGCTTTTGTCCATTTCAATCATTCCAATCTATTTTCGTACTATTATTCAGTATATCACGACAATATAATTTGTCAATACAATTATATAATTACGACTGCAAATTATATTTATAAGAATGATACTAATATGTGCAAAAGGAAAAGAATCATGTAAAAAAGAAAAGAAAAAGCAGGCTCCCGAAAGAGCCTGCCATATATTGAATTACATTACGTATTGTCGTGTTTTTTGTACCCGGTTTGAAAGTCGACCAAATTATTCAGCTTTTCCCCGCGAAAATACCGCCCAAGGTTTTCTGCGGCAATCTGAAATACCCGTTCGTACGTTTCAGGCAGATTGTATCCCCCGGAAATATGGGGAGTAATGAGCACGTTTTTCGCCTTCCAAAGCGGGTGTTCGGCCGGAAGTGGTTCCGGGTCGGTTACGTCGAGCGCGGCGCCGCCCAGATGCCCAGAATTCAGCGCGTCGCACAGCGCGTCGGTGTCAATTGCCTGACCGCGACCAACGTTCAGCAGGACAGCACCCGGCTTCATGAGGGAGAATTTTTCCTTGCCGAACAGCTTGTGGGTTTCCGGCGTTTCCGGCAGACTGAGCGCGACCACGTCCGCACGTGGTAAAAGCTCGTCCAGTTGGTTCATCAAAGCCAATTCGTCAACAAAGTCCGGTTTTGCGGTATTGCTTCGGCGTACCCCAATCACGTGGCCGCCAAGGGCGCGATAGCGTTTTGCGTATTCGCCGCCGATGTCGCCCAGCCCGACCACCAGTGCGGTAGAACCGTAAATCGAATTGACGGCTCCTTCGTTTTTCCATACCTGTTTTTCCTGGTTTGCCCAATAACCGGGAAGATGCAGGAACATGCTGAGCGTCATCCCAATCATGTATTCCGATATGGCAAGGCCAAAGCTTCCGGTTGCGTTGGTCAGAACGGCATTTTCAGGGAGCAGTCCGGGCGCTACGTATAAGTCTGCCCCTGCACTGCTCAGCTGCATCCATTCCAGATTTTTCGCCTGCTTTATGGTACCGCGGTGGGTGTTTCCTATTATAATGCTTATATTTTCCATGAAGGCATCGTCGAACCTGTCGTCAATGTCGGCAAAGTGGAACTCGGCCTGCGGCGCCGCGGCTTCCAGCCGTTCTTTGTGTGCTGCATCCAATGGGGTAAATACAAGTACTTTCTTTTTTCCGGTCATGTTAAACTTCTCCTTTTGTTCGTATCGTTCCGTTTTGTAAACGGATTATTCTTCTGTGGCGTAAAGTGCGGCACGGCGCGCATGAATCAGGGTGGTGTCAAACAATCGAACCGGGGTGTCGCTTTGGCGAATTAACATCCCGATTTCG
Organism: Ruminococcaceae bacterium UBA3451; assembly: GCA_002378845.1. Taxonomy (GTDB): domain Bacteria; phylum Bacillota; class Clostridia; order Oscillospirales; family Acutalibacteraceae; genus Caproiciproducens. The sequence continues at coordinate 28,544 of DFRY01000055.1, read as the reverse complement.
GTACAGCCGAGAATGACCCCCTGGGCGCCCTGCTGAGCCAGCCGGTTTATTGTTTCTAGGTAAAATCTGCGGGATTCTTCGGAAACAATGCCGAGGCAGAGCTCATTGAAAATAATATCATTGATTTTTATACGGTCTTCTTCCTGCGGAATCAGAACCTCAAGCCCGCGGTTGAGGAGCCTTTGTTTGTAAAAATCCTGTTCCATGGTGTATTTGGTGCCAAGCAGAGCAACTTTTGTTATGCCGTTGGCTTCCAGCTCATCTGCGGTCACTTCTGCAATATGAAGAATGGGAATATGAATTTCACTCTGAATTTGGTTCAGCACCTTATGCATGGTATTGGTGCAGATAATGATAAAATCAGCGCCCGCTTTTTCCAGCCCCACGGCGGCGTTTGCTAAAATTTCAGCGGTTTTATCCCATTCTCCACTTCTTTGCATTGCTTCAATTTCGTGAAAATCCACACTGGAAAGAATACACTTCGCGGAATGAAACCCGCCAAGGCGTTCATTTACGGTGCTGTTGATAATGCGGTAATATTCGACGGTGCTTTCCCAACTCATGCCCCCGATTAACCCAATGGTTTTCATTGTTTCCCATTCCTTTATCTTTATAGCTTATAGCAAGCTGTTTTTTTAAACCGCTTTAACGGCGTGCGACAGCGGTAAAGAAGAATCTGGGGAAACGGAAAATAATATTTCCGTTTTTCTGTACCGAGTAGCTTTTGACGATTCGATTTAGTATTTCCTGTTCAAACGGCTCTTTGTATTCCTCCGGCAGAACATCCAGGTACGGCCTCAGCCCGGTGGAACGGTACCATTCCAAAATGGCAAGGTGGGACTTCATAATGTGGAAGTAGCTTGTCTGCCACAGGGAAATTTCGTCGGAAAGCTCGGAAAGCAGGTCGTAATATTCTTCCTGTGTCAGGTTATAAAAAATCCTCGGATTCGGGAAAAAGTTACTCCATTTGGGGGAAGCGGTAACCTCCTGAATAATTCGATGGATCGGTTCTTCATAATTCATGGGGGTTTGAACGGCAAGGATACCGCCTTTTTTCAGCCGTGCCATCATGTTTGGCAAAAGCGCGCGGTGGTTCGGAATCCACTGAATGCACGCGTTGGAAAAGACCACATCAAAATCGCTGTCCAGTTCGGAGAGCGAAGCGGAAGCGTCGCACACTTGAAAGTTCAGGCTGCCGTGCTCTTTTCGGGCAGATTCGATCATATTTTCGGAACTGTCGATCCCAAGAATATATGCACCGGGGAAACGGTCAGCCAGTACCTGCGTGCTGTTTCCCGGCCCACAGCCAATATCGAGAATTTTCTGCGGGTCACACAGCAGAATGCGTGCCGCCAAATCGATGGACGGCTGTGTGCGTTCGTTTTTGAATTTCAGGTATTGCGCGGAATTCCAGTCAGCCATGTCGCACCTCCGATTCAATCATTTAAGAGGAAGAAATACCCTTAATTTATATTTTTGCCCATTATAACATAATCTGACTGAAACAAAAAGGGTGAAGCGGCTGAAAAACCGCTTCACCCTGCTGAATTTCCCACGGCATTGCCTTTGGATTCAGTATAAATCGCTGCCTTTTAACTTTTCATACCAAAGCTCTTCTAATGTTTTCACGTCTTCGGCAAATTCCTGTGGAGTTTGCAGTTCTTTTTTCTCCAGTGGCTCCAGTACCTCAAAAGCAAACGCTTGGGAACCGAGTTTATCCCAGTCCTCTTTCAATTTTAAGTTCATGCAGCCGTTGGTTTGCTGTGAAAATTGAAAACGGTTTTGGCTGCCCTGCAGGTCACTGGCGGATAAAATCAGCATTTTCCCGCTGATCTTGTTTTTAATGGCGTATACGCCGCCGGTGATTTTTCGTTCCTTGTATTGTGCCAATCGGTTTTTCTTTTCCTGTTTATCCATGTTCAATACCCCAACTCTTTTAATATACCGGAAAGTGTTTTCAGCCGTTCGCTTAACAATTCGTCGTTGTCGCTGAGCACTTGAGAGAATAACTTAATGTCCTCGTCAATCATCGGATTTTCTGTACAAACAGATACCGTCATCGCATCGCCCTGCAGGCCGATGCGGTCAATGGTGGTGTGCTCGGGGTCATACATTTTTTCGTAACGGTACGCGTCTGAAAAATACAGCTTTGCGCGGCTGATGAGAATGGCAAGGTCAATTACGCGGTGCAGCGGAAGTTCTTCCGACTGGCGCGACCATTTTTCGCCTGTGTAGCGCCACACTTTTGCGGAAATATCGACTTTCCCACGGTCATTCCATTGTGCAAGGCCAAGGGAAAGCCCCTTTGTGTCGGATTTATACGCGCTTCTGCCGTCAATGTTTTCATAATTTTCCGACACGATAACCGGCTTGTGCTTTAATGTGGTAGGAATTTTCATATACTGCACCTTCTATACTGAATTAGTAATTTAGTAAATTACTAATTCAGTATATGCCGTTTTTCTTCCGTTGTCAAGGGAAGGGAATAGGACTGGATTTTGCAGGAAGTTTTACCGGAGAAA
>DFRY01000055.1:25571-25992 GCA_002378845.1 Ruminococcaceae bacterium UBA3451 | reverse complement strand
CGGTTCCTTTTATATGCCTTAATCAGGAGGAGTATCATGTAAAATGAATTATCCCATGGTGACGTGTACGGAATGTTTTTCTCCGTCACTGCACACAGGAAGAAGGGTTCCGTTTATGGCTTTTCCGTCCAGCGTGATGCTTTGTACACCCTTTTGTACGCCTGTCGCGTTTTCCACGGTAATTTCATAGGTTGCCCCGCGAAATTTGCGCTCTACGGTGAACGAACCGAAGTTCGACGGAACACAGGGATCGATTTCGAGGCCGTCAAACTGGGGACGGATTCCCAGAATAAACTGAGACACATCGTAAAAGCTCCATGCCGCCGTCCCGGTCAGCCAGGAATTTTTTGCTTCGCCGTGGCGCGGTGCGTCGCGGCCCGCAATCATTTGGGAGTAAACATACGGTTCGGTGCGGTGAATT
>DFRY01000055.1:0-25474 GCA_002378845.1 Ruminococcaceae bacterium UBA3451 | reverse complement strand
TGTGCAAGTTCCGCTTCACTGGTGAAGCCCGCTCTGCGGAACAGCTCGGCGTAAGCCGGGCCGATTGCGACAAACATGCCGGCAATGAATACGGACTCCGCAATTCCGCTTTCAAAATTCGCACAGGTCTGGAAGGATTCCCCCGGCGTTTTGGAAAAACAGTTCAGATTCAAGCAATCGTTCCAGTCGGCACGGCCGATCAGCGGCAGTTTATGGGGGCCAAGATGCTCTAATATATAATGGAAAGAACGTTTTAAATGTTCCAGCATAGAAGCCGATTTTGTTTCGTCATTGTCAAAGGGAATCTGTTCCTCCAGAATCGACCAGTCGCCGGTTTCCTTAATGTATGCATCCACGCCGAAAATCAGCCATAGCGGATCGTCGTTAAACCCGCTTCCCACATCAAGATTGCCCCTCTTGGTTAAAGGCTGGTACTGGTGGTACGCGCTGCCGTCTTCCATCTGTGTGCCGGCAATGTCCAGAATACGCAGTCTGGCACGGGACGGCATCAGGTGCACAAAGCCGAGAAGATCCTGCGTGGAGTCGCGGAATCCCATTCCTCGGCCGATTCCGGATTCAAAATACGAGGCGGAACGGGACATGTTAAAGGNNAGGTGACCATGCACTGGTATTGGTTCCAGATATTGACCATGCGGTCGAGTTTTTCATCGCCGCTTGTTACATGATAAATGGAGAGGAGGTTTTCCCAGTATTGCTTCAGCTCCTCCAGCGCGGCGTCTACCTGCGCGTCAGTCTGAAACGCATTCAGAAGCTTTTGCGCCGGTGCCTTATTGATGATATTGGGGGCTTCCCATTTTTTATCTTCGGGGTTTTCACAGTACCCCAATACAAAAATCAGGCTTTTTTCTTCCCCGGGCGCAAGGTGTAGCTGAATGCAGTGGGAACCGATGGGCGCCCATCCGCTTGCAACGGAGCCGTTGGATTTTCCTGCAAAAACAACATCCGGTTTGTCGAACCCGTTGTAGCTGCCAAGGAACGATTCGCGGTCGGTGTCGAACCCGTCGACGGGCGTGTTCACCGCAAATACCGCGTAATGGTTGCGGCGCTCACGGTATTCTGTTTTATGGTAAATCGCATTGCCGACAATTTCCACTTCGCCAAGGCTGTAGTTGCGCTGGAAGTTTGTCATGTCGTCATATGCATTCCAAAGGCAAAACTCAACAAAAGAGAATACCTGAAATTCCTTTTCCTGTTCCGAATTGTTTTTCAGATTGAGGCGGTGTACTTCACAGTCGCTGCCCATAGGAACAAAAGAGGTTTGCGTTGCTTCCAAACCGTCTTTGGAGGAACGGAACATGCTGTACCCCAGCCCGTGGCGGCATTCGTAGCGGTCAAGCTGTGTTTTTACCGGCGCCCAGCCGGGGTTCCATACGGTACCGCCGTCGTTTATGTAGAAATACCGCCCGCCCGCGTCGGTCGGTACGTTGTTGTACCGGTAACGGGTCAAACGGAGCAGACGCGCATCTTTATAAAAACAGTAGCCGCCGGATGTGTTGGAAATCAGGGAAAAGAAATTTTCGTTCCCCAGGTAATTAATCCAGGGATACGGGGTATCCGGCCGGGTAATCACATATTCTTTCCGGGCGTCGTCAAAATGTCCGAATTTCATCGATAAGTTCCTCCTAATGCTTTGTTTGACTGCTGCTTTACGAAAACGGTTTAGAAAGTCAAACGAAACATTGAACCGATGTTTTCTATTACTTATAGTAATGGCTCTTTTCAATAAAATCAAGTGTTTTTTAAGATTTAGCAGGTTATACAACTTTAAATGAGAAAATATGTTGTAATATTGCATAATTTTTCAAATGTAATAATTGATATAAGTGAATAATCAACAAATAGACTTGCACGAAGAAAATTACAAAGCAACAAAATAGGATTCCCAATTACCGAAACAAATATTACGAAACTGTTTTCGTAAATTACATACAAAAAAGAAAAATATTAGCGAAATTATGGGTAAAAATGCGCTTAAATGCGGAAATGAAAATAAAATTATCTATTATTTTTCAAAAACTACTTGCAAAATTGTGGAATAGAGATTATACTTAAGGCACGAAAACGGTTTAGAAAGTTTCGAAACAGGGGATGGATCGATGGCTAACATAAAGGATATTGCGGAAAAATGCGGCTTGTCTGTTTCTACGGTCAGCAAAGCACTGAACAGTTACAGCGATGTGAGCAAAGAAACAAGGCAGCGCGTTTTAGAAACCGCTGAAAAATGCGGCTACTTTCCGAATTCCATTGCAAGGGCGCTTAAAACGAACCGCACATACAATATTGGCGTGCTGTTTGTGGATGAAGCCCAGAGCGGCCTGACACACGATTACTTCGCAGCGGTGTTGGACAGCTTTAAGGTGGAAGCGGAAAAACATTACTACGATATTACTTTTATTAATCATAATATCAATATCGGCAACCGGCCGATGACTTTTTTGGAACACTGCAAATACCGCAATTTTGACGGCGTTTGCATCGCATGCATCGACTTCCAGCAGCCCGAGGTAATCGAGCTGGTCAACAGCAGCCTTCCGGTTGTTACCATTGACCATTTATTCAATAACCACACCAGCATCAATTCGGCGAACGTACAGGGTATGCGCGAACTGGTACAGTACATATACAGCATGGGGCACCGGAAAATCGCATATGTTCACGGTGAAAAATCAGCGGTTACCGAACAGCGCCTGACCAGCTTCTGCAAGGCTTTAATGGACCTTGGCATTGAAACTCCGCCGGAATATCTGGTTCGGTCCGCTTACCATGACCCCGCAACAACCCGGCACAGTGTAAACCAGCTGCTGCGTCTTCCCGAACGGCCGACCTGCATTGTCATGCCTGACGATTACGCGGCGCTCGGCGGAATTGAAGCAATTGAAGCGGCGGGGTTAAAAATACCGGAGGACATTTCCATTGCGGGGTACGACGGCATCGCACTTTCCCAAGTAATTAAACCGTGTCTTACCACACTGAAGCAGGACACAAAAATGCTCGGCCGCGAAGCCGCGCGCAGACTGATTGAACAGATTGAAAACCCGCTTACCACCATTACGGAAAATGTGACCGTTACAGGGCAGCTGATTACGGGACAGTCTGTTGGAAGAATTGCACCATCTATTTCGTAGGTTGTGGCAGTGCACTGCCATGCTGATACATTTTGGCGGATTGTCTGCCAAATTAAAGGAGGATTTACTAATGATGAAAAAGGCAAGAAGAATTACCTCAACGGTAATGGCGCTCGCATTGATGACCAGCGTTATGGCAACTGCCACAGGCTGTCAGAATAGTGCGCCGGCCGCATCTCAGGCAGCTCCGGAATCCGCTGCTGTCAGCCAGGACGCGGCAAGCAGCGAAGCCCCTGCAGCTCCGGAAGGAAAGACGCTCAACATTTGGGTATGGAACGATGAATTCCAAAGCCGCTTTAACGCCTATTATCCGGATGTACAGGAAGTAGCCGCCGACAAATCCACAACAACCCTGAAGGATGGCACCGTTGTAAAATGGACCATTAACCCGAACGACAACAACAACTATCAGAACAAGCTGGACGCAGCCCTGTTGAATCAGGAATCTGCTGCTGCAGACGACAAAATCGATATTTTCCTTGTGGAAGCCGATTATGCCTTGAAATATGTCAACAGTGATTATACACTGGATGTAAAGAAAGACATCGGTCTGGCCGACAGCGATCTGTCAAACCAGTATAAGTACACACAGGACATCGTAACCGATAAAAACGGTGCTTTGAAGGGCACAACATGGCAGGCAACTCCTGGCCTGTTCGCGTACCGCCGCTCCATCGCAAAAGCAGTTTTGGGTTCCGATGACCCGGCAAAGGTACAGGACGCGCTTTCCAGCTGGGACAAATTCAATGCCGTAGCGGCACAGGCCAAAGCAAAAGGCTATGAAATGCTTTCCGGCTTTGACGACAGCTACCGCACCTTCTCCAACAATGTTTCCGCACCTTGGGTGACCGACACAACCGTCACCGTTGACCCTAACATCATGAACTGGGTAACCCAGACAAAAGATTACACAACAAAGGGTTATAACAACAAGTCCATTCTGTGGGACAACAAATGGCAGGCCGATCAGGGCCCGAGCGGAAAAGTATTCGGTTTCTTCTATTCCACATGGGGTATTAACTTCACACTGGAAGGCAATTCCCTTAAGACCCCTGTAGCAGAAGGCGGCAAAGAAGAAGTCGGTAACGGTGTTTACGGTGACTATGCAGTTTGCCAGGGCCCGCAGAGCTACTACTGGGGCGGCACATGGATTTGTGCAGCAAAAGGAACCGACAACGCCGGCACAATCAAGAAGGTTATGACTTCCCTTACCAGCGACAGCACCATCATGAAGAAAATTACAACCGATACACAGGATTATACCAACAACAAGGCCGCGATGGAAGAAATCGCGAACAGCGACTTTAAATCCGCTTTCCTTGGCGGTCAGAACCATATTAAACTGTTTGCTGAAGTAGCTCCGAAGATCGACATGAGCAAAGCCGGTCCGTACGACCAGGGCTGCAACGAAGGTATGCAGACCGCATTCCATGACTATTTCAACGGAACTGTCAGCCTTGACCAGGCAAAAGCGAACTTCGAAAAGACCATTAAGGAAAAATATCCTGAACTGACTGAAGTCAAATGGCCTTCCTAATAACCAAGTCTTGAACTGACCGCACGGCCACGGGTCGGGTTGCTCCCGGACTGTGGTCGTGCATGTTTTATGAGGAGAGGGGTTTCAATCGTTTATGAACTCAGAGAATACGCCCAAAAGGAAAAAAAGCATTAGCTATGCAAAATGGGGATATTTGTTCATTGCTCCGTTTTTTGTGATATTCATTATCTTTCAGCTCGCTCCGCTTATTTCGACGATTTACTACAGTTTCTTTCAGTACTATCGTTCGGGGCTTAAGATAATTGGGCCAAATTTTGCAGGCATGGCGAATTATGTCAGTTTATTCCAGGCTGACCTGCCAAAATACATGGGAAATACTCTCCTTATTTGGATCATCGGTTTTATTCCGCAGATTGTTATTTCTCTGCTTTTGGCTTCGTGGTTTACAAACATTCGCCTGCATCTGCGTGCTCAGGGCTTCTTTAAAACCATTATTTATATGCCGAACCTGATTATGGCTTCCGCTTTCGCAATGCTGTTTTTTGNNCCCGGTCAACGGTTCTTTACTGTCTATGGGCATTCTTAACCAGCCGTTCCGCTTTTTGGCCAGCATTGCAGGAACCCGCGGATTGGTTGCCTTTATGAACTTTTTAATGTGGTTTGGAAATACGACGATTCTGCTTATGGCGGCAATTATGGGGGTCGACCCCGGACTTTACGAAGCCGCCGAAATTGACGGCGCTTCTTCCAGCCAAATGTTCTGGCGGATTACGATTCCTCTGATTCGTCCGATTATGGCATACGTTTTAATTACATCTTTAATCGGCGGCCTGCAAATGTTCGACGTGCCACAAGTACTTACGAACGGAAACGGCAACCCGGACCGTAGTGTTACCACAATGATTATGTATTTGAATAATCATATGTACAGCAAGAATTACGGAATGGCAGGCGCGATTTCTACGGTGCTGTTCGTTCTTTGCGCGGTTCTGTGCTTCCTGATTTATTTCAACATGACAAGAGACGGCGATTCATCGAAGAAGACAACTAAGGGAGGTGCGCATAAATGAACCAGTCAAAAGGCAGCAAGGGAAAACTTACCGCAGCACGCGTTGTCTGCTACATTGTTTTGGCTATTCTTTGCTTTTTGTGCCTCTTTTTCTTCTATATGCTGCTCATTAATGCCTCCAGAAACACGTTTCAAATTCAGCAGGGCTTTTCGTTTCTGCCGGGCAAATCTTTCAGTGTAAACCTGCAGGGGCTGCTTGCCAATGCGAACATTCCGGTTCTCAGCGGAATTAAGAACAGCCTTACGGTTTCCACACTGAGCGCAATTCTGGCAATTTATTTCTCCGCAATGACCGCTTACGGCATTTACGCCTACGACTTTAAGTTCAAAAATGCCGCGTTTGCTTTTATTTTGCTGATTATGATGATGCCAACGCAGATTTCCTCGGTTGGTTTCGTCAATGAAGTGCAGTCCATGGGACTGAAAAACTCTTTAATTCCGCTTTACCTTCCCTCAATTGCGGCCCCGACGGTATTCTTCTTTATGAAGCAGTACCTGGAAAGCAACATGCCCATGGAGATTGTGGAAGCCGCCCGTATTGACGGCAGCAACGAGTTTAACACCTTCAACCATATCGTACTTCCGATTATGAAACCAGCCTTGGCGGTTCAGGCAATTTTCAGCTTTGTTACCGCTTGGAATAACTTCTTTGTTCCTGCCCTGCTGCTGGATAAAGCGGACAAAAAAACGCTGCCGATTCTGATTGCTCAGCTGCGCAGCGCGGACTTTTTAAAGTTCGATATGGGGCAAGTTTATATGATGGTTACCATCGCCATTATTCCTGTTATCATTGTTTATCTATTCCTCTCAAAATATATTGTCCGGGGTGTTGCACTGGGCGGTGTAAAGGGGTAATATGGTATAAAAACATGGTAAGGGATGATTATGATGGGATTTCAAAAAGGGTTTACATGGGGTGCCGCTACGGCGTCGTNNTGTTTGGGACGAATTCTGCCGTGTGCCGGGCGCTACCTTTGAAGGGCAGACCGGTGACGTGGCCTGCGACCATTATCACCGTTTTAAAGAAGACATTGCAATGATGAAACAGCTCGGTATTCGGGCATACCGTTTTTCGTTCTCGTGGCCCCGCATTCTTCCGCAGGGCACGGGGGAGGTAAACGAAGCAGGAATTCGGTTCTATGAAGAATTGGTCGATGAATTAATTCGTAATCAGATAACCCCTTATGCCACTCTCTTTCATTGGGATTACCCGGCCGCTTTGCAAAAGCAGGGCGGCTGGCTTAATCCTCAAAGTCCGCTCTGGTTTGAACAGTATGCGGAAGTAATTGCAAAGAGATTTGCAGGTAAGATTAAATATTATTTTACAATCAACGAGCCGCAGTGTTTTATCGGCCTTGGCTATGGAACCGGAATTCACGCGCCCGGTTTGAAGCTGTCGGCTCAGGACAATTTTCTGGCGGTACATCATGTTCTTCTGGCGCACGGCCGTGCCGTAACCGCGCTGCGGAAATTCGGCGGGAGCGACTTGAAAATCGGTCTTGCACAGTGCGGGCGGATTGTTATACCCCGCACGGAATCGCCGGAGGATATTGAAGCGGCCCGCCGCGCAACGCTGGATGTGCCGAACGATTCCCTTGACGCGCTGTTCAGTGTTTCCCTGTGGAGCGATCCGATTTTTAAAGGCCAATACCCTGCGGATTATCGGAAGAAATTTGCGGGTGTTCTTCCGGAAATTACAGAAGGCGACATGGAGATCATCAGCCAGCCTGTCGATTTTTACGCGCAGAACATTTATAATTCCAGTCAGGCGGAAGCCGACGGGGAAAATGGGTATCGGTTGGTACCATTCCCGGCAGGTATGCCGAAAAACACAATGGGGTGGCCTGTTACCCCCAGTTGCCTGTACTGGTGCCCGAAGTTTCTGTCTGAAAAGTACGGCAAGCCGATTCTCATCAGTGAAAACGGTATGGCCGCACACGACGTGGTTTCTTTGGACGGAAAAGTACATGACCCCAACCGCATCGATTATTTAAACCGTTATCTGCTCGCCTTGAAAAAAGCGGCGGACGAAGGAATCGATATTATCGGTTATTTTGAGTGGTCGCTCATGGACAATTTCGAATGGGCTTCCGCTTATAACGATCGGTTTGGTATAGTTTATGTGGATTACGCAACACAAAAGCGTACCCCGAAGGACAGCGCTTACTGGTATCAACAAGTAATGGAACAAAACGGAGAGAATCTGTAATAAGAAACAGCCGGAGCATTTGCTCCGGCTGTTTTTGTCTGGAAAGGGGGGTTAATCGTGAAAGCCTTTTCCAATAATTTCACTTGTATTGGTAATCAGGATAAACGCACCCGGCTCGACCTTTTTAATAAACTGCCTTAGCTGAACCGCCTGGGAACGCCGCAGCGCGGTCAGAACAATATATTTGTTGGAATGCGAGTACGCGCCTTTTGCTTCACAGATGGTAGCGCCGCGGTTAAGTTTATTGACGATGAAATCGCAAATTACCTCCGGCTCGGAGCAGACGACGTTGAAATACTTTGCAAGGTTAATATTTTCAATTACGTTGTCAATAACCAGCGATTTGGTGAACAGGCCGAGAAAAGAAAACAGCACGGTTTTAATGTCAAACACAAAGCATGCGGAAAATGTAATCAGAAGGTCGCTGAACAGCACGGCACGGCCAATGTCGGAACTGGTGTATTTTCGCACAATCATCGCGACAATATCCGTTCCTCCGCTGGAAGCCCCCATGTTGAATAATACCGCGGAACCGAAGGCAGGCAGCGCAATGGCGAAAATCAGTTCCAGCATGGGCTGGTCGGTCAGCGGGTGTTTCATGGGGTAAATATATTCCAAAGCGGAAAGCCCCAGGGAAAGCAGAACGCTGGAGTAAATTGTTTTTAGCGCAAAGTCGCGGCCCAATATGATGAGCCCGATCACAAGCAGTATGAAATTTAAAATAAGGTTCACCGTACTGGGTGTGATAGGGGTTATTTTGCCCAGTACTACCGAAAGGCCGGTAATTCCGCCGAATGTGAAGTTGTTTGGGAATTTAAAAAAGTACACGCCAATCATAATTAAAAGTGTNNATAAAAGTGTGCTGACGGTAATCAGAAAATAATCTTTAATGATTGCTTTCGTTTTCATCTTCATAACGACCTCGTTGTCAGGCATTTGTCCCTGTAGGATTCTGCCGAAATTCTGGGGAATTTGTCCTATGCTATTGTACCAAATCCTGTTTATAAATCAAACATAATATTACCTAAATTTTGCCCTGAATTATCTGGAAATTCCACGAGAATAAGAAGAAAGATGATTCATTTTTCTTCCTGTCATACAAATGCTGGTTAAAACGACTGGTTATGGTCAGGCAACCCGGTTCTTAAAGGAAACGTCCGCACTATTTTACGCAGGAAATTCCCCGCTGTGTATGATTGCAGGACTGCAAAGTTGCAGAAGCGCAGACGCGCAGAATAAAAAATTAAATTTTTTATCAAAAAACTCTTTACAAAAGCAGAAAGCAGTGTTAATATAATAACAAGAACGATAATCATTATTATTTATGAGCTGGAGAGTGAAGTATGGAGAGAAAACAAAACTACAGCAAGAAGCGGGAAGCGATTTTGTCTGCCATTCGCGGAACGACCTGCCACCCGACTGCGGAATGGGTATATCAGACATTAAAGCCGAATTACCCGGATCTTAGCCTTGGTACGGTTTACCGGAACATTGCTCAGTTTAAACAAGACGGAATGATAATCAGTGTCGGTGTAGTAAACGGGCAGGAACGGTACGACGGCAATGTAAACCCACACACTCATTTTGTGTGTTCCGGCTGTGGTTCCGTTATTGATATTCCGGGCGATTTCATCGGTCGGGAAGCCAATGCGGAAGTAGCGCGAAGATATCATCTTCATGTAGAGTCCAGCGAGGTCATGTTCCACGGAGTCTGTGACCGATGTATGCAAGGCAGAAAAATCGAGCAGTAAACCAACCACAACCAAAAGGCCTATCGCCTTTCAATAAATATTTAATAGAATATAGGAGGAAAATCCAATGAAGAAGTTTGTTTGTTCCGTATGCGGTTATGTTTATGAGGGAGAAGAAGCCCCTGAGTTTTGCCCCCAGTGCAAAGCGCCGAAAGAGAAGTTTGTAGAGCAGGTGGAAGGAATCAGTTTTGCCTGCCAGCACGAAGTCGGCATTGCACAGGGAATTGACAAAGAAGTTTACGACGGCCTGGTTGCCAACTTTAACGGCGAGTGCTGCGAAGTCGGCATGTACATTGCAATGGCACGTCAGGCAGACCGTGAAGGTTACCCGGAAATTGCCGAAGCCTTTAAGAAGTATGCGCTGGAAGAAGCAGACCATGCTTCCCGTTTTGCGGAGCTGCTTGGCGAAGTAGTAACGAACAGCACAAAGAAAAACCTTCAAATGCGTGCAGAAGCCGAATCGGGCGCATGCGCAGGTAAGCTGCAAATTGCAAAGCGCGCAAAGGAACTGGGTTACGATGCCATTCACGACACCGTACACGAAATGGCGAAGGACGAAGCCCGTCACGGCTCCGGCTTTATCGGCCTTCTCAACAGATATTTCAAATAAAAAGCTGCAAAATCTCAGATTTTGCTTCATGAACATCATCGCGAATAGCGAAGCGGCACAGTCGAATTTCGGCTGTGCCGCTTTTTGCTGCAACGGTTTGTTCTGTGTGAATTCGGTAAAACTGCTTGCCAATCTTCCCCGGAATGGGCTATACTATAATTAAACTATGGAACGGAGGGAATCATGGATCAAATTGTACAACATGTTATAAATCTTTTTAGTACATCTTCTTCCAAAGAATTAATTATATTTATTGTTTCAATGCTGCCGATTTTAGAATTAAGGGGCGGAATCCTTGCCGCCGGTATGCTGAATGTGGACATGTTCCGGGCCCTTGTCATTTGAATTGTAGGCACGCTTTTGCCGACTCCTTTTATCCTTCTGTTTATCCGGCAGATTCTTGACTGGCTTCGGAATACGCGTTTTGTCAAGCTGGTGCACCGCCTGGAAGCGAAAGCGGAGGCGAAAAGCAAATCCATTGAAAAGTATAAAACGTTCGGTTTGTATCTTTTTGTGGCGGTTCCGTTTCCCGGTACCGGCGCCTGGACCGGCGCGCTGATTGCCGCTTTGCTCGGAATGCGGTTTAAACATGCAATGTTTTCAATCCTGACCGGAACGTTGACGGCGGGACTGATTATGTGTGCGATTTCCTATGGCGTTTTAGGTAAGGTATGGTGACATTGTTGGGAGGTCAGAATGGCTCTGAATTTTGATATTGCAATTATTGGCGGCGGCGCGTCCGGCTTGGCGGCGGCGATTGCCGCTGCGGAAGAACTGGAGAAAAATAAAAAACGCGGGAAGATTGCGGTGCTGGAAGCGAATGTACGCGTTGGCAAAAAGCTGCTGGCCACGGGGAACGGGCGCTGTAATTTAACGAATACAGGGGTTGCTCTGTCGCATTACCACGGGGACAGGGAGTTTCTTTCTCCGGTGTTGGAACTGTATTCCCCTCAGTACATTATGGATTATTTTGCGTCGCTGGGGCTGTTGTGTAAAGAGCAGGACGAAGGGCGCGTTTATCCTTATAATTTACAGGCTTCTGCCGTACTGGACGTATTGCGCCGCCAGCTGGAGCGGTTCGGCGTAACAGAACTGTGTGATTTTCAGGTGACCGCGGTGAAGAAAATTGCTGCCGGGTTCGAGGTTTCTTCCAAAGAACAGAAAATAACGTCCAGAAAGGTGATTTTAGCCTCTGGAGGTTTGGCGTACCCGCAGCTTGGCGCAAATGAAAGCGGTTATCAGCTGGCAAAAGCGCTGGGTCACACCTGTACAAGGCTGTTTCCGGCATTGGTACAGTTAAAAACTGACCCTCTGCGCGCTAAGCCGTTGAAAGGCGCCCGCAGCCCGGCGGCAGCTACGCTGTTGGTAGAAGGGAATCCGGTTCAGACCGCAAACGGCGAAGTGCAGTTTACCGAATACGGCCTTTCCGGAATCTGTATTTTTGAACTTTCCCGGAAGTACGGCGAGCTGCACGGAAAAAAGAAAGCGGAACTGTTGCTTGACCTTATGCCGGAATACACTGAACGGCAGATTTTTTCCGTTCTGAAGCACCGTTGCGACCTGTTCCGTGATTTGCCGGCGAGCGAGCTGCTGAACGGCTGCCTGAACAAGCTTGTTGGGCCGGAAGTCATCAAGACTGCGTTGCCGAACTCCGCAAAATACGCGGGCGAGCTGAAACCCAGCGACCTTGCGCTTGTAGCAAATACGGTCAAGCAGTTTCGTTTTCCTGTAACCGGTACCATGCCCTGGAAAGATGCACAGGTTACTGCGGGGGGGATTCCGCTTGCGGAAGTGGAAAACAGCATGCAGTCCAAGGTTTGCCGCGGGCTTTATCTGGCCGGCGAGCTTTTGAACGTGGACGGTGACTGCGGCGGCTTTAACCTGCACTGGGCGTGGAGCAGCGGCATAACGGCCGGCCGTTCGGCGGCCCGATCATTCTTATAATAAAAGGTGACTTTATGTATCGAATATCAGACATCGCCCTGCCGCTCAGCGGTACGGAAGAGGATTTAAAAGCGTTGGCCGCCGCAAGGCTGAAAGTGCCCGTCTATGCGGTTCAATCGGTCAGGCTCTATAAAAAATCAATCGATGCACGCAAAAAAGAAGACGTGCATTTTATCTGCACGGTGGAAGCGGACTGCGACCGGAATAATAACCCGAACGATGTGAAAATTACAGAAGCACAGCCGTACCGGTATGAACTTCCTTCCTGCAAAAAGCTGAATCAGCGCCCGGTTGTGGTCGGATTCGGCCCGGCCGGTCTGTTTGCCGCGTTGATTCTTGCGCAGGCGGGGCAATGCCCGATTGTGTTTGAGCGCGGCAGCTCGGTAGAAAAACGGAGCGAGCAGGTCGCGCATTTTTGGAGCACCGGCCAGCTGAACCCGAACAGCAACGTGCAGTTTGGGGAAGGCGGCGCAGGCACATTCTCCGACGGAAAACTGAATACAGGGACAAAAGATTCCCGTTCGCGCAAAGTGTTGGAGGAATTCGCCGCCGCGGGCGCACCGGAGGAAATTCTGTACCTTGCAAAACCCCATATCGGCACAGACCGGCTTCCCGCGACTGTAAAAAATATTCGGGAACAGATTATTTCTCTTGGCGGGGAAGTGCATTTTGATACGACCCTGCAAAATATTTTTCAAAAAGACGGGCGGATTACCGGTATTGAAGTGAAACCGCTGACCGGTTCCGCGTACCGTGTGGAAGCGGAAAAGGTAATTCTGGCGGTTGGCCACAGCGCAAGGGACACATTTGAACTGCTGTCTTCCCTGAATATTGCGATGGAGCAAAAGCCGTTTTCTATCGGTGCCCGAATTGAACATCCGCAGAGTAGAATTGATACCACTCAGTACGGCAAATTTGCCGGTCACCCAAACCTTGGTGCCGCTGATTATAAATTAGCGGTGCATCTGCCCGGCGGTAGGGGTGTGTATACATTCTGCATGTGCCCGGGCGGTACGGTAGTCGCTGCGGCCAGCGAAGAAAACCGCCTTGTTACCAACGGCATGAGCCGTTTTGCCCGTGACGGCAAAAACGCAAACTCTGCGCTGCTGGTGGGGGTGGGCCCAAAAGACTTTGGCAGCGACGATCCGCTTGCGGGAATCGCTTTTCAGCGCAGGCTGGAGGAGCGCGCGTTTCAGCTTGGCGGCGGGAATTATCATGCCCCCGTGCAGCGTGTGGAAGATTTTTTAAAGCGCCGTGCTTCGAAATTTATTGGGGAAGTACAACCGACTTACGTACCCGGGGTTACGCCGTGCAGTCTGGATGACTGCCTTCCCGATTATGTTGCGGATTCTATGCGACAGGGAATTTTACTCATGAATTCCCGGCTGCGCGGGTTTTCATACCCCGACGCGCTTTTAACGGCGGTGGAAAGCCGCAGTTCTTCCCCGGTTCGTATTTTGCGCGGGGAAACCTGTGAATCGGTTGCCGTGTCCGGTCTTTTCCCCTGCGGGGAAGGAGCGGGCTACGCGGGCGGAATTATTTCCGCGGCGGTTGACGGAATCCGGTGTGCGGAGCAGGTTTTAATGTAATTACCAATCAATGGGAGGAGGAACCGGTTTGCGCGAATTTGACCGGCAGGCGGTACAGGCCGGCGCCGATCAGCGATCCATGGAGCATTTTATACAGCAGAATGAATTTTTTATCCTGAAATGCGCTTCCTCCGTCATTCATCGATACGTTACAAAAAGCGACGACGAGTGGTCAATCGCCCTTATGGCGTTTACGCAGGCAGTGGGGGATTATGCGGAGGAAAAGGGCAGCTTTCTCAGTTTTGCGGAGCTTGTGATTCGCCGTAAGCTAATTGACCATCTTCGTTCCCAGTCAAAGCACCGCGCGGAAATTCCGGTCAACCCTTCTGCTTTTGATTCCAGTGCGGAAGAAACGGAGGATGACGCGGAGATTAAGTCGGAAATTTCAAAGAAAATTGCGGTAGTGCAGGACAACTCCGTTCAGTTAGAAATTGAAGCGGCAAACAATGCCTTTGCATCGTACGGATTTTCTTTTTTTGATTTAACGGATTGTTCCCCGAAGGCGGAAAAAACAAAAATCTCCTGCGCGAAGGCGGTTGTTTACATAATTCAAAATCCCATAGTCTTAAATAGCATGAGGAAGGATAAACTCCTTCCAATCAAATTAATAGAAAAAAATTCCGGGGTACCCCAAAAAATATTGGAACGTCACCGAAAGTATATAATAGCGGCAGCAGAGATAATTACCGGTGATTATCCCTGCCTGTCCGGTTATATGCGGTTCATCAGGAAGGAGCTTGAAAAGTGAAAGCAGTTATTGTGGAGATTAAGGGGCATAATGCTGCGGCTCTGACAGATGACGGTTGCATATTAAAGGTAAAAAACAAAAAATATGCGATTGGACAGGTGATTGAATTGAAGACAGCTTGGAAATCAACAAAATTCATGGTGTGGGCGGCTTCTGCGGCTGCCTTGGTAGTTTTGCTGGGTACGAGTGCATGGGCGCATTTTACTCCGTATTCTTATGTCAGTCTGGATGTAAACCCCTCCATTGAATATTCCGTTAATCGTTTTGGCAGGGTATTGACCGCCGCGGCAGTAAATAACGACGGAGAAGAAATTCTACAGGATTTAAGTTTAACCAATAAACCGATTGAGGATGCCGTAAAAGAAACCGTGGACGAAATTGCGCAGAACGGCTATTTTGACGGAACCGATCCCGGCGGGATTGTTATTTCTACATCCGGCCCGAACGATGAGGATTCCCAGCAGCTTGCGCAGGATCTTCAGGCGGCGGCAGAGGAAGTCACGAAAGACTCTACTGTTCCCGTTGAAGTGGAGGCGGTCAGCGTAGGACTGGCACGCGTTCAGGAAGCCCGCACGCTTGGCACTACCCCCGGCAAACTGAATTTGGTGCAGAAGCTTCAGCAAAGCTCCGCCGCTCCCGACAGCGTTAATGTGGAAGACTGGCTGAATAAACCGGTGAAAGAAATTATGAAGGCCATTCAGCAAAATAAGAAAGATGTAAAAATACCGGATGCTTCAGACGGGCAGAGCACCGCTTCCAGCCAAGCGGACAAGTCCGGTCAGGCTGTGAGCAGCACCGCAGGCAGCGAAACTTTATCCGGTGCGGCACAGACAAAGCAAACCGGAAAGGCTTCTGCTCCGGCAAGTTCCAAAGAAACCGGGAAACCGAGCGTCTCTTCCGACGAAACGGCCGGGCCAGTGGAGTCTAAAACGACCGGGAAGCCGAATTCTTCGTCAAGCGAACCGGCAGAGTCGAAAGCAACCGGAAAATCCGGTGCGGTTACTGCAAATCAGAACAGCGCCGAAAAACAGAAGTCCAATAACGGGAACGGGAAAAATAAATAAAGTAATTTGAAATTAAGAAATACAGAGATAAGGCTCAAAAGGCTGCTGTCCGCTTTCGTCGGAAATTTCAGTGTGAACTGATTTTTTCGGCTGCCGCGCACAGCGGCCTTTTCCTCTGTAAAATGGTATATGTGGCGCTTTCAGGGACACAATGGTATCTGTAAATAAGCAATTGGAGGGGACATCTATGCCGCGGTTTACAATACCAAGAGATATTTATTACGGTTCCAATGCCATCAGCGAACTGAAAAATTTGAAAGGGTACCAAAAGGCCTTTATTGTCACCGGCGGTCAGTCAATGCGCAAGACCGGTTTTTTAAATAAACTGGAGGACGTTTTGCGGGAAGCCGAAATAGACGTCTATACCTATGAAGGAGTAGAACCTGACCCGTCTATTGAAAGGGTTTACGACGGGGCCAAGGCCATGCGTGAATTTGAACCGGATGTGATTATTTCCATCGGCGGCGGATCCCCAATGGATGCCGCCAAGGCAATGTGGGTTTTTTATGAATATCCGGAAAAGACGTTTGAGGATATTAAAAATCCTTTTACCATGCCAAAGCTCAGAAAGAAAGCAACTTTTGTCGCGATTCCGTCCACAAGCGGTTCCGCATCTGAAGTGACTGCGTTTTCCGTTATCACCGATTATTCCTCCAATATAAAATATCCCCTGGCGGATTTTGAAATTACCCCGGATATTGCGGTTTTAGACACCGACATTCCGCTTACCATGCCGGAAATGCTTACGGCGCACACGGGAATTGATGCTTTGACTCATGCAATCGAAGCATACGTTGCTTCCGCCCGTTCCGATTTTTCAGATGCGCTCGCAATGAAAGCAATTTCCGATATTTACGGTTCCCTTGTGGATTCTTATCATGGCGACGCGCAGGCACGCGGCATTATGCACATTGCTCAGTGCCTTGCCGGAATGGCATTTTCCAATGCCCTGCTGGGAATAGCGCACAGCCTTGCGCATAAAACCGGGGCTGTGTTTCACATTCCGCATGGCTGCTGCAATGCAATTTTACTTCCCAATGTCATTCAATACAATTCCAAGGTTTGCATGGCAAGGTATGCCCAAATTGCACGGACGCTCGGGTTGCCGGGCGCAACGGACAAACAGCTGACCAATTCCCTTGTGGAAGCGGTGCGCTCGCTGAACAAAAAGCTGGACATTCCGCTGTCTTATCAGGCAAACGGCGTCAGCAAGAACGATTTTAAAGCACATTGCAGGGAGATCGCGGAAAATGCGGTCAGTGACCCCTGCACCGGTTCAAACCCCAGAACGATTGACGCGGAAAATATGCTTAAGGTTCTCACCTGTGCATATTATGGGGAAGACGTGACATTTTAAAATTCCATACTTTCTTTTACCTGCTTTGACGATTCATGTTAAAGCAGGTTTTTATGAATTGACAGTCAAACAAACGTTCTGTATAATAAAGATAAAAATGGTACGGAGGATTCGGAGTATGGAATTATTGGACGCGATTCATCAAAGAAGGTCGGTGCGGGATTTTGCAGAGAAACCGGTACCGTTTGAAATTATAAAAAAATCACTGGAAGCCGGATTAAAAGCGCCGAGCTACAATCATTTAAGACAGTGGGGTTTTCTGTTGATCCGGGATCCGAAAATGAGGTTGGCATTAACCCGAACGGAGGAAATGACCGAGGAAGTCACCGAGCAGCTGGTGCAGGCGTTTGAGGGGCAGGACGCACTTGCGAAAAAGATGTATCTGGACGCAATACCAAAACAGAAAAAGATGATTTTAACGGCACCGGAACTGCTGGTAGTTGTTTATCGGCCCAAAACACAGGTAAGCGAAAGCAAAAGAATTTATGACTTGAACTGTTTGGCTTCCGTGTGGTGCTGCATTGAAAATATTTTGCTGGCTTTGGCAGACAGCAATGTGTTCGGTGTTACTTTTATTCCGAAAAATACTCCTGCGGTAAAAACAGTGCTGTCTATTCCGCAGGAGCTGGAAGTTGCCGCAATCATTCCTTTCGGGTACCGGGCACCCGAAGCAAAAGAAGTTGAGCAGAAGAACGCCACATTGGATGCAAGGCTGCACATTAATATGTGGTAAACAGGCTGCGCAAAAAAAAGAAGCCCATGGGGCTTCCTTTTTTGCGCATTTTATTGCTTTTTCAGATTAAACCGATTGACACAAAATTGGTATGGTAATATAATACCAATTAGAGCAATATAGAATTTTATGGCAGGGGGTGGGTACCATGCTCGAGGATTTACATTACCGGAAAATAAAAAATGATCTTATTCAGAAAATCTTTAACGGAATTTATCAGGACGGCGCGGCAATACCGTCCGAGCGGGATTTATCGGAAGAATATCATGTTAGCCGCGACACCGTCCGAAAAGCGCTGGACATTCTGGAAGAGGAAAAAATTATTCAGCGTAAAATCGGTCGGGGAACGGTGGTTTCCTTAAACCGGCAAAGCTATTGCGGCAATCTGGATATTATCGCGCTGGTTGCCCCGGCGCAAAGAGAATTTTTCGGATTGTTTATCGAACAGTTCCAGAAAATTGCAGACCGGAATAATTCTCTGGTTGTTTTTGTTCAGCAGTCGGAATGCGATTCAATGGAAAGCACTCTGTTTAGGCTGCTTCAGAAGAATATACATAATGTTGTTCTTTGGCTGGACTACGAAGTCATATCGAACCAATGCCTGCGGCTTTTGCGGGGGCTGGGAATGAATATTGTGCTTTTCGACACGATTGTGAAAACGCCTTATGCAGACTGCGTTTGCCTTGACAATCAGGATGCGATTTTATCGCTGTACCGGTATGTTGCCGGCAAAAAAACGAAAGGTATCGCCTATATTAATCGGGAAACGCTGAAATCCTCCAGTCATAAGGAACGGGTTCATGCTTTTCAAAAGGTATTTCCCACAGGCGTGGTTTGGAGCGCTCCGTGGGATTGGAATTCCACATGGGATTATAAAAATTATTACGATATTTTCACCAATAACTTTATTTTTGACCATCTTAGCCCAACCGACCGGCCGGGCGCGGTAATCTGCAGCGACGGCGCAATGGGCCTCGCAATTAAAAAAGCGCTGAATCAACAGGAAATCTCCGACGTCCTTTTGGTTACGATTGACGACTTCCCGGAATTAAACGAACTGGGTGTAACGGTTTACCGGCAGCCGTACCATCTTTTTGCGGCACAGATTTTTGAGTGCCTGAAAGAACAGAACGTGAATTCCGCCGATTGGACGGCCGTCACCTATCGGATTAAAGGCGAACTGATCATTCGCGGATAATAGGTACGGAAATCCGTTTTATTCGGCACTGCGGTCATTGCCCGCAATTTGCAGCCGGTTCCGCTGCGCGTCGCGGCGAACCCCGTTCAGCTGGACGGTAATTGCCGCTGCCTGGGTTAACAGCCCTACAACGCAAACCCCGGTCCATCCCCAGTGGGCATAACTGAACGAACCAAGAAAAGAACCGAGCGCACCGCCGACAAAATAAGTGACCATGTAAACGGTATTGATGCGGTTGCGCGCTTCGTCACTGATTGCATGGATTCTGGCCTGATTGGAGGTTTGGCAGGACTGCACCCCAAGGTCGAGGAAGATAACCCCCACAATTAAACCGGCCAGACTATACCCGAAAAACAGAAAGCAAAAGAACGAAAGGGTGACCGCCCCCATGCCCAGCGCAATGGGGAAGCGGGGGCTTTTTCGGTCCGCAATGCGCCCCACAATGGGTGCGGCCGACGCGCCGGCGACACCGACTAACCCAAACAGACCGGCGGCGTCTGCGCCAAGCCGGTACTGCGGGCCGGCAAGAAGAAACGAAAGTGTTGTCCAGAATACGCTGAATGCGGCAAACATCATTCCGCCGTTCAGCGACGATTCCCTTAGAATGGGAAGCTCTTTGGTGAGCTGCACCATGGATCGGAACAGGGAAAAATATTTGATTTTGGTAACAGAAGGGCATTTTGGCAGCCTAAGGGTAAGAAAAACGGCAAGTAAAATCATCAGCCCGCAGGCGATGTAATAAACGGCCTGCCACCCCATGTACTGCCCGATCAATCCGCTTACGGTGCGTGAAACCAAAATTCCGATAAGCACGCCGCTTATTACGGTGCCAATGATTTTGCCCCGTTCCTTCGGGTCAGCCAGCTGCGCCGCAAGGGGAAGAATCAGCTGCGGTACCACCGACGTAAACCCCACGGCGAAAGAGGCAATGCACAGCATCACGCTGTTGCGCGAAAATGCCATAAACAGCAGCGCGCAGGCAGAGCACCCCAGCATGAACAGAATCAGTGATTTCTTTTCCCGAATGTCCGCAAGGGGCAAAATCATGAGCATACCGAGCGCGTACCCCACCTGCGTCAGCGTGGCCGCAAGGCTGATGTTAACCTGTGAAACATGAAATGATGCCGCTATTTCCGCTAACAGCGGCTGAATATAATAAAGATTTGCAACGGTGACTCCGGCCGCAATTGCCATGGTAACGACCAGAAATCCGCTTAGTTTAATATTGTTCTGTACCTCAATTTTTTCCTCAGGCATAATAAGTTCCTTTCAATCCTTGATAAATACCGGAGTAAACCCGCATGTTCAACGAAAAGAAGCCTTGCGCTCCAACGCAGAAGGCCTCTTTTTTAAGTCAATTCGGTTTTCCGATTTCCGACGGCTTACCCTTCCGGTGTGATTTATTCCGTAAATTCCGCGTGAACTTTTTTCAGAAGATCGGGAATTTGCAGTGCCTGCGGGCAGCGGCTCATGCAAATGCCGCAGGAAATGCATTGATCGGCGCCTTCGCCTGCGGGCAACAGTGAGGATTCGTACATTCCCCTGTCCACCCAATGCGGTTTCATGACCTGATAATTATTGTACAGCTTGAATATTTCGGGAATATTCACGCCCTGCGGGCACGGCATGCAGTACCGGCACCCGGTGCATCCAATGCTTTTTTTCGATTCGAATGCCTCGCGAATTTTTCGAATCAGTTCTTCATCTTCTTCCGACATGCAGTTCGGCGCCGCGTGTTCAAAAATGCGCAGGTTGTCTTTTAGCTGTTCCAAAGAACTTGTCCCGCTCAAAATCACCGAAACTTCGGGCATATTGTAAAGCCAGCGGAAGCACCACTCGGCCAGGGAGCGGTTTTCAGGGTAAGCGCGAAGAAGTTCGGCGACCTCGGCGGGGGCATGGTTCAGCAGATTACCGCCGCGCAGCGGCTCCATAACAACCATAGCCAGTCCTTTTTCCGCCGCGTATTTCAGTCCTTCCACACCGACCTGCTGCTTTTCGTCAAGAATGTTAAGCTGAATCTGCGCCATTTCCCAGTTGAAAGAATCCACAATTTCCTTAAATGCAGGCAGGGTATTGTGAATGGAGAACGCCTTGTGGCGAATTTTCCCCTTTTGCACCATTTTATCAAGGAAGGTAAGGCCGTCGAAGCGCTTTACCGTTTCCCAGTGACCGTGGTCCATGTTGTGAAGCAGGTAAACATCAATGTAATCCGTGCCAAGACGAAGCAGTTCTTCATCCAGGTATTTTTCAAAGTCTTCGTGTTTCGTTATATTCCAAATGGGGCTTTTGGTGGCAAGGTAAACCTGTTTTCGGTAACCGTCCTTCAGCGCCCGGCCTGTAATGATCTCGCTGTCTTTATAAAGGTAGGCGGTGTCCAAATAATTGACGCCGTGGTCAATTGCGTACCGCACCATGCTAATTGCGTCTTTTTCCTGTGCAGGGAACCGCATGCAGCCAAGCCCCAGACGGGACACTTTCATGTCGGTTTTTCCGTATTGTGTGTATTCCATGTTTCATCCCAACTTTCTTTTCAATCCTAATTGTTAGTATATAATTTAGAGTGCACTCTAAGTCAATACCAAAATAAAAAAAGGGAAGTACCCGGCCGCAAAAAAACCTGCCGAAATTCCGGCAGGTTTTTAGGTGTTTTTATTCGCAGACCGCGGCAAGAGCGGTACCGTAAATTACGGCGTTGTCTACCTGCATGGTCTGAATGTAAATTCCACGGTCGCGGCGCATGGCCTGTTCGATGTAATAATCGATTTTCTGCTTCAGCAGCTCACAGCGGTAATAAGTGGTGCCTTCCGCAGTGACCAGAATCGGGTGAAGCGGGTCATGACCCATTTCGGTGCGCTTTGCGCATGCCATGTAGCAGCATACGACCAGGCGCGCGGCACGTTCCAGCATTGCGTCAATCAGTTCGTAAATCACGGCGCGGTCCGCATCGGTAAGGCCGGGCAGGGCTGCAATGGGGGTACTGCCGTTCGGGTGTGCCAAAAAGTCGTCCATGTCTCTGCCTTCCAGCTTGGTAAGGGCAAGAATAGAGGCTTTTGCCGCGTCGGTAAACAGGCCGTATTCCGCACCTTTCTGCATGTATTTCAGCAGCAGTTCGCCAAGATAATGACCGGACATCATTTTTTCCATATGATATTCTGCAGGAACCCTTGTTTCCTTGCGGTATTCTTCATCCAGCTTGCCGGAGGTGAGCTTGTCGAAGTTGCCGCTTTCCAGATTAATTACGGTGCTGCCTTCTTTTTTGGATAGAACCGGGTCTTTTGTAATGCGGCTGTTCTTCTCGTAATACGCGGTGTTGGTTCCGGTACCGAGAATGAACCCGATGTAATTGGAGTAGTCTTTATTCTGGCAGAACAAACGGCCGCCAAGTAAGGAAGCGGTGGTGTCGTTCAGCACGCTGATTTGAGAAAATTCGTTGTAGCCCTTTTTCTTCAGCGCTTTCATCAGCTCTTCGCCAATCATTTTGCCTTCACAGTTTTTTACAACGACTTCTTTGCTCAGGGTAATGATTCTTCCGTCACGGGAAGGCATGATTTCAACGGCATAGGAAAAGCAGAAGCCGATTTTTTTGGTGATTTTCAGAATTTCGCTCAAATGCTCCGCCAACTCGTCAAAGAAGGTGTCGCTGTCCACCGGTTCACGGGAACCGGGCATGGGGAAACGTTCAATTTTTTCAATGGTAGGCGTTAAATCATCGTTAAAACGGATCAGGCTGATACGCAGGTTGGTGCCGCCCGCGTCGACCGCGGCAACACGCTCGCCCGGCACAGGCCGGAATGTTTCGCCAATATAGGAAGGAATCATTTGCAGGCTCGATTCTTCCCTGTTTAATCCCTTCTCCATTTCGCTCAGTAATTTGTTTGTGGTTTCGTCCAAATCCGTTAATTCCGGAGAAACCCCCATTTCCAGTAAGAAACGCTTTACTGCTTCCATGTTGCACCATCCTTAAAAATTTTATTAAAGTCAATTCCGGTTCAAACTCGCTCTATTTTTCCGATGAAAATTGGCTTTGTATTATTTAATGGGTAAATCAAAGAGGTATGCTTTCCAAAGATGGAAAACGTACCTCTTTATTTTCTCATAGTTCCGCAATAAAAACAACTGGTTTTCTGCATGGAACTAACGGATATTTGAATTTCTTTTTGTCAGATTGACGATTTTGGCGCAATTCGGTTAGATTGTGCCGTCCCAGGTGGAAACAGTTTTGGATTTTGCTTCCTCTTCGTCAAACCACCGGGTGGTGACCACCTTGGTTTCGGTGTAGAAACGGTAGCCGTCTTTTCCAAGGCAGTGAAGGTCGCCGATGAAAGAAAGCTTGTGGCCGGAGAACGGGAATACCCCGATCGGAACCGGAATACCAACGTTTACGCCGACCATGCCGCCGTCGGTGTGGCGGGCGAATTCACGGGCGTAATGGCCGTTTTGGGTAAAGATGACCGAACCGTTGGCGTACGGATTGGCGTTCATGACGGCAAGGCCTTCCTCAAAGGTTTTTACGCGCTTAATGCAAAGCACCGGCCCAAAAATTTCTTTATCGCCTACGGTCATGTCGGGGGCAACATGGTCAAGAATTGTCGGCCCAAGGTAGAAGCCGTTTTCATAACCCTCCACGGTCACGTTTCTGCCGTCTAAAGCAACGGTGGCACCTTCGTCGATGCCCTTTTGAATCCAGTCAAGAACGGACTGCTTGTGCGGCGCGTTGATTACCGGGCCGAGGCCGGTTTCTTTGTCGTACGCCGGGCCGAGCTTCAGCTTTTTTGCCTGCTCCACAAGGGCGGCAACCAACTGGTCTGCAATGCCCTCCTGTGCGACCACAACGGGGAGCGCCATGCAGCGTTCGCCGGCGCAGCCGAATGCCGAGTTGATGATTCCGGCCGCAGTTCGGTCAACCGGAGCGTCGTTCAGTACCAATGCGTGGTTTTTTGCTTCGCACAAAGCCTGAACGCGTTTGCCGTTTGCCGCGGCGGTGGCGTAAATATGTAAACCGACGGAGGTGGAACCGACAAATGTAATTCCCTTTACATCCGGGTGGCTTAACAGAATTTCCGCTTCGTTTCTGGAGCAGGTGACAATGTTGATTACGCCGTCGGGCAGCCCGGCTTCCTTATAAAGCTCTGCGAAACGCATGGCGGACTGCGGGGTAAAGGTAGCCGCCTTTAAAACGATGGTGTTGCCGCAGGCAATGCAAATCGGGGTCATCCAGCCCATGGGGATCATGGCGGGGAAGTTGAACGGCACAATTCCGGCAAATACGCCCAGCGGTTCACGGTACAATACGGTGTCGTAACCCTTGGAAGCGTCCATCAGGCTTTCGCCCATCATAAGAGAAGGAGCGGAAATTGCCTGCTCGGTTCCCTCTTTTGCTTTCAGTACATCGCCCTGTGCTTCGGACCATGCCTTGCCGTTTTCCAGCGCAACAAGATAGGTGAGTTCATCCATGTGTTCGATAATCAGGTCGCGCAGCTTATACAAAATTTGTACGCGCTTGATTACCGGCGTGGCGGACCAGCCCGGGAAAGCGGCCTTTGCGCTTGCAATGGCGGCTTCTACTTCGTCGGGTGTGCAGCAGGGGACTTTTGCAATGATTTCACCGGTGCTGGGATTATAGGCATCGGTGTATTTTGTGGCTTTGGACTCAACAAACTGTCCGTTGATGTAAGGGCGTAATTTTTTAATTTCAGACATAATAATACCTCCTGAAGTGGGATTTCGTTAATATGCTTTCAAAACATCCGGGCGCAGCCAGCTGCCCTGCCGAACCTTCGGCCAGCGGGCGGATGCCGGAGAAATAACCTCCAGCCCGGCTGCGGTAAGAATTGCGGTATCTTCACATTTTGCGCCGACAGCGGACGGGTTCCAGGCGTAGGCCTGATTGAGCTGTACCGGAACCGGACAGTTCGGGTCCGGGCGGTATTCCCTTGCAAGGTAAGCGGTCATGCCGCCCTGGTGGTGATTTTTCCACTCATCGGCCAGACCGTTTTCGCCGTATGCCGCCATAACGGTTTTTACAATATCGCCTAAAGTCACGCCTTCCTTGGTTGCTTCAAAGGCGGCCTGCTCCACATTCAACAGTTTCGTGTAATGTTGTGCAAAACCTTTTTGAAACGCAACGCTTCTTGTAGCGGAAAGAATCAGTCCGCCGGAACGTGCGCAAAGGGAGGCAATCACGCCGCTATGCACCTGCCCACCGGTGGGTACGTAATGGCGCACGCGCTCGCTGCGGCCGTCCGTAGCAACCAATAGGGTAATCGGTTCGATTCCGCGGCTCCAAAGGCCTTTCGAAATTTCGCCGGCAACCTCAAATTCCGTCATTCCGGGGCGCACGGAAAGGCATACGTTTTCCAGAACTTCCGCGGTGGCAGTGCCCAGTTCGCGGTAGCGCAGAATTTCGTTTTCGTTTAATATGGTGCGCTGCTGCTTGAACCAACTGTCCATCTGGGTGTCGTTTGTAATGTGTCCGAAGTTTTTCTGCAGTACAGAATCCAAATCTCCGTCTACAGTCCAATTCAGTGTAATCGGCTGTGCGAAATCTTCCGGAAGCTC
>DFRY01000014.1:40389-42221 GCA_002378845.1 Ruminococcaceae bacterium UBA3451 | reverse complement strand
GTGATACCGGCCCGACTGGCCCGGCTGGCGCAACGGGTCCCGGCACAATTATCCCCTTTGCATCAGGAACGGCTACCACCCTAACAACCGTGTTGGGCGGATTAGCAGGAAATCAGTCCATGGTTGCTTTCGGGACCAACGAAACAACTACCCCTGTAGCAGGTGTAATTGACATTACCGGACTTTTCGACACATCTTTCTCCATGCCGAGAGACGGTGTAATCTCCTCGATTTCCGCTTATTTTAGTATTAGCGCGGCATTATCGCTTGTAGGAAGCAGCGTTACGATTACGGCCCAACTCTATAGCTCCAGTACACCGGATGACACTTTTACTGCAATCAGCGGTGCTGCTGTCACCTTGGCTCCGGCGCTGACCGGGCTGGTCGCCATAGGAGATAAAGTCAATAGCACTGTAACCGGGCTTTCCATCCCCGTAACCAACGAAACCCGCCTATTGATGGTATTTTCAGCCGCAGTTACTGCAGGAATCGATATTGCGACTGTTATTACCGGTTTTGCAAGCGCCGGTTTATCACTTTCCTAAAAAATAACAGCATATTCGTCTTGCTTCTAAGATAATCTAAAAAATGCCATAGAATCTTACTACAGATTCTATGGCATTCTTATTCCAACTTACCGCAAGTTCTACCATCTGTTTTTCAAACAGCGAAATACCGTAACAGCCAATTTGGGTACTCGATTCCCCTTCATTTTAACAATAACAATAGCATTTCATAAAAAACATGTTATAATTAAGGTACAAAAATTATAAGGGGTGACCTATATGAGTAAAAAATCAATTGGCATTATTGTGGGAAGTCTTCGCAAAGATTCGTTCAGTAAAAAAATAGCTCAAAACATTATAGAACTTATGCCAGAAGATTTTTCCGCACAAATTATCGACATTAGCAACGTTGAATTATACAATCCGGATTACGACGATGCTTCCGCACCGCCTGATTCCTGGGTGGAATTTAGAGAATTCGCCGGCAAAATGGACGGATTCCTGTTTGTAACTCCGGAATACAACCGCTCGGTACCTGCTGTCATAAAAAATATACTTGATGTAGGTTCCCGTCCATACGGAAAAAGCGTTTGGAACGCTAAGCCGGGTGCCGTTATCAGCGTATCCCCAGGAAAGTTGGGGGCATTTGGTGCAAACCACCATTTACGCCAGGCTATGGTGTTTCTAAACATTTTCACGATGCAGCAGCCGGAAGCGTATGTGGGCGGCGTGGCAGATCTTTTAGGACCGGACGGCAAACTGAATTCCGAAGATACCATTTCCTTCTTCCAACAGTTTGTGGACTCTTTTGTAAGTTGGGTAAACCATTTCTAATGTTTAACGGCTCTTGCTATACGGCAGGAGCTGTTTTTGTTTTTCCATCGCATCCACTTGCAGCGGGGTATACTCTTACACGGGCAACAGCGCTTCTCACCCTTGCCCTTTCCCCACCAAAGCCCCTCCCATTCATGGGAAATGCCTATGTTCGGAACTCCCGGCACAGCAGAAGCGTTTTTGCACGAACGAAAAAAGACACCCCTAATCGGGGTGTCTTTTTTTGGAGCGGAAGACGGGAATCGAACCCGCGTAGTCAGCTTGGGAAGCTGATATTCTACCATTGAACTACTTCCGCACATCGAGCTTATCTATTCTAACATAAATGTTTTCCGGATTCAAGAGTTAAACGTTAATTTTATTTCAGTATGTCATTGAACAGTTTCGCATCCGCCGCAGAATTACTTCCGACAGATACCAGCACATATCTTCCGCTTTGGGCAACCGCCGCATTCTTCAGCGCATTATACTGTGTGGGGTTCAAGCTTTTAA
>DFRY01000014.1:0-40356 GCA_002378845.1 Ruminococcaceae bacterium UBA3451 | reverse complement strand
CAACGGTAAGTGCAATCACCGAGAAAATAACCCATATTCTTTGATTAACTTCCTGCTTTAGCACCTCCGCCCCTCCTTCCGCAAATTTATATTCTTTATATTTTACCTTATTTTGGAACGATTTTAATTTTATATAAGAATATTATGTGATAATGTATAGATTCAAACGAGACAATTCTTCTGTTTTGTGCAAATAACCTCTTTCTTCCAGTTCTTCTTCCAACTTTACATAATTATAATATTTATTTTTTAAGAAGGAAAGGGAGATTCCATATTTTTAACACTTTCCACTGACTTTTCAACACCCGATCCCCGATAAAGCCAATCATTGAACCTGCTTTCAACAATTTCAGACATTGATTTCCCACGAAGAAGTTGAAAATCATGTCGAATTATGAGTTAACATAATGCTTGTTAAAATTTAGATATAGCAAATAAAAAACGGCCGGATTCTAATTGAACNNACTGTGTCACTTTTTTAGCAACTTCCACAAGCGCCTTTGCTAGGAACGCGTCGACTTCCATTGTTCCAATATCGCCGTCTTTGCGGCTGCGCACCGCTACGGTGCCGTTTTCAACTTCCTTATCGCCGATTACAAGCATATACGGAATCTTCTGAAGCTGAGCTTCACGGATTTTATAACCAATCTTTTCGCTGCGGGTATCGCAGGTAACGCGCAGGCCGGCAGCCTGAATTTTCTCGGTAACTTCTGCCGCAACATCATGCAGACGTTCGCTGATGGGCAGCACCCTGACCTGCTCGGGCATCAGCCACAGCGGCAGTGCGCCGGCATACTTTTCAATCAGCAGGGCAAGCGTACGCTCGTAGCAGCCGATGGAAGTACGGTGAATGATATAAGGATTCTTTTTCTTGCCGTCCGCATCCACGTATTCCATGCCGAACTTTTCCGCCAGCATCTGGTCAATCTGAATCGTAATCAGCGTATCCTCTTTGCCGAATACGTTCTTAATCTGGATGTCGAGCTTCGGGCCATAGAAAGCCGCTTCGCCGACGCCTTCTACAAACGGAATGTCAAGGTGAGTCAGAATCTTGCGCATAACACCCTGCGCCTCGTCCCACTGTTCCGGGGTACCGATGTACTTTTCACGGTCGTTCGGGTCCCACATAGAGAAGCGGTAGGAAACATCTTCGTACAGGCCGAGTGTTTTCAGCATGAAGATGGCAAGCTCCAGGCAGTTTTTAAATTCGCTTTCCAACTGAGCCGGAGTACACATTAAGTGCCCTTCGGAAATCGTAAACTGGCGCACACGAATCAACCCGTGCATTTCGCCGGAAGCCTCGTTGCGGAACAAAGTGGATGTTTCGTTGTAACGCAGCGGAAGGTCGCGGTAAGAGCGCTGCCGATTTAAATAGGCCTGATACTGGAACGGGCAGGTCATTGGGCGAAGCGCAAACACTTCGTCGTCCTTTTCCGGGTCACCCAAAACGAACATGCCGTCACGGTAATGATCCCAATGGCCCGAAACCTTATACAGGTCGCTTTTCGCCATATACGGAGTTTTGGTAAGCTGCCAGCCGCGCTTCTGCTCCTCATCTTCCACAAAACGCTGCAGCAGCTGAATGACACGCGCGCCGTTCGGAAGAAGAATTGGCAACCCCTGGCCAATCAGGTCGCTGGTTGTGAAGTAGCCGAGCTGACGGCCCAAAATGTTATGGTCCCGTTTCTGGGCTTCTTCTATTCTTGCAAGGTGCTCTTCCAATTCGCTGGCTTTCGGGAAAGAAATGCCGTAAATACGCTGAAGCATCTTGCTTTTGGAATCGCCGCGCCAATAGGCCGCGGTCGCGGCAGTCAGTTTTACCGCTTTTACGCTTCCGGTGCTCATCAGGTGAGGGC
This sequence comes from Ruminococcaceae bacterium UBA3451, assembly GCA_002378845.1. Classification (GTDB taxonomy): domain Bacteria; phylum Bacillota; class Clostridia; order Oscillospirales; family Acutalibacteraceae; genus Caproiciproducens. Next base: position 38,500 of record DFRY01000014.1, on the reverse strand, counting down.
CGGCGCAAAGGTCGGTGTAATCGCCCTGTTTGTAAAAACTGATTTTTTCACCTTTGTTGGAATGTTCCTCAATGAGTTCCACCTTATAAGTCTGGTTCTCTTTTTCCATCAGTTCCTTTGCAGCCTGCGGGTCCAGTTCAAACCGCTCCAGCGGAAGATCCTCTTTAATGATCTTTTTCATTTCGGCTTCAATCTTGGCCAAATCCTCCGGCACCAAAGTACGGGGAAGGTCAAAATCATAATAGAACCCATCGTCAATGGCAGGGCCAATGGCAAAACGGGCGTCCGGGAACAGGTGCTTTACGGCCTGTGCCATAATGTGCGAGGTCGTATGCCAGTATGCTTTTTTGCGNNTCTGGCGATTTCGGCAACGGTGGTGCCGTTTTCAAACTCCCTGATATCGCCTTTCAAACTTACCTTTACCATATCTTTCAGGCCTTACAAAGATTCATTTCACACTTTCGTACTCTCGTACTCATGTGAAACTTTTTACGTGCCCGCGTTTTGCGCAGTACACAGCGGCTGTACTTTATACAGAACAAAAGTCCGTATAAAATAAAAAAAGCCCTGCCCCAAAACAAAAGGGGCAAGACAAAGCTTACGGTTCCACCCAAATTCAGTGATAAATCACTCTCATTGCGGCAGGTAACGGTGCCGGCCGGCACGCCTTTGGCAAACTGCGTTCGGCGTACACTCAGAGGCGGTAGCCTTTGCAAATCCACTCGCTGCGCGCGCTTTCAGCTGCTGCGCACGCTCTCTGCTGCAAACAGAAGTGCGGCTTCCTCATCAACATTTTGTAATATGATATTATCGTTATCCTAGCACCGGTAACCCCACTTGTCAATAGCAAAATCAAAACAGACGTTGTCTGCCGTACGTGAAAATGCGCTTTGTTACCGCAAAAGAGATTTTTTCATAGAAATTTGTTTCATCTGCACTTTTTATATTTGGAATAAAGAAAGAAGTTTTCCTCTTATTTTTACGCAATATATTTTTTTATGATAATTTTCAACAAAAGCCTTTCTATAAATTTTATGCGCGATTATACTGATTGTAAACAATATTTCTTGACATTCGGGTGCAAAAAGTAATACAATTACTGATAAGATGCACTAATATGCATTAATGGGATTAACGCACCCATCTGAATTATTTAAAACTAAAATTATTAAAAAAAGAAAGAAAGACAAGGAGGTGCCAACATTTGTACACAGTAACAATTGTAACATGTATTATTATTGTGCTCGTTTGCGCAATTATAACCGGAATCATCGCGTTTTTAGCCGGTATTAACCACCGGAAAAAGCAAGCTGAATTCACAATCGGTTCTGCCGAACAGGAAGCCAAGCGAATTATCAGCGACGCGATTAAGACTTCGGAAGCAAAGAAAAAAGAAGCCGTACTGGAAGGAAAAGACGAACTCCACCGGCTGCGGAACGAATCGGAACGCGAACTGAACGAGCGCAGAAAAGAAGTGCAGCGGCAGGAACGCCGTATTCAGCAAAAAGAAGAAACTCTTGACAAAAAGATGGAAAGTCTGGAAGCCAAAGAGGAAATCTTAACCAATAAAAACAAACAGGTTGAGGAACGCTTATCCGAAGCCGAAGCGGTTAAAAAGAGCCAGTTTGACATGCTGGAGCGCATTTCAGGGTTTACATCTGAACAGGCTAAAGAATACCTGCTGAAGAACCTGGAAAATGAGCTTACCCATGAAAAAGCAGTTAAGCTGATGGAATTTGAACAGCAGACCCGTGAGGATGCCGACAAATCCGCCAGAGAAATTATTTCAATGGCAATTCAGCGCTGTGCCGCCGACCATGTGGCGGAAGCAACCATTTCGGTTGTGCCGCTGCCGAACGATGAAATGAAGGGCCGCATTATCGGCCGCGAGGGCAGAAATATCCGTGCAATCGAAACCATGACCGGTGTTGACCTGATTATTGATGATACACCGGAAGCAATTACCCTTTCCAGCTTTGAACCGGTACGCCGCGAGGTAGCCAGAATCGCACTGGAACACCTGATTGCAGACGGAAGAATTCACCCGACAAGAATTGAGGAAATGATAGACAAAGCGCGCCGTGAGGTGGATGCCACCATCAAACAGGAAGGTGAGCGCGCCGTGATTGAGGCCGGAGTGAATGGGATTCATCCGGAGCTTGTTAAGCTGCTGGGTCGTTTGCGTTACCGCACCAGCTACGGACAAAATGTTTTAAACCACTCGCTGGAAGTTGCATATTTATCCGGTGTAATGGCGTCGGAACTCGGTCTTGATCCGACCATCGCACGCAGAGCGGGTTTGCTGCATGATATTGGCAAATCCCTTGACCATGAAATTGAAGGTTCCCATGTTGACATTGGTGTTGACGTGGCTCGCAAATACAAGGAAAGTGAAACGGTCATTCATGCAATTCAGGCACACCACGGCGACGTAGAAGCCAAAACAGTGATTGCATGTATCGTTCAGGCTGCCGACGCTATTTCCGCCGCAAGGCCGGGTGCAAGGCGTGAAAACCTTGAAAATTACATTAAGCGTTTGGAAAAGCTGGAAGAAGTCGCTTCCTCCTTCGATGGGGTTGAGCGCTGCTTCGCCATTCAGGCCGGCCGTGAAATTCGCGTAATTGTAAAACCGGATGTTATCAGCGACGACAGGATGGTGCTTCTGGCAAGAGACATCTGCAACAAAATCGAAAGCGATCTCGAATATCCTGGCCAAATTAAGGTTAACATTATTCGTGAAAGCCGCGCGATTGAATACGCAAAATAACGGGGATGCTATAAAACCCGTTTTGCGCAGAGTTTCAGTATTTCAGTATGATTGGGGAACGGCTATGCTGTTCCCCTTTTTATTAAAGTCAATCGTTGTTTACCGCTGTACCGTACGGAGAAATCGATTGGTAAACGACTTTTTGAGAGGAGCCTTCTATTGAACATTTTTGCAATTGGGGACGTCGTAGGCAGCATTGGCTGCCGTTTCCTGCGAGAACACCTTCCCCAGCTGAAAAAATTAAAAGGGATTGACCTTGTGATTGCAAATGGCGAAAATTCCGCCGACGGAAACGGCATTACCCCCACTTCGGCACAGTTCCTGTTTGACAGCGGCGTGGATGTTATTACAGCCGGAAACCACAGCTTTCGCCGTAAGGAAAGCTACGATATTTACGACACCTGCGAAACACTGCTTCGGCCTGCCAATTTTCCGCCCAGCGCGCCCGGCAAAGGAGTTTGCATTGTAGATATGGGCCGGATTCAGGTAGGCGTAATCAATTTGATGGGCGTTATCTACATGGAAAGTATGGATTCCCCCTTCGACACGGCCGACCGGCTTTTGGCGGACGGGCTGCCAAAAATTACGCTGGTTGATTTTCACGCGGAGGCAACGGGAGAAAAGCGCTCCTTTGGGTATTACCTTGACGGTCGTGTTTCCGCTGTATTCGGTACCCATACCCATGTGCAGACCGCCGACGAATGTGTGCTGCCAAACGGAACCGGCTATCTTTCCGACCTTGGAATGACCGGCCCCATTCATTCCGTTCTTGGCGTAAAGCCGGAGCTTGTCATACAAAAAATGCGGACAAAAATGCCGGTTCGTTTCGACCTTGCGGACGGTGCCTGCCGAATGGAAGGCGCTATTTTTACGGTAGATGAGAAAACAGGCAAGACAATTTCGGTGGAACGAATCCAGATTCAATAGCAATCCGTTGGATTTTACAAATTTGTTTTAATATTATAATGTTTTTTAGCAAATAATACTTGCAAAACTTTACATTTCGATTTATGATGATACTAAAATATACTGTGGTCTGGAGGATAGCCTATGGAAATATTAAAAGTATCGTCAAAATCGGCACCCAACTCCGTCGCCGGAGCAATTGCAGGAGTTATTCGGGAAACTGGAATGGTGGAATTACAGGCTGTCGGCGCTGGAGCCGCCAATCAGGCCATTAAGGCTGTTGCAATTGCACGCGGATACCTGGCCCCTGCCGGAACCGACATCATCTGCATTCCCGCATTTGCCAGTGTAAACATTGACGGCGAAGAACGCACCGCAATCAAACTGATTGTAGAACCAAGGTAAATTATCGCAGCGAAAAAATATCCTCACGGTTTTCGTGGGGATTTTTTGTTATCCCTCAAAACTATCTTCCCTAATTTCCTCCAATAATTTTAAGATTGAATCTCACTCTACTCTATGGTATAATGATGGAATGAAAATTATGGAATAGTGCCGGTAATTTTACCGATAATGTTAAAAATCGAGGAGTGCTGCCAAGTGATTAATGGATCTGACCTGAGAAATGCCATGATTTCAGGCGCTAACAATATTTTAAAGCACAAAACATCTGTGGATGAATTAAACATTTTTCCTGTGCCGGACGGGGACACCGGAACGAATATGTCTATGACAATGAGTGCCGCCGCCGCTGAACTATCAAAGGCACAGGGCGGTAAAGCCGGCGATGTTGCACACACTGCGGCGAGCGCGCTGCTGCGCGGTGCAAGAGGAAATTCCGGTGTAATTCTTTCGCTGTTGTTCCGCGGTTTTTCCAAGGGCATTGAAGGAATAGACGAGGTTGGCGGTGCCGATTTGGCCAACGCGCTGGGAATGGGCGTGGAAGCGGCATATAAAGCGGTGATGAAACCGACCGAAGGAACTATTTTAACGGTTTCCCGCGTAGCCAGCGAAAAAGGCAAGGCTGCAGCTGCGATTGACGACGATGTGGTGTATGTATGGAGCGCTATTTGCAAGGGCGCAGCCGAAGCGCTGGAAGAAACCCCCGAACTGCTCCCCGTACTGAAAAAGGCCGGCGTAGTCGACGCAGGCGGACAGGGACTTTGCTATATTTTTGACGGTATGATGAGCGTATTTCGCGATCATACCATTATTGCCAACGAAATTGATCCTTCTGCCGAAAAAGCAGGCAGCGACGACTTCTTCCGCAACGCGGCTGCCGAATTCGACCAGGACATTCACTTCACCTACTGCACAGAATTTATTGTTGGCCGTGACCCCGAATGCAAGAAAGATTCTCAGGAGCTGCGCGCTTACCTCGAAACCATAGGCGACTGCGTTGTTCTTGTTGACGACGACGAAATTATAAAGGTTCATGTGCACACCGAAGGCCCCGGAAACGCGTTGCAATCCGCTTTGGAATACGGCCAGCTGCTTACCGTAAAGATTGAAAACATGAAAGAACAGCACCGCAAAGCAGCCGAGGCAAACGAAGAAGCCAAAGCAAAGGCAAGCACCCCTTTTACTCCTGCTGACCCGGTTGAAGAAGTTGGGTTTGTTGCGGTTGCCGCCGGAGAAGGTCTTCAGACCTTATTTACCGATCTTGGCTGCACCCATGTGGTCAGCGGCGGACAGACTATGAACCCCAGCACAAACGACATTTTGGCGGCGGTACTTGCTACCCCGGCAAAAACTGTGCTTATTCTTCCGAATAATAAAAATATTATTATGGCTGCAGAACAGACCATTCCTCTTGTGGCAGACCGCAAAGTTATTGTTCTTCCCACCCGCACCATTCCGCAGGGTCTTTCCGCCATGCTGGCTTATGACCCGGATGCTACTACCGAAGTGAACACGGTGAATATGATGGAAGCGGCCGGCGGCGTTGCGACCGGTACGGTTACTTTTGCCGCGCGTGATTCCGAATTCGGCGGGCATAAAATTAAGCAGGGCGACATTCTTGGCCTGAACAACGGCAAAATGGAACTGATTGAAAAAGACATTGTTCATACCTGCAGCAAGCTGACCCGTTCCATGGTCAACCGCGGCACCTCATTCATTACCATTATTTACGGTTCGGATATTACCGAAGCGCAAGCGAACGACGCTTACAACCGCATTAAGAGCCGGGTAAGCGGTGACATTGAGGTTACCCTTGTAAACGGCGGCCAGCCGGTGTACTACTTTATTATTTCAGTAGAGTAACTGCACTTCGCGCCTTGCGCTGATTACGCAGAAGCAGGTGCTAACGAATATGATGAGATCTTTATTTGACCTGAATATACAAAATTTAAAAGGCGTCGGCGAAAAGCGCGCCAAGCTGTTTCAAAAGCTTGGCGCGCCGACTGTCGGCGCTTTGCTGCGTTTCTATCCCCGTGCTTACGAGGATTTGAGCCACCCCTATGCAATCAAAGACGCTCCTCTGGACGTGCCCTGCGCCGTTCGTGCGACCGTAATCAAGCCGCCGAAGGAAACCCGCATTCGCAGCGGCATGACCCTGTACAAAGCAACGGTGACCGACGGTGACAGCGATATGGAGCTGACTTATTTTAACAATCCCTATATTTTGGACATGTTAAAAGAGGATGAAGAGTATGTTTTCTACGGCAAAGTCAGTGCTAATTTTTTGAAACGCAGCATGAATTCGCCCGAATTTATCCGTTCCGCCGTCTGCCCGCCCGTACGCCCCATTTACCACCAAACCCAGGGCCTTACCAGCAAACTGGTTGCAAATGCGGTAAAAAACGCGTTTGAGCTGCTGCCGGACGTTATGCGTGACCCCATTCCCGAAGCAATTCGCATGGAATACCAACTGTGCCAACTTCGGTTTGCGCTTGAAAATATCCATTTCCCCAAAAGCATGGAGGACTTGGAAACCGCGCGTAAACGGCTGATTTTTGAAGAACTGCTGATTCTTCAGCTTGGTCTGCTCCGATTAAAAGGCCGCACACGAAAAGAAAGCCATTTAAAGCTGAAGCGCGACTGTTCGGACGAATTTTTTTCCATGCTTCCTTTTACCCCCACCAATGCCCAAAAACGCGCCGTAAAAGAGGGCATTTCCGACATGACGAGCGGATACCCCATGAACCGTCTGATACAGGGAGACGTCGGTTCCGGAAAAACCGCGGTGGCGGCCACGCTGTGTTTTTCCGTAATCAAAAACGGCCTACAGGCCGCGTTAATGGCACCGACTGAAATACTGGCACAGCAGCATTACGCTTCGCTTTCCGAACTGCTCAGTGGCACCGGAATCCGTGTGGCACTTCTCACCGGTTCACTTCCCGCGGCAAAAAAGCGGGCTGTTTTGTCCGAATTGTTTTCCGGGGAAATTCAGCTGATTATCGGTACTCATGCGCTGCTGTCCGAAGGGGTGGAATTCCGCCGGCTGGGCTTGGTCATCACCGACGAACAGCACCGTTTCGGCGTTGCCCAACGCGGCGCGCTTGCGGCCAAAGGAATTGACCCGCACATGCTGGTTATGAGCGCCACGCCGATTCCCCGCACCCTTGCGCTGATGATTTACGGCGATCTGGACATTTCCGTGCTGGACGAGCTGCCCCCGGGCAGGCAGAAAATCGAAACCTACGCAATTTCCGGGGACAAGCGGCAGCGGGCATTTAATTTTCTTCGAAAGCACATCAATGCGGGCCGCCAGTGCTACATTATCTGCCCCATGATTGACGAAGGACAGAACGATATGGCAAGCGTAACGCAGTACGCGGAAAAGCTGAAAAACGAATGGCTGGTCGGCTGCCGCATCGGGGTACTGCACGGAAGAATGAAGCCGAAGGAAAAAGAAGCCGTTATGGCGGAATTTTCATCCGGCAAACTTTCTGTTCTGGTTTCCACCACCGTGGTGGAAGTCGGTGTGGACGTACCCAACGCGGTAATCATGATGATAGAAAACGCCGAACGGTATGGCCTGTCGCAGCTTCATCAGCTGCGCGGGCGGGTCGGGCGCGGAAAAGATAAATCCACCTGCATTTTGGTGTCCGACGCGGAAAACGAAGAAGCTGTAACCCGGCTGAAAGCAATGTGCCAGACCAGCGACGGGTTCCAGATTGCGGATCAGGATTTAAAGCTGCGCGGCCCGGGCAACTTTTTCGGACAAAAACAGCACGGCCTGCCCGACCTGAAAATAGCCGATATGATGAAAGACATGGAAGTGCTTCGGCAGGCGCAGGCAGTAGCCCGGGGAATCGTTGCCGAAGACAGCGAGCTGGAGGCACCGGAACATCGCGGACTGCGTGCCGAGGTAAAACAGCTGTTTGAAAATATGACGGATTAAAATGCGGCACGAAAAATTCGTGCCGCATTTTTTAATATTTGATAGATTTTCACCACCGGAAAACGAATATACAAGTGAACGCGGAATACCGCAGGGAACGGCGGTAAAAGGAGATGAAAAATTGCATCGAAATACGATAGATGAAACCAATTTTATTACTCTGCTTCAAAAAGAGGACGAGCGAGCCCTTGATTATGTAGTGGACACCTACGGCAGTCTGATCAAGGCGGTCGTGCATAAACATCTCTATGCTTTTCCAGATAAATGCAGCGAGTGTGTAAATGATGTTCTTTTAGCTGTTTGGAATCAAATTGATCATTTTGATCCTCAAAAAAACAGTTTTTCAGGCTGGTTAGCCGCCATATGCAAATACAAATCCATTGACTATAAACGCAAATATTACAAACAGCTTTTTGAAGCGCCTTTGTCGGAAGAACAAATCAGTTCGGAAGGCAATCCGGAGGAAACCATACTCGCTTTGGAGATCAGCGAAGAAACACAATCCCTATTACAATATCTTTCCAATGAAGACCAAAAACTGTTTTGGGACTGCTATGTAAAAGACGAACCATTGGAGCAAATCGCACAGGAAAAAAACGCAAAGGTTTCGGCTTTATACAACCGGCTTTCCCGGGGCAGGAAAAAATTAAGACAATACAGGGAGGCTAAATAAATGAAAAATATTTATGACTTGCTGAATAATGTTAAGGTTAACCCGGAAGACTACGAGGAAGCTCCGCTAAACGACATTGAACGGGCAGCTATGAAACAGAATTTTCACCGTTCGCAACAACTTTCAAAGAAAAAGGCACCGCACCGCTGGGCTGCCGCAGTAGCATGCGTGGTTTGCGTAGTTTGTTTCTCCCAAACCGCTTTTGCGAAAACAGCAATCAACGGAATCCTGCAGAATATTTCATTAGGTCATGATCAGGTAATACAAATGGATCCGTCTGCATCCACGGGTACCCCGCAATTTTATGATAAGGACGGCAAACCGATCACCCATGTTGACGGTACATTTGATGTTTATGACGCCAAAGGAAATAAACTTATGACCGTCACAGGCAAAAAAGATACCGGTAAGGACGACGGCACCGTCACGGTAAAAGAATTGAATAAAGCCGTTTCTCAGCTTAGCTTTGTGCCAAAGCTTCCAAAGCAGCTGCCCGCCGACTACAAATACGACCATGCAAATTTATTTGTGGACGAGAGCGGTAAGCCGAGCGGTGATTATCTTATACTCAATTATTTGAATGGCGATAAGAACGTTAAAGTCTCCGAACGCCGAATCACACCCGAAACGACCCAAGCCATTGCAACGGATGCTACCGTTGAAAAGCTTAAGGTAAACGGCCACGACGCCGCACTGATTGGCGGACATAAATTAGAATGGGAAGACAACGGAGTCAGCCTGACCCTTTCCGCAGAATCCCTGACAAAGGACGAATTACTGGCCTTTGCTCAATCCATTGCATAACAATTACAGCGAAAGCTTTTTATTGTAAGCTAAGAGAAAACTCCCTGCAGCGTCAAAGAATGCCGCAGGGAGTTTTTATATCGTATATCGTATTTTTTAATTAATCAGCCAGGCTGTACTTCCGCGCGGCTGCCGCCGTCTTCCGCTTTGGAAACAACAATCTGTGCGGCAATGCGGTTTTTCAATTCGCTTACATGCGAAATAATGCCTATGGTACGCCCGGTCTGCTGAATTTGGAGCAATGCCTTCATCGCGGTATCGAGTGTTTCCTGGTCAAGTGAACCAAAGCCTTCGTCGATAAAAATGGAATCCAGATGCACGCTGCCCGAATAATTCTGCACCACGTCCGAAAGACCGAACGCAAGGGAAAGTGAAGCCAAAAACAGCTCGCCGCCGGAAAGGGTTTCCACACTGCGCACGCCGCCGCTGTACGCGTCGAACACCTGCAGGTCAAGCCCGCCAAGGGCGTTTCCTCCGGTGGCGCCGGTTATGCGGCTCAGGCTGTAACGCCCGTTGCTAAAGGTGGAAAAAAACAGATTCGCACAGGACAGAATATCGTCGAGCATAATGCCCAACACAAACTGCTGCAAGGGAATTTTCATCCCGGTTTTACCGGAAAGCAACGAGGCAAGACGGCTGGTGCGGGAATACTGCTCTTCCAGCCCGGTACTTTGGGCAGAAAGCTGTGTCAGCTTTAATAGGGATTTTTTACCGGATTCCAACCGTTGAGTCAGCGTTCCAACCTGCTGTGCCATTTGGCTGTTTTTCTGCTGCACTTCATAATAGCGTTCTTTTGCAAGGGTAAGGTCGGGCTTTTCCTTCCCCTGCAGTTCCTGTTCCAGCTTGTCGAGCTGCTCCTGCTTTGCCATGCGGGTGGAAGTGTAATCTTCCAATTCCTTTTCCAAAGCGGCTTCTTTTTCCGGCGAAAGCACAATGGCGGAAAAATCCGTTTCGGTACTCAAATTTGCTGCAGCCGCAGCAGCATCAAACTGTGCTTTGGCTTCTTTCGCTGCCTTTTCCGCTTCGGAAAAGGCTTTCTCCGCCGCCTCCGCGGCGGCTCCCGCTGCGGCCAGCGCGCTTTGCGCCTTGGTAATGCGCGCTTCAATCTGTTCCGCGCTCCGGGTATATTCCGTTATTTTCTTTTGTGTCGAGTCGATTTCCTGTTCAATCTGCTCCAGACTTTGGTATTCCCCCAGACCGGTGGAAATTTCGCCCGCTGCTGCTTTCAAGGAAGCGATTTCCCGTTCCAGCGCGGTTAAAACCGTATTCCCGGCCTCCAGCTTTTGTTGTGCCTGCTCTTGAATTTGCTGTAAATCGCCAAGCCGTTTTTCACATTTTTCCAGAAGCTCACCGGATTTTTTTGCCTGCTCCAACTCAGTCTGTGCCGACTGCAATGTTTCGCTCGGCTTTGCCGGGGACGGATGGTGCACCGAGCCGCAAACCGGGCAGGGTTCCCCCTCGTGCAGGGCGGTTGCCAGCCCCGCGGCGGCATCGTTGCGCAAAAGCGCTTCCACATTGGCCATCAGTTCGGGAAGCTGCCGGTTCTGCTCCTGAATTTTGCGCATATATTCCTGTCCGGTGCGGTAATGTTCCTGTGCTTCTTTTTGGGAAGCGGCCAGTTTTTCCTGCTCCCTGCCAAGGTTCCCGTGCAGTTCTTCTTTTGCCTTTAAATCGGTTTGTATTGTTTTCAGGCGCTGTGCGCCGCTGCGGGAGGATTCCAGCCTGCTCAGGTTCTGAAACAGCTTGGTAAGGACTTCCCGGCTGCTTTTCGCGGCGGGTGCGTGCTCCTGTGCCGATTTGTGCTCCTCTGCCGCCGTTTCCCGGCTTTTGCGGGACTGTTCCCACTCTTTTGCCTTGACGGCATAGTCGCGCTGTGCGGCCGCACAGGCGTTGTAATAGGGATACACGCCCCTGGCAAGGCGGCTCAGCTTTAGATCTTCCCGTTTTTGAACAAGAATCGGCTCGGTTTTTATCAAATTTGCAAGTTCGGTGCGCAGCACGTCCGCGCTTTCAAACTGCCGGGTGAGTTCCGTCGCGGCATTCAGTTCCTCATGGCGAGCGGAAAGCTCTTTTTCCAACAGAACAAGCTCCTCTTTTCCGGCGGCAAGCTGTTCGCCGGTGCTTTGGCACTTTTGCTCCAGTTCCTCGGCAGTTAAGGTTTCCTCCCGTTCCAGAATAAGCTTTTTCGCCGCGGTCACTTCGTTAGCCTGCAGCTGAATATCGTCGGCCATCTTTTTCAGCTTCTGCGTTACCTGCGCCCAGCGCCCCGTTGCAAACAGCGTTTGAAACATTTGCGCCTTGTCGCGGGAATTGGCCAGAAGCAGCTTTAAAAAGTCGCCCTGCGGCAGCACCATTACCTGTGAAAACTGCTCGCAGTTTAAACCCAAAAGCTGTTCCGCCTGTTCGCGCACCTTGGATTCGGCTCCCGTAAAAAGAAGCTGCCATTGAGCATCGACTAGCCGGTAGCAGCTATGCTCTTCTTTTGTTTTAATTGCTCCGGTCCCGCGGGCGGCATATCTTTGCTGGGAACGGAAAAAGCGGTAGGTTTCGTTTCCCAGCGCAAACTCAAAATCAACCAGCGTTTCCGCGTCCTGCGGCGCGTTGGTACTGACCATGCTGCCCCAGCTGCGGCGGCCCCCGGTCGCCTTGCAGTAAAGGGCAAAGCTCATGGCGTCAAGAATCGTGGTTTTTCCACCGCCGGTCGCACCGGTAATTAAAAAGATGGGATGCTCCCCCAGCCTGGTAAAATCCACAGTCGTACGGCCAAGGTAGGAACCAAAGGCCTGCATCGTAATCCGAATCGGCTTCATAAATCATTCTCTTCCCTGCTGGAATTTAAGGCCTGCAAAAACAGCGCGCGGTCGGCGTCGTCCGCCTCGCTGCCGCAGATTTGGCGCAGAAATTCCTCAAAAATATAAACGTCATCCGTCTTTCGGTGAATCAGCTGTTCGCGCAAATCATCCCGCGCGCCGCCCCCCTGTGCAGACAGCCATTCGCTGCTCAGTCCGAGCAAATTCGGGTAATACGGCCGAAGCTGATCCATCGGCATGTAAACGGGCGCGTTGTCTTTCAGTTCCGCGTAAAGGTAATCTTCACTGGGTTTGTCCTTCCCCTGCTGCAGCAGGTCGGAAAATAAACCGGTAAGCACCCGCATGTCGCGCATTGGAGGTTGGGTAAATTCCCTGATTTCTGTTTGGTCTTTATGAAGTTCCAATACGGTAAACGATTTGCGCTGACCGGCTTCATCAAACGAGTATTTCAGCGGTGAACCGCAGTAGCGGCCGTTTTTTCCTGCCCGCTGCGGCCCGTGCAGATGCCCCAGCGCCACATAGTCAAAGCCGTCAAACACCGCGGGGCTCACTTCGGAACTGCCGCCTACAAACGTGGGGCTTTCCGAAGCGGAAAGCGTACCGCCCATGACAAAGCAGTGGGCGACCAGAATATTGATTACATCCGGGTTCAGCTGTTCCCGCACCCGGTTCAGCAACGCGGCGTATGCTTCCTGAAAGCTTTTAATTCCGTCTTCTTTCAGGAACTGGCGCACCGCGGCGGGTTCACAGTAAGGAAGCAGGTAAACATGCGCTGTTTCCCCTTTAACCTCCCCAGTTTTGATTATGGCGGGCTGGAACACGTCTGCAATGCTGTTCCCAATATAAATTCCGCTTTGGCGCAGCAGGCCGGTACCGATTGCAATGCGCTCGGCGCCGTCGTGGTTGCCCGCAATCAGCGCAAGCGGAACGTGAAGGCTGCTTATTTGGCTCAGGAAGCCGTCAAAAAGGCGAATTGCCTCCACCGGGGCGATTTGCCGGTCAAAAATATCCCCCGCTATAACGACCAAATCCGGCTGTTCCTGACGGACAGCCGGAAGAAATACCTCGTTGATAAAATACTCCTGATCGGGCAAAAGGGAGCGGCCGAAAACCATTCTTCCCAAATGCCAGTCGGAGGTGTGAANNGGGCGCAGGCTCATGGGTAATAATATAGTCCACCTTCATATTGACTTCGCGCAGGTTTTTCACTCCTTCGCGCATTTCGTCCATATTGGGCATTTCACATTCCCACCATTTCCCGGCTTCTATCCGCATTTGCTTTTCGCTGCTTTCCCCGCCGCCAAACGCAAAAACAGTTTTCCCTTCAATGCTGAAAACCTGGCCGCGCATCAAATGGTACAAATTGCCGCAAATATGCCGTACCTTGCCGCCGTTCCATTCGGTCACCGGGTACTTGTTGAGAAGGTCGAAATTTTCGTGGGTACCGTCTACAAACAGAATCTGATATTTTTTATCCCCAAGCTTTTTCAGAAGTTTCTGCTCCTTTTCCCCGCCATCCCAGATAAAACCAAAATCTCCGCACACAATAAGGGTGTCGTCTTTCTTCAGCTTCCGTACCTGTGAGGAGTCAAAGCGGCACATTTCTCCGTGCGTATCTCCGGTTATGTAAATCACTGCAATTCCTCCAAAAATCTTTATAAATTATGAACAATTTGAAACTTCCCTTTATCTTTTGCCAAATTGCTGTTATACTTTAAGTAATAGTTTCCTTTTTACAATAAGAGATAAAGTACATTTCATATAATATCACATTGGAGGCAAAAGTTCCATGAAAAAAAAGGCCCTTTCCCTGTTCAGTCTGCTCTTTACCGTATGCATTTTATTTTCTTCCGTCACTGCAAATGCGGCGGTTTTTAATATTGGATTCGAACCCAACTCCGCAGCGGTGGAATTGGTAAATCTGGACACAAACACCGTTGTTTACCAGAAAAATGCGGACACGCGCCGCGAACCTGCATCCACCACCAAAATTATGACTTTCATTGTTGCAAGTGAACACATTAAGGACTTGGAAGGAACCAAAATTACGGTAAGCAAAGCGGTGGTAGACAAGCTTTTGGGTACGGGCAGTTCGCTTTCCGGTATTAAGGAAAACGACCAGCTTACTGCCTTACAGCTGCTTAACTGCATGCTTGTACCAAGCGGCAACGACGCTGCGCTTGTTTTGGCGGACTTTGTGGGCAACGGCGACGTGGATTCTTTTGTCGATATGATGAATCAAAAAGCACAGGAACTGGGCTGCAAAGGCACACATTTTGCCAACCCGCACGGCCTGCACGACGACAATCACTACACAACCGCGCATGATCTTTATTTAATTACAAAATATGCGATGAGTCTGCCGCATTTTTCCGAAATTACATCACAGACCCGTTACAAATATAAACCGGTCGGCGGACCGGATGCCGGAAAGCAGAGAACACTTTCCACCACGAACTATCTTATTGATAAAAACCTTTTAGGCGGGGAATATTTTTACACCTATGCCAAAGGAATCAAAACCGGGCATACCGATGAATCCGGTTACTGCCTTGTATCTTCCGCCACTTTTGACGGCTACAGCTACCTTTGCGTTGCACTTGGCGCACCGGATGTGGACGCAAACGGAAAACCGATTGCCAAACGCGGCGAAATGCTTGACAGCGCGGCGCTTTACCGCTGGGCGTTTACAAATTTGGAACTGAAGCCCATTATTAACGGCACGGACTCCATTGGAGAAATCAAATTAAACTATGCGTGGAACAAAGACAAAATGCTTTTGGTTGCGGACAAAAACTACTCTACTATGCTTCCTAAAGATGTTTCCCCCAGCAGCGTAATCATTACCAAGCACCTTCCCGCCAGTGTGGACGCTCCGGTGAAAAAGGGAGATATTATCGGAACCGCTACGCTCAGTTATGCGGGGCAGAATTTAACCACTGTAAACCTGGTGGCCTCCGAAAGCGTGGAGCGCAGTGAAGTGCTTCATACGGCAGACACCGTAAAATCCATATTCACCTCCGTCTGGTTTATGGTGATAGCAGGGATTATCGTTCTGCTGGTCATTATCTATATCATTCTGGCACTAATCTACAACCGCAAAAAGAAGAACCTGCGGAAGGTAAAAAAATACAGAAGAATGTAATAAAGTGAATCATAAATAGTGTAATATGCAGATTCCCTGCTCTTTTCATAGGACAGGGAATCTTTTTTATTGACAAGTTTTTCGCTGCATTGTATAGTATTCCTATACAGGAATACTATTGGAGGATGAGGATTTGGACACGTTGGAGCTGCTGACTTACTTTGGCCTGACCAAACAGGAAGCTACCATTTACCACACTCTGTTCTGTGAAGGAACGCTGACCGGTTACGAAGCGGCAAAACTGACCGGAATTTCCCGTTCCAACACCTACACCGCGCTCGCCGGTCTTGTAGAAAAAGGCGCGGCATATTTAATGGAAGGCGCGGTCATGCGGTATACGCCTGTTCCGCTGGAAGAATTCTGCGACAATAAAATTCATCAGCTTCAGGAGTATAAAAAAACACTGGTAGAAAATACGCCGGTTCTCTGCAAAGAAGACGACGGATATATCACCATCAAGGGGGAAAAGCATATCCTGCGAAAGATGAAGAATATGCTGACCGATGCGACCGCAAGGGTTTACCTTTCTATTTCGAAAGAAATAGCGGAATCCGTACTGGACGAACTGAAAGCCGGATTGCAGCGGGGCATAAAAACCGTAGTCATTACAGACGCGCCGTTTGAGCTGGAAGGCGCAATTGTATACCATGCGGAAAAGGTGCAGAATCAAATCCGTCTGATTGCCGATTCCACCTGCGTATTGACCGGCGACCTGAGCGGCGGGAACAATTCCACCTGCCTGTATTCCAAAAAGAAAAATTTAGTGGACTTATTCAAAGAGTCTTTAAAAAATGAAATAAAATTAATTGAACTGATGGAAGGGAAATAAAATGAAGAAACCGTTTGTCAACCTGAACCAACTAAAAGAAATCACCCAAAAATACCCCACTCCGTTTCACCTTTACGATGAAAAAGGAATTCGGGAAAATGCACGCAAGCTGAATCAGGCTTTTGCGTGGAATAAAGGATTTAAAGAGTATTTCGCCGTGAAAGCGACCCCGAATCCGGCTATTTTAAAGATATTAAAGGAAGAGGGCTGCGGCGTGGACTGCTCTTCCCTGACTGAGCTGATGCTTTCGGATGCGGTCGGATTCCACGGGGATGAAATCATGTTTTCCTCCAACGTAACGCCCGACGAGGATTTCGAGCTGGCCCGCAAGCTGGACTCAATTATTAATCTGGACGATATTACCCACATTGATGTTTTAAAGGAAACCGCGGGAATTCCGGAAACCATTTGCTGCCGGTTTAATCCGGGCGGAATGTTTAAAATCAGCAACGCGATTATGGATAACCCCGGCGACGCAAAATACGGCTTTACCCGTGAACAGATGACCGAAGGCTTTCAAAAACTGCAAACGCTGGGGGCAAAACACTTCGGACTGCACGCCTTTCTGGCGAGCAACACGACCGGAAACGAATACTACCCCGTTCTGGCCCGCATTCTGTTTGAAACCGCCGTGGAACTGCACCGCGAGACAGGCGCGCATATCTCGTTTATCAATCTTTCCGGCGGCGTAGGCATTCCTTACCGCCCTGAACAAAAACCGGCTGATATTCTAAAAATCGGCGACGAGGTCCGCAAAGTGTATGAGGAAGTGCTGGTGCCCGCAGGGATGGGCGACGTGGCCATTTACACCGAGCTTGGCCGGTTTATGCTGGCGCCTTACGGCTGCCTTGTAGCGACCGCACTGAGAGAAAAGCATACACACAAGGATTACATCGGTCTTGACGCATGCGCCGCCAACCTGATGCGCCCGGCCATGTACGGCGCGTACCATCATATTACCGTAATGGGTAAAGAAGATTTGCCCTACGACCACAAATACGATATTACCGGCGGGCTGTGCGAAAACAACGATAAATTCGCCATTGACCGCATGCTGCCGAAAATCGACTTAGGCGACCTGATTCTTCTGCACGACACAGGCGCGCACGGCCATTCCATGGGCTACAATTATAACGGCAAACTCCGTTCCGCAGAAATTCTGCTGAAAGAGGACGGAAGCACCGAACTGATCCGCCGCGCGGAAACCCCCGCCGACTATTTTGCTACCCTTGATTTTACCGGCATTTTTGATAAGAAGTAAGGAATACGGTGATTCATTTGAAGGCAGTTTTTATTGATCGGGACGGCACGTTAGGCGGCGGGGATGAAGTGACCTTCCCCAAGGATTTCGAATTGTTCTCCTTTTCCCGCCTCGCAATGCAGCAGCTGAAAAAAAGCGGGTACCGGCTGATTGCGTTTACCAACCAACCGGATATTTCGCGCGGATTGGTAAAATATGAGGAGTTTGAGCAGGAACTTCTGTCCTTCGGATTCGACGACGTCTGCATTTGCCCCCACCGACCCGAAGAACACTGCAAATGCCGAAAGCCGGGCATATACCTGATTGAAAAGATGGCGGAGCAATATCATTTGGAAGTTTCAAAGTGCTATGTCATCGGCGACCGGTGGAGCGACATGCTGGCGGGGATTCGTGCCGGACTACAGCCCATTCTGGTAAAAACCGGTGCGGGAAAAGACGCATTGGAAATTGACGCGGGCAAATGGGACACGCAAAAAGCCGTTTACCTTGCGGAAAATCTACTGGATGCGGCAGATTGGATTGTTTCAAATCACTAAAGAAGCAGAGCCCCCAATGACCGGGGGCTCTGCTTCTTTTTCATGTTAATTAAAAATATAAAAAATCCCTGCTGCCAAATGACAGCAGGGATTTTATTTTGCAAAAAGTAAATTACTTTACTTCGACTTCTGCGCCAGCTTCGACTAACTTAGCCTTAATTGCTTCAGCGTCGTCCTTGGAAACGCCTTCTTTAACAGCCTTCGGTGCGCCGTCAACGACTTCTTTTGCTTCCTTCAGGCCCAGGCCGGTCAGTTCACGAACAACCTTGATAACCTGGATCTTGTTAGCGCCAGCAGCCTTCAGAACTACGTCGAATTCTGTTTTCTCTTCAACTGCAGCAGCAGCCGCCGGAGCGGCAGCAGCAACAGCAACCGGAGCAGCAGCAGAAACGCCGAACTCCTCTTCGAGAGCCTTTACGAGCTCGGACAGCTCGAGAACGGTAAGAGCTTTTACATCTTCAATTAACTTTACAACTTTATCAGACATTGTAGTAACCTCCAAAATTTTAATTTTATTTTATAAAACGAAACTTATGCGTTGGCCGCCTGCTTTTCCGCGATTGCGTTCAAAGCAACAACCAAACCCTTCATGGTGCCGTTCAATACGGTGACAAAGCCCGAAATCGGAGCGTTGAAGCCGCCCAGAACCTTGGCAACCAAAACTTCCTTCGGAGGAAGTTCAGCCAACTCCTTAACGCCAGCAGCGTCAATGGCGCCGCCGTCAACAAAACCGGCTTTCAGTTCGAAAGTCTTGCTTGTATCGGCGAACTTGGCAAGAATTTTAGCAGCGGAAACATAGTCTTCCTTATTGATTGCAATAGCGGTTGTACCTTCCAGAACAGGGTCAAGACCCTCGATTCCGGCATCCTTTAATGCAAGATGCAGTAAAGTGTTCTTTACAACCATGTATTCATTGCCGGATTCACGCAGTTCCTTACGGAGCTTTGTATCCTGAGCAACGGTAATACCCTTGTAATCAACGATAACGCCAGCGCGTGCAGCCTTCAGGCTTTCGGTCAAAACTGCTACCTGCTGTTTCTTTTGCTCTAAAATCTTTTCACTTGGCAAATGTATTCACCTCCATCAGTTGGAATATAGCGAATGAAAATGAAAAGCCCTTCCCACAATACCGCGGGAAGGGCATAAATACACAATTAAGGCATTCAGCTCTTATCCTCGGCAGGCTGGGTAATCCCATTTATGCAAACGCACCTGCTGTCTTTGAATAAAGAACAGCGAATATTATACTAGCACAGACCGGACAGTCTGTCAAGTGTTTGTTTCTCAGCCAACCTTATTCGGGTTGATTCTTACGCCGGGGCCCATTGTTGAAGCAACAACACAGCTCTTAACGTACTGGCCTTTTGCTGCAGCCGGCTTCGCCTTAACGATAGCGCCGAGCAGAGCGTCAAAGTTTTCGAGCAGCTTCTCGCCGCCGAAAGAAACCTTGCCGATTGTGCAGTGAATAATGTTGGTTTTGTCAAGGCGGTACTCAATTTTACCTGCTTTTGCATCGGCAATTGCCTTGCCGATTTCGCGGGTAACTGTACCGGCCTTCGGGTTAGGCATTAAGCCGCGGGGGCCCAATACTTTACCTAAACGGCCAACAAGGCCCATCATGTCCGGAGTAGTAATGAGAATATCGAAATCCATCCAGTTTTCGCTCTGGATTTTCTGAACCATATCTTCTGCACCGACAAATTCAGCACCGGCAGCTTCCGCTTCCTTTGCTGCGTCGCCCTTGCAAATTGCAAGAACGCGAACTTTTTTGCCCGTGCCGTTCGGCAGAACGATTGCACCGCGAGCCTGCTGGTCAGCATGGCGGCTGTCAACGCCCAGCTTAACGTGAACCTCAACGGTTTCGTCAAACTTGGATGTGCCAGTCTTGACGCAAAGGTCAAGCGCTTCGTTGGCATCATATAGCTTTGCGCGATCGATCAGCTTAGCGCTGTCGACATACTTTTTACCGTGTTTCATTGGTTTTCCTCCCTATTGAGTGGTAAAATCGGATTAGAATGTTCCTCCCACCCGGGTGATCAATCTACGACTTCAATACCCATGCTGCGCGCTGTACCGGCAACCATGCTCATGGCTGTTTCGATTGAAGCTGCGTTCAAGTCGGGCATTTTTGTTTCAGCAATCTTTCTGACCTGCTCGCGGGTAATTTTCGCAACCTTTTTCTTGTTCGGTTCACCCGAAGCACTCTCAATACCGCATGCCTTCTTAATCAGAACAGCAGCCGGGGGAGTTTTAGTGATAAAGGTAAACGAACGGTCTGCATAAACCGTAATAACGACAGGGATGATTAATCCTACATCGTTCTTTGTGCGTTCATTGAATTCCTTTGTGAACGCCATGATATTGACACCGTGCTGACCGAGTGCCGGTCCAACAGGCGGCGCCGGGGTAGCCTTGCCAGCAGGTATTTGGAGCTTAATAAAGCCCGTAACCTTTTGAGCCATTTTCTTGCACCTCCAAAATTCGTGGTAGATGGCGGAGCGGACGAAATATTTTATCCGTTCCTCCCACAGGGGCAATGCCCCTCATAATAAGCGGTCTCCCGCAAATTATCGTGAAAATTATTCCATGACTTCTGCCTGATCTAACTCAAGCTCAACTGGTGTTTCGCGCCCAAACATGGAAACGGTAACACGGACGCGGTTCTTGTCGACATCCACTTCCTCGACAGTACCGACAAAGCCCTCAAGGGGACCATCAATAATGTGTACGGAATCGCCGACCCCGTAAGAAACCTCAATCTCTCTCTGTTCGACGCCCAATCTCGCGACTTCTTCATCGGTGAGCGGAATCGGTTTTGACGACGGGCCGACAAAACCTGTGCAGCCGCGAATATTGCGGACAACATACCAGGATTCATCGGTTAAAATCATCTTAACCAGAACATAACCGGGAAAAATCTTCCGTTCCACATCGCGCCGCTTGTTATCCTTGATTTCGGTAACGGTTTCGGTTGGCACGCGGATCTCCTGAATTAAATCATGGAGTTGACGGTTTTCCACTGTCTTTTCAAGATTGGAGGCAACTTTGTTCTCATACCCGGAATAGGTATGAACAACATACCATTTAGCGTCTTCAGACATAGTATACTCCTCCGCTTATCCTATTTCGCAATGTTCATAATCAGTCCAAGCAGATTCATAAGTACTGTGTCCAGTGCAAAGATAAACAGGCCGATGATAATAATTGTTACCAAAACAACGCCGGTGTTTTTGAAAACAGCCTGCGGTGTGGGCCATACTATCTTTTTGACTTCACTTCTGGCATCGCGGAAGAACTTAGAGATGTTTTTGCCGGCTCTGGAAAAAAAGTTCTCTTTCTTTACAGTTGTTTCTGCCATTATCTGTCCCTCCGTCCGGATTACTTTGTTTCTCTGTGAAGAGTATGCTTCTTACAGAATCTGCAGTACTTGTTCATTTCAAGCCTGTCCGGATCATTCTTCTTGTTTTTCATTGTGTTGTAGTTGCGCTGTTTGCACTCTGTGCAAGCTAATGTGATTTTAACTCTCATGACGGCACCTCCCGTTGTACGGAAAAATATTTAGGTCTGAAATAGACCTCAGCCTCCCTCTTAAAAGGGCGCAAAAAAAATAACCCCTTTATGAGGTATAACTATAATAACATATGGAATGAAAGCTTGTCAAGCATTGCACCCATTTATTTTTCATTATGAATGCTGTAAATTCCAGCCCTGTCGAAAAACGGCGAAAATGGCTTTCTTACTGGGTCGAAACCGGTTGGATTATGTTGTAAAAAGCGGGCAGACGCCAGCCTGCCCGCCGCGTTCCAAACAATTATCGCTTTAAGGTATTCAGATTATCCGCAACAAAGCGTTCCTGCTTCTTCTTTTTCTTTTTTTCGGGCTTAATGACCTTACCCTTCATCTTCAGGCCGGCCGTAAAGCTTTTGCCAAGATCCTCGCTGAACAGCGGCTTCATATTGTCGACTGCAGTTTGATTTTCAATGCCGTTCAAAATTACGATGGTAATGATGGAACGCACATCCATATCGCCCGCAACATACATGTCGTTCAGAAGGTCGACACAGCGCTTAATCTGCTCCTGCCTGGTTGTCTGCGTGCAAAGAGCTTCGATTTTCGGGGTAAGACGGGTACGCGCAAAGGTAACCGCGCGAACGTCGCCGTACTGTGCCTTTTCTTCATTCAGTTCATCGCGCAGTTCCGGAAAAACACCCACAAAACGGTTGAAAAAGAACAGCGGGTCGGGGTTGTTTTCATCGTCTTTTTTGCGCTTCTTCTGTGTTTTCATAGCCGCAACGCGCTTCGGCCCCTGAATGGTTTCGGAAAAATCGTTCACAATGCTTTCCGCTTCTGACACACTGTCGCTCTCCGGGTCAAAAAGCCAAATGGAAATGGACTTCCATTTGCCGTCC
The DNA here is from genome assembly GCA_002378845.1 of Ruminococcaceae bacterium UBA3451. Taxonomy (GTDB): domain Bacteria; phylum Bacillota; class Clostridia; order Oscillospirales; family Acutalibacteraceae; genus Caproiciproducens. The sequence goes on along the minus strand of DFRY01000014.1, from coordinate 16,012 downwards.
GGCTTATCGTCTTCCATTTCACAGGTTCTTAGTTCAAAACGCTTTTTTGCCTGATTGTAAAGAATGCTGTATGCGTTGTTTTCATTGGTGAACAGTGCGGCGCGCCCGCTTTCCTCCTGCAGGTCGCCGGTTCGTTGAAACCCCTGTTCGGTCAGAACCGCGCCAACTTTTTCGGTAACAAGGTCAAATGCCTTCTGCTCCAAATATATCACTCCTGAAGTTTTATCAAATATTCCGAATTATTATTCCATGTATCTAGGCAATAATTATACATCATAAACGCTTTTTTGTCACCATACTTATTTAACAAAATTTCGATTGCGCCCGCAGGGGCGTTGTGATATGATATATATTCGTAGTATTATGTATATTAATAAGAAAACGTACTCAGAATGCAGGTAAAACGCTGTGATTTTCAGCCGAACCCCGTTTTTCACCGCAGGCTGAGCGCATTTACAGTTTGGAGGATATGTAATGGATAAGAAAAAAATTGCCATTATCTTCGGCGGCTGTTCCTCAGAGCATGAGGTTTCGTGCGTTTCCGCAACTTCCGTGATCAACAACCTGCCCCACGATAAATACGAACCCGTTTGCCTTGGTATTACCAAAGACGGCCGCTGGTACCTGTTTTCCGGCCCGGTGGAAGAAATTGCGGATGGCCGCTGGGAACACAATGCGTTGAACCAGCCCGCGTTTATTTCCCCCGACCGAAACGTTCACGGCATTGTGGTCGACGGCAAAATCGGGTTTGACGTGATAAAAGTAGACTGTGTTTTTCCCGTGCTCCACGGCAGAAACGGCGAAGACGGCACCATGCAGGGCCTTCTGCAGTTAAGCGGAATTCCTTATGTCGGCTGCCATACCCTTGCTTCGGCAGTCTGCATGGATAAAGCGGTAACCCACACGCTGTTAACGGCGGCAGGCATTAAGCAGGCGAATTACCTTTGGTTCTTCGCCGACAAGTACCAAACCGGAGCGGAGAAAATCAAGGTAAAAATCAACGCGCGGCTTGGCTACCCTGTTTTTGTCAAACCGGCCAACGCTGGTTCTTCCGTCGGCATCAGCAAGGTGCACAATGAAGCGGAACTGGGCGCCGCAGTAGAAAAGGCGGCAAGGGAGGACGACAAAATTGTGGTGGAAGAAGCCATTGTCGGCCAGGAAGTGGAATGTGCCGTACTTGGCAATTCCGAACCCGAGGCTTCCCTTGTGGGTGAAATCGCCGCTTCTGCAGAATTTTACGATTACGACGACAAATATAAATCCGGCACGTCCCAGCTGTATATTCCGGCACACCTGAGCGACGAAGTCATGGAGGAAATCCGTTCCACCGCCGCCCGCGCTTACCGCATGCTGGGCTGCGCAGGGCTGACCCGCGTGGACTTTTTTGTGCGGAACGGCAACGAGGTTCTTCTGAATGAACTGAATACCCTGCCGGGCTTTACATCCATCAGCATGTATCCTAAGCTTTGGGAGGCATTCGGTCTTCCTTACAGCGACTTGATTGATCGGCTGATTACGCTTTCCTTTGAAATAAAGGCCAAATATTAATCAAACTTTTGGAGCGATGCAATAAAATGGATAACAGACCGATCGGCGTGTTCGATTCCGGGCTTGGCGGACTGACCGCCGTAAAAGAGCTTTTACAGATTTTGCCGCAGGAAAATATCGTTTATTTCGGCGACACCGGCCGGGTTCCCTACGGTTCCCGCAGCCGTGAAACCATTATTAAATATACAAAACAGGACGCTGCGTTTTTGAAATCAAACAACGTAAAAATGATTATTGCCGCGTGCGGCACCGTCAGTTCCGTGGCAGGCTCCGTCGGTGAAAACCTCGGATTACCCTATACCGGCGTGCTGAAGCCGACCGCACTGGCCGCCGCCCGCGCGACGAAAAACAATCGGGTTGGCATTATTGGCACCACGGCAACCATCCGGAGCGGTTCCTACCGGCGCGAGCTGGCGGAAATCGACCCCGAAATCGAGGTTTTTGACCGTGACTGTCCGCTGTTTGTTCCGCTGGTAGAAAACGGATTTATATCCGAAAGCGAGGAAGTTACGCGTCTTGTTGCGGAACGTTACCTTGTTCCGCTGCGGGAGTCGGGAATCGACACCCTGATTCTCGGCTGTACCCATTACCCCATTATAAAGCCAATTATCTCCCGCGTAATGGGCGGCGGCGTTACGCTGGTTGACAGCGGGCGCGAAACGGCGCTTTACTGCGCCGCTCTTTTGAAAGAAAAGGATTTGCTGTGCGACAGGCAAAGTCAAGGCGAAGGTTCGTTCTTTGTGAGCGACCGCGTAGAAGGCTTTGCACAGACCGCGGAAATTTTTCTTGGCTGCGACATAAAAAATGACGTGAGCTATGTAAATATCGAATTATACTAACAAGGAGGAACAGAGCGGCAAAAGCTGTGCCGACTGTTCAACAAGGAGCAATCAAATGCAGGAAAATTACCTCATCTCGATTATCGGCCGGCAGAAGCTTGACGATGAAACTGGTGAAATCGAGGTTACCACCCTCGGCTCGTACGTAAAGCGAGGCGACAGCCGGTACATTGTTTACAAAGAATACGATGCCGAAAACAAAGGGTCACCGCAGACTTCCGTACTGAAAGTAGACGGCGATTCCAAAGTAACGCTGATGCGCGGCGGCGCGGAAAGCACCCGCCTGATTCTGGAAAACGGCAAGCGCCATGTGTGCCCTTACGACACCGGCTACGGCTGCATGATGATCGGCGTATTCACCAGCAAGGTAAAGTCCGAGCTCGACGACGCGGGCGGCAAACTGGAGGTTAATTATTCCCTCGATATCAACTCCAGCCTATCCAGCGTGAATGAAATATTAATTACCGTCAAGGAGGCCAAAAACAAAGATGTCAAAACTAGTGTTTCAAGCGACCAGTGAATTGAGAACCGCAATCGGTGACGCATTTGCAAAGGCAATGAAAGCCGGGGATCTGACCGAAGCGGCCGTTCCCGAATTTTCTATTGAGGTGCCGGCAGACCGCTCCGACNNAGACCGCTCCCACGGCGACTGGGCTACCAACGCAGCCATGGTTTCCGCCAAAGCCTTTCACCTTGCCCCGCGCAAAATTGCACAAATCCTTACGGATCACCTGATGCTGAACGGCACTTTTTTTGACCGTTTTGAAATTGCCGGCCCCGGTTTCATTAATTTCTTTCTAAGCGGTAAATTCTACGGCGACGTGCTGAAGGATATTAACCGCCTCGGTGCCGATTACGGCCGCAGTGATTACGGCAAAAAGAAAAAGATTATGGTCGAATTCGTTTCGGCAAACCCCACCGGCCCCATGCACATGGGCAATGCGCGCGGCGGCGCGCTGGGCGACTGCCTGGCTGCGGTACTGGACGCGGCGGGTTACGATGTTTGGCGTGAATTTTACGTAAACGACGCCGGCAACCAGATTGAAAAGTTCGGCTGCTCGCTGGAAGCACGGTACCTGCAGCAGTTCCTTGGGGAAGACGCTGTTGAGTTCCCGGAGGACGGCTACCACGGCGACGATATTAAGGACAGGGCTGCGGAATTTGCACAGGAAAACGGCGACAAATACGTGAACGCAGATTCCGAAGAACGCAGAAAAGCGCTTGTTTCCTTTGCTTTGCCCAAAAACATTGCGAAAATGAAAAACGACCTGAACAAGTACCGGATTGAATACGACCAGTGGTTCCTGGAAAGCCTGCTGCACAACGACGGCGAGCTGGAAGAAACCGTTCAAATTCTGAAGGACAAAGGCCTGACTTACGAAAAAGACGGCGCGCTGTGGTACAAGGCAACCGAATTCGGCGCGGAAAAAGATGAAGTTCTGGTGCGCCAGAACGGCAACCCGACCTATTTTACGGCGGACATTGCCTATCACCGCAACAAATTTGAAAAACGCGGCTTTGAACGCTGCATCGACGTTTGGGGCGCAGACCATCACGGCCATGTTGCCCGTATGAAGGGCGCCATGAACGCAGTCGGACTGGACGGCGACAAGCTGGACGTTGTGCTCATTCAGCTGGTAAGGCTGGTAAAGGCCGGCGAAGTAGTTCGCATGAGCAAGCGTACCGGAAAAGCGATTCAACTTGCCGACTTGCTGGATGAAGTTCCGGTGGACGCCGCACGGTTTTACTTTAACCTGCGGGAAGCCACTTCCCAAATGGATTTCGACCTTGACCTTGCCGTACAGGAGGATTCCCAGAATCCCGTTTATTACGTGCAATACGCCAGAGCGAGAATCTGCAGCATTCTGAAAGCGCTTGCCGCAGAAGGAATTTCCCCGCGCGAATGCACCGAAGAAGAACTTGCGCTTCTTACCGCACCGGAAGAGATTGAATTAATCCGTCATCTTTCCGCTTACACCGGTGAAATTGTCACCGCCGCACAGGATTACGACCCGGCCAGAATCACCCGTTATGTTATTACTCTGGCAACGTTGTTCCATAAATTCTACAATGCCTGCCGTGTAAAAGGCGAAGACGAAAGCCTGACCGCCGCAAGACTGTACCTGTGCAGCGCAACCTCCACCGTAATTTGCAACGTGCTTTCCATGTTCAAGATTTCCGCTCCGGAAAGTATGTAATTTACACATAAAACCCGAAAGCTTTTCCGTAAACAAATACGTTGTACGGAACAACAGGATAGGAGCAATGAAACACAAATGAGTTTTCCTTTTCAACTGCCCATGCTGCTGGACGGCGCGACGGCCACTAACCTGACCGCTGCCGGAATGCCAAGCGGCGTATGTGTAGAAAAATGGATTTCCGAGCACCCGGAACCGCTTTTGCGGCTTCAGCGCGAATTTATCGCCGCGGGGTCACAGGCGGTTTATGCACCCACCTTTGGGGCAAACCGCGCCGCTCTGAGCCATTATGGGCTGGAAAATGAAGTGTCCGAATTAAACCGCAGGCTTGTCGCGCTTTCGCAAAGCATTGCGAAACCGGCGGGTGTTCTTGTGGGCGGTAACCTTTGCCCGACCGGAATGTTTGTGCCGCCGCTCGGCGAAGCAGATTTTGACGATATTTATGATATTTACCGGGAACAAATCCGTGCACTGGACGAAGCGGGCGTTGATTTTCTGGCCATTGAAACCCAAACTTCACTCGCCGACATGCGTGCGTCGGTGCTTGCGGCCAGAACGACCAATCTTCCGGTTTTTGTCACCATCACCATTGACGAAAGCGGGCATACATTAACCGGCGGCTCCCTGCTGCCGACCGTAATCACTCTGCAGGCAATGGGGGTTGAGGCCATCGGCGTCAACTGTTCTTCCGGACCGGACTCCATTCTGGAAGTAATCCGTCAGGTTGCTTCACACACATCCGTTCCGATTATTGCAAAACCCAACGCGGGTGTTCCCATGTGGAATTCTTCCACGGGGAACGGGTATCTTCCCCCTGCTGAATTTGCCGAGGGCATCCGCCGCTTAATGCAGGCGGGTGCGCGCATTGTAGGCGGATGCTGCGGCTCGACGCCGGAACATATTAAGGCAATCGCAGAAGTAACGAAGGACTTTGCTCCTTTGAAAATTCCGGAAGAAGTGGATTCTTTCGCCGCGGCGATTGAACGGGAAGCGTTTTTCCTTGGAGACGACATCGTGCTCAGTGAACCGATTGAGTGCACCAGCGGCCTTGGCGATGACCTGATTGACCTTGACGACGAACAGGTGAACACCGCGCTGGTGGAGGTCAACAGTCTGGACGACGTTGCCCTGCTGTGTGAAAGCAGCGCTATGACCCGCCTGCCGATTGCCGTGCGCTGTAACCAGCTTCCTGTGCTGGACGCCGTACTGCGTTATTTTCAGGGCAGACTGATTATTGATTCCAATTGCTCCATCGAACCCGAGCTGATGGAACCGCTTGCCGTAAAATACGGCGCGATTATTTATTAGTTCTATCTTATAAAATAAATTTACAAACGCCTCCGTTGCAGTGTTCTGCTTCGGGGGCGTTTTGATTAATACGGGCTTTGATCAAATTTTTTTAATTCGGCTATTGACTCTGCCGTAACGTCATAGTTTATAGTATAATCAAGGCAGGTGATAAAATTGAAAATGAAAATTAACGAGGTTGCAAAACTGACCGGGGTCAGTGTGCGCACACTGCATTATTACGATGAAATCGGGCTGCTTCCTCCGGATGAGGTAACGGAGTCGGGTTACCGGCTGTACGGTACCGCCGCTTTAGAGCGCCTACAGCAGATTTTATTCTTCCGGGAACTTGGTTTTGCGCTGAAAGAGATTCATAACATTCTCAACAATCCTGCCTTTGACCGAACCGAGGCGCTGGAACATCACAAAAAGCTGCTGCTTTTAAAACGCGGCAGACTGGATGATTTGATCGCCCTGGTAAACAGAACCCTGAAAGGAGAAACTGAAATGAGTTTTAAAGAGTTCGATATGAGCCAAATTGAAGCGGCTCAGAACGAGTACGGAAAAGAAGCAGAGGAACGCTGGGGCAGCACGGAAGCGTACAAAGAGAGCGCCCGCAGAACAAAAGAATACAGCAAAGAAGACTGGGCGCGTATTTCCGCTGAATCGGAACGGATTCATCGCGAACTTGCGGCTAACATGAAGAAAGGCCCCGCCGCGCCGGAGGTTCAACAGCTAATCGCTGACTGGCAGGCGCACATTTCCAACCACTTTTACGAGTGCTCGAAAGAAATACTCGCCGGACTGGGCAAGATGTATGTTGCGGACGAACGATTTACGAAAAACATTGATCAATACGCGCCGGGTCTGGCGCAGTTCATGAGCGATGCAATCGAAGTGTACTGCAAATAAACAAAAAGACAAAATGAGATCCCCGGCTTCACCGGGGATCTCATTTCTATTGGCATCGTTTATGCAAGGATTTTGTCCGACAGTATTGCAATGTTTTCCCGGTTAATCTGCGGGGGCGGGTTCCTTTTTTCCTCCGCAGATTTCATCACCATTCTTGCGATAAATTGGTCAAGGCCACGCAGTTTTTCCAAATTCAGCTCACCGCCAAAACATTCGTAACCGACGGCGCAATCCAAAAGTTCCTTTGGAAAATTGTCCGCAAACAGTTTTTCTGCATTTTCCGCAAAAATGCAGCAGATAAAATACGCGGCCTTTTTCGACTTTAAAGTTTGCAAATTCTGCTCCACAAAACTTTTTGCTTTTGAATGCAGCTGCCCCATCCGAATAGAACCGCCTACAACAACCGTGTCAAAGCCGCTTATGTCCGGTGTTTGCAGGTTCAGGTCGGCCAAAACCGAGCCGGGCAATTGTTCACCAAGCAATTTTGCGCATTTTTCCGTCGTGCCGGACTTACCGGCATACGCGATCAGAATTTTCATCATACCATACCCCCCGCTTCCCCCAAATTTACTCCCAGGTTTTCCAAACCTCCGGCTGATAGCCGACGGTTGCCTGTTTTCCGTTGCGCACAATCGGCGTTTTAAACGCCTTCGGGTTTTCCAGCAGTTTTTCTTCTTTATCGCTTTCCCGCGCAAGGTATTTAATCAGCAAAGCATCCGGGGACTTTTCATCAATCAGGGCCTCCATGGAGCCGACCGCCGCCTTTACCGAAGCGTATTCCCCTTTGCTCATGCCGAATTTCGCTACGTCAATCATTTGGTATTTGATTTTGCGTTCCTTAAAATACCGTTCCGCTTTCTTCGTATCAAAACACTTCGCTTTGCCAAAAATCTGTATATTCATATTATTCTCCAATATAAGTAAACCGGGCAAAGGTTTTTCCGTCCCGCTCCACGGTTTCGTTCCACATTGACGCCGGGCGCACCCAAATTCCGCGTTCGCCGTAAAGCGCCTGATACACCACCATTGGCTCCAGCGTTTCGGACTGTTTGGCAAGGTACAGTACCCGGTATTCGTTCCCCTTAAAATGACGGTAACGCCCCGCCTTGATTTCTTCCATTTTTAATCCCCCGTTATTTGCCTTTTCCCCATGGCTTTCTGGTTATATTATAGCAATAACAGCCGCAAATGGGAAGAAAAATTCCCATCCGTTGATAATGAAAGTCAGCCTATTGAAAAGCATTTTCAAACAGATTATACTGTACTCAATCAATATTAAGAATACATTGGAGGTATTTTCATGAAAAGCAGATTTCTTCATACTAATCTGAATGTACTGGATTTGGATAGAAGTATTGCATTCTATAAAAAAGCGTTAGGCCTAAATGAAATTGGGCGTAAGTCCGCTTCGGACGGTTCCTTTACGCTGGTGTTCCTTGGCGACGGGGAAACCGATTATCAGCTGGAACTGACCTGGCTGCGTGACCACAAGGAACCGTATCAGCTGGGCGACAACGAAACGCACATTGCGTTCCGCGTGGAAAATAAAGAGGAAGCCTATGCGCTGCATAAAGAGATGGGCTGCATCTGCTTTGAAAACCACGATATGGACTTGTATTTTATTGAGGATCCGGACGGTTACTGGCTTGAAATTCTGCACTAAAAACGCCGAGCGGGGAGGGAATTCCCTGCCCGCTTTCTTTTCGCCTAAATTTTGGACGATATGTAATACGCCGAGCCGGGCAAAATTATTTTGACATAAAAATAACGCCAAGCGTATTTGGCCCGCAATGCGCCGATATGGTGCTGCCCGCCCGCATAATGTACGTTTCCTTAAAGGATACATTTTTCTTGATAACATCCTGTACCAGAGCGATCCGCTTTTGCGAAATGCCGGAATGTGTAATAAAAACCCGGTCGGTTTTTAAATCCTTGCAGCCCAGAATTTTATCCTGCGTATACTGCTGCAGCACTTTTTCCAGCGCGCCGCGGTACTTTTTCCCCACCGACATGCTGCCGCTGGTATTGTCCACTTCAATACACGGTTTAATGTGCAGAAAATTTGCGCCAAGCGCCGTCAGTGCCGAGCATCTTCCGCCCGCGTGCAAAAACTCCAGCGTGTCTACAACAAAGCTGGAATGCACCTTCGTGCGCAGCGCACTCACTTCCCGGGCAATCTGCTCCGCAGGCATTCCCTGTGCGATGCGGTCCGCGGCCTCCAGAACAAGCAGACCGATTCCGTTGGAAAGGTTCTGGGAATCAATCGGATAAATATTTTTCAGCTTTTCCGCTGCAATACAGCAATTCTGATACGAAGAGGAAAGTACCGAACCAAGGCTAATATGGATAATCGAATATCCTTCTTCCGTCCATTTTTTAAAATAGCTGATATATTCTTCAACATTGATTGCCGCTGTTCTTGGCAGAATATGATGGCGGGCATATGCGTCGTAAATTTCATCCGCTGAAATATCTACGCCGTCCATGTATTGGTTATCACCCAAAATAACGTGAAGCGGGTATTCGTTCACGCTGAAGCGTTCCCTCAAGCTTTCATCAAGGTCACAGGTGCTGTCCGCACTCAAAATAATCTTGTTCATTCATTTCACTCCAAACCTCAAAATAAAGAATCCGCACCGCTGTTTTCTGCTGCAAAAACGGCTGTCGCGGCGGATTGTTTAAAATGATTTCTTCCCAATTATAACCGCACCGCATTTTATTTGCAACTGACAATTTTTCTGAATATGTCCATATTTGTCCTTTGCCAAAAATATACTGGAAAAACCGCGTGGATTATGCAATAATAATCCTGTGCCGTCAGGCTCAGACGGCATTTTTTAATCTTATCGTAAGGAGAAAACCATGTCCTATATTATAAAACAACTGGCAGGCAAACCCGACTGGGATTCCATTGAACCCATTTCCATCAGCCAATATAACTGGGGCGGCGATTACCGCCCGAAAGCGGAAGCCAAACTGTGCTATGTAACAGGCGAAGGCTTTTTTCTCCGGATTTCCTGTGAAGAGGAAAATCCGAAAGCAGTATACACACAAGCGAACGACCCGGTTTACAAGGACAGCTGCCTTGAAATGTTCCTGAACTTTAAACCGCAGGAACAGGGTACCGGGTATATTAATTTCGAAGGCAACGCAAACGGTGCAATTTTGTGCTGCTACGGCACTTCCCGCCACAACCGAAAAAAGGTGGTCGAACTCGGCGCTGAACACCCCGCAGCAATACCTTTTCAGAGCAACGGGCTATGGGGCTACGAGTTGTACGTTCCGCTGAGCCTGATTCAGGCAGTATACGGGGATGCTTCTTTCGCAAAAGGAGACATGCTGAAAGGCAACTTTTTTAAATGCGGCGACGAAACCGAAAACCCGCATTACGGCAGCTGGACGAAAATCGATACCCCGTCCCCCGATTACCATTTGCCTGAATTTTTCGGCACGTTGGAAATCGGCTGAAAACAGTGAATTAAATGGAAATACCCCGGATAAAGGAACGCTCTTGTTTCCTTTTTCCGGGGTTTCTTTGTATTCAGCTTATTCAATTATTCAGTAGATTCAGCCGCCCAATGAGATTTCCCACAAGTACAAGGAAGCTACGGTTCCGTAAGGGGAGTAACGTTTCCGGTAGCGTTCAAATTTTGCTTTGTCCAATTTGCGATGGTGATACAGGAGCATCATTCCCCTGCGGATGGCAAGGTCGCTCCAGCTGACAATATTGGGGCGGCCCATGGAAAAAATCATCAGCATTTCCGCCGTCCATACTCCCACGCCGTTCAGTGCGGAAAGCCGCCGCGCCACTTCGTCATCCGGAAGTTGCGAAAGAGCTTCAATANNATTTCTTTCTGTCCGTACGGAAAAATCTCCATTTGTTCTTTCCCCGCCTTTTCTTTTGATGGCTTATGCCGTGTAGGCATTTCGCAGAAGCGAAATCTCCTGCTTGTGCCCGTCCAAATCCTGCGGCGTTTCCAAACAGAACGGAAGCGTGCACAGCTTGGGGTGATTCATCACGCGCACAAGTGCTTCCAGCCCGATTTTACCTTCGCCGATGCAGGCATGACGGTCCTTGTGGCTGCCAAGGGAATTCAGACTGTCGTTCAAATGGACGGCGCGCAGCCATTTCAGTCCGATTACACGGTCAAATTCTTCCAGTACACCGTCCAAATCGTTTACAATATCATACCCGCCGTCAAACACATGGCACGTGTCAAGGCAGACACCCATTTTGTCGGTCAGCTCCACCCGGTCCAGAATCTGCCGAATTTCTTCAAACCGGCTGCCAACCTCGCTGCCCTTCCCTGCCATGGTTTCCAGCAGCACGGTCGTGGTCTGACCGGCGGTAAGAATGCGGTTCAGCTGTTCCGCAATGAGCGTAATTCCCGTTTCAACACCCTGTCCGCCGTGACTCCCCGGGTGGAAATTGTACAGATTCCCCGGAAGGTACTCCATATTTTTTAAATCCTCGGTCATGGCAAACTCCGCGAACTCACGCACGCGCTGGTCGGCGGAACAGGCGTTCAGCGTATAGGGAGCATGCCCCAAAAGCGGCGCAAACTGATTTGCCTGCATCAGTTCCTGCAGCGCCGCCACATCTTTTTCGTCTACCTTTTTTACCTTGCTCCCACGGGGATTACGCGTAAAATATTGAAATGTATTCGCACCGATTTGCAGCGCGTCTTTCCCCATCGCATAATAGCCCTTTGCGGAAGATAAATGACAACCGATATTCAGCATGAAATTGTTCTCCTTACTCTATCGCCGCGCTGAAACCTTACGAAAATCAGGCACAGCAGAATTCTATTTATAGATTATTCTGCTCATGTGCTTTCTCTAAATTCAGCAGCCGTTCTTTTATAGAAAGACCGCCGCCGTAACCAACCAAATTTCCGTTCGCACCAATGACGCGATGGCAGGGGATTAGAACCGGAATGGGGTTCCGGTTGTTTGCCATTCCCACCGCACGGAACCCTTTCGGGCTGCCGACGCTTTGTGCGATCTCTTTATAGCTGCGGGTTTCCCCGTAAGGAATCGTGCAAAGACTTTCCCATACCTTNNTGCGTAATAGCGGTGCCGTTTTCTGCGACCGCAACTCTTCCAATATCCGTTTGATAGAAAAACAGGTTTATCATCGTCTATTCTCCCATTCCTTAATTTTCGAGTTATTTGCTCTGTAATCCTATTATAACGGATTTCATGCCAAAAGTCTTGCATATTCACCCGGCGGCTCAAAGATTTCTTACCTAACTTCCCGTTCGATACGAATAATTTCGGCTTCGGTGTTCGCTTCCAGAAAAGACAGCAAGTGGTCAAGCGTACTGTCGGCCAACGCGGTGCTGCCCGCGGCGCAGGCAAAACCCAGTACGATGGTTTGATGAACATCCTGTTCGGCCGCTTCAATGGCAGACACATTAAATCGGCTGCGTACCTTGGTAAGAAGGCTTTTTACCACCATTCGTTTTTCCTTCAGCGAGTGCACCCACGGGGCATACAGTGTTACGCAGCCTGTTCCCACAATCATTCCGCTTTTCCTCCTACGTTATTTATAGCCTTATTGTATCATAGAAGCGATTTGCTATTCTGAAAACGGAGCAGCCAAAAGCTGCTCCGTTTGTATTCAGGCGCATTCCTGCCCCTGTTTGGTTTTCATAAACAAGTTCATTTTTTCCGAACTGAACAGCATTCCTGCAATATAAACCAAAAGGAACAGCGGCATTATCATCATAGAAACATTGGACGCAATAAACCCGAATATGGGTGGAAGAAAAGTAGAACCGATATAGGCCACCGTCATTTGAAAGCCCATAATCAACTGGGAATCCGCTTTCCCAAAGCGCACGGGCGTTTCATGCAGCATACAGGGAAAAATCGGGGCACAGCCAAATCCGACCAAGATAAAACCGATTAAGGAACCCCAGTTTGGCAGCGGAAGGAGAAGCGTGACCGCTCCTGCTAAAACAATCAGCTGCCCCATGCGGATCAAACTTTTATTGCTGACCTTCATGGTAACGAACCCGGCAATCAGCCGCCCTGCGGTAATGCTTCCGTAAAAGGCCGAAACCCAGGCCGCCGCCGTTGCCACGTCGAGTCCCTTGCCATTCACCAGATAACTGCCGCCCCACAGCCCCATGGTAGACTCGATTCCGCAGTAAAAAAGGAAAGAAACCAGCGCGATTTTTACTCCTCTAACCTTTAGGGGGTACAACAGTTCCTTTTGCTGAGCCACCGTTTCCTGCGGTGCCGGCTCCTGTTCCGGTGTGTTGGCTTTGGTTAAACTCGCCACCTTGTCCCAAAGCGGAAGCGTAAAAAACAGTACCGCAACCAGAACAAACTGTACCACGGAAACGGTAAGATACCCGTTGCGCCAGGAGCTGTTTGCAGAAATATAGCGGGACATAATCACCGGCCCCGTCATGGCGCCGATTCCCCAGAAACAGTGCAGCCAGCTCATGTGGTGCGCCTGATAATGCTCCGCAACATATTCGTTCAGCCCGGAATCGATTGCCCCCGCACCCAAGCCAAGCGGAACCGCAAACAGCAAAACCCACACAAAGCTGGGGAAAACTGAAATACCAAGCAGCGCAACCGCCGTCATAAATACGCTGACAAACGTCACTTTGCCCACCCCGAAGCGGTTTAGCAATCTTCCGCTCAAAAAACTGGATACAATCGTACCGCCCGAAATGACCATGGAAATAATTCCGGCAAAGCCAAACGGCACATGGTATTCCGGCTGCATTACCGGCCATGCCACGCCGAGCAGGGAATCCGGCAGCCCCAGGCTGATGAATGCAGCATAAATTACAATTAAGAACAGTGTAGCCATGTTAGTTCCTCTCCAAATCCGTATTCTTAGCTTTTATCTTGTCAGCGCAAGGCGCGGCTGAATCAGTGCCAAAGTTTCCTGTGCCATGCCGGTTTGATAATCCAGCGTAAAATTGCCCGAAACCGCAAGCTTCGGCATTGCGTCTGCCGGAAGGAACCCGGCACACTCCGCCGCAATTGGTTTTATATGTTCTTCCTGCAAAAAACTGCCGTGTAAAATTACAATGTGCGGGTTTAAAAGACTGCAAACGGCCGCGGTCAGCTTGCCGACTGCGCCGCAGAACAGCCCCGGTGACCGGTACAGTTCCGTGCTGCTCCAATCCACCCCAAGCGGAAGGTTTGCAACTTCCCCGGCATAATTACTGTCCCCGCAGTACAGGCCGCCGTTCAGGTAAATGCCCGCCCCCGGGGGAAACTTTTTGGGAAAGTAGAGGTACACCGCAGGGGACGCAATTCCTTTTCTTCTGCAATAGCCGACCACCGCGGCATTTACATCGTTTACAAATACAACCGGAAGCCCATATTTTAATCGGTAATGCTCCATAAAAGAGTCGCCCACCAACGCAGGGTAGTCCAGTGCAACTATGCTCCCACCCCGTTCCACCCCGGGAAGCCCGAACCCGATTGCGCGAATGGTGGGAAACCGGTTTCTCATTTCTTCAATATACGGTTCAAAGGAGTTCAGCGAAATTTCTTTTAACTCTTCCTCCAGCCCGAAAACACGTTCTCCAAACAGGTTCACTACGCGTACATACAGCATATCCGCCCCATTTTTCTCATGGGTAAACAGAATCAGCACATGGGCATAGTCCCCGTTGAAAAGAAACTGAAGCGCCGGTCTGCCGCCGCCCGAAGCCACCTGATCGCCTGCCGTAACCTCATGATTTTTTTCCAGCTGCTGCAAAATAGCCGCAATCGTCATAGCGGTAAGCCCCGTCGCTTCCGCCAGCTGCTGCTTAGTTGCCGTCCGTTTTTCTTTTAGCACGTCCCGAACCAAATTGCTGTTCAGTTCTCTGGTTACCAGAGCATTTCCGTTTCGGTTCATTTCCTTGTACTCCTTATTTATAAACTACTTATTATAAGTGATTTATTAAGTGTTATTATATCTTGTTCCTCTCTTTAAGTCAATCTCTGCTTTTTTCAACTCTATAAAATTATACATTGTAGGCTGAATTGTATCATCTTTCAATAAATTTATCAGAAATTCCTATAAATTTACTAATATATTTTTGAAAAAAATTGTATATTTTATTCTTTTTTGTCGAATGTTTCTTTTCGATAATCCGATATACTAGTTAACAAGATTTATTCTTCGCGTTTTACAAATTACTTGATTAGCTTAGGGTAACTCTGTTTTCACTGCCTTTGCAAAACGCAAGTAGGAAAAACTGAAGTAAAGGGATGTATTTTGATGAAGAACACAAGGACGAAAAAGAAAATCGGTCAAAAAAGCTTAACCGTGCGGGTACTGAGGCTGAACGCGCTGACTGTTGCGGTGACCGTGCTTCTTACCTCAACCGTAGCGCTGTACTCCTTAAACAACCTAATCCGAAAAACCGCACAGGATCAGGCTGTCAGCTCCAGCAAAGTAATGGAGCAGGAATTAAACAGCTTAAAGCTTTCACTGGAAACTTCATCAAAAACCGTTGCCATTGATGAGGATCTTGCCGTTTCCGTTGCGGAAAAGGATACCCCGGCGATTTTAAAAGAAGCCGGTGCAACAGGGAAAGCGCTGAATTTGGACACGGTTACCATTACCGACGCAAAAGGCATTGTACTTGCCCGTACCCACGAACCCGATAAATTCGGTGACGACCATTCCTAAAAGCGAAATGTGAAAAGCGCTTTGGCCGGTAACACAAGCTCTGAAATAGAAACCGGAACCACAATCAAATACGCCATTAAGGCCGGTTCCCCAATTCGCAGCGCAGCAGGTAATATAATTGGCTGTGTTACGATTGCTTACAAACTGGACAATACCGCATTCGTAGATGGACTGAAAACATTGACCGGCGATGAATTTACGGTATTTGCCGGCGACGAGCGTATTAATACGACGATTATGGATCATGAGAAGCGTGTGCTTGGAACCAAGCTTGACCCGAAAATAGCAGATACCGTGCTGAAACAGAAAAAACAGTACATCGGTAATACAACCTTGTTTGGAAAAAATTATGTTGCTATTTACAGCCCGATTTTTTCCGACGACAAACAAACGGTAACCGGTATTTTATTCACCGGAAAAAGTCTGTCGGAACTTGAGCGCCTGCTGACCGAAAATATTTTAATGATTATACTCATCGCTCTGATTACCATACTCGTCGGCATTTTTAACGGCGTTCGTGTTTTAAGACAGCGGCTGAAGCTGCCGCTGGAGAAGGTGGTTCTGGCTGCCAA
>DFRY01000015.1 GCA_002378845.1 Ruminococcaceae bacterium UBA3451 | reverse complement strand
TAATGCGTATAAACTTTATTGCTCATGGTAAATTCCATTGGAATTACGGGAATTGCAAGTTCTTCAACTATGGGAGCCGGAAGGTCACATGTGGCGTCGGTTATGATAACATAATCATTCATTTTGCTCTCCTCCAATTACTTTATTATTTTATCATCGAATTGTTTTATCGTCAATCATAATGCCGAAATCCGGGAATAATTCAGGAAAGACGGTTTGTTTTACCATTTTTCTATGGGGTATTTCATACCAAACCGCTAAATCGTATTCATAACTTATTTACCTATTTTTAAATTTAGGCACAAATAAATTTCACAATTAACCGTTATACTTTATATAGATTCAAAACAGGGGGATGTGAAAAGGCATTAAATAATCTATACTTTGAACTATTTTACTTTTGAAATTAATTTATTATGATACTGTTGAAGTCTGCCGAAGCGGATGGAATACCAGCTCGGCAGACGGGACAGGCCAAAAATTCTCCTGTGTCAGTCCGGCATGGGTTTACATATTCAAAAATGAAAATTGTCCTCCATTTACGTAAAAGATTTTCATTTCGAATCCTCACAAGACATGACAAAAAATCGGTACTTACTTTTTTCGTAAGTACCGATTTTTTGCGTACTATTTGCTCCTGACAGACATGGCTTTGTTCCAAATTGCAACAGCGGAATTCTTTTTTCCGTCAACGTTCTGCTGAAGCTTTTTCAATTCTTCCATTCTTAACTTATAGTCGGACGCAGTGCGAATGGTTTGAATCGCCTTTTGAATTTCTGCGGCGTTCCATTCCTGTATTGGAAGGCGAATCGCCGCCCCGCGCATAGCCACATGATCCAAATTAATTTGTTGTTCCGGCTGAACTGCAAGCCCAATAATGGGGGTTGAGCTTGCGATTGCAGTTTGTACGGCTCCCTGCCCGCCGTGTGAAATAACCAGATCTGCCATTGAATTTACTTTCAGCGCGGGCACAAGCGCGTCGGTAATATAGATATTATTGAATCCCGAAGCCAATGCATTCGCTTCTTCCATGGAACACACAGAACTAGGGCACAACACGACGGATTCCCAATCCGATTCAGCCCCTACGGTTAATGCTTTAATCACCTCCAGCAGATTCTGGCGTTCCCCGGAATTGNNTTTTAAACTTTCCCTTCTCCGGGTCAAAATGCTGGAGTATCTTAATATCCACTTCTTCATACTGTTCCGACGGAGCATAAAGCGGACCGACAACTTTGAAATTTTTCGGAAGTGTATTTTCTTCATAAAATACAGGCAAATCATTTATAATCGTAAAATCGGCCCGAAGCATGTCAAACAGGTTCTGCATTTCGGGCGTTTCTTCTTTTCCTGTATAACGCATATAAGCTTTTTGAAGATTTTCCTGCAAAAGTTGCGGAGCTTTTAATTTTGCAGATTGCGGAACCTTCGCCATAATAAACTTTCGAAGAATCGCCGGTAATCGAGTAAGCGGTTCACTGTAATCGGCACTCTCCTTTGTTAAGTAAGCAGAAAACGGTTCTTCCGAAAAAGGATACGGCAAATAGCATATTTCAAGCGGTACTTGAACCACTTTGGCTGCAATTCCCGCAACAGGCCAAAAGCTATGAATAAAAAAATCCGGTCGAACCTCCCGAAGCGCCTCTATTTCCCCTCTTAATAATTTATAAGCCAGGTTTTCGTCGCCAACCATATTGTCGGCCGTGGACCGAAGGTCATATTGAAACCCGATTCCCGGCAGTTCCGGACTGACCTGAAAAATTTCAAACCCATCATTAATAATTTTATTGTCAAACGATGAACCATGGGTGAAAAAAACAACTTCCAACTTAATTCCGGCCGGGCATTCCTGCCTAAGCCCCCTTGCCAGTTCAATTGCGCGTGCTGCTTCCCCGGAATCCTGAAGCAATGCGGATACCGCAAATTTTATTGTTCTAAGTTCCTCCATGCTACAACCCTTTCTCGAACAGAGTCAAGACAAATACCCTTAGTTACACATTATACAACGGAAAGTGGCATTCGCATATTATGGTTTGAGAATTATAAGAAATTTTTGGTAATTACATAATTACGCTAATTCTCTAATTATATTTTTTGTATAGAATAATGGGTAAGAGGAAGTTTTTCTTCCTGTTATTTTAGTAGAAACAGGAAAAGCTATTAACGGAGGTGATACAATGCCCAAAAAATACAGCGGATTATACGATTTGCTCGAAGAAGATGAATCGGCAGAAGAATATTCTGACTCTCTCCCCGTTTATGTGAAAGAATCTATCAGCGCACGGGCGGAAAATATCAATTCTTTTGCCAGTCTGCGCGATTATGCCGAAAATTTGCTTAGAAATGAATAGGAATACTTGGGCGGAGCGTATTATGCTTCGCTCATTTTTTAGTGACTGATAAGAAAACACCGGCGTAATCGCCGGTGTTTTCTTAGGATTGATTTTGGTAGCTATACAGTCTTTTAAAATTAGGGCGTCCGGCAGAATCTAAAAGGTGCGCCGTTTCATCCGCGTCCTCCGTACGGTGACGGTTCAGCGCTTTGATAATCGCATCCGCTTTATAAATTCCGATTCCGTGCCCGTAATACGTTCCGTCCCCAAGGTCAATTACGTTCTCTCCTTGCCACTCGGGTGTTACGGGGCTAACATCTGGATTTGCAAAATATCTGCGGTCTCCGGGCAAATAATCCTTGCTCCGCGTCATATTCCCCACTTCCTGCAGCCGCCTGTCAATATGATGCCAATCCATGAGTTCAATTTTGGGAAATAGCTGATTAAACCGATCTTCGGAATAAACGCTTAACAGTGCTTTATAGTAAACAATCATCATTGCGGTGGCACATTCGGTTCCATATTTAGATCCGTTTTTAAAAATGTCCTCAATAGCGTCACTGGGTTTCACACCGTTTTTTAGCACAAAGCCGCCTTCCCTGGTGCGGTTCCAGTAGTCGTGGTTGCACCTGCTATCCCGGAAAACCTCAAAATCCATTCCGCTGCGGTTCAGGGCACGGGCGGCCGCAATAATTTCATTACGGAGACGAAGTTCGAATTTAAATTCATCCAAAGAACTGTAATAATATTTTTCACTGCTGGAGGAAAGCCGGTCAATGATAATCCATTCTATACTGTCCGGTGCATAATCCCTCTTTAAGTCGTCCGCAGACATCACCTTGTTATCAATAAGAATCATATGAAATCCCTCCGGCCATACCTGGCTACCTGAACCTGCTGGTCGATGGGGTATTTCATCCAATGGTTCCAGTTCAGGGGATCCTGATTATGGAGCTTGTTAGAGTAATTGGCAAGAACCTCTTTCTCTTCTTCCTGCATCCCGCTGAAATTATTTAAATAGTCAAGGTCCTCTTCATTAAACGAATCATCAATTTCATGTTTTTTCGTCGAACTGTTTTTACCAAGATATTTTGCTTCCAGATTCACTTCGCAGGAATTTGGACTGTTGGTAAGCTGAAAACTTTCCTCGGTGAAATAAAGATAAGGACTGTTTTCATCCAGCCAGGACATATAATCCCGATATTGATTCGCCCGACTCCCACCCTGTTCGGAATTTTGCGGAAGATGCAGAAGAGTGTGCGCCAGTTCCGCATCTTTTCGATTGGCTGATCGCAAATATTCTGCCATAACGCGTAAAGCCTGCGAATCCTTCGCCTGAAAATATGCCCAAATCAGATCGTGTGTGAAAGCACCCTTTCGATTCCTCTTAAAAATCAATTCCGCAGCTTTCGGCAGAATGGTTTTTTCATGATGTGTCTTAATTAAAATGGAAGCGGAAATATCCACAATATGATCGAATTCATCACTTAAACCGTCATCCTCCGCGCCGGTAAAAAACATCCACAGCAAAACGGTGTGAACCATTTCATCCTTCAGCGAAAAAGAAGGAGCCGATTCTTCATTCCCTTTTTTTGATTCCGAAATTTTTTTGCATATGTTCAGTGCAATCCGGTTGTGCTCGCTTAATTCCGGAAATAACCGATATTCTTCAATTTCCGGCTGAAGAATAAAAAGTGTAGCGAAATACAGCCGGTCATCATTGAGCAAACGAACTGCATTTTCTCTTTGTTCTTGCTGCCCCTGCAGCTGTCTGCGAAAACTATTTTTACAGGCATCCTTTCCTCTGGAGCGTCTGATATATTCTAAATTATTTATCGAACTGGAACGACCCGAGTACATTCTATCCCACTCTTTCCGTTGTGGATTGGCAATAAGCCTTCCATCCATAATATTAAAAAGAGAGGAATTGTTTCTAATTGGAAACGCATTGCAAAAGATTTTAGCTGAAAAGCGCTTTGATTACTTCCATATTCGCGTTTGCCGCTTCATAACCTGCATCCATACATTCAACCATCTCGTTCAGCGTAAGCAAGCCGGATTCTTCCGGCAAATCGGGTTTTAAAAGCAGACGTTCTCCGTGGGAGTGGCACTCTTTCAGCCGAGTGCTCATAATGGATAGGGAGTGCGATGAAATTTCAAACAGATTGTCACTTTTCGGCTTTTTATAGTTTTCTGCGACATCAACTGCAAGCACATTGTATTCCCCCGCGGCAAGCAGAAGGTCCACCGGAAGAACGTCGGTTACACCGCCGTCCACCAAACACATTCCGTCGATCCGCTTCGGCTGAAATACCGCAGGAACGGCAGAGCTTGCACGCATGGCTTCACAGACCAGAATATCGGTTTCCCATTTTACACGTTCCAGTGATTTTAGATTTTCCAGGGAATTTGTATAGGCTATGGTGTACCCACTGTTAATGTCAACCGCGGGAATAATTGTTCTAAGATTAACGTCTTTCATTTTCTTCTTGTCGGTCAACATGCAAAGGTACCGTTCCATTCGCTTGCCTTTAATAAAACCGGATAATTCGAATGTGTGCTGCGCCATCAGCTGCGGTATGGAACAGAGGATTCCAAGCAGATCCACGTCAAGAAAATAAGCCGTATTTTCAGACATCTCTTCTACAATCTCTTTCATTGTTTGGGGTGTTGTTCCCGTTGCGTAAAGGCCGGCTACAATACTGCCCGCACTGGTTCCTGCAATAGAATGCGGAACCAGCCCGGCTTCCTCCAAAGCCAGCAAAACGCCCACATGTGCGGCGCCGCGCGCGCCTCCTCCAGCCAGAGCAATTCCAAAAGACATATATCATTTCTCCCATTCTACGAAAGTGAATTTCGTTATACTGACTTAATAAAATTATATTCATCTGCCCAATATTGGGTGCTTTCGGCTCAAAGAGGCGCGTTAAATAAAAACAGAGCCGTTTTCCATGACACTTTAATGTCATTTCGAAACGGCTCTGTTTTCTTCGAAAAAGCGGTTATTCTTGAAATGCAAGTTCTGCATTTTCCGTCGTGACTTCTTCTTCCGCTATAACTTCCACGTCTTCTACTTCCGGCGCATCCGCACCGTCAAATTGCTGCTCCGTTGCGGCAATGGGAAAGTCCGATTGTGTATCCCGAAGTTGGATTGAACAAATACGCTGGTTCAGCAAGCTGGAATGAGTAAACAGCTGATTGCTTGCGGTAGCTTCTTTTTCTGCGGCGAATGAATTTGCCTGAACCACTTTTGAAATTTGGCCGATTCCTTGAGAAATCTGAGAAAAAGTGACAGTCTGCTGCTGCACTTCTTGCTTCATATATTTAATATTTTCATTAATCTTTTCAATTTCCGATGAAGTCTCCTCCAATGATTTTGCGGTACCGGATGCAATAGTAAGCCCTTCTTTCACCTTTTTAATGGAGGACTCAATCCAATTAGAGGTCTGTTTCGCGGAATCGGCAGCCTGAACTGCC
The DNA here is from genome assembly GCA_002378845.1 of Ruminococcaceae bacterium UBA3451. Taxonomy (GTDB): domain Bacteria; phylum Bacillota; class Clostridia; order Oscillospirales; family Acutalibacteraceae; genus Caproiciproducens. The sequence continues at coordinate 13,891 of DFRY01000015.1, read as the reverse complement.
AGTCTGCGCACTTCTGTGGCAACCACGGCAAAACCTTTCCCGTAGCTTCCGGCTTTCGCGGCTTCCACGGCGGCATTCAGTGCCAGAAGATTTGTCTGCAAGGCAATGTTGTCAATCATATGAATGATTTTTTCTATTTCTTTGGAAGAACGGTTTATTTCATTCATTGTAATGAGCATTCCCTGCATCTGATTGTTGCTGTGCGCAATTTTTTGTGCGACCAAATCCATCGAACCTGCGGTATGCTCAATGTCGTCGGCGTTCTTTTGCGCCGATTTTGAAACATCCTCTATGGAAGCATACAGCTGTTCTACCGCTTCCGCCTGTTCCGCCGCGCCCTTAGCTATGACCTGAGCCCCGTCGGAAACTTGACCCGCTTCTTTGTCAATGCTGACCGCAATGGTACGAAGCGAATAAAAAGTATCGTTCAGGCTTTCCAATATAATGTTAAGCGCTTCGGACACCGGCTGAAAGTCCCCGCTAAAATTTTCTACTTTAGCAACCGTAAGGTTCCCCTGTGATACTTTTGCAAGAACGCCGGAAATTTCATTTACAATGTTCTGCAAGCCCTGAAACGCGGTATTCAGCGCCTGTGAAACAATACCGATTTCATCCTGAGAGGTGTAGTTAACCCGTACGCTGAGTGAACCGGTGGAAAAGCTTTGGGCTGTCTGTGCCGCTTCCTTCAACGGTTTGCTGATGGAACGGGCGATTTTTACACCAAGCACCGTGGANNCGACCAAAGATAACCCCAGCAGTATAAAACACAGAACCCCCGCCGTTCCCTGATTCTGGGCACCATTCTGTTCTGCCGCTTGAATGCGGTAATTCATAAAGTCGTTGTATGTATTGTAAATATCCGTTTCCACAGTATAAGTCTGCTGAAGTAAATCATCCGCCTGTGCCAGCTGATTTCCGTCCGCAAAGGTAAAGACCTGCTGCAATTGAGGTTCTAACGTGTTTTCATACGTGGTTTTTGCCTGTTGCAGTTTCCCCTTCCATTCAGCATCCGTTTCAATACCTGCCAGTTTGCTTTGGCCTGCCCGGTATTTTTGCGTGTAGGTTTGAAACTTTTCCTTATCGGATTCAAACAGATCCATATTATGAAAATTGATTACCGCGTCGCGGGCAATAGACTGCATTGCGGAAAGGTTCGTCAGCTGCTCCGTGACTGATGGTAAAGAGTTCATTGCTGTTTCCGTAACGGTAATTGCGCCTTTCAGAATTAATAAACTGTAAATACCCATTGCGGCAATCAGTGCCGTAACTAAGGAAAGCGAAGCGAAAGACAGTAAAAGCTTTTTTGAAATCGTGATTGTTTTTTTCATAGTTNNTTCCAGTACATATTTTTTCATTCTTTTTATAAAGTACAGTCCAACTTTAGTAGATTCCAAAAATTATTATAGAAAGGCAATGTAAGGAACACGTTAAATTTCGGTTTATTTCATTTAACTTTTCAAAAATATTCCTTTTCATTAAACACGGAAACAGAGAAAAAGGCTTTAAAATTTGCTTGAAATACGATAAAAACAGGTTGTTTCCATGATCTAACCTGAATTTTACATTGTTTTTAACTTTCCCTAATCCAAATCACACCTGATTTTAAAAATAGAAACGTATAATCATGTCTGTACTTAACCGAAAAGAATAAAGGAGAGTCAAACATGAAAAAAACGATTTCTTTGCTTTTAGCAGCGGCAATCATCAGCATTTCTGCTACCGCCTGCTCCAGCACATCAACTACGAGCACATCTTCCGCAGCTGACGCATCTTCCGCAGCGGTCTCTGAAGCAGTTTCCGAAACACCGGCTTCCTCCGCGGCAGTCGAAGCAGTTACAGGCAGCATTACCGCTTCCGGTTCTTCCGCGCTTTATCCGTTGGTAAAAGACGCTGTCGGTAAATTCAAAAAATCAAACCCGGACGTTTCCATTACACTGAACGCCGGCGGTTCCGGCACAGGCTTAAAGCAAGTAGCTGACGGAACAGTCAATATCGGTAACTCTGACGTAGAAGCCGCAAGTAAGCTTCCTGCAGACCAGGCTTCCCAGCTTGTTGACCACAAAGTTTGCGTAATTGCCATGGCTCCGATTGTCAATAAAGACGTATCTGAAAAAGTGAAGAGCCTTACAGCACAGCAGCTTGCTGATATTTTCACCGCAAAAATCAAGAACTGGAAAGAAGTTGGCGGCCCCGACGAGCCGATTACTCTTGTTACCCGCCCGACCACATCCGGTTCCCGCGCATTATTCAAACAATACGCTTTGAACAACGCAGAAGAAGCTTCCAACAAATCCCTTGAAACAGACGATTCCGGCACACTTCTGCAGAACGTATCCAGCCATAAGGGCGCAATCGGATATGTCGCACTTTCCTACTTAATCAACAACACCAGTGTCAGCACCATGAGTATTGACGGTGTGGAACCCACACTGGAAAACGTATATAACGGTAAATACAACGTTTGGGGCTATGAGCACATGTACACAAAGGGCGAACCCACCGGCGCCGTCAAGGCTTTCCTGGACTACATGCAGTCTGACGAATACGGCAATTCCGTGGAAACCCTCGGCTACAACGTCACTTCTAAAATGACTGTCTCGAGATAGTGCCCCTTTTTAGTAGATCCCCAGTTTCTAAGTACAGGTCGAAGGCCGGCGGGCGAACCCCGTCCGGTCTTTTGCCTATATTATAAAGGATGCGATGAAGTATAATGGCCAAAAAATTAGACTATATGTGGAGCACCATTGTCTCCATATGCGGTATATTAATTGTTGTACTTACCATTTCAATCGGTGCCTTTCTGCTTTATAAAGGTGTCGGAACATTTACCGTGTTTCATCACAGTATTACAGAATTTCTATTTTCCCCGGACTGGAATCCGGCGGACGACTTTACCGGCGGCGGTCAGGTTGGCGCGGCAATTTTCATTTTCGGTTCAATTGTCATCTGCTTCCTTGCCCTGTTGATTGCAACCCCGTTCAGTCTTGCTACTGCAATTTTCATGTCGGAAATTTCCCCGAAATTCAGTTCGAAAATCTTACAGCCCGCAGTAGAAATTTTTGTCGGGATTCCCTCTGTTGTTTACGGTTGGGTTGGACTGACTGTTTTGGTTCCTTTTCTGGAAAATTTATTCCACCTGCAGTTTGGCTTTTCCGTTCTGGCGGGCGGAATTGTTCTTGCGGTTATGATCTTCCCTTCCATTACCAGCGTTTCGGCGGACTCCCTACGAAATGTGTCCCTGGAATACCGCGAAGCAGCTTACGGACTTGGGTCAACACGCTGGCAGGTAATCCGCGGCGTGGTTCTGCCATCCGCAAAGTCTGGAATTCTGACCGGAATTATTTTAGGGTTGGCGCGCGCATTTGGTGAAGCGCTTGCGGTTGCTATGGTAATCGGCAAAATGAGGGCTTTCCCCGAAAATATTCTTTCTCCAACAAACAACTTGACCGCAGCAATTGCTTCGGACATGGGTGGTGCTACCGAAGGCGGAGAATACAATTTAGCCCTTTGGACAATGGCTTTGCTTCTTTTAGTTATTTCATTTATCTTTATTTTGATTGTACGCAAACTTTCTTCCAAAGGAGCGAAAACAGATGAATAAACGTCAACATTTCATTGCCAAAAAAACAGATAAAGCGATGACCGCGGTGCTTTACTGCGTAGCAGGATTTTTTATTCTTCTGCTGGCCGCTTTTACGCTCTATATTTTATATAAAGGCTTTTCTGACTTTGATTTATCCCTTTTAAGGTTTGATGAAAACGGAATTGGCAATCAGTTTTTTAATACGGTTTATCTGGTATTCCTTTCGCTGGTAATCAGCGTGCCGATTGGAATTATGGCCGGGGTATACATGGCCGAATATTCGAAAGCAGGCAAACTGACCGGGTTTATTCGAACCTGCATAGAAACACTGTCTTCCCTGCCCTCCATTGTTGTGGGTTTGTTCGGTTACCTTGTATTTGTTGTCGCCACACATTCCCGTTGGAACCTGATGGCGGGTGCCATGGCGGTTTCCATTTTGTGCCTGCCGCTGATTACCACCGTAACAGAAGACGCGCTGCGCGCAGTTCCGGCAAGCTATAAGGAAGGAAGCTACGCGTTAGGCGCTACTCACGCGCAAACAATTATTAAAGTACTGATTCCTGCCTGCTTCCCCCGTATTTTAACCGGAATTATTCTTGCAGCCGGCCGCGGTTTCGGTGAAGCGGCTGCTTTGCTTTACACCGCAGGTATGAGCACGGACATCAACTGGTCAAACTGGAATTTAAGCTCTCCTTTGTGTCCGCTGAACCCGTTCCGCCCGGGTGAAACCTTAGCGCTTCACATTTGGGCTTCCAGAACAGAGGCTGTCGCGCCGAACGCAACACAAATTGCGAACGTTTCCGCAGCCGTATTAATTATTATGGTTTTCCTGTTCAGCATTGGTTCAAGAATACTTGGAAGATCTTTAAGCAAACGAATGAACGGAAAAGCAGATTAAGCAAGCTGTCAATCGGAATCAAATTTAATTCATTACACAAAAAGGCCATCCTGATTGTTAAAACAGGATGGCCTTTTTATTATAAGATCTTTATTTCAATTTCATTAGCGCTCAATGGGAGTGTAATGTGTATGCAGCAGTTTGTGTGCAAGGGAAGAATTTGCTTCCCCATAAAATGTTCTATAAAGGTTCAGAATATCCGGATTTTCCTGCGACTTACGGTATTTCGATGTTTTGTCAATATTGACAAGCACCTGCTGCCGTTTTTCCAGTTCGTCAACCTTTTCCGGAACCGGATGTCCGGCGCCGCAAATGCAGCCGCCCGGGCAGGCCATGACTTCAATCAGGTCATAACCGGCATCTTCTCCTTTGATGATTTTCTGAATGATCGGTTCCGCATTTTTCAGTCCGCTGATGACAGCGACACGAAGCTTTGTACCGTTCACTTCGACCGTAGAGCTCTTCACTCCTTCAAAGCCGCGGATTTCTTCGTATTCCAAATGCTCGGTCAACGGCTGGCCGGTTATTTTTTCAACCGCCATGCGAAGCGCTGCTTCCGCAACGCCGCCGGAAGCGCCAAATAAAATGCCTGCACCGGAAACCTGCTTATACGGGGCATCAAATTCAGTTGGAACAATGTCCTCTACATCCGTATTGGTCAGCTTCATCATATCCAGCATCTCGGTGGATGTAATTACCGCATCAACATCGCGAATTCCTTCAATTTCAAATTCCGGCCTAGCCGCCTCGTATTTCTTGGCAATGCAAGGCACGATGGAAACAACAAACAAATCTTCCTTCTTAATTCCGGAAAGCTCCGCAAAGTGATTTTTTACGGTCGCGCCCATCATCATTTGCGGGGACTTGCAGGTGGAAAGGTGCGGAATCAGTTCCGGATACCTTCTTTCCACGAAATTCACCCAACCCGGGCAGCAGGAAGTGAACTGCGGAAGCGGGCCCTTGGAATTAATGCGGGTCAGGAACTCTGTCGTTTCTTCCACAATAGTAAGATCGGCAGAAAATGTAAAGTCAAAAACCTTATCAAATCCAAGCTTCTTCAGCATGCCCGCCATAAACGGAGACGCCTGATCAAACGGAATTCCGTAGTGCGAAGTAACCACACTGCGCACTGCGGGGGCTACGAAAGCAACTACCGTTTTTCCGGTATCGTGAATGGCCCGGAACACCTTTGCCTTTTCGCTCTTTACGGTTAAGGCACCGCACGGGCAGGCGTTAACACACTGACCGCAGCTGACGCAGTCGGTTTTCGCAAGCGGCAGACCGCTTTTTGTTCCGACCAGTAAACGGCCCTGCTCCATATAATAGGAAAGCACATCGGGGCCTTCTACTTCGGCACACGCCGCAATGCAGCGGCCGCACGCAATACATTTGTTATGGTCGCGTACAATGTACGGATGATCTTCTACAATGGGAAGATACGGGCGTTCGTGATTCGGCTTTTCAAATACACTGGTATGAGCACTGGCTTCTTTCCGTAAATCGCAGGTATAACGCTCGTTGCATCCGCATTTCAGGCAGCGGCGTGCTTCCTGTCTTGCGGTTTCCTCGTCGTACCCCAGCTCCACTTCCTCAAAATTTTGACTGCGCTCCGAAATCGGGAGCGACGGCATAGGATTACGCTGAAGCTTCGGCATACTTTCAAATTCATTTCTGGGAAGATCTTCAAGCGAACCCCTGCTGCAGCTGTAGTCCACGTTGGATTCTTTTATATAACCCTTCAGCAAAAAGCTGTCCATGGATTCCGCTGCGTGGCGTCCGGCCGCAACAGCCTGAATGACGGTGGCAGGCCCGGTAACACAGTCGCCGCCTGCGAAAATATTGATTTCCGATGTTTGCGACGTTTTTCCGTTAATTTCAATGTCGCCCCATTTATTAAGCTGAACCGGAAGATCATTGTACAGGAACTGTGTGTTTGTGCTTTGTCCGATTGCACCGATAATGGTATCGGCTTCAATATCGATTTCGCTGCCTTCCACCGGCACCGGGCGGCGGCGACCGGAACGGTCAGGCTCACCGAGTGTCATGTGAATGCACTGCAGCTGTTTTTTTCCATTTACAACGCTGATCTTGGTGGGAGCCATTAAGAACAGCATTTCAACCCCTTCCCGAAGTGCTTCTTCCACTTCGTAAGGTTCTGCCGGCATTTCTTCCTGTGTGCGGCGATAAACCAGTTTCACAGACTTTGCTCCGCCGCGCAGCGCGGTACGCGCGCAGTCAATGGCGGTATTTCCCCCGCCGATTACAACGACGGTGTCGCCCAGGTTGATTTCGGCATGCTTAGTCACCTGCTCCAGGTATTGTATACCCAGCCAGACTCCTTCGTTATTTTCGCCGTCAATGTGCATTGGGGTTGCGCGCCAGGAACCGATTGCAAGATAAACCGCATCAAAATCTTTGTGCAGGTCTTCCAGCATAACGTGAGTTCCGAGTGCTTTGCCGGTCATAATCTTAACGCCGAGTTTTTCAATTACGCCGATTTCCTTGTCGAGCGTTGCTTTGGGCAGACGGTATTCCGGAATGCCGTACCGCATCATGCCGCCGGCATGTTCCTGCCGTTCAAACACGGTTACGTCGTGCCCGTTGATTGCACTGTAATACGCTGCCGCAAGACCGGAAGGGCCTGCGCCGATCACAGCTATTTTTTTGCCGGTGTCCGGCTTTTTCTTAGGAATCCACGGATTGTCGTCCTTCATATCCCAATCCGCTACAAAGCGTTTTACATTGTTAATTGCAACCGGGGAATCCACTAAATTTCTGCGGCACTGCGCTTCACACGGATGAGGGCAAACACGCCCGCAGACGACCGGGAACGGGTTGTTGTTTTTAATGGTACGAAGTGCTTCCTCAAAATTGCCGTTTCCTACATGACGCAAATAACGCTGAATATCGATATTTGCAGGGCATGTTTTTACACAGGGCGCGACACAATCCGCATTGTGGTCAGAAAGCAACTGCTCCAGCCTGATTTTACGATAATTTACTAGCCGGGGACTGTTTGTACAAATGACCATACCCTCTTTAATAGGGGTCTGACAGGCTTTGACTTCCCGCCTTGTGTTGTTTTCTTCCAGTTCTACAACACAAAGGCCGCAGTTGCCGTTTGATCTTTCCAGACGGATATCATAGCACAAATGCGGAATGTGGATATCCTCCTGCAACAGAGCCTGTAAAATCGTTAAATTTTCATAGACTTCCGTTTCTCTGCCGTTGACCGTAACTTTGATGCGTTTTTGATTCAGTAGTGTTTTCATTGTAATCCCTTCTAGTCTAAATGATACAACTTGCCTTATTTTATATAGTATCATATGTTTTAGACTATTTTCAACCGATTTCTACATTATATTTAGGTTTTTTATATTCAATAACACGATATATTGGGGCAATTTATCTATATTGTTAAAAATTTAACTTAAAAAATCGATTGTGTTATGCAAATATGACATATTTCTTTTTACATGGATTTTACTTATTTTTCACACCGATTATTCTAATTCTAAAAATTCCAAGGGGCAAAAGTCTTTCGAGAACGATTTTAAGCCGTACCCGGGAAATTCAACCGTTACCGTTTCATCGTCCTCTGAATAAATTATGCCATCCCCGTATTTTGCATGGCGAACTTTTCGTTCAGAAAGCACTTCCGGTGTCTCCTCTTCTGCCGGTTCCGTCTTATCCAATGAGGAAAACGGATTTGCAAGCGGATTTTTTCCACGGTTTTCCATAATTTTGCGTCGAAATGCCTGAAGGTCTGCTTCACCGGAACGTTCTTCGTCCTTATAATCGAGCAAATGCCGTGGAATTACCGAAAGAAAACTGCTTGGCCCGGGCTGTACACGCGGGTCGTCCGGACTGGTGTAATAAGAAAGCTCCAAATAGTCCTTTGCACGGGTAATGCCCACAAAAAATAAGCGCCGTTCCTCATCTTCCTGACTCAGTTCCCTTCCCGTGTCCGCACGCATCGGGATCAGGCCATAGTTTACACCGAGAATAAAAACATATTGGAACTCCAAACCTTTGCAGGTATGAAGCGTCATCAGCTTTACAGAGTCTTTGGGTTCCGTTTCTTCTGTTATTCCGTCCGTTCCGTACAAAACCGCGGAATTCAGAAAATCCGAAAGTCCCTGAATAAAAGTACAGGAATGTTTCGACGAAAACGCCTCCAGTTGCGTGAGCATTCCTAAGATAAGTTTTTTGTTACCTTCAAATACAGCCGAGGTCGGGAACAAATATGAATCCAGACCAAAATAGTCGTAAATTTTCCATGCCGAACCCGATTCTGCCGCCCAATTTGAAAATCCTCGTATTTTATCAGAAAGAGTACATTCCCCAGTAGTTTCCATTACCTTCCGCGCCTGTGAAAAGGTAAATCCGGGCCCAAACTGCGAATTTGTCAAAACAGAGAGCAGACTGTTTTGGTCGTTCAAGTTCACCGATGCATTCAGCAGCCTTACAAACCACTGCAGTACGGGAATATCTTTTAGCGTTTTTCGGACGGAAACTTCAAAAGGAATTGCTTTGTGTCGAAGTGCGTCTGCAACGGTGCCGGACTGCCGCTGCAGTCGGTAAAACACGGCAATGTTACGATATTCCACTCCTGCCTGGTGAAGCTGGTTGATTTTTTCGGCAAGGTAATCTGCTTCCATAAATGGACTGTAATGTCTTTTGACAGTAATTCCACAGCCTGGTTCCCGAATACCGGCCAGCTCGGACTGATTTTCAAGAAAACATTTTGCAGCTTCCAATATAGTAGAACTGGAACGGTAATTGATGGGGAGTGAAAACTGCCGCGCGTGGACTTCTTTCAAAAATTCCGAAAAAATATTGCGGCTGCTCCCCCGCCAACTGTAAATAATCTGGTTTGGGTCACCGACGGCAAACAGCTTTGTCTTTTCCCCAAGGGCGGCACGGATAAATTCCAACTGAAGCCGGTCACAATCCTGAAATTCGTCAACAATAACCCATTGAGGTAAAAATTCACCTTGCGGAAGCAGCAGCGTGGCATTTCGAATCAGATCGTCAAAATCCATTTTGTTCTGCGTCAGCTTTTCCTTTATCATACAGTCCCATAGTCCGCCAATATCATCAGCCTGTTTCATCACTCCATAAAGAGGGTGACCGGAAAGGAATGCTTCCAACCGTTTTGACAGCTTGCTTCGGTACTTTATTTTTAATCTTTGCTCTGTAATCAGTCTTTCTGCCATTTCGTTCAACTCGTCCGGGTCCAATACAGTAAAAGATTTGTTATAGTGAAGCGTTTCTAGCGGAAGAACGTTTTGAAGCATCCGCATGGCAACACTGTGGAAGGTGCCAAACCAGGGCATGTCCTCCGGTTTTACAGACGGGTCGGCTGCCATCATTCGTTCCCGTATTTCGTCTGCGGCTTTATTGGTAAAGGTAAGCACTACCATTTCGTTTAGCGGAACCCCGGCTACCATGTGCTGATAGAATATTTTAGAGATAAGCACGGTTGTTTTTCCGCTGCCCACATTGGCGTTGACAAGCACAGCAGAGCTGTTGTCCAGAACGGCCTGCCGCTGATAGCTATTTAATTTTTGCAGCATGTCGTCAATCTGAAGCATTTATTTCCCCTATTTCTTTAAATCGTCAAACATCTTCGCTAACTTCCTGTTAAACAGAGGGCCATTGTCTTCCGGACTATCAAATTCAATAACAAAGTCCTTCGGTACTGACACCGCCTGTTTCAACAAATTTTTTAAATTCTCTTTATTGGTTTCATCGGAAATCCATTCCTTATAAAATGCATTTTCAACATGCAAAATTAGTGTGCTTTCTTTCTTGCTGACTGACGAAACAGTCATAAGGAATTTGCTCAAATACTCGTTCGTAGGCCCGATAAAGGCAACAAATTCGCCCCAATGTTCCGGCAGAGTGCGGAACTGGAACCGCTTTTTCAACGTGACACCGGGCGCCTTTTGCGGCGTTTTCACAGTTTTAGGAGCTTCTAACTGCTCAAAAATGCTTTTCAGTCCCCATAAAATTACCCGTTTGTCCAAATGATAATCGCCCACACAGGCGGAACAGCCGTCGGAGCATTGACAGCCTTCTACCATACGAATGGCGTTGTCTACGATTTGAAGCGAATGGTCATAGGCTTTATCGGCAAACCCCAACCCGCCGGCATAAAGGTCAAAAATACAGATAGACATGGAAAATCCGTCCACCGTATCTTCGGTTAACAGAGCACTGCCAATATCGTCGGGGGTCGTCATAGTTATTCTCATCGCGGAATTCAGCAAAACGAAGCCAAGCCCTTCCGCATAGGTCTTCCAAAACNNGGATTTAACAAAGAATACAGGCGGCAAACTTCGTTTGGAAGCCGGATCCAGAATCCTTCCGTATCGAATGACTTGCTCAGCGGACGGCTAAGTTCCTCATAGCCAAGGTTTTGATGATTATGGAACTGCAGCCGTCGAAACCCAAACGTGGTATACGAAACTCTTACGTCCCCAAATACTTGCTCGGTCCTTCCAATAACGTCGCTTTTTTGGCTTTGTATTTTATGTACTTCTGTGGAATCACAGGAGATGGTGTAATAGTTTACTTCAATCGGTTTTGCCAGGGCGATTCCGTTTTCCGTGTCAAGACTTTCCACCAAATACTGCATTCCTTCGTGCATATAAATTGCACCCTTGTATATTTCACGGTAAGCCTGCAGTTCGTCCATTTCGGTAAGAACCGTGTTGTCAACTGTATTTTTCAGCTTAAACTGCATCTTGTCCATGTTACGCAGACTAAAGTCCCCCGCCGGAAACGCTCCGCCGCTCCATGCAAATTTACCGTTTTCTTTCTTCAATTCTTTTGCGCTAAGCAAAACCGGAACTACTTCGCCCAAATCAGGAAACAGCGAAATGTCGTCCAACGAAAGCGGAAGCTCCGCTGCTGCGGCACGAACATGTGCTAACTGAATAAAAAGATTGCTGGGGTCAACAACCGCATTTTCGCTTCCGCCAGAAAACAACCATTCCGGATCGATTGCCAAAAACTGATCCAACGGAAGGTTGTCAAGCATTAGGTAAATGGACGCAAAATTTCCCTTTCGGCCCGCCCGGCCGGACTGCTGCCAGAACGAAGCCCTTGTCCCGGGAAATCCGATCAGCACGGCAGTGTCCAACCTGCCAATGTCGATTCCAAGTTCCAGAACATTGGTGGACACCAACCCTTTTAGCTGCCCGCTTACCATTTTCTGCTCGATTGCTTTTCGCTCCAGTGGTTTATACCCTCCGCGGTACCCTGAAATGAAGCTGGAGAAATCCTGCCCTGCAAATCCGTCGTATTTCAGGCGGTCGCGCGATTCTTTCAGCACAACTTCCACCGCATTGCGCGATTTGCAGAATGCGATAAAACTGCGATTTTCCAGAACGAGCTTTGGAATAAATTCCGCCGCTTCCCTTGCCGGGGAAATACGGTATTCCGTCCCCCTAACATTTGGCGGCTGCCATAGGTAATATTGTTTTTCCGGCGCGGGTGAGCCGTCTTTTTCCACCAATTCAAAAGGTTTGCTGAAAATGTTTTGTGCCAACTCCACTGGATTCGCAATGGTAGCGGAACTGCACAGAAACTTTGGCGAAGAATTATAGTAACGGCAGATTCTGCCCATTCGTTTAAACACATTAGCAAGGTGCGACCCGAACGCGCCGCGATAAGAATGCAGCTCGTCCACAACAATGTATTTTAGATTGGAAAAGATAAAATTGAAGCCATAATTGCTATGATTGGGTAAAAACGCAGCGTTCAGCATTTCCGGATTTGTCAGAATAATGTTTGCGCTGTTCCGAATGCGGCTCCGTTCATTCACCGGCGTATCCCCGTCATAAATACCGGCCTGTATTTTCGACTTCCCGAAATACTCCAGAATCGGAAGCAAATTGCGATACTGATCGCTTGCAAGCGCTTTGGTCGGGTAAAGAAAAATAGCCCGCGTCATTGGATCTTTCAAAATATCCTGTAAAACCGGGAGCAAAAAACTAAGCGTTTTTCCGCTTGCGGTTGAGGTCGTGATGATTACATTTTCACCGTCCATAACCCGGTCGAACATTTCCGCCTGATGGGAATACAGCTGTGTGATTCCGCTTTCTTTCCTAAGGTATTGTTGAATTTCCGGCAGCATACGTTTGGGAAATTCCGCAAAACTGGCATCCCGTTTCGGCAGAACTCGATGGTATATAATTTTTTCCTGCAATTCCGCCATATCCATCGGCAAAACCTTCCTTTATTTTCTCAATTCATTTTATTATACTCTGAAACGTCTGGAATGAAAAGTAAGACTTGCCGGTTAACTGCTTAATAGCATTTTTTGAAAATTTGGTAATTTCTGTAATCATCGTTTGTTCACATTCATTTCAAAATGGGTTCACAAGCAATCGTCATAATTAAAGTATCAATTTGACAGGAGGATATAAATGATTAAACAGGACACTCTGGAAAAAATTCAAAAAATGCTTTCTGAATTAGGCTGGTCGGAAGAAATAATTAACCAATATTGTCTTGATACATTTGAAGCAGAGAATGGATCTTTGGCAGAATTCTCCTCGAAACAAAGTACATAAGCGCACTGATTTGTATTTTAATTTGCTATACCGAAGGCCCTAAGCATGACAGATGTCAGCTTAGGGCCTTCTTTTGTACAAACTTTCTCTGTGACTCCCCATTATAAAAGTAGGTAGCAAGATGTGAGACAATTCATATTATATAGAGGTACGCTTCATTAATATGGCGAATAACTATGAGTTTCTCTTCAGGGAAGGAACTAATCTGCTTTTATTTTATGATCTAAAGAAGGTTTGATCAAATGCCGACCATAGTTTTAAACACTACAGAAACAACTTTTGTCTCATCTGCACAACCAAATAATAACTTTTCATTTTTTCCGACCATGTATGTCGGAACCGATGCACAATATGGGTTTACCATTGGTGATATCAGGTTCAATTTACCTGCATTACCTGTAACATCGGTTGACAGCGCGATTCTTGAATTAAGCGTCATTTCAAAAACGGGTGCTGCACCAAGCCCTGTACTTGTAAACAGAGTAACCGCACCTTTGAACACAAGTACAGTAACCTATAATACGCAGCCACCATATGTCCCCACAGGAACACAAAGGAATATTACGACAGCCGATTTATTTACTGCAGTTCAATTCGATGTAACTGCTACCGTAAATCAATGGTTAAACGGAACGTTTCCCAATTATGGATTTGCATTAACAAACACAGATGGAACTACCGTTGTCCAATTTGCCACTAACAATATTGTGTACGAGCCTTATTTCCCAAGGTTAATACTCACTTACTCGACTACACCTTCTGGCCCGACCGGCCCGACCGGTCCAACCGGAGCTACTGGAGCTACTGGTGCAACCGGAGCCACTG
>DFRY01000070.1 GCA_002378845.1 Ruminococcaceae bacterium UBA3451 | reverse complement strand
CCGGGCAAATTTTTAGCATTGATTTGATAGCTGTTCCAAAAAGATGGAATATCCGCTTTTATATCCGGCTGGGGCTTTCCTGAAATTAGATCGTCATAGGTAAGCAACCGTTCCCAATAAAAATCCCATTTCCCCTTCAAATCCAGAATCCCGTCCCTGTCGGCGTGCCAGACCCGCAGGTCCAACACGCCATTTTCAACAGGCTGATTCTGTTCGGCCGTTTTGACAAAACAGGATATGCAAATGGATGAGATCAAAACACAGAATAGCAGGATTGCATATTTTATGTATTTTTTATTTGTTATTTTAGCCACAGTATATCCTTTTCTTTATCACAATTCAGTGTAAGATGGTAGTCCTCCGTTATGTTCTTTACTTTTATATCGGTTGTTGCAAGTATTTATTGAGTACAAGTTCGCAACAGGCAAAGAGCGAATCGACTTTGGATAACAATCAGTCGAGCAAGAGGCCGCCCTCTTTTTTGCGGAGAATAGTTCCTATTTTACGCTGATTTACCCTACTCTTCTCGGCTTTACTATATTTGGGGCCGATGTGCAAACACAACGAAAAAACCCAGCAGCCGCATGGCTGCTGGGTTTTGTTTGGTTGTGGAGGCAGGATTTGAACCTACGACCTTCGGGTTGGAAGGCTTTTGAACAAACCTCGCTGAGTTTCATCCGTCTTGCGGCAGGAGATATTTGTATTTCTGTCATTTCGGACATCTTCTGTCAGACATTCGGTTCGTACGATATCATTCGCCTGTAAACACCCGGATCGGAGTCTTCAATAATTTGCGCATTGACAGCCTTTACATAAAACATGAGCGCTTCTTCCACACTGCCAATAATCGCATAGCCGTATCCATCCGCGTGCATGGCCTCAAAGCACTTGAGCAGAAGCGCTTCCCCGATATGTTGGTGGCGTTCCTTTTCCGACACACCGGTTGGCCCAAAAAAGTTCCTACTAGTAGCATCGTAACACGCAAATCCAATTAATTTATGATTTTTTATAGCAATAAAGCAGGAGATGGGGTGGTTGCTGCAGGCGGCGATGCATTCGCTGGCCCAGCCCTCATAGAAAGTGCGCGCGAATGCAACCACATTTTCAATATCGGGTGCCAAAACCCGTACAATACGGATCCCTTTGGATTCCACTTCTCGATACAATTCAGCCGTAGACGGAAGATCATAAAGCTTTACAAGTAAATCATGCATATTTTCTACTCCTTATTTTTTCTAAAACAAATCCAACGCCAAAACAAGCGGATAAACGACACGAGAAAGCTGAACTACATAACGAGATCGGTGGATTGAATTCCCAGCTCTGGAAACTCGGGCACCGGAAAAGCACTTGATTAAGGTACGACTTTTATTCTTACTGGTAATTAATATGAAATGTGTGAGCTGATGAAATCCAATCCTGAATTTGAGTTCCGTATACAACATACCATTTATATTCGTGATTACTCGTCAGCGGAGTTGGTCTAAATTTCCGACAAATTAAAACAGGAAAGCCTATTTGTCGAGAACACCTTTAGCATTCATTTAATGTAAGAGTGGAAACCATTTTATTTAATATCTTCCGATTGGGTAAACCCTCATTGTCCCCGGAAACAGTCAACTGCAGAGCGCCGATTATGTTGCCCCTCATCACAGCTTCTTCCAATGAAAGCCCTTCTATTCGTCCGCTGATGACTCCCACAGCAAACCCGTCCCCTCCACCCACCGTGTCGACAATCTTTCCAACCGGAAAAGGGGAAATAGTCCGAGTAAGTTCCGCATTCTTCACAAAAGCGCCTTCCGGCCCCAATTTAACAACGACATCACTCACTCCCCGCGACAGGTAATAATCTGCTATTTCCTCCGGGCTCCCGAATCCGGTAAGAGCTTTTCCTTCTGATACGCCCGGCATTACCATATCGCAGCGGCATGCAATATCATTTAGGGTATTTACCATAACAGCCTCATTCTCCCAAAGACTCGGTCGTAAATTCGGGTCAAACGAAATATAAATTTGATTTTCTTTTGCGCGTTCAATCAGCCTAAGGGTTGCCAAGCGGCAACTATTGCTGAGGGCGCATGGAATTCCGGTAATATGAACGTGACTGACTCCCTCAAAAGAAATACGGTCAATATCCTTTGGTGATAAATTGGAGGCGGCTGTATTCCTGCGGAAGTAAAATATTTCCGGATCGCCGGATTTCGCTTTGCTTTTTAACATAAACCCTGTAAAGTGCTCAGGATCGAAACTAATGCCGGATAGATCCATACCCTCTTTTTTAAGGCCTTCATAAATATACTCGCCAAATGGATCTTTTTCGCCAAGTTTTGTAATATAAACCGGGGTATGTTCCAACCGGTTCAAACCGATACACACATTCAGCTCCGCACCGGCCAAAGCTCTTTTAAACGTTTCCGCATCTTTCAGAAAAGCGTAATCCTCCGCGATAAACAAGGCCATTGGCTCGCCAAAGAGCATAACTTTTGCCATTTGAAATCCTCCAATATTTTTTTCCTATTTATTTCGCTGGCGAAGATGAATTGCAAAACCACCGAACTCTTCCTGCAGGTAAACAACCATGGTAATTCCATTCGCCATCACTCGGCTGTCCTCGCGGAATTTGACTCCTATACGTCTAAGGTGATGTTCGGCCCAGGCAACCCGGTTCGTATCTACTGCAATATGCCCTTTTTCACCCAAACCCACAAAATTATTTACTTCAATGCCGGTTCCGACAAAATTGGAAAGTTCGCCTTCTCGAACCGAAAATCCGAATACCTTAGACAGAGCATGGGAAATGTCTCGCCCTTCATCCTTTTCCTTTGTATTAATTCCTACATGGACTACTTCAAACTCAAGCAATTTTTTTACAGATTCCTGCACGGTTCGCGTTATTCCCGACCAATTTTCCGATTGAATATCGGAACTGGTACAAAGCCATCCCCCTCCAATTGCCGCAACATTGGTGCATCTGGCATAATCGCCCATATTACTAAGGCTAATTCCACCTGTGGGAATAAACTTTACCTGGCTGAAAGGCGCAGAAAGGCTCATACATGCCGAGACACCGCCGTTGGTATTGGCCGGAAAAAACTTAACCGTTCGGATTCCGGCATTCACCGCCGCCTGCACTTCCGTTGCGGTTGTGCAGCCCGGAATAACAGGAATATCGTTTTGCATACGTAACATTTCCGCGCTAAGACCCGGTGAAACAATATAATCCGCACCGGCCTTGATTGCCTTTTCCGCCTGTTCCGTATTTAATACTGTACCCGCACCCACTAAAAAATCAGGGTGCTTTTCTTTGATCATCGCGATACTTTCCAGCGCACAGTCCGTGCGTAACGTAATTTCCGCGGTGTCTATGCCGCCTGCTTTAATCGCATCCGCCAGCGGAACAGCATGCGCTACCGTATCGATAACCGCTACCGGTACAAGACCGATATGACCCAATTTTTCCAAAACGGATTCTTTATTCATTATCTTCACTCCAATGCAGTTTCAGCCCGGTTTCTTTTGCAAGCTGTTCCAGACTATCTACCACATCTTCAGGGAGAGATATACCTTTTTCTACTCCGTCTTCGTACTTTTCCCATTCGATCTCACCCGGCACAAGCAGCCGTGACGTATCCTGTGCTTTCGGTGAATTCTTAAGATACTGAATGTAATCCTCCGCTCTTTCTTCAAAATCGCCGTCCGGGGTAATCGAGTCAATATCAATTGCAATAAAAGCGTGGCATACTTTGTTCTTTGAGGGAAGTTGAAAACACCAGCTTTCCACATCGCGACAAATTGCTCCTCCGGAAATCATAGCGGTAAGGGATTCTACCAACATAGAAAGCCCGTATCCCTTATGTGCACCGACCGGCTGAAGCGCACCGCCATTTTGATAGTACTGAGGGTCGGTGGTCGGCTTGCCGTCCGGGTCGACCATCCAGGTATCAGGAATGGACTGATGGTACATTTTCGCTTTATTGATTTTAAGCGCAGCGGTTGTGGAAAGCGCAATATCAAGGATAACCGGCCTGCCGTTCTTCCTTGGAAATGCATAAGCAATTGGATTATTTCCCAGGGTCATTCCTTTCCCGCCCGGAATAGCCATGTTGGGGTCCGTGTTACTCATGGCAATACCCAGCATTCCGTTCTGAGCGGCATAATTTGCATAATAGGCTCCTGCGCCGAAATGGCAGCTGCTTCTAACCGTAACGTAACCAATTCCATTTTTTTTCGCAAGTTCTATCGCCTTTGCCATTGCTTTGCGGCCGACCACCATTCCCATGCCGTCCTTTGCGTCCATAACGGCAAACGAACCGCCCTCACGGATAAACTCCGATTTTGCTTTCGGGTTTAATGCATTCACTTTTATTTTCTCTATGTACATGCGCAGATTTTTTGTTCCATGCGAATGAATGCCAAACGCATCGGTCATTGTTAAAACTTCTCCTGTTGCCTCCGCATCTTTCTCATCCATTCCATATTGCAGTAGCGCCTGAGTGCAAAATTCTTTTAGTTCCTGTAACCGTACTCTCTTATTTGACATGATGTTCATCCTTCCATTTTTCAATAACCATCTTCCAATTACGGACAAATTTCACTAAGACATAGATTAGACCCCGGAAAACGAAGAAAATCCTCCGTCGATCGGCATTACGATGCCTGTGACGAATGAAGCCGCGTCGGAACATAGGTAAATAACCGCCCCGCACAACTCGTCCGGGTTGCCGTATCTTGCCATTGGCGTANNCGGCGTATTCCTTAAAATATCATTACCTCTTTCGGTCGGGGTTCCGTCTTCCTTCGTCAACAGGAAGCGATTCTGCTGCGTAAGAAGAAAGCCGGGAGCAATTGCATTTACTCGAATCGCCGGGGAATATTCCCGGCACATATGTACGGCCAGCCATTTAGTGAAATTTGAAATGCCTGCTTTCGCCGCGCTATATGCGACCGTTTTTGTAAGCGGAATAAGTGCCGCCATAGAAGAAATATTTAAAATACACCCGTTCTTTCTGTCTGCCATATACTTCCCGAAAACTTGGCTGGGCAGAATCGTCCCCATAAGATTTAAATTAAAAACCCATTGCAGCGCATCCTGTGGCATATTGAAAAAGCTCATCTGCTCGCCCGTTGTCGCCTGAGATTTATTACCGCCCGCACCGTTAATAAGAATATCGATGTGTCCCCATTTTCGCATAACCGCTTCGGCAGCTTTTTCAAGACTGTTCCGATTAAGTACATCTACACCAAAGCCGACAGCATCTCCGCCGACTTCCTTCAGCGCATCCGCAACCTGCACCGCCTTTTCTTCAAATAAATCCAAAACCGCAACCTTAGCGCCCGCCTGTACGGCTGCCTTCGAAATTTCTGAACACAGAACGCCTGCTCCGCCTGTCACAACAACTACTTTATTCTTTAAACTAAAATCAAGTTTCACTTTAAAATCTCTTTTCCGGCTGAAAAGCCATCTTCTTTTATACCATTACCCCTGTACTTAACATTTCGATATTTTTATTGGGACAGCGGTTGTAACACNNAATGCCGCAAGCCACACATTTTTGAGAATCAATTACTATTTCCCGGTTTTTATTCAAGGAAATAGCAAACTCACAGCAAATCGTATGACAAAGATCACAGCCTTCCCCGCACCCGCACCGCAAACACCTGGAAGCCTCCGCAGAAGCCTGCTCATCCGTATACAGTGTGAACGAATCCGGTTTTTTTCGGCGTATCGGCTTTTCTTCCGGTCGATACGGACTGCGAGACAGAACATCCTGCGTTTTTACAACCGGGCGGTGTATAATCGGGTTGATTATGGCTTTTTGCCCAAAAAGGCAACCGTCAATGGCTGCAGCAGCTTTTTTACCGCAGGCAATCAGCTGCGCGGGAGAAAGGGAGCATTCCCGGTCGGTAAATACATTCTTCTGCGGCTGTGTCTTTTCAAAAGACTCCACAGCATTTACAACGATTTGACATTCCATTGTCATGCTCATTCGGGGCCTTTTTTGCATAAATACAATTTGGTTTCCCTGCAGTGCAATATTGTCAACGCCCGCAACAACAGGGACTTTCTCCTCTGCAAGAGCACGGAGAAAAGCGGAGGTTCCATTAAAAGCGAGTACTACCGCTTCCCCACCAGCGG
Organism: Ruminococcaceae bacterium UBA3451; assembly: GCA_002378845.1. Taxonomy (GTDB): domain Bacteria; phylum Bacillota; class Clostridia; order Oscillospirales; family Acutalibacteraceae; genus Caproiciproducens. The sequence goes on along the minus strand of DFRY01000070.1, from coordinate 93,240 downwards.
AAAGGGCGACCCGCGCTGCCTCAGCGGCAAGGAAGCCATCTCCAATTACAACTGTTTTTCCTACAGTTGAGGCTCTTATGAAATCTATAGCAGAAACGGCTTCTTTTACACCGCATTGACCCAATTCAAACTTTATCGGATTGTATATGGCATCAAAGGTAGAAGCAAGCCGATCCGGATGCTCCGGCATATCCTCAATTTTCAGCCCAATCCGCTTTATAAAAGTTTTCAAATTCTTCTGAATATCTGTAGGCATCCGGTTCTCTGCAATCATATCAAATAAAGTAATCCGCTTATCATGATATACCGTTACTTTATAACCGGATTTGACCAGTTCAAAAGCACAGGTAAGCCCCGCAATTCCATCGGATAAAACCGCCGCATGTTTTCCATTGTCACCCTTTTTTTCCGTCATACCGATATATCCGTTTTTTCTTAATTTCGCCGCTGTATATTTTTCAAGTTCTTGAATAGAAAGGGGCAGTGTTTGTCTTCCTTTTATGCACGCCCTTTCACACGGAGCGTCGCAAAGATACCCGCAAATTTCCTGCATCGGCCCAACTTCAGATAAAACCTGAGTAGCCTCTTCGTATTTTTTCTCCGCGATTTTTTTCATGATTGTCTCAATAGGGACCCCTGCTGGGCACGTGACCTGACAGGGTGAGGACAGCGTTGGATTTTTAACACCTGCATTTCCCCCGTAAATCGTCAGATCCTGAGCGGTCTGCATTTTTGGGACGATGGCATCTCGAACATCACGAAGGCTGCTGTAGCCATGCCCCGCGAGCCAGTTGCTCGTATCCTCTATGACCTTCCCGATAAAGCCATAGCCATTCATAAGCGTTTCCGTACAGATCCCAATCAGATCCGCTCCGCACATCGACATTTCAATTGCATCGTTCGCCGTTTTAACACCACCTGCCGCAGAGATAACGGCAGTTTCGCCGCAAACTTTTCGAATTTCGTACGTATCTCGACAAGCCAGCGGCTTTAGCCAACTTCCGCAAAAGCACGACATGCTGACTTCATCCTGAAGATGATATCGCGACCTTTCGGGATGCTCCAAATCGATTGGCGGTACACCTAGACGGTTTCCTGTTCCGCCAACCACATCGGCGCCTGCCAGAAAGATGTCTTTAGCGACATGCGCAATCTGGCCGCCCTCCGGGGTAAGTTTTACAAACAGCGGAATGGATACCGCCTTTTTAATTTCGGAAACAATTTCGCCTACCGCTTCCCCATTCTGCCCCAAACTGGCGCCCGTTTTGATTGTTGAAGCATTATCGTCTTCACAGGTAAGCTGTGCATTGTAAGACATATTGGGGCAGCACATATTCAACTCAATAATATCTGCTCCCGCTTCTTCAAACTTTTTGGCCATGTTGACCCAGCCGGAAATTCCCTCCTCTCCGGCATATGTAATATTCGCCATAAGCAGCAAATCCGTCAGCAATTTTTTTGCATCATATACAAGCTTCAGCCCGTCTTCCATCTTCAGCCGTTTTTCAGCAGTAAAAGTCAGCGCATTATATTGATTCAGTACAGCATATCTGGGTACTCGGTTAATATACGGTGCCGGGTCAATCGTAAGTTTTATACTTGCTGCCGCCCACCCACATTTTTCTATTGCAAGCAGCTGTTCCACTGATTTTGTTGTCGGACCAGAGGCGACAAAAAAAGGATTTTTAAACTCTAGCCCCGCTATATTTACAGGCAAATAATTATCACGTAACATAAAACGCACCTCTGTGTCTATTTATTGTAGTTCAGGATTCGAAATCTTTTTTCCTTCCTTCGCCGACTGATAAATACAGGCAATTACCTTAAGTGCCTCAAGGCCGTCAGATCCACGCAATCCAATCCTCGCATCTTTCCCTTCAGAACAGCAATCTATAAAATACTCGATTTCATCCACATAGCCGAGATGATACTTTTCATCTACAGCAGGACGAGTCCAACCTGTGTTCATTTCTGCCTTTTCAATTACATAATTTACTCCCGGCATGCTGAAACAGCTGATCGGCCCGGTAAAATTCAAGTCAACATGCAGGCATCCCTCCGTCCCATAAAAATCCAGAATATCCTCCATACCACCTTTGGTAATGTAATTTCCCTCAAGAAGCGCAGAGGTTCCGTCTCGAAAACGTATTAGACAAGCGGACCAGTCTTCCCCTTCCATCTCTTTATAAATCAGATTATTCTTTTCACCGCCGGAGGTCATAGCCACCAGTTCCGTCCATTCGTTGTTCTTCTGTGACAGCATAAACGAAATCGGGTGGATTCCCAAATGAATCATACTTCCTCCACCGCAGTAAGCAATCTTCTGTGCAAAGGGGCTGTGGGAGCCGCTGTGACATTCCCTTGCACGCACATACAACAGTTTTCCAATTGCGCCCTCCGATACAATGGACAAGGCCCTGCGGATAGCCGGAGCAAACAGCCAGTCTTCCGCGTAATAAATATGCCGTCCTTTTCTGGCGGCGGTATCGACAATCTTCTGCGCATCTTCCACCGTAGTTGCAAGAGGCTTTTCACAAATAATATCTTTGCCTTTTTCTAATGCAAGAACAGCCGCTTCACAGTGAAGAAAGTTAGGCAGGCAAATGTCAACTAAATCACAGTCCGTCTTTTCCAAAGCTTCCTCTATGTCCGTATACGCAATGTAGTCGGTAATGGAATAGTCTTTGGCGAGGGATTTTACCCGATCTGTACTCTTATCGCAAATGGCGACAACCTTCGCTTTCTCCGTTCTGGAATACCCGTCCATATGCAGGTCGGCACTGAAAGAAGCCCCTAAAAGCAACACCTTAATCTTCTTCGTCATACAAATTTCTCCTTATATTAAAACGAGCTACCGTTTAAACTTCCCTTCTCATACATAAATCGGAATACTTCCTTTATGTACCTCATACCAAGCTCACACCCGATTTTCAGCAGTTTTTCACCTTTTTCAGCGGTTGATTTGGATGGCTCCCCCCACACTCCGTCCGGCGACACTCTGAAAATACTTCCGTAATTCAGATACTCCCGGGGATATTGGGGAACAAAGTCCACAATTCGATCGGAGCGGACAAATTCCGGGTGCAAATACAGAAGGATGGAAGTCTCAAATTTATCGGCATGCATAATTGTATTTGATTCTAAAATCTGACTGGCTTCACACCCAGGGACAGACGGACTGCCAACATACGGCAAAAAGAACTGATACGGTTCAAGCTTGCAGATCATAACATTCGGGTTCAGTTGTGCGTTAAGGGTTCGAATCAGCGGAGCAAGCACGAATATTCCTCCGTGTCCTTGTACGATTATAATTTTTCGGAAGCCCTGCTCTTTCAAGCTGAATACAATGTCTTTCATCATCAAATAAAAAGTATCCGGGTTCATCCAAACACTTCCGCGCTTTCCCATATATTCCCTGCAGGTGCTGATTGGAAGACACGGCAAAACATATGCATTCAGTTTCTCTCCAATTCTGTCGGCGTACGCCTGTGCAATAATACAATCCGTTGAGACTGGAAGATGGTGCCCGTGCTGTTCCACCGAACCGACCGGCAGAATAACCGTGTCCGGATCCAGTTCTCCGATTTCATCAATCGTCAGTGTATAGGACAATTGCAAAGCTCCCTTTCACAGCAAGTAAATTTTTTTCGCAAATCAAAGAAGATCTTCGCCCGCGTCACGGTCTGTATATAGTACCGAGTTAGTGCAGTTGCGGAGTATTGTCGCCGGGCATGCTGTCGTTACCGGATCGTGAACCGTTTTATAAACGGCATTTGTTTTAGTTTTTCCCGGCACAATCGTAACTTTTTCAGGAATAGATATCAACATCGACATGGTCAGAGTAATTGCGGTTTTGGGAACGTCGTTTATTGTTTGAAAGCATCCGTCATTCACCTGCTGGTTCCGGCAAGTCTGGTCAAGGGCAACAATTTTAACCAAACTGGGATCATTAAAATCTGCGGTGCCGGGATCATTAAAGGCAAGATGACCATTTTCGCCAATTCCGAGAAAGACCAGGTCCGGAGGGTTTTTCCTGAGCAGTGCTTCATATTCTTTCACGGCTGTTTCCGCATCCACACCGGGCTTTTGAATGTAATGGACAGATTGAAACGGAAGCTTTTCAAAAATGGCTTCCTTTAAGAAATTCCCGAACCGCTGAGGTGCATTCATATCCAATCCGACATATTCATCCATGTGGTACGCATTAACCTTGCTCCAATCCACATCCTGCCGGCTAAGCTCTTCCAGAAATTCATTTTGGGAGGGCGCCGCGGCAAATACCGCTGTCGCCTTACCTTTCTTCAAAATAATTTTGTTCATGCGCTGTGCGGCGTCTTTGGCCGCTGCTTTTCCCATTTCTGGCCTGTTTTCATAAACGTATACTTTCATGTTTTCTGTTTGGAATTCTTTCACCATGCTCAAAATATTTCTCCTTCTATCTTAAAAAAATTTTTATAAACTGTGTTTCTTTACACTGTCGGCTACAGAAAATTACCGTTATAATCCATTCTCTGCCAGCAATTGTTTCAGCAGAGCGTAATCCTCCAGCGCACACCGATACAGGGAATCGGCACTTTCATCTATCGCCCCAATCCCTTCCGTGAATTCAAGCGAGATAGTACCTTGGTACCCATATTTCTTTAAGATGCTAACGCTTTCCGAACAACGCTCCGGGCTGCGCCGGAGCATAATTTCTTTATTACTGCTGTCTCTTAGAAAAACATGCATATGCGACATTGCAGTACCAAACTTAAGAAACCACTTCTCCATGCGTTCCGCATTCCCAAAATCATGAATAATCAGCTGAAAACGATCATCTTTCAGTTTTTTTAAAACCTCTGCAGCTGTGTTTATATCTTCCATAATAGTGCCCGGATGGCACTCACTGAGTATTCTGCAATCATTTGGGAGCATCTTGCTCCATTCCTTCAAGTTGGCAACATATTCTTCTGTTTTTCTTAGGTCATTGCCAAGATTGAATTTTACCGCCTTAGCGCCCAAAAGATTCACAATTTCGGCGGCTCTTTCCCGTTTTTCAAGGCCTTCCTTCGTAAAATCCGCGTAGGTATTAAAAACCGTGACCGGCAAGCAGGATTGCTGCAGCCGTTCAAACTCCGTTTTACCGCATAAAGTCGCATGGCCTTCCCATAATTCCACCCCATCAAATAAGTCTCTTTGAAAACGCTCAACCCAATTGCTGACTGTAAGGGATGGAATTCTTGTTGTCCATCTGTTTTTTTCAAGCAAAATTGTTGCTATAAAAATTTCACTGCTCATTTAATACCCCTTTTCTTAAAAAGTAAGTAACTGGTTAGATATATAAATTGAGTAAAAAAACAGACGGAATATTCTGTCCTTCACCATTACATTCCGCCCTGTAATTCAACTGGTTCATACTTCCAGCTATTTAATCCTTCACACACATATAATTCAGGAACATATCCACCACACTGTTCACTCTGCTCTTTATATTAGCTTCTTCATCTATTTGCTTTTTCAGCAGCTTGGAAAGCGTGTAACGATTGGAAAAATAAGCAAAGGTGCAAGTTAAGAGTGACAGAATAATTTCTTCGGAATCAATGTTCTCGTGAAAGATTCCTTCCTTCTTTCCTCTAACTATCACTTTTCTCAAAAGTTCAAAAGCAGGATCTTTAATTTCTTTAAAATCGATGTCCTGAATATACTGACCCTTGTTTAAGTTTTCCCAAAGAATTAAACTTACATAGGTCGGATTATTGCTCAGAAAATCAAAATACAGTTCAATCACACGCCGAATCGCTTCTTTGCAGGAAATGTCTTCACTTAATACATTAATTTCTTTTTTAGTCAGGCGGCTGTAAACTGTTACGAGAACACTTTTATAAAGATTTTCTTTGCTTTCAAAGTAGGCATATATCATACGTTTATTGATATTTGCCTTTTCGGCAATTACGTCAATACGTGCACCATATAAACCTTTTTCTGCGAACTCGGTTTCTGCGGCATTTAAAATATTTGCTTTCGTCCGCTCAGAGTCTCTAATGTGTGACTGTTTCATAAAGCCCTCTCCATTCATGTAACCTTTCTGTTACATAATATCACAGGCGAGCACCTTTTTCAATAGAATCGGGCTTATGTACCTAAATGCCTAAATTACCATTCCATCGTGAATTAGAAATCGCCGTCTCATTTTGAAAACAACTGATGTTCTTTTGTCATAAGCTTAAATTTCTCGAATGAAATTTCATGCTGTAACGGCTCTTCCTTCAAATACCTTCCAACCTCATCAATTATAGTATATGTCATGACCTCCCTTGCCGGGCTGCCTGCCATATGTGGCATTAAAATTACATTTTCCAACTTACGCAACGGACTGTTTAAGTCCAGAGGTTCTTCTTCAAAAACATCCAGCACGGCGCCAATTCTTCTGCTTGCTAGTTCGCTTACCAATGCCGTTTCATCAACAATCAATCCTCTTGCTGTGTTGACCAAAAGCGTGTGATCCTTCAGCAGCGCCAAACGTCTTTTATTGATAAGTTGATAAGTTTCCTGTGTAAGTGATGCATGGATAGAAATCACGTCGCCCCATGAAAGCACCTCGTCCAGACTGCACAAAGTCACATTAGAATACTTCGCAATCCTGTCTTTTATGAGATACGGGTCATAAATTTTAACTTGAACATGAAACGGTTCCAGCAGATCGAGTAGTTGTAATCCGACTGTGCCAAGACCCACAAGACCCAGCTTTTTATCAAACAAACTCCCGCTTGTTTCTACCCTCCTTAACCAAAGCTCCCCCCGCTTCATTTCAGAATCATGAAGCGTAATATGCCTTATTCCCGCAAGGATGTAGGCCAACACTCCTTCGGCTACATATCGGGCCATCGTGTCGTTGGCGCTGCAGACTTTAATTCCCTCTTCATAAACCTCATCTGTAACAAGGTCCGCCACACTTCCCGCGGCATGAGCAATCAGCCGGAGGCGGTTGGCATTCTTTAAAACTTGACCTGTAAAAAGCGGACAGCCCCAATGCGTTATGCACACATCCACATCACGAACGGCCTCGGCAAGCTCTTGCGGTGTGTAAGCTTCTGTTTTCTCATTCAGTATGACGTTTCCAAGGCTTCTCAGCTTGTTCAACGCTTGATTCGGAAAATATACTTCTCTAAGCGGTTTATCTTCCATTGTAATTAAAAAATTCATATTACCCGCACCTCATCTAATTTTCATTTGAAGTGTTCGCTCAGCCCTTGACCGCGCCGAGCATTACACCCTTGACAAAATACTTTTGCACAAACGGGTATACCGCAACTATGGGGATAATCGATATAATAACACATGCATACCGCAGCGATGCAACCGCCACCAGAGTGTCCTGATTTACATTTGTTGCACCCGCGGAAAGAATCGCACGCAGTACCAACTGCAGCGGAAATAATTTTTCGTTTGTAAGGTATAAAAACGGTTCAAAAAACGCGTTCCATTTCGCAACGGCATAAAACAAGCCGACGGAAGCAAGCACCGGTCTGGAAGAAGGAAGAACGATTTTGAAAAACAACTGAAGGTCATTTACACCGTCTATTTGAGCAGCTTCTTCCACTTCCGTTGGGAAATTATCAAAGAAGCTCCTCATAACCAGCAAGTTATACGTACTCATGGCACTGGGTAGCAGCACAGCCCAAATGGTGTCAATCATTTTAAGATTACGGACAACCATATAGGTAGGAATCATTCCGCCGTTAAAATACATTGTAATTATAATCATGATCGTAAAAAATTTACTAAACACAATTCGTTTCTTACTTAGAGCATATGCGGCTAGAGCCGTCATAAACAAAGATAATATGGTTCCAAAGAATGTGTATAAAATAGAATTTTCAAAAGAATTGATTAACCCACTGTTGGCAAACACCCTTTTGTAATTGTCCAACGTAAACCCTTTGGGAATAAGGCTAACTTCACCTCTTAACACATAAATATCCTTTGAGAAAGAAACCGCAATCATGTAGATGAGAGGATATAATGTAGCGAGGACCGAAAAAGTGAGAATAAGAAATCTTACCGCGGAAAATGCCGATATTTTATTTTTATAATTCATAACTTTATCACCTTACCATTACCACAAACTAGTGTCACTTAAGCGCTTGGACAGAAAATTCGTGGACATTAGCAGCACCAAGCTGACCAGTGAATTGAACAGTCCAATTGCCGACGCGTAGCTGTAGGCAGAACCTGTAATACACGCCCTGTAAACATATGTGCTGATTACGTCTGCCGTACTATAAACAGCCGGATTATAGAGCAAAAAGACTTTTTCAAAGCCTACTTCCATAATTCCGCCCACTCGCAGCAAAAGCATAATCATAATCGTCGGGGTTAGCATCGGAAGGGTAATTTTTATCATCTGCTTAAATTTGCTTGCTCCGTCCACTTCGGCGGATTCATAGATAGATGGGTCTATCCCGCTTAACGCCGCCAAATAAATAATTGCACCNNTGCCAAATGTCACTGGTAATAAATACAGTTCGAAACCAATTGCTGCTTACCGTAAAATTAATTTGCTTTCCGCCTAAAGCGACAATTGCCTGATTTACCGCACCGTCGATTGGCGACAAAATCTGCGATACCATTCCGCAGACAACAACCAAAGAAAGAAAATGGGGCATATATGTAACAGTTTGTACAAAGCTTTTTGCAAACTTATTTTTTACCTCATTTAGGATAAGTGCAAAGAAAATGGGAATCGGAAATTCCCAAAGTAAAGAATATAATCCCAACAAAAAGGTATTCTTTATAACGCTTAAAGCATCTGGGGTTCCAAAAAACTGTTTAAACCATTTCAACCCAACCCATGCACTTTTAAACAGTCCAACAAAAGGGTTATAATTTTGAAAAGAAATTAAGATACCCCACATAGGAGCATATCGAAATACGACGTAATATAGAACGCAAGGCAATATCATAAGCAGCAGGTACCTGCTCTTATATAACTTTTTTGCAACAGTCATTATGTTTCCCTCATTTGATTTTTAGAGTTGCAGAACCCGGGAGCCGTACCGGTACGGCAGCGTTCAAACACTGCCATACCGGGATGTTCCCGAAAAAATTTTTTAATTACTTTTTGCCGTTTGCTCTGTTATAGGCGTCAGTGACTATGCTCTTGAATTTATCTAAGCCAAGACTGTTTACCTGAGCGACGTAACTGTCCCATTCTGAAATATCTTTTGTTCCCAATATAAATTTCGAAATGCTCTCATTTACATATTTTGTCAATGAGGTTCCCTGGGTGCTGATCCACTCAGCTTCCTCGCTGTTAAAGTTCGGGCTGGGGTTCAGCGGCAAATCGCATTTTACTGATCTTTCGTATGCTGTTTTAACATCGGGGGAAGCCAAAGACAGTTCTGCAGAAAAGTCATAAAGTGTGTAGAACCCATCGGTAGAAAGCCCGGTATTGTTTCTCACAGTTTTTTTATCTTCGCCAATAGATTTCAGAAACTTTTTCTGACCGCCTTCTTCATTGTAGATTTCCCCTTTTTCGCCCCAGCTCAGCAGCTCTTTTGCTTCGTCGCTATAGAACCAATCGCAGAATTTCATAACTTCATCCAGATGCTTGGATCCTGAAAAAGGAAGAAAGCCATAGTATTCGGTTGAGGAATATCCCATTTTATTTACGCCGTTTGTACCGCCTTTGATCGGGTCCATATAAGCAAGCGTATAATCCGGATTAGTCGGTCTGCATGCGGCATCAAAGCCATCAATTCTCGACAGATAGTCTACAGTCATGAAGCCCTTATCCGATGTCATAAGATTTTCCCATTCGCTAGTTGAAGCAGTCAGAAAGTTCGGGTTAATCAGGCCTTCTTTATAAAGCTTGTTGTAGAAAATAACCATTTCCTTAAAATTATCGCTTGTCGGGCCAAAATAAAAATCCTTTGCATCCTGATTATAATGGAAATATCCGGTGGTAGCAGACCACATATCCGTGCCCCAGGAAGGAGCAATCATGGAAAACTGCATTAAATCATGGTCGCGGGCTACATAGGGATAGGACTCAGGATAAATCTGCTTAAGCTTTTTACATGCTTCATACAATTCATCGCTGTTTGTCGGCACCTTAATTCCGTTTTTATCAAAAATGTCTTTCCGGTACATCCAGCCTCTGCGGTTCGACTCACCCATTCCAAAAGAAGGAAATTGATATAGATTCCCGTCCGCAGCAGTAAACTGCATCATATAATCCTTGTTACTTTCTGTGAATTTTTTAAAGTTCGGGCATTTGTCCATATAATCATTAATGTTGGCAAATACGCCCTGATTGGCAAATTTGTCTGGAATATCTTTGCCGAGCGTATAGATCAGGTCGGGAACATTTCCGCCGGCGACCGCAACAGACACTTTATCCGGGAATGCATTATTCTCGTCTAAAACGGCGGTTACCTCGAGATCAACATTTGTGTATTTCTTTATCATTCTTTTGACATACCAATTGTCATTGTACGGCCAAGTTGCGTTGGAAGGGATTAACATGCTTATTTTTACCGGCTCGCTAAATAAAGTTTTCGTATTACCGGGCTGTTCTGCAACGCTGGATGTACCTATATTAGGTGCTGCATTATTCGCATTGCCACAGCCGGCAAAACTCGACACCGTCAAAACCGCAGCTATGATAAGTGCAAGTGCTCTTTTTTTCATATCATTACTCCTCTTAATCAATCAAACTTTCAGGCTTCCTAATTTCGCCGCTTCTGCAGAAGCTTTTCTGAAAATAATTATATACAAATATCAAAATATTGATATAGTCGTTTCCTACATTCATAGCGACCACGTATAAAATCGTATCATTTTAATATTTGTATAGTTTTTGAATACTTATTTCAGGGTACTTTCCTGCCCAGTCAGGCTCAAAAACCGCATAGTCTGGTTGTTTTGCAAAAAAACATCCTCCTTATCCGTATGCCTAAAGCAATGCAAAACAAGGAGGATAACCTATAGAAAAACTGTAATTATATTTGTGATTTGCGATATTCACCCGGCGACTTACCTGTGTATTTTCGGAACAGCCGAATAAATGTATTTACATTCGGAATCCCAACGGAAACTCCGACATCCTGAATTTTGACTGCCGGGTTCTTCAGCAGCTCCATGGAAATTTTAATTCTAGTATTATTGATATACTCGCTAAGATTTACCCCCGATTTTTTCTTAAAATAAGCGGAGAGATAGTTTTTGGTAATATTGAGTTTATCTGCTATTAGTTCCACCGAAATATCATTCTTATAGTTTTGTTCAACATATTGTTTCGTAAAATCAATAATATAGTCGCTTTCTTTCCGGTGCTCCTCCATATAGCAAATCACAGACAGCAATAAGTCCTGTAGGACATCCTCAAATTCCTTTAACGTAGCACAACGCTCCAGATTATTGAAAACATGTGCCATTTGAAAGCACGGAGGTACTTCCAAATACTCTTTTATAAGCACTTTTATACAGCAATTTACAAACTCAATCGAAAGCAGTTTTATGTAATATTCGCTTACGTCTTTTTTAACATTGTACTCCAAAATGGATTTCATATTTGAAATACATTCACTGCTGTTTTTGCTGCACAAACAATTCGCAAACCATTCGACTTGGTCACTGTCAAAGCTAAGGATTTCGTTCTTCGTTAAAATGTCGTTTTCGGTCAAAATTTGATTTCCCTCGAACAATTTTCTGTACCGTACAATTTCAACGATGCGATTGTATATCTTATCTACTTCGGAAATGCTGTCACAAAGATTACTCACCGCCACAGTGAAATAAACATACTCACTTTCCGGCTTCAGTTTTTCTAGGATATTTATTAAAACCTCCATAAAGTCACGGTCATTCTCGCTAATCTCAGCAATACAGATGATTTCATCGCATTCACCTAAAAAAGTAATAACATTCGTAAAAAATTCATCCAGATAAATCTGCAAGAGTTCATTTATAAAAAATGAGCCTTTATTTTTATTTTCTGAAATTGAGGTAAAAAATAATTCCCGGTAATGAACCTTGAAATTAATCATAATAAATTTCTTCGGCAAAATGACGCCATCCAAAAATTCATTTAGCCCAATATTAATATTCTTGACTTTTGCAAGATAGGATAGATGTTTTAAAGCCGCGTCTTTTCGATGAATATCATGAATATAACCGTAATTCAAACTGATGACCTTCTGCATATTGTCACGAATCAGCTTCAGATCCATAGTATTGTCAGCAAAACTAGTCAATTCACTCTTCTGCATGCTGTCCAATATTTGCTTGACAGGGCTGTTATTCTTTTTGGCGAGATAAACAGATATAAGAAGGCTTACTCCCAAAGAAAAGAGAATCACTAGTAGAAACATAAGTTTGGTTGTTTTAAGCCCATCCGTGATCTGCGTATTCGATATGATTTTATAATAGGACAAATTCTGATTTTGTCTGTAAAAAACCAGATTATTGTTGACTTGTTGAAAATCTTCCGGTGACTGAATCGGTAAGTTGACTTCGTCTAGCTCTTTTTTCAGCGGAAAGAGGAGCGTATGATTATCATTATAAATAAACAGATTTTCAAAAAATTTACTTTCAATGGATTCCGTCAAGCCGTTAACGTCTATGAGTGCAATCAATATATAATTGGAATTCCCAAACCGTTTGATGACAACCGGAAGAAGATAAGCCTGCGAAGTCTGCCCCGGATAATTTCGTTTTTTAAACAACGCTGCGGGATAATACTGATAGGTGAATTTTTTTGTTGTTTCCTCTATCCAGAAATCTTCCGAGTAAGAGCTATTGAAATACATTTGGTTAAAAAAGTTATCTCGAATAAAAGTGCCTTCTGGAGTAACCACAAATGGTGATTTTTTATTGATTAGGATGATATTGTTCACATATTTAAAATTATGCATGTAGGAAACCAGCATGTCTGAAATCAGTTTTTCGTCATAATTATCAATAAATTCTCCGTTGGATACCGGAGTAAACACGCTGCTCACACTGGCTTCCACCATTTTTTCGTGCACATAATCGAAATACTGGCTTGACTTAATTACCAGATTGTCGAGCCTTTCGTTTGCGTTTCGATTTGTCTCTTTCTGTATGCTGTCCATATACATTTTATAGGAACAAATTTCCGCAGCCAAAAATATCGCGATGATCAGCACAAAACTCAAAATCAGTCTTACAAATAATGACCGGGTCCAATGAAAACCGCTTGTTTTCAGCATAGACGTCCCCTCTGCTTTCCATGGATTTAAGGCTTGTTTTAACACGCAGAAAACATTCGAACCATGTCCTCAAGAGTTTGCTTAAAACATAATCAAAACATAACAGTATGCATTATTTAATTATAGTACATTTTATACATTTTTTGTGCTTGTTCCTAGATTAATTAATCGATAATTGTTGAACATTGCGCTTAATGGGAATTCAAAATTTTATTGTTTCATTTCGGCCTTTAACTTACAATATTACGATGATCTCCATGTTCGGGCACGTTAAGTCCTGATAGGGAATCCAAAGTTTTTGTAAATTCATCGTTTCATCGAATACCGGAGTTCTTTTTTCGTCATTGACAAAAAATTCTCGCTCTTCTGCTTGGCGCTGACTACAGATTATTTTCACATCGCAGCCTCGAATCCGGATTTTCAGTTTACAGCTTTTGAACGGGTTGTATACGGCAGGCTGAATCCACAGACCGTCAAATTCCGGACTGATTCCGAAAACGTATTTTACAATCAACTTGAAAAGAACATTGGAACTGCCGGTCTGCCAATCCTGCATGGATTCTCCGTCAATATTTTTCTCCGGATTGTATCCGTAAGAATTTGGCATTACATACGGAGAACAGGAAAGGTAAACATGCGTAAAGGGAAGGACTTTTATCAGTTGCTGCCATGCAAATTCAGAACATCCCATGCGAAACAGCGCAGCGACACCAAACAGCGTTGCATGAATATAGGCGGCACCATTTTCCGCGGTTCCGGCGGGAAGCTTAGGAATTCTTCCGACCCTCTTTGTATTTGGTTCAAAACACGGTTCAAAAGTCTTTAATCCGTATTTTGAGTCCAGACGGTGGAATGCACTTAAAATTGTATTTTTTATACTTCTGTCATCCTCGTATAAACCGGACAGTACCCAAAATGCATTGGAGGTCAGTCCATCGCGTGACTGATGATCGGGGTCATCAAAGCTGCCGACATAATATGACAGATTGTCGCCCCAGCCATGCACGATTTTTTTTCGGCCTTCTGCGTCCTCAATTAATGCATACTTTTTCAGGCCCTCCCGCAGTTCCGTGCGGGCTTTTTGGTATTTCTCTATGTAGGGACTGTATTTTTCCCGATCCAGCCTGTCAAGCAGCTCTGTCATTTCGTCCAGGCTTTGATAGACCTGCAGCGAAGTCATAACGGAAACGCCCGTTCCAAATTCTTTGCCTGGGTCACTGCTGACGCCAAGGCCATCCAGCGCATCGTTCCAATCACCGTATAGAGCACGAACACATTTTGTTTTTTCATCCCTGTTAAACAGCAGATAATCCATAATACGGAACATGTGCTCGAGTACGCTATTGTGAATCATACTTTTTTTGACCAGTTTTTGTTTTATGTCCGTAATTTCATAATAACCGCAGTCTTCGTATAAAAAAGCTTCCTCTCCCGTGTATTTCAAATATGTTATGATGGTGGAAATTACCCAAACACCCTGATCGATAAATGCACGCAAATCCATCACTGGCATCTGTCCTTCATCTGAAGGCAGAGTGTACTGACGTGGGCATCTTCCGTCCGGACTGATAAAATTCAATGCTTCCAGCATTTTTCTTCTGGCGCTTTCCGGCTGCCATAGCGTAAGCCCTTCTACCGCCTGAAAAATATCTCGTATACCAATCAAAGACCCTGCCGATATCTGCACATATCCTTTAATCAGAGAGCAGAACTCCACCTGTTTTTTAAGGTGCTCAAAAAAGCCGTTAAATACCTGCGCTTTTAAATGCGGTTCAGCAGAGTCAAATACTTTACAGGTTAGCAGGCTGCTTTTTTTCGTCTCTGAATCTTCCAGATCACTAAGGATTCGGTCAACCTGTCCAGGTTTGATTTTATCACCCAACAATTCTCGAATTTTATCCTCATCCTTGCAGTATGCTTCATAGTGGAATAAAATGTCGTATCTTACCGTACTTTCTCCGTTCAAAGACAGCCGCAGAAGGTCACCGGCCGCACCCCATTCTGTAAAGGTGCATACATGATTTGCTTCCCCAAAGGTGTTCCTGTCGAGCGCTGCTGGCATATGAAGACTTCCTCTGCTCCCCCCTACATACTGGTTTCTGGAGGCAGTTTCTTCGTGGGCCACCATTTGACTGCCCTCTCCACATAGGATATTCCTTCGGATAACCCCGTAATTGGATGCGGAAACTGTTCTGCTTATGTCTTCATTCGTTTTGATTAAAAACGAACCCAATTGGGACGAGTCCTGAACTTCGCAGTATTTTACTTCGCGAAACCACTTATTTTCGCTGTCCTCCGTAATTGCATGCAACAGAAAAGGGTTAAAAAAAGCAGAAAGAGTTATTTCAGCAGATTTTTCGGACAAATTTTCGATTGAGACGGTAAAAAATATCTCTTTTTCATGACTTATAAATACCCGAACCGCAAAGCGCCATTCTGGAAGCTCTGCAACATAGGTTACCGAGCTTTTGGTAAATATCGAATATCTATCAACCGTAACAGTGCTCTTAAGCAGGGGGACAGGAAGCAAAGAAACAGCCTCCTTAGCTCCTTTGATCGGCACAGATGCAAAAAAAGCAATTTTAGGTTCCTTACCTTCCCCAGCGTAAAGAAAGGGAGAAAAAATCCCTTCGTTACTATGCATATAGCCGGAAGAATATGCCCAGAAAATAAAACCGTCAGAACTGTAAGGATACCGGCAATCCCCGTCATCTCTGGGTATTGTTAGAATCTCATCGTTTTCCAAAAAGTAAGAATTTCCGGGCATGCTAGTCTTTGTTGCGTACTCAGGGTCGTTCACAATTCTGTGATAGAATTCGGAGTAGCTTTTAATTTTTTCGGTTAGCGTCATCTTTTTCTCCACCAATTATAAATTAAGATAATTCACAAGCTCATTACTAACATTTTGTGCCAATTCTTCCGTTTCCATTTCGCAAAACACTCGAATCAAAGGCTCCGTACCCGAGAAACGGGCAATAATCCAGCCGCCGTTTTGAAAGTACACTTTCACACCGTCGTCATATTTAACTTTAGAAATTGGGTACTGAAATTCCGGCATTTCCTTTTTAACAAACAGCAAATCCATTAGCCGGTCTTTTACTTCCCTATTAAATCGATAATTGTTTTCAACCATGCAGCACCAACCAAATTGTTCGTAAATTTCGTTAAGCAGTTCCGTAAAGCTTTTTCCAGTTACACTAACCATTTCAACCAGAAGCCCTGCCGCAAAAACACCATCTTTTCCCTTGATATGCCCTCTGATCGTAAGCCCACCGCTGCTTTCACCGCCGATTATCGCGTTTGTCTTTTCCATCATGGAACTAATATGTTTAAATCCGACCGGAACCTCGTAGCACTTTTCGCCAAAAGCAACTGCTATTTTATCGATAAGATGAGTTGTTGCAATATTGCGGACAGCACATCCCTTCAAGCCTTTATATTTAAGTAAATAGTAATACAGCAGAACTAATACGCTGTTGGGGTGGATGAATTCTCCGTTCGAGTCAATAATTCCAATTCTGTCCGCGTCCCCATCCGTACCGATTCCAAGATCGTAACCCCGCTCAACCACAATACTTTTCAGCCGCTGAAGTGTTTGACTATTGGGGGACGGAAGTCTCCCGCCGAAAAGTGTATCGTGCCTGTCGTTAATAACATCCAAATCACACCGGGCAGTAATTAATACCGTTTGAAGGCAGGTTCTGGAAACGCCGAACATGGGGTCTAGCAAAATTTTCAAATGCCTTTCCCGAATACTGTCAATATCAAGCATATTGATTATAGAGTCAAGATAGGAATTAAACGGATTGATCACTTCAATGGCCCCCGCCTCTACCCCCTTCTCGAAATCAACTGACAGAATATGCGTCGGGTCAATCTGCACAATTGCCTCTTCTATTGCGTCAGTTACGACTTCGG
The DNA here is from genome assembly GCA_002378845.1 of Ruminococcaceae bacterium UBA3451. Classification (GTDB taxonomy): domain Bacteria; phylum Bacillota; class Clostridia; order Oscillospirales; family Acutalibacteraceae; genus Caproiciproducens. Next base: position 76,108 of record DFRY01000070.1, on the reverse strand, counting down.
TTGCATCCCTGCCACCGGCGGTAAAGAGTTTAATCCCATTGTATTCCGCCGGATTATGGCTTGCAGTAATTGCAGCCCCATAGAGAGTTTGATATTTCTGTACGGTGAACATAATCAGCGGGGTCGGTGCCGGGCTGGGAATAAAATACACTTGTATGCCATTACCTGCAATCACCTCGCTCATCCATTTGGCTGCCTGATCGGATAAAAATCTTCTGTCATAGCCCACTACAAACCCTTTTCCCTGCTGTTTTTCCTGTTTGATTCGTTCTGCCAGTGCCTGAGATAAAATCCGCACATTTTCCTTTGTAAAATCGACCCCAATCAGCGCCCGCCAACCGCCTGTACCAAATTGAATCATCTAAAGTTTTCCCCCTATGTTTTCTTAATTACTCCGTCGATCTCATGTTTGATTGGTATATAACCAGTTATTTATATATCTGGATTTTTTTCTCCTAGACCATGGTTGACTGTACACGCCAATCAGATTTCTTATCATTCGTTTTTCTTGTATACAATTTCCTTTTGTACTTCGCCGTACGTGATTTGGACTCGTTCCCCAAAATCCTTCACTAGGGGTGGGTTTCCCCTGAACTTATCTGCTTGTTCTGACACATCACCCAGTATGGCAGTTATTATTACATGGCGGCCGGGTTGAAGCTGCGCTTTAAAGGTGGGGATAACGGTAGAGTTAAAAAACAGATTTGTGTTTGCGAATGCGTCCACCAATTCAAATACTCCACTATTTTGGCTTACTATTCCACTTGTTCCCCATGGAAATGCGGCAAATAAAGATTGTTCCGTACGAATCACCTGTTCCTCGCTGTACCACCCGCTACCTCTGCCTGGAACTACGGTAAATTCCGGTTGGGTGCTAACGGAAAACGCGCCATCCGCAATATCCACCGCCTCCTCATTGTGTATCACATGGATACGGACATGCCACGGCATAAATGGTACAATGTAGCTTTCAATCCGAACCCGAGAAGAAATTTTATATTTTGTGTAGGTATAATCTTCTGTAACAGCGAAGGCTTCGGCACCGTAGCGCATGCGGTAAAAATTCTCTCCTGCCGGAGAAACCGCCAATGTATTGTCGAATGCACCGTCTTCCAGCGCGTTCCCGCGGGAAACGCTGAATCCAAATCGGTTGGAATAAACGAACTTTTCATATTTTGCAGCACAGTTTCCATGGTTGTGACAATGCTGTCCTGCAACAAAAGCCATTACATGTGCCCCATCTACATTACGGGAAATCAGCATATGGTTCTTTTCCTGTAAGACCTGGAACGGAAGTTTCGGAACTTTTTCTTCCGCTTTCCAAAATGGATGTTTCTCATCCAGCGCCAAAAACAAGAAAAGTTTCAACGCCCAGTAAGGTGAACCCGGACCGTTATAGCGCTCGCTCATAATAAGGTTTGGATAGCCGTAACCGATGGTCAGAATTCCCTCCGCGTCAAAAATCGGTCTGGAAAGCCAGGTTCGCAGGTTTCCCATTACCACACTTTTCACTTCCCCCCAGGGCAGCGCTTCGTTTCTGTCATACGCCAACGCAGAGAAAAACGCACTGTGTGCAAAGCGATATGTCAGGCTGCGACCAAACGGAATTTCCGAGCCGTCTGTTGCAAACCAGCAAAGAAAATCCTTTGCAAAGCTAGCCGCCCGTGCTTCAAAACGACTTGCACGCTCTGGGTCGAATTCTTTCATCAGCTTTGCGTAAATCAATGCATAAAATTGAATAGCAAACGGAACGTAATAATCCATCTGGCCGAGGTTGCCGTCAAAATACCAGCCGTCACCAATATAGCTGTTTTCAATAAACTGCAAATCATCTTCCAACTTTTCTTTGGAAAAAGGAAGCCCTCTCAAACGAAACATGGAATTCACTAAAACCCGGAAAAGACGCCAGTTATTATCCCACACGGCTTTGTCATTAATTTGTTTCAACCATGTGTGTATATTTGTTTGCTGCACTGTTGTTAGTGGCTCCCACAGCTTATCCGGCGCAATGCTTAGCGCAACGGCAATTGGCGCCATTTCCACCATTTTCTGGTCATAATCGACTACATCGCCCCAATATTCAGGACTTTTCGGGTCTGTTCCGCTGATTAAACCGGTACGGTATAGCTCCAGCCAATCCTCTATTTCCGTCTGCGTTGCTTTGGGCAGGGTGGAATTATCACCGGCAAGAAGCGGGCCGAGTCCCCATAAAACGCGAGCAAAGCCTTCCATTCGTGACGGTTTTTCCCCGTAATTTACTCCTGTGTTCCCTAGGTAAAGCATACTGCCGAAACGGCTGTAATGTTCCTTCAGCGGTCTGCAGATTTGCAGAAACACATCGACTAAATCTTGCCGTGTCTTCATTGTGTTTTCCATAATTTCCATGCAAAATGTGTTCATCTAAATCGCCCTTTCGATATAAAATTTATATTAATTAGTTCACAATTGGCCAAATAAAAAGATTCTCTTCCGCTAACTTCGCTCGTCTTATAACGGATGATGGTACAGCGGAGGTATCATCAATGTTAGACGCTATGTAAAAAAATACACATATGCAATTAAATATATAACTAGTTATTTATATTAAAGACGTATACTTACATAAATAGTTCAACTGCTGTATGGAAAACAAAAAAACACGCAAGTAACTATACAGTTACATTATACCTTATCTTTTCTTTTTGTCAATCCTTCCCTGCTATAAAACTCCCAGCTTATTAAAGCAAACCGCATCAAACAACCCAACGGTTATTTGGTGCGGTAGAAAAAGGGCCCCGATTGAATTCAGTGTCCTGGGTTTTAGCTAATGGCCACATGTTATGCGTGTGAGGCGGGGTGATGATACCAGGTTAACCCGGTTTCCTTTTTGAAAGAGGACAAAGTGATTAATGATGCACTACTTTTCTCTTTGTGGGGGAAAGAAAAGCTTTTTGAATTTAATGCATATGATCATTAAAAAGGGTGATAAGCTTATTAATATCATTAAGGTATCCTTTAAAAATATCCGTGGCGAAGCCAGGTATTGCAGGTAGACCGATGATGTCGACTGCGATTATATTATTTTCAAAATGATCTATAAGATCGAGGATGACTGTTGTTAATTCATTAAATACAACAAGGCCTTCAGGGTAGGTTGTTCGATTAGCTCCCCTTAATACATCAAGGTCGATGGTGAGATATATTCTTTTCCCATCAAGATATCTTCTCAACAGGTCAAATGTGAGTGAGGAAGGGGAATTTTGACTGATTTCTGGAGACCGTATGATATAATTTACATAATTATCTTGCTTACAAAACCAACTAATATAAGTGCGCTGCCTTTGAACGGAAAAAAGCCCCCAGTTATGACATCCTATTTTAGGATTTTGTGAGGGGGAGTAATCTGTATGCTGGTCGAAGTTCAAAACAACCAGATCACCACCATATTTGCTAAGAGCCAGCTCGGATAGATAATAAGATAAATGATGAGCAAGATTTGTCTGGATAACGGAAAGCATACGATTATCTCTATTTTTAGTGGTAGCATTATTATGAAGTATACTGTTCATCTCATCTTCATCTGACAACTTATAAGTTATATTCGCAAATGGTTCAGGTCGATGAAAATAAGCTTGAAGATTAATTTCGGTAAACGCATTTAATGCATTTGCATTTCCTTTTGCTGTTTTCAAAGTGGTAAATTTATCGTTATCAATTGTAAAAAAAATTTTATTTAACATAAGATTCTCCTTCCAAGGCATTGGCTGATGAACCAATGCCTTGAATTTTTAGTGTTTGTTTATATTAATTCAGATTAGAAGTCACCTTCTGTTGCGGGCATATTTTTTGCGTATACCTGGAAATTCGGAGTACGAACATTTTTTAATTGAACCTTATTTGAAGAACTACTGTCATCAATAAATTTGCCATATATCTTTTTTGCATTATCAACCATGGCGTCAATTTTTCTCTGGTCGCTTCCATAAGCTCTGTTAAGAACCGGACCGTAAAGCGTCAGAAAATCATTGAATTTTAGTTTAGAGATATCTACTGCGGATTTGTAGGCAACACATGCGATAGCTTTGCTGATATGCTGCTGTAATGCTTTTGCCTTTATAGTTCGGCCCCAGAAGGCAAGATCATACCGAACAATTGCGGGATATTCTGCAACAACATAATAGCTTCGGCATTCGGATTCCTCCCCTTCTCCGGCACCCATAACTGTGTCGAGCCCTTCCGTAATCATATCGCCCAAACCGGTTAAAATCGTGCCATCTCCACTGAATATCTTTTGGAGTGAATTGCAGACTTCTTTCGCAAAATCACTTGTGGAAGTTTTTGTTACTGCACGGTATTCAATCTTTTTTGCAGTGACCTTTGTAATCGGAATTGTTAAATCGTCCGTTGCTTTCCCACTTTTTAAATCTTGTTTTATTTCACTTTCAAAAATCTGTGATTTTGATTCTGCTAATTCAACCAGTGTAGCTAAATTCTCTTTGATGGCTTCTTCCACCTGTGGTGTGGAATCAACGGACTGAATAAGAGTTTTTAATACAGACATTTTTTACCTCCGAAATTTTTGATTTTTGTAGTTGTGCACAACTTACATGTGAAGTATGAACATTCAAAAAATTAAAATTCTTTGGATTACCTTAATTTTTATTGATATTATTTTTTCTAATAAGAATTATAATACATATAAATATAGTCTTTAAAATAAAAGCAACAGGTTATCATTATGAAATAATCCTTAACAAATCTTTACTTCAAAAATTCAGAATGAAAAAACAATTAAAAAAATGTGATTTTGGAGGGATAATATGCTAGCAACGATACTTCTGATTGATTTTAACTTGTCAGATATTCAGTATGTCCAGCAGACGTTAACTAAGCAGGGTTACGGGATCCTTTGGGCACGATCAGGTGTCGAAGCCTTTCGAATTCTTGAGCAAAACAAGGTCGATTTAATCCTGTTGGATATATGTCTTCCGGATATAAAAGGATTGGAGTGCGCGGAACTCATAAGAAATAAATTTCAAATATTAATTGCTTTCTATACCTATTATGACGGAGATGAAGCCGTCATAAATGGGCTTGGAATAGCAGAGGACTATATATTAAAATCGTGTCCTCAGGAAGAATTTTTAGCTCGCATCCGCATGCTCTTACGAAGATGCAAACGACCTTTATGCCAGATAATACTGCCACACATGAAAATTGATTGTATTAAAAGAACTGTGATGGTTGACGGAATTATAATTGAACTAACACCGACTGAGTTTAACCTCATTAGTTTGCTAGCATCGTCGCCCAATATATTAATCCCCTTTGATGATATCAATCAAAATGTATGGGGATATCCCGAACAATCAAATAGCCAAACAATTATGGTTCACATCAGCAACATTAGAAAAAAGGTTTTTAATGCAACAGGCAGATTAATTGAAATCAATTCGATTGCGGGAAAGGGATATATTTTGGTATACCCAACTTAACTTTAAAAAAAGTAAGTGCGTACTTAGCAAAGGAGGGATTAATATTACTAGGGCTATCAATACACCTTTTAAAATTATAATGAAAGAAGGATTTTTATGTCTCAATTTATTTCTCTTATCCTAATGGCTGTTATTGTAGAAGGACTAATCACATACGCAAGGACCTTTATTGTTTCCGGAAAATTTCAATGGCAAATGTTTTTAGCAATTATAATAGGAATTATAGTTACTCTAATTTATAATGTTGATATATTTTCGATGCTAGGGATCGTAACTGCCGTGCCTTTTGTAGGTAATGTGTTAACCGGAATAATTATAAGTAGAGGTAGCAACTATATTTTTGATTTAATAAAATCACTTCAAAACGCTGGAAATGGGATTAGTAAAATAGATTCCGCTGAGGGTAGTAATAATTCATTTTCCAAAGGAACTACTAAAGCGGCTAATGTAACCATTAATAACGCGACCATTTCAGATCAACCATCCAACGAAAAGACAGTACAATAATTAAAAAAATTACTGCTGGAAATTCCGGCAGTAATTTTTTAATTAAGTCTTTGCCTGTATGTTAGAAGGACACTGGTTTAGCTCAGAGTACTTCTAATATTGCCCATTTCTAAGATGTATTATGTCACTGTCACACTTGTAGCAATCTTTACATGTTTTGGGGGCGCTGCCACCAACAAGCAAAAGGTCGGTTTCCGTTAAAGCGGAAATCGACCTTTTGCTTGTTGGTATAGTGAAACATAGTAAACCATGCAGGTTTGCCAATGAAGAACGGCTAGGCTGCAAATAAAAGTCGTATTACATAAAAAGAAAGTATCAGGTATCATATTCGCATTGTCGGATTTACATAGTGGATTGTCTTTTGAAGTTACGGCTTTAACTGCCGCGCTGGGCGCGGGCCTTTCTCTTATCTGATTATTTTCAAGTCAATTGTTCTATTCCTAAGATAATAATTTTAAGCCCGGTTTCAAACATATCGTCAGAACCCATATTCTTGAACATTCCATTGAAATGCATGCGGTGCAAAATTTTAAAACTGCTGTCCCGTTTATAAATACTAAGATTCAGATAGGATTTCTGCTCCTTGTTTTCGATATCCTGCGTAATTTCCAGACGGACTTTATTCCGTTCATAAGCATCCAATTCAAATGCTAATATATAATCCATGAAACATGCGATGGAAGAGAATTTATCCTTATCTTTGAGAGACAGCTTGTCAACGACAACAAGCATGTGTTCAAAAAGCGCAACATATTCCGGAGCCGATGGCATGGTCTGCATCAGGAGCTGTGCAGAACAGGGGTATGCCTGTAATTGTTTCCGCATATTCACTCCGAACTGGAATAACTGTTCTTTCCAGTCACCGTCATCTCGTTCGGCCAATAAAATATGCTTTGCCACTTCTTCGGCCAGAACCTGAAAAATATGTTGCTTGCTTTTAAAGTGCCAGTACAAAGAGGCGGCCTTAATATCCAGCTGTTCCGCCAGTTTCCGCATCGTGAAGTTTTCAATTCCTTTCCCTCGCAACAATTCCCATGATGCAGCTATGATCTTCTCTTTCGTAATGGGCATATTCTGCTTCATATTAAACAACTCCAAATTTATTTTATGCTATTATAGCATAACATTTCACAAAAGTCTAACATTGTTAGTTTTTTGTTCTTGACACAGACAACCGTTGGGATTATACTAACTAACATAGTTAGATTGATTGTGACACTGTACGTTGCACATGAGAAAGGATTGATTATTATGAGAAACAAAACATGGTTCATCACCGGAGCATCAAAAGGGTTCGGGCTGGCTCTCGTCAAAGAGTTACTGACACAAGGATACCAGGTAGCCGCAACTACAAGAGATATCAAAAAATTCAATAAAACAGAATTGCAAAACGAAAATTTCCTGCCATTGCAGCTAAAAAGTTTAACGGATTCGGAAGAGGTTGCGCAAGCGATCTCCACTACTATCGCTCAGTTTGAGCATTTGGATGTTGTTGTAAACAATGCAGGCTACGGACAATTCGGCGCATTCGAAGAAATTTCAGATAAAAAGATCCGAGAAAACTTCGAGGTGAATGTTTTCGGTACGATGAATGTGACACGAGCTGTCCTGCCGTATTTCAGGCAGCAAAAATCAGGCCATATCGTAAATTTTTCATCGACTGCCGGATTTTATGGGTTTCCCCTAAGCAGCATTTACGTCGCCGCAAAACATGCAATCAATGGATACTCCGAATCATTGAGCGGAGAGTTAAAACCGTTCGGGATCCATGTCACCTGTGTTTTTCCCGGAGTCTTTCGGACAAATTTCTTCTCCCAAGGTTCTTTAAATTGGGAAGATCTGAACAATATAGCGGATTATGACTTGGCAAGACAAAACCAGAAAAAATTCCTGTCGGCCAGCGACCGGCAGCAAAAAGGGAATCCGACAAAGGGGAGGCAGGTATTGATTCAGGCAGTCAATTCAGATACCCCCCCAACTCACCTGCTGCTGGGCTCCGACGCCTATCAGCTTGCTGATAAAAAAATGGAGCTTGTTAAGGATGAGCTTGCGTCATGGCACAGCAAAGGCACAGATACCAATTTTGAATCATAAGGCATTCATATAGAAAAGAATTTCTTTTCTCAGATTTTTTCAATATGACTTTGTTCGCTTGCAGAAGAGAAACGTGATGCTACTTGCATGATAGTGTAAATTCTCTTCTGCATTTCTGTAAGCCATAATCTAACTAAGTTAGTTAAAGGAGGAATGCGTATGTTTCGCATCATTAAACGAATTAATCCGGGAGCGGTTACTGTGGCGGTAGTATTTTTGCTGATACAGGCGTTATGTTCCCTATATCTCCCCTATATTACGGCGGATATCGTCAATAACGGCGTGCTGAAAGGGAATGTGCCATATATCTGGTCAAAGGGATTTGTCATGCTGCTGCTTTCCATTTTCAGTGCTCTGGGCGCCGTTTTCAACACATTGTTTGCCTCAAAAATTTCGTATCGGCTTGGCAGTGAACTGCGGGAAGATATTTTTCGAAAAGCACTTTGCTTCTCCAAAAACGAATTTGATATTATTGGCACTTCATCCATGATAACACGGAGCACCAACGACGTGACACAGGTTCAATACCTGGTGGAGATGGGATTAAAGTTTCTGATCCTTTCACCGGTGAATCTGATTGGCGGAATCGTTTTGACTTATCTGCTCAGCCCTACTTTTGCTCTCGTATTTCTGGGCGTCATTCCATTTCTTATTATTGCCGCTTATCTTATTTACCGTTTCGCTACACCGCTTTACGGAAAGACACAGGGGTTATTGGATCGTCTTAACCTCCTCGTGAGGGAAGGGCTGACAGGCGTTCGGGTGATTCGCGCCTTTAACAAAGAGGATCAGGATTTTCAGAAATACCGCGTCACAAATCAGGATTATACCAGGACGTCGATTCAAGCAGCCTCCATTATGAATTTTTTTGTTCCCCTGATTACTATGCTTGTAAGTCTTACTACCGTGATCATCACATGGATCGGTGGAAAAGAAATATCGGCCGGCGGTATGCAGGTTGGCACCTTGGTAGGAGTCATTACCTATGCCGCGCGAATTTTGTTGAGCTTCAAAATCCTGACCAGCGTCATTTTGGCGATTCCGCGTGGACAAATTTCCGCTGGCAGAATAAACGAAGTGCTGGATATGCCTTTGTGTATTAAAGATCCCCAAGCTCCAACAGAGGAAAAGGTACAATCCACGACGCTGGTTTTCGATCAGGTTGGCTTTCGCTATCGCAGCGCGAAAAAAGAAGCCCTTGAAAATATCAGTCTGGATGTTTCATCAGGACAGACACTTGCAGTCATAGGCAGCACCGGCAGCGGAAAATCCACCATAGTGAACCTGATTTCAAGACTGTATGACGCGAACCAGGGCAGGGTTTTGATTGGGGGAGTCGATATTCGCGACATGCCCCAGAAGACGCTGCACAGCCTGGTCAGCTTTACACCGCAAAAGTCTACTTTGTTTTTCGGAACAATTCGCTTCAATATGCAGATGGCAAAGCCCGATGCGACAGATGAGGAAATATGGGCAGCGCTTGATATGGCCTGCGCCACGGAATTCATACAAGATCTGCCGGACCGCCTTGATTCAAAAGTCGAAAAAGGCGGAAGCAATTTTTCTGGAGGTCAAAAGCAGCGGCTCTGTCTTGCAAGGTCACTGTTGAAAGATGCTGCTATTTACGTGTTTGACGATTCCTTTTCGGCAGTCGATTTCAAAACCGATCAAGCGATCCGGTCCGCAATGAAAGGCAAACTGCAAAAAGCCATTACCGTGATTGTTGCCCAGCGGAGTAGCACTGCGATGGATGCCGACAAAATCGCAGTTCTGAATAACGGCACACTGGCGGGTCTTGGTACGCATGAGGAACTCAAAAAATCCAATTCGATTTATCAGGAAATTCTTAATTCACAATCCTACAAGGAGGGTGGAGTTGCATGAAACAGAAAAAATCCAATTCAAGAGAAAATTGGAACACCATAATAAGACTTATCAAATACATGAAAAAGAGCAGTTTGTTTTTTGGCGTTGCTGTGATTTTGGCCATTGCAGGCACAGTAATGCAGGTTTATAGCCCGAAATTATTGGGGGACGCAACGACCACAATCTTTAACGGGATAAAAAGCGGCAGCGGTATTGATTTTAACCGTCTTGGGGTTCTCCTGTTCATTGTTGCGGCTTTGTACGCCGGGGTATGCCTGACGAGTTTTTTGCAGCAGCGGCTTATGGTAGTTGTCTCACAGAAAACCGTTTATACTCTTCGAAATGAATTGAAAGCAAAGATGAATCAAGTACCCGTTTCCTTCTTTGATAAAAATTCGAACGGAAATCTTATGTCTGTGGCCATCAACGATGTCGACAACATCATGACGAATCTACAGCAAAGCCTGATTGACTTACTTGCGGGGAGCGTGCTGGTCATAGGATTCTTCTGCATGATGCTTTCCATCAGCCCACTGCTGACTGTATTGTCCTGTATTATGGTGCCCGGCAGTCTTATCGTCATGAAACTTTTCACAAAGCGGACACAAAAACAGAACCGGACATACTTTTCGCAGTTGGGCGAATTGAACGGACAGATTGAAGAAACCTATCAGGGCTTTTCCGTCATAAAAAGTTTTAACAGCGAGGGGCGGGCTCTTGATGACTTTAAAGCCGTCAACACGAAAATGTATGAATCTGGCTGGAAAGCCAAGTTCCTTGGCGGCAACATGATGCCCTGTATGACACTGGTTCAGAATATCGTTTATATTCTGATTGCCGTCGTCGGCGCGGTAAACGTCATCTCCGGTGCGGTCGTCATCGGAGATATGCAGGCATTTTTACAGTATTCCACGCAGTTTTCCCAGCCGCTGCTCCAATTTTCACAGACTTGGAACAGCATCCTCTCCATGCTGGCCTCCGTGCGCCGGGTATTTGATTTACTGGACGCGGAAGAAATGGCAGGATATGAATCGGCATTTCCGAATGAATCCGGCAGCAACGCGAAGATTGTATTTGACTGTGTAAATTTTAGCTACACCGAAAAGCCATTGATGCGGGGGTTCAGTCTGAGCGTGCAAAATGGACAGACCGTGGCAATTGTCGGTCATACCGGCGCGGGGAAAACCACATTGATTAATCTTCTGGAACGGTTTTACGAAATTCAAGGCGGAAGCATCCGGATCGACGGCACAGACATCCGAAATCTGGATAGGCAGGCACTGCGCCGAAGAACCGGCATGGTTTTGCAGGACACCTGGCTCTTTTCCGGTACAATCTATGACAACATCCGCTTTGGGAACGATAACGCATCTGAAGAGCAGGTCTATGCTGCCGCAAAAGCGGCCTTCGCCGATGATTTTATCCGGAAACTGCCGGATGGTTACAATACCGTTTTGGACGAAGAGGCGGGGAACATCTCACAGGGTCAGCGTCAGCTGATTACGATTGCGAGAGCTTTCCTTCGCAATCCCGAAATTCTTATTCTGGACGAGGCAACCTCAAATGTTGACAGCCGTACGGAATGGATTATTCAAAGCGCAATGAAAAAGCTTCTGAAAGGCAGAACAAGTTTTGTTGTCGCACACCGGTTGTCGACAATCTACGACGCAGATCAGATTATCGTCATGGATAAGGGCAATATTGTGGAAACAGGGACACACAAACAATTGCTCGCTCTAAACGGCACATATGCGGATATTTATAACAGCCAGTTTGCTCAAATAAGCGCTTGATAAATAAATTTTAATAGGAGTGATTCTTATGGAACACATCAAAATCTACAGATACACCGCCAAACTGAATAACATTGACTTGTTTTATCTTGATACAAAGACGGAAAAACCGGTTATCCTCTGCCTCCATGGGAAATGGGGTCGGGGCGAAACGTGGTGTGATTTTATGGAGCACTACGGAAAGCAGTACAGAATCATCGCCCCGGATTTAAGGGGACATGGATTAAGCGGCAAACCCGTAGCAAAATACACGTCACAGGAAATGGCGGAAGACATGGTGGAACTATTACACTTTTTAAACATAAAATCCGCTATTGTGATCGGCCATTCCATGGGAGGACGTGTGGCCGGTTACTTAGCAGCGCATTATCCTGAAACCATAAAGGCGGCAGCCATTCTTGACATATCCGCGCGGGGCCCGGCCACGCCGAGTCTTTTGCCCCCGGAGGAAATTCCATGCGTAGATCCCTTCACCAAAGATTGGCCGCTTCCGTTTTCCAGCCTAGCCGAGGCAACGGATTTCATCAGAGAAAAAACGGACTCTGAATATTGGTGTCGTCAGTTCATGAGCGACTTGACGGAAGCCAAGGATGGGTATCAGCTCATGCACAGCCCGCAGGCAATGTCGGCCAACACTGCATATGATACGGGGTGGTTTGACCTTTTACCAAAAATACAGTGCCCCGTGCTTTTGATTAGAGCAAAAAACAGCATGTGGCTTCCCGAGGACGATTTTAAAAAGATGGGTTCTTTGATACCCAATTGTTGTGCATATGAGTTCTCGGAAACAGATCACTATGTATATCTGGCGAATACGAAGAAGTTTTACGAATGCATGAATAAACTACTGAATATAGCCGATGAGGTATCTACTATAGCCTGTTAAGAAAAATTACTGTGCACGCCGTCCCAGCGTGTCGCCACGGGCGGCATGTCAGGAGGCGATTAAAATTGGGGTAAATTATTGTTGACGCAACATCCAATGAGTCTTATAGAAGATGTCACAACACCTACAGGGAAGAGACCATCGTAGGTGAAAACAATTGCTTTATTATTGCTATGTCAAAAAATGTCGAACTTCAAGTTATAAACTTGCAGATCGGCTTTTTTTGCTGTCCTTTTTGACCAAATTAGGATAACTGGATATCCGGGCTTGTCGCTCCCCGCCACTCTGTTTCGGTTAGTCAGTTTCAAAAATCGAAATGGAGGAATATAAAATGGTCAAAATCAATCTGAGAAAATATTATCCCGATTTCTATATCACCGACTGTATCATTGAGGTGCCAGACGAGGTTGCGGCCCAATTCACTCCCTCCGGCACACAAACGCTACACTTCAAATAGCCGGCGGCGTTCCTATCACTACTGTCGCCGAACGGCTCGGCCATGCAAATGAAACAACTACTGGAAAGATATACGCCCATGCCATTAAATCGGCAAATGAAGCGGCTGCAGACACTTTGCAGGACATTCTTAATTCAGGCTATAAAAAGAATCAGGCATAAAAATAAAGGGATTCAATTTTTAAATCCCTTTATAGTTTACAAATATTTCACAATATATAGTATATCAGCTATTGAATATCCATATATGATGTGTTACAATGATTTACGCAAAGAAAAGATCTGCCATAACTACCTTCAATATATAACCATGTAAGAGCGCCTTCGAGCGCCAAAAACCAAAATTAACGGGTTTTTGGCGCTCTTTTTTTTAGTATTAACGAATAGAAGGCACGTTTATGAAAAAGGCACTCAAAAGATTCATTAAGCTAATGAGAAAGGCATTAAGAAAACTTAGATCAAAAAAAGCACGTAGGAAAATTATCAATGTTCTAAAACTGGTCATTCAGATTGCGCCTATAATTATTGACATCATAAAGCAAGCATCTTTACCATCATAACGACCAAATAACGACCATAAATCAAAATATACAATCAGTGAATAAAAATAAAAAAAGCTAGGAACCACATGATTCCTAGCTTTTGTTTGGTTGCGGAGGCAGNNGTTATGAGCCCGACGAGCTACCGGACTGCTCCACTCCGCGATATTTTCTTGCATTCTTTTCGAGTGCATTTGCAATTATACTATATACTCAAAGAAAAAGCAAGTACTTTTTCAAATTTATTTTTTGGTTTTTTTACCCATCCAAATCATAACCAATATTCCAATTAATATGAACTGGCTGCATATGAAAAAGAAGATTACATAGTTGGGCATCTGATTACCCATAATATAAATAATTCGATCGCCAGTACCTACGGCTTGCTGCTGTAACGGATTTCTCGCATCAGCAGTAATTTGCCCATTGTGACTCGCAATTCCGCCCTCGTAAGGTGAATTTGCCCCATCGTAATTTTGACCGTTTTGATCTTTTTCTGGGGCATAATCAAACTTGTCATCCTTGGGAGCATTTACATTTTCTAACCCGCCTTTTGCTCCACCGGAACGGGATGTCGTTCCCGACGGTTTTGCACTGCTTTCCCCTCCGGAAGAAATTGGTAAATCAGCCCGATGCACCGTGACCNNCCGTGACCAAATATTGTGCATGATTTTTCTTATCCGCAGAGGTTGCCGCCGCAATAATCACCGTATCGGATCCAGCTTTACCCAGCGTTTTACGATTAATTTTAACCGTTCCTCCGGCACCTGCAGCCGCACTGAACTCAACTGATTTTACCTCACTGGCCACTGTCATCGAATATTCAAAGGTATCGGAAGAAAACTCCGGATTCAAAACCCCCGTAAAAGGTTCCAATTCAGTGAGATATGCTTTATCCGATACCTCCTGTGTTGAAACCAGATTCAACGTCAAGTCCTCGTCGCAGATTACGTCCAAATCTTCGGCCTGATAATTGCAGACCTCATCAATTCGGGCACTGATTGCCGTTTCATCGTCCTCAGCGTCTTTGTTGACCTTAAACACAAAAGAAATAATATTCCCGGAAAGTACAGGAGCGGTTTTCTGGTCAACATTACAAATATAAACACTGTAAATAGGATTCCCCTCGTCGCTGGTCATCATCGTTCCGCTTTTTATTTGAGAAGAAGTTTCAGTGCGGACAAAACTAAGGTCGGACTCATCGTAATCAATTCTCATACGAAAGCCGGCAGCAGTATCGGACATTTTATTTGCATTGATTTGAAGCTTAACAAGATCATCCGGCACCGCGCTCTCGGTGTCCAGAGAAAAAGTAAAATAAGGGATCGTTTCCGCACCGGCGGATACCGAGCCCATTCCAAAAAGCAGGATGCAAAACAGGAAAAGCGCCAAAAACTTTCTCCACATGGCTTGTCCTCCAATATCGGGATATATGAATATCGGAAAAAATCAGCTCAACCAAACGGTAAAGCTGATTCTATTTTGCATTATTAAACTTTTTGATTCTGGTCAAGCTGTAACAGTTCGCCCCATTTGGCTTCCGCCCAAATCGCGGAGACGCTTTTTCCGAAGAACCTGAAGGCGGAACCGGTTGTAGCGCTGAATTATCGCAAACGGAACATTGCCGATTAAAATCAGGAGAGAAAAAATCAGACCCACAAGCAGCGGATTAATCAACAAGGTGACAATTACGCAGATGCAGCTTTTCAGGTGCATCCATTCGCCGCGGCAGGTTTCCAAGATAAATTCATCAATATAATCAATGGAAACGTCTGTAAGATGTTCTTTGGAAAAGCCTTCTTTGCCGATAAACTGAGGCACCCGATCCTTCCAAAGCTGAATTTTCAGCTTATCCCTGTACCAACGACCGCCATGTTCCCATGTTTTGGCTGCGAAGCGTTCTTTGGCCGGGTCAAATCTGGATTTCGGAAGTTTGACGCAGGCCAAAAAGACTACAACATGCCAAAGCCCGATAATCACAAGATTCCATACAAACATATTGATAAATGACAGACCTTTCAGCATTTGTTATCCCTCCCTGCAAAATGCATTTCTTCTAGATTATTATATGATCAATGTGATAAGATTAATGTAATTATTATAATACATTTAATGGGAGTGTGCAAGATGAAAGCCTTATTTATCGGTGGAACCGGAACTATTAGCTTGGCCGCAGCAAAGCTCGCGGCAAAAAACGGCGTTGAACTAACGCTTTTAAACCGCGGCAGCCATTTGGATTTCGCGCCTCAGGGTACGGAGCAATTATCTGCCGACATCAATGATGAAGATGCCGTGCGGGAACAGATCGGCAACCGAAAATTCGACGTAGTGGCGGATTTCATCGCCTACCAGCCGACGCAGGTCGAGCGCGACATCCGGTTGTTTTCCGGAAAGACCCGGCAGTATATTTTTATCAGTTCGGCCTCTGTTTATCAAAAGCCGGCGGTCAATTACCGCATAACGGAAAGCACTCCGCTCCGCAACCCTTATTGGCGCTACTCTCGCGACAAAATCGCATGTGAGGAAACCCTTTTGGCGGCGTACCGCAGCAACGGGTTTCCTGTGACTATTGTACGCCCCAGTCATACTTATGGTGACACAAATGTTCCGGTTTCAATCGCCGGAAAAAGCGGCAGCTGGCAGGTACTTGAACGCATCCGCAACGGCAAGCCGGTCATTGTGCACGGCGACGGCCTTTCGCTTTGGGTCTTTACGCACAACACGGACTTTGCCAAAGGGTTTGTCGGTTTAATGGGCAACCCGCACGCCATTGGCGAAGCAATTCATATTACCAGCGACGAAGTTATTACATGGAACGCCGCATTTGCGGCCATTGGTCATGCAATGGGTGTGGAACCGAATCTTGTTCACATTCCTTCGGAATTTTTAGCAGCGTTTAATCCGGAGTTATTAGGAAATTTGCTTGGTGACAAAGCAAATTCCGTTGTTTTTGACAACACAAAAATAAAAACGCTTGTTCCCGGATTTTGCGCGCAAACGCGTTTTGACCAAGGGGTACGCCGTTCCGTCGATTTTATATTAAACCACCCCGAATACCAAATACCCGACACCGAATTTGACGCATGGTGCGACCATGTGATTGCGGCGTACTGCTCGGGCATGCTGAAATAATTCAGAGTGCATTCCCTTGCCGCAAGATAAGCTACTATCAGCGATTTTACGTTAAAATCACTGGAATAATTGAACCAATCTTTATAACGCTAACCATACCCATTATGGTTGGCGTTTTCTTATTACAATTAAAAAAGGCGGCCGATCGGCCGCCTTTCGCTTGTTAGTTAAAGGTATACAGGGATTTGTACGGATTTTTGGTGTTCGGCGTCAGGACAAAGAAAGGCTTTGAAAGAACCTCTTCCTTGCTAATGTCAAAATTCCTGCAGAAATCATCCAGATAGCCATCAATTTCCGCCATATCTTCGGCTGTCGCAATATGGCCCTCCACCTGCTTCGGCAGGTCTGCAGGCAATTCTTCGCCGCGCAGGTACATTTTTCCGCCGTGCATTCCGGTACCGCAAAGACTGCCCACAGGAGCCTTTTTCTTTGAGTTTAACCCAAGAACGATAATCGTTCCGCCTGCCTGATATTCGCCGAGAAAGCTTCCCGCTTCCCCGCCAATCACGATCAGCGGATGGTGGGTTTTATAGGCCTTCATATGAATCCCGGCACGGTAGCCCGCATTGCCCTTGACCAAAATCTTGCCGCCGCGCATTGCGTAACCCGTAGCGTCACCGCTGGAGCCGTGAATGATGATAGCGCCCTCGTTCATGGTGTCGCCGGTTGCGTCCTGCGCGTTGCCGTTCACTACAATGGTGCCTCCGTTCAGGTAACAGCCAAGGTCATTACCCGGAATTCCGTGTATGGTAACATGCTTGTTGCCCATGCCGGAACCGATATACCGCTGGCCCATACAGTCTTCAATGATGATTTCCTGTTCCTGAGCCACACGGACTTCATCGTTCAAATCTTTAAAATATTTTTCTCCTGCAGTTAGAATCATGCTTTGGCACCTCCAAGCTTAACCGCTCTTTCCGGAGCGGCGAATGCCATGAGCTGCGGTCTTTCCTTAATCAGCTCATAGTCCACGGTGTCGAGCGGAGTTTTTTCGCGAATCAGCGAAGTGTAAATACCCGCCCTTGCCACTTCACCAATCAGAATATAGCCCTTTAAGAGATTCTCTTTGGAAATCAGCTTTTTATAGCTGTGGTCTGTTTCGGTAACGTAAGCGTCGCCGCTGTAGCTTCCGGCTGTAATAATATGCAGCCCGAAGAAGCCGATTGCGTTCATGGGAATTGCCTTGTTATAAAGCTTTTCTCCCCCCGCCATGGTAATGCCCGCCGTTTCGCCCTGCATGTAGGCATTCGGCCAAAGCGCAAGCACACGCCAGTTATCGTCTGTAATATCCAGGCTTTCGCTGCAGTCGCCCGCCGCGTAAATGTCGTCTAAATTGGTTTTGCAATGGCTGTCGGAAAGAATTCCGCGGTTAACTTTACAGCCGATTTCCGCGGCGAGACCCGTATTCGGCCTTACGCCGACAGCAAGCACCAGAATATCGAATCCAACGGTCTCGCCGTTCTTCAATTCCGCCGTATCGGCATGGAACTGTGCGACGCTGTTCCCCAAAATAAACTTCACGCCCTGCTCTTCAATGTGCTTCTGCATCATTTCGGAACCGGCTTCGTCTAAAATACTGGGAAGAATTCGGGCGGCAAGGTCCACAACAGTAATTTCCTTTACCTTGCTGAGAATGCCCTCGGCGCATTTCAGGCCGATCAAACCGGCGCCGATAATTAATACGCGGCTGTCTTTATTGATTGCGGAGCGAAGCGCCTGCGCGTCGTCCAGCTTCATAAATGTAAATTTCTGCGGCACCTCGTCCAGTCCCGCCATCGGCGGAACAAACGGAGAAGAACCGGTCGCAAAAAGCAGTTTGTCAAACGAAACGGACTCACCGCTGTCAAGCAGAACTTTTTTTGCTTCGTAATCCACTTTCGTTACGGTCACGCCCAGCTTCGCCGTAACCTTGTTTCCCTCATAAAAATCATCCGGGCGGTACTTCATGCGCTGTTCATCGGTCTTACCGTAAATCAGGTATGAAATAAGCGGACGGGAATAAACGTGATGAGTTTCATTTGAAATTACCGTAATGGAGCCGGTTTTATCCACGGAACGGATTCCCTCTATACAGCCCACTGCGGCAGCCGAATTGCCGATTATAACATAATTCATCTCGTTCACCTCTCCTCAAACACAATTGCGCGGTTCGGGCAGCCTTTTACACAGGCCGGTTCGCCGCTGGAATTGTTCGTGCAAAGTTCGCATTTCTGAATTACGCTGCCATCCGCACCGGGCATAACCGCACCGTAGGGGCAGACCATAATGCAGGTGTAACAGCCGACGCATTTGTCTTTATTGACCTCGATAATCCCGTTCTGAATGCTGAGCGCGCCGGTAATGCAGCTTTTCACACAAAGAGGTTCGTCGCAATGACGGCAGGAAACGGCAAAACTAATGCCTTCATTTTCTTCAATCTGAATTCTGGGATGAATGGCAACATCTTTCAATGCTTTCACCATGTCGTCACAGCCGGAATTGGCAAAAGCACAGTTGTATTCGCAAAGGTGACAGCCCAGGCACCATTTCTCATTTACATATACACGTTTCATCGCTTATTCCCCCGCATGCTTGATTCCCAAAATCTCAAGCTCTTTCTCGTTCAGTCCGATTCCGCGCAGCATAAGGCGGTTGCCCTTCAGCGCTTCAATCGAGTTGATGCCCATGCCGCCCATCATTTCCATAATTTCATGCTGCCATGCGGAAACAAGGTTGACAAGGCGCTTATAGCCGATGTCGGGGTTCAGGCGCTTGACCAGGTCGGGGCGCTGGGTTGCAATACCCCAGTTGCACTTGCCGGCCTGACAGGTACGGCAAAGGTGGCAGCCAAGTGCAAGAAGCGCCGCGGTGCCGATGTAAACGGCGTCCGCACCAAGCGCGATGGCCTTTACAATGTCAGCGGAGTTACGAATGCTGCCGCCGACAACAATAGAAACGTTATTACGGATTTTTTCCTGACGCAGGCGTTCGTCCACCGCCGCAAGGGCCAGCTCAATCGGAATGCCTACATTGTCACGGATACGGGTTGGCGCCGCGCCGGTACCGCCGCGGTACCCGTCAATGGCGATAATATCTGCGCCGCTGCGGGCAATGCCGCTGGCAATAGCAGCCACATTGTGAACCGCCGCGATTTTTACGATGATTGGCTTTGTATAGTTGGTTGCTTCCTTTAAGGAGTAAACCAGCTGACGCAGATCCTCAATGGAGTAAATATCGTGGTGAGGAGCGGGCGAAATCGCGTCCGACCCTTCGGGAATCATTCTGGTACGGGAAACGTCGCCGACAATTTTTGCGCCCGGCAGATGCCCGCCGATGCCCGGCTTCGCACCCTGACCGATTTTAATTTCAATTGCCGCGCCGGCTTCCAGAAAATCTTTATGTACACCGAAGCGCCCCGACGCAACCTGAACAATGGTGTTGGGGCCGTATGCGTAGAAGTCTTCGTGCAGGCCGCCTTCGCCGGTATTATAGTAAATGCCAAGCTCCTGTGCGGCGCGTGCCAGACTTTCATGTGCGTTGTAGCTGATGGAGCCGTAGCTCATGGCCGAAAACATAATCGGAACGGAAAGCTCCAGATTCGGAGGAAGGTTATCCGTCACAATGCTGCCGTCGGGATTGCGCTCCATTTTTTCCGGGCGCTTGCCAAGGAAGGTTCTGGTTTCCATCGGTTCGCGCAGCGGGTCGATGGACGGATTGGTAACCTGAGACGCGTTGATTAAAATCTTATCCCAGTAAACCGGATATGGCTTCGGGTTGCCCATGGAAGATAGCAGCATTCCGCCGGAACCGGCCTGACGGTAAACGTCGCTGATGACTTCATTGGTCCAGTTGGCGTTTGTTTTAAATGTATGATCGGTTTTTACAATTTTCAGCGCGTGCGTTGGGCAAAGCGAAACGCAGCGGTGGCAGTTCACACATTTGGAATCGTCGCTTTTCATTAAATTCAGTTCCGCATCGTAAGAGTGAACCTCATTGGCGCACTGGCGTTCGCAAACGCGGCACGCAATACAGCGCTGCGGATTACGGATTACTTCGTATTCGGGATATAAATAATCGACTGCCATTATGCATCCACCCCCTTGTCAAGTGTTACAATGACCGGTTCCCCGCCCTTAGGCGCCCAAATGCGGGTCGGGCTGGGCTCGATCACTCGAATGGCACATTCTTCACTTGCCACATATGTCATATCGTCTTTTTCCGCAACCACCATAGAGCGCAGCTTCAGGCGGTCGTTCAGCGCCATCATGCCGCCGCTAAAGCCGAGCAGGATGGAGAACGGGCCGGTAACAAGCAGACTGGAAAACACATTGCGAAGATAGGTAAATTTCTTTCTCTGATCTTCCGGCAGTCTGTCAATTTCGCTCCAGAACGGTGCAGCAATGACTTCCGCCGCTTCCTGCAGGCTGAGTCCCTGTTTGCGGTTTAAAAAGTCTATTATATAGGTAATAACTTCCGTATCGGTCAAAAGAGTACACTTATAGCCGAACATTTCAATAAAACGCCGGTTGGCGTCGTAAGATGAAATTTCGCCGTTATGTACAATGGAATAGTCCAGCATTGCAAACGGGTGCGCTCCGCCCCACCAGCCCGGCGTATTGGTCGGGTAGCGGCCGTGCGCTGTCCAGCAGTAACCTTCGTATTTACCAAGGCAGTAATACCGGCCCACGTCTTCCGGGAAACCGACCGCCTTGAACACGCCCATGTTCTTTCCGCTGGAAAACACATAGGCACCTTTAATTTCCGTATTAATTTTGAGAATGCAGCGTGCGACAAACTCTTTTTCATCCAGCTGATTGTCTTTGAGCAGCTTCTCAAAAGGAAGGCCAAAATAACGCCAAATTGCAGGTTCATCTGTAATCATCGGCATTTTCCTTGTCGGTATCTTCTCCGCGATGCTCACATCGAAGTTGGCCATAATTACTTTTTCACATTCTTCCTTGGCGCGGACGCTGTCGTAAAAAACATGAAAAGCATACAAATCCTTACTGCGCGGATAAATTCCGTAAGCAGCGAAACCGCCGCCCAGACCGTTGCTTCGGTCATGCATGGTGGAAATGGATTTGATGATGGTCTCGCCATCCATCTTTTTCCCGCTGCGCGAAAATATTCCCGATATTGCGCAGCCCGAAGGTATCCTTACTTCTCCCTCTTTTTGCATTAAAAAACTGACCTCCCTGCAATTAATCAATTCAGGTGTTTTGCAACACCGTCAACAAATTAATGTATTCTTACAATATATAGCATAAAAAATACAAGACTTGTGACTTATATAATATAATGCAGGAGCCGTAATGTCAAGGGTTTCAGCATTAAATTTGCATAATCTATTTCGCAAAATTGCAAATATGAGTAAATTTCCATAATTATTACCCAAACAAAGTCTGTTTTGCATGGAATTTTATGTATTCCTGCAAAATTGCAATTTTTTATTGACATTTTCCACTGCAAGTCATATAATAATCGCATAGCAGCAAAGGCGCTGTAGGGAATGGACCCTATGGCGCCTTTTTATATTCTTATGCTGAATTTTGTATAGGGAGTGAATTTTCATGAGCAACGTTCCTGAGATTTTTGGCAGCATGGTATTCAACGATACCGTTATGAAAGAAAAACTGCCCAAGGAAACCTATAAAGCTCTGAGAAAAACAAGAGAGCAGGGAAAACCTTTGGATCCCCAGGTTGCCAACGTAGTGGCAAACGCGATGAAGGATTGGGCCGTTGAAAAAGGCGCAACGCACTTCACGCACTGGTTCCAGCCTATGACCGGAATCACCGCGGAAAAACACGACAGCTTTATTTCCCCCGTTGATAACGGCAAGGTCATTATGGAATTTTCCGGCAAAGAGCTGATTAAGGGCGAACCCGATGCTTCCAGCTTTCCGTCCGGCGGATTGAGAGCAACTTTTGAAGCAAGAGGCTATACAGCCTGGGACCCCACCAGCGATGCTTTCATTAAAGACGGCTCCCTGTGCATTCCGACCGCGTTTTGCTCCTACGGCGGCGAAGCGCTGGATAAAAAGACTCCCCTCCTGCGTTCTATGGACGCAATTGACAAGCAGGCCATGCGTATTCTGAAGCTGTTCGGCAACACCACAGCCCACAGAGTCATTACTACGGTCGGCCCGGAGCAGGAGTACTTCCTCATTGACAAAGCAATGTACGAAAAAAGAAAAGACCTGATTTACACCGGCAGAACGCTGTTCGGTTCAAAGCCCCCGAAGGGTCAGGAACTGGAAGATCATTACTTCGGCGTAATCAAGCCGCGTGTTTCCGCTTTTATGAAGGATTTGGACGAGGAGCTCTGGAAGCTTGGAATCCTTGCCAAAACAAAGCATAACGAGGTTGCTCCTTCGCAGCATGAGCTTGCTCCAATCTTTACAACCAGCAACGTTGCAACCGATCACAACCAGCTTACCATGGAAATCATGAAGAAGGTTGCCACAAAGCACGACCTGACCTGTCTGCTTCACGAAAAGCCGTTCGCAGGCGTAAACGGAAGCGGCAAGCACAATAACTGGAGCATTTCCACCGACACCGGCGTAAACCTTTTGGAACCCGGCGATTCCCCGCGTGAAAACGCACAGTTCCTGCTTTTCCTTGCCGCAATCATTAAGGCGGTTGACGAGCATCAGGACCTGCTCCGCATTTCTGTTGCAAGCGCTGGCAATGACCACCGTTTGGGCGCGAACGAAGCACCTCCGGAAATCGTTTCCATGTTCCTCGGCGACGAACTGACCGACATTATGAAGTCCATTGAGGACGGTTCGGTTTACGATAAAAAAGACAGAGCCTTTATGAAGATCGGCGTTGACGTTCTTCCCACCTTCCCGAAGGATTCTACCGACAGAAACCGTACTTCCCCATTTGCTTTCACCGGCAACAAGTTCGAATTCCGTATGCTCGGTTCCACGGTTTCTATTTCCTGCCCGAACATTATGCTCAACACCATCATTGCCGACGCTCTGTGCGGCTTTGCAGATGAGCTGGAAAAGGCCGGAGATTTCAACACAGCACTTACCGAACTGATTAAGAAGACTGTAAAAGAGCACAAGCGCATTGTTTTCAACGGCAACAACTATTCCGACGAATGGGTTGTTGAAGCACAGAAGCGCGGACTGCTGAACCTGCGTTCCACCGCAGACGCTCTTCCTTACTATATCAGTGATGCAAACATTGCACTGTTTGAAAAGTACAGCGTTTTCACCAAAACGGAAATTCACTCCCGTTATGAAATTCAGCTTGAAAACTACTTCAAACAGGTTCACATTGAAGCACTGACTATGGTGGATATGATTAAGAAGGATATCCTCCCTGCGGCTTGCTCTTACATGAAGGACATCAGCAAGGAAGCTATTAATAAGAAACAGCTTTGCGCTGACATCAGCTGCGAACTGGAAGAAACCCTGCTGAAAAAGCTTTCCGATCTTACCGCAACCCTGTACAAGAAGATGGAAACACTTTCGGAATCCGTTGCAGACGACAAAGAATTTGCCGATGTGCTGGAAGAAGCAAAATATTACCGCAATACCGTGTTTGCACAGATGGAAGACACCCGTGCAACTGCGGATGAAATTGAAAGTCTGGTCGGCGCAAAATACTGGCCTTACCCGACATACGGCGATCTGCTTTTCAGCGTAGTTTAAAAGCAGTAAAAGAATAGGATAATACACAACGGCGTGTATTCTGTTAATTGCTTACAGAATACACGCTTTTTATTTGAGCTAAGTTTTCTTTGCATTGCAGCGGTAACCGTTCGTGCAGTTTACATAATACTTCTAATTCCTATTATTTTTTTATTTGAGTACAAGATCTTTACATATCTTCCTATATAAAGGGGGCGGCTTGCTATTCCCGGCAGGCCGCCCCCTTTATTTTTATATGGAAGTCCCCATTGAGCTTAGGCAATTTTGTCCTTGACATATACCGCAATTCATATAATAATGATAAGGGCTTGTACAAATGAATTACAAGACCCGGAACAATAAAATCGATTTACGGAAAGGGAATGCGGTTCCATGCCGCAGCAGCCCCCGCTACTGTAAGAAGGACTTCGGCGCGCATTGCACGGTCACTGGGCAACCGGGAAGGCCGCGCGCAGTGGGATGAATTCAAGCCAGGAAACCTGCCGTAAACCCTGTTTTAAATTTAGTCGGAGGGATTAAAGAATTAACATGAAAACGAAAAAGATTGCAGCGCTGCTCTGCGCGCTGACTATTGCTGTAAGCGCGGCTGTAAGCGCTTCTGCCGCAGAAAACACGGACTGGGCACAATTTCTCGGTTCCCCGGTAAAATCCGGTCAAACAGCGTCACAAACACCGCAAAGCGCTTCCGGTGCACAGCTGGCATGGTCTGACAAGCACACGGTCACCAGCGAGTACAACGGAATGAAATTTGAAAATAACGCGTGCGGCACCCCGATTACCGTGGGAAACTACATTTATTATACCGTTTCGGACGGCAAGCTTTTAAAGCTGGACTCTAAAACCGGCAAAACCGTCGCTGCCGCGGCGTGCCAGAATATTCCGCCGTATTTTTCCCAAATTGCTTACGGCGACGGAAAAATTTATGTACCGCAGCAAACCGCAACCGGGGTGCAAATTGCCGCGTTTAACGCGGACACCATGGTCCCTGTCTGGCAAAGCGACGAAATCGCCTACGGTTCGGCTGTACAGCAAATTTCCTCCCCCATTACGTATTATAACCAACACATTTACTTCGGCACCTATACGCAGGACATGAGCACCTATGCCTATACCTCCGGCGTGTACGCGTGCGTTGACACCAATACCGGCAAGGCTGTCTGGCAGCAGGCAACCGACACCGCAGGCTACTACTGGAACGGCGGCGCCGTCATCGGCACTGCAATCGCGGTCGCTGACAGCGCAGGTACGATTACCGCGTTCAACCTAACAGACGGAACTAAGGTCAGTTCCGTTTCCGTCGGCAGCCCGGTAAGTTCCACTTTGTCCTACGCGGAAGGAAGAGTTTATGCTTCCTCCAAATCCGGCTATATTTATTCCGCAAAAGCGGATGAAAGCGGCATTTTTTACGGCAGCACCGCCGTAAAATCCTCCGTTCTGGGCAGCAACATATCTTCCAGCCCTGTTGTCTACAACGGCAGGCTGTACGTTGCCGGCGGCGGGTACGGTGCAACCGCGCCTTTCTCTGTTTTGGACGCCGCTACCCTGAAAACAATTTATCAGATTAAGGACATTAAGTCCCAGTCTTCCCCGCTAGTGACTACTGCTTATGCGACAGACAAAAACAAACATCAGGTTTCCGTTTACGTAACAAGCTACGGTACCGCCGACCAGGACGGAAACTTTGCAAAGGGTTCTTCCAGCGTTTATGTCATTCAGGACAGCGAAGGACAAACCAGACCTTCTTATGAAACGCTGTTTACCCCGTCGATTGCACAGTCCAGCTCACAAAGCCTTACTCCTTCTAAAGACGGCATGCTGTTCTATTTTAACGACAGCGGAACCATGTACGCCATCGGTAAAAAAGCACCGCTTGCTTCCCCAAAAACCGGAGAAGCCCCGCTTACCGCAGTCATCCTAGTTATGGGTGTCAGCGGCGCGGCATTCCTGTTTTTAAGAAGAAAAGTAAAAGCTAAAGCGTAAAATAATACGGCTGCCTGCGGGCAAATGATTTTATTTCCCATGCAGGCAGTCTGGGGGCAGGTGTGCAGCCTGCCCTTTGTTTATTATTTCGGATTACTGGAGAACAATATGAAATATAAGATATTATCTATTTTGTGTGTCCTGTGCATTCTGGCCGGGTGCAAAATCGAACTGCCCGAACAGGCTGCATCCAACGGGACAGCGGAAAGCACGGCTTCTTCCCAGGTAAGCTCCGCGTTCAGTTCGACGGCAAATTCAGCATTAAACTCCGCAGCGGAATCGTCTGCGCAAAGCAGCTCCGCCTTACCCGTTTCCTCTGCGGTTACTGCATCTTCTGCAGCTAATACTGTGTCGAAGTCGGCCTCCTCCCCGGCGGTACCGAAGGCCCCGGCAGTTTCAAAGCCTGCTGTTCCCGCCGCAAGCCAGCCGCAGGAAAAAAGCTGTACTCTTGCCATTTCCTGCAGCGATATTTTAAAGAACTCCGGCCGTTTCAATGCCGACCAGCTAAGTATTGTTCCCAAGGACGGCGTAATTTACGCGGAAAAAAGCATCCCCATTCAGGACGGCGACACCGTTTTCGACGTTCTGCTGCGCGAAACAAAGGCCAATCATATTTCAATGGTGCATGCGAATTCATTGGCATTTCAAACCGAATACGTACAGTCCATCGATAATATAAAAGAAAAAGATTTCGGCAGTACAAGCGGCTGGATGTATGTAGTAAACGGAAAACAGCCTCCGGTCGGCTGCAGCAGCTACAAGCTGAAAAGCGGCGACAAAGTGCAATGGATTTACCAATGCGGTAATTAATCGGAAAAGAGACAGGATGAAAAATTATTTTGGCGAGCTTCACCCCGCCATTAACTTTATTTATTTTACAGCGATTATTTTGTTTACCATGTTTTTCATGCATCCCATTCTTCTGGCAATTTCGCTGTTAGGCGGTTTTGCCTATTCCGTTGCGCTCAATTCCAGAAAAGCTGTCCGGTTCGGGTTGGTCTTTCTGCTGCCATTGATGATTGTCATGGCACTTATCAATCCATTTTTAAACCACGCCGGGGCAACTATTTTACTATACGTCAACGACAATCCGCTTACCTTGGAAGCTTGCCTGTACGGCATTGCCGCGGCAGTGATGTTTGCTGGGGTGCTGGTCTGGTTTTCCTGCAGCAACGTAATAATGACTTCGGACAAGCTAATTTATCTGTTCGGGCGGGTTATCCCTTCTATTTCCCTCATTTTCTCCATGGTACTGCGGTTTGTTCCCCGGTTTAAAGAGCAGATATTGGTTATAAGCGACGCACAAAAATGCATCGGCCGCGGCGCGGACACTGGCAATCTTCTTACCCGCGCGAAAAACGGGATGAAAATTCTTTCCATGCTAACCACTTGGGCGTTGGAAAACGGCATTACCACAGCGGACTCCATGCGTGCACGCGGATACGGACTGCCCGGCCGCACCAGCTTTCGTGTCTATCGTTTCGACAATCGGGATAAAGCGATCTTATTACTACTATTTGTATTAATTTCGACTGTTTTAATTGGACTTTTTACAGGAGAAAACAATATACGCTATTTCCCGTCGATTCTGGTCAAACCGATTACGCCAATCAGTATTCTGATTTACGGGGCATATTTCCTGCTGTGCGCTTTCCCGCTCGCAGTCAACGCAGTATTAGAGGTAAAATATCATGGTAATTTTTGAACTGGAACATTTCCGCTTTACTTATCCCACAGAAACGGAACCGGCCTTGAACGAGATTACCCTGACGTTGAACGAAGGCGAATTCGTTCTGCTGTGCGGGGTTTCCGGCTGCGGAAAGACCACACTGCTCCGGCAATTAAAGCCTGCTTTGGCTCCGCACGGGAGCCGCAGCGGTACAATTCGCTTTTGCGGAAAATTAATCAGCGAGTGGAGCCTGCATGAACAGACTTCCCAGGTTGGATTTGTAATGCAGTCACCCGAAGCGCAGATCGTCACCGACAAAGTGTGGCACGAATTGGCGTTTGGGCTGGAAAGTCTTGGATTTGACAGTTCGGTCATTCGGCTTCGTACAGCGGAAATGGCAAGTTTTTTCGGCATTGAAGATTGGTTTGAGAAAGACGTTTCCTCCCTTTCCGGCGGACAAAAGCAGCTGCTGAACCTTGCTTCTATTATGGCGATGCAGCCGAAGGTACTGCTGCTGGATGAACCGACTTCACAGCTTGACCCTATTGCTGCGGCGGATTTTCTTGCTGCTGTAAAAAAGATCAATGCCGAACTCGGGGTCGCCGTCATTATGGTGGAACAGCGGCTGCAAGAGGTTTTTCCCCTTGCCGACCGGGTGATTGTAATGGAGAAGGGGCAAATTTGCATCGATGCGGCTCCGCGCGAAGCGGGCGCCAAACTGATTGAATGGCGGCACCCGATGGCGGAAGCATTGCCCGCGCCAATGAAAATTTACTGCGGCGTGCAAAGCGATTCGGTTTGCCCCATGACAGTGCGGGAAGGCCGGCAATGGCTGGCCAGCCTGTTTGAAAAGAAGGGCCCCGCCTATGCCACAATTGAGGAACCACCCCAACCGTTACAGAAGGACATCTCAGTTCAGCTGAAGAATTGCTGGTTTGCTTATGAGAAAAACGGAGCAAATATTATTAAAGACCTTTCTATGACCGTTCCCAAAGCGGAGCTATTCTGCATTTTGGGTGGAAACGGAACGGGCAAATCCACCGCGCTCGGATTGATGGCCGGAATTCGCAAGCCGTACCGCGGCAAGGTTAAAATTAACGGTTGCATCGCCATGCTGCCGCAAAACCCGCAAACCCTATTTCTGAAAAGTACCGTGGCGGATGATCTTGCGGAAGTACTGGATTTGCCGCCGGCGGAACGCGCCCTNNACGGCGGCACCGTGACGGAAGGAAACGCGCGGGAATTTTTTACCGGAACCAGTTTCTACACAACTGCGGCCAACCGTATGGCGCGCGGTTGGTTCACCAATGCTGTAACAAATGAGGATGTGATTACACTTTGCAGGAAAAACGGGAACAATCTGAATTAAAACGGGCGGCGAACCTGCGCGGCCTGATAAGCTGGGCATTGCTGCTGATTGCCGTCCCCGCCGTGATTTTATACGGAATTTACGGGCTGGGAGACCGAAAATATCTGCTCGTTAGTATGGTACTCCTCGTTTGCTCCATGCTTCCGTTTTTTATGCTGTTTGAACACCGCAAGCCGCAGGCACGCGAAATGGTAACGCTTTCTGTAATGTGCGCTATCGCGGTGGCGGGGCGCGCAGCATTTTCCATGATACCCCAGTTTAAACCGGTGGCTGCCATCGTCATCATTACCGGCGTTTGTCTGGGCGCGCAGTCCGGCTTTTTGGTGGGCGCGGTAAGCGCTTTTGTTTCCAATTTCTTTTTTGGGCAGGGGCCGAACACCCCCTGGCAGATGTTTGCATTTGGAATCATCGGCTTTCTCGCCGGGCTGCTGTATGAAAACGGCCCCTTAAAAAGCAGCCGTCTTTCCCTGTGTGTTTTCGGCGGGCTGACCACGTTTCTGTTGTACGGCGGAATCGTAAACCTCGGAACGTTACTCATCAGCGGATTACCGCTTACGTTGCCTTCCTTTCTCACAGTTTGTGCCACAGGGGCGCCGTTTGACTTTATTCATGCGGCAGCCACCGTTGTGTTTTTATATTTTATTTCGCGCCCCATGACAGAAAAGCTAAACCGTATCAAAATAAAATACGGATTATTGCAGGAGTAAACACCGCTTTGCAGATTTGCACTGATTTCTTCTCTAATTACGAAAAGCAGAATGACAAGGTAAACTACTTGTCATCCTGCTTTTTCTTTCTTTTTGTAAGTAATATGATTTTCCCGATATGTTGACAAAAGAAAATTAAATTCTACTTTTCTCCCCCAACAAAATTCTACGAAAAATTTTATGTAAAGTTTATAGCCTTGTCATATTCAATCAGAAATTCGTTATAACCCGGGCGAAAAATTCCACGGCTTTCCCAATTTTTTCTACCGGAATTCGCTCGTTCAGCCCATGAATACGCCCGCGCTCCTCTTTGGAAAGCTCCATGGCGGAAAAGCGAAGCACATTGCCGCAGATCTTACAGAAATGACGCGAGTCGCTGCATGCCACCATCATGTAAGGCGACACAATTACGTCCGGCCACGTTTCGCCGATCGCCTTTTTCACCAATGCCCATTGGGGGCTTTTCACATCCGCAAAGGGGGACGGGTTCATTCCATGAATCCGGCTGATTTCCACGTCGCTGTCATTCATTACCTTCCGCAAATATTCCGTTGCGGAGTCCACGGTTTCACCGGGTACGATGCGCAGGTTTGCGGTCATTTTTGCTTCGGGCGGAAATACGTTAGAAGCGTTGCTGCCCTGCATCATTGTAAAAGAACAGGTGGTGCGCATCAGTGCGTTCAGTTCCCCTCCGGATTTTTTACAAATAAGCTTCAGCACCGGAAGAAAGCACCACAAGTTTGCAAAAATTAATTTAAGTCCAAAGCCGGAGTAACGCCCCAGCGTGTCAAACATCTGCGCGGCGGCAGGGGTCAGTTTTGCCGGGAAAGGGTGCGTTTCCGATGCAACAACCGCCCTGCACAGTGTGCCAACCGGATTTTTCACCGGCGGTGCGGAAGTATGGCCGCCCTTGCTTTTCACTTTAAATTCTAAATCCATCATGCCTTTTTCCGCGGTACCGATTACAGCGCACTTTTTCTTCACACCGGGGAACATATTCTCCACGATTGCTCCGCCTTCATCAATAACCAGAGCGGGTTTTACTCCCCTGCGCTCCAGTTCTGCAACAATGGCGGGCGCGCTAGGGCCGGCAATTTCCTCATCACCGGAAAAAGAGAAATAAATGTCATTCTGAGGAACGAATCCTTGTTTGATCAATTGCTCCGCCGCTTCCAAAATGCCGCAGAGCGTCCCTTTGGTGTCCAGCGTACCGCGGCCCCACAAAACCCCGTCCGCATCCAATTCCCCGCAGAAAGGTGGCTTTTCCCAGCCCTCTCCTCCTGCCGTAACCACATCGTAATGCGCCATAAGCACCGTCGGGGCGCTGTTTTCTTTGCCTTTCCAACGGTAAAGCATGCCTGTTTCGCCAATAAATTCACGCGGGCAGATTTTGGTTACTTCCGGGTACAAAACCGGAAGTAGGTTTTGAAAGGCATCAAACTGACTTTTGTCAACTAATTCGGCATTCCTGCTGGAAACAGTGCGAAGGCGAACCATCTGTGCCAAATGTTCCGTTGCCGCTTTGTTATCCACTTCGATTTTTTCGCCCGCCCTCACATCTTCCTTCGGCGGGTTAAACCGCAGCGCGCGCACAAAAACAACGGCGAGAAAAACCACCAATAAGCCCAAAACAATCCAAAGAATNNATCATCCTCTTTACACCCTGCCCTTCTTATAAAGTACTCTTGCCGCACCGATGCTGATCAGCGCACCCACCGGAACCAAAACGCTGACGGAACTCGCAAGTGACGGTACCGCTACAAACAGCAAAATCATAAACGCAAGTGGGGTAACGGCGACCTTCCAGTTTTTCGCAATATACACCACACCCAACGCCCCGAACAGCGCAGGAAGAATATTTTTAAACGCCGGCTGTAACATGGGGGAATTCAGTACCGGCGCCATCTGCGCGAACAAAAAGACCCCCAGTGCTAAAATAATAGTGGTAACAATAGAGGTAGTCGCAATGGCAATGGTAGAAATGACTTCTCCTTTTTCTGTGCCCGGTTTTACGTCGGCCGTCTGCATAGCGTTAATGGCGGCAGGCGCTTTCAGATTAGTAATGTTCCCCGTTACAAATGCAAGGTACGTTCCGCCGCTGCCCAGCATCGGCGCATAGGTAAACACCTCAATGGTGCACACAACCCAATAAATCGGCGCAACCCCCAGCAGTCCTTTCAGAACAGGAACAAAGCCCGGCCATGCGCCGAAATAACTGCACATGGAAACAGGTACCAGCAGCATCATAATCAGTGCGGAAACCATCCAGATTCGGCCGTATGTATGAACCTGCTCTTCATAATTCTTCCCTTTTCTGTTCATTCCCCATTCCCCCTCATTTCAGCAATTGCGGCGGCAAAACATTTGCATAAAGAACCGCCAGTCCCATCGCGCCCAACATGCTAAGCGGAAGCGCGAAATTTTCCAGCCAATTTATCTTTTTTACTTTCACTAAAAGACCGCACACTGCCATAATGGCAGCGGAACTGAGTAAGGTAAGAACCGACAGCGGCCCGCCGGAAATTCCCATGCCAAGGAACGCCGCAATCATTCCAAGAAACATAGCAGTCAGGAATAAATCGCCCCAGTGATTGTCTTTCTTGCGAATACTGCCGATACCGCCCAAAATCTTTTTCAGAAACAAAGGAATGATAAGGAGGGGCGTAATGCAGCCAATCGTCATAACCCATACGACCGCCGTAAAAGCAGCTGGGTCGCTCACCGGTGCGGAAATGCTTTTCCCCAACGCATTCAGCGCGGCGGTAGCAGCGGGCAATTCGTATGTGACCGCACCGATCACACTCAGCCGAATCCACGGAAGGGGAAGTCCGAGCGAGTAGGACAGCGTAATCAGTCCCAGCAATATGGAAACCGACGGCAATATGGCAAACACAGCACTGGAAACGACTGTTTTCTTCATAACCGTGCCGTCAATTTCCAATTCTTTTCCTCGTTTGACCGCTTTAAAAAGAAAGTAAAGGGACTGTACAATCACAAAAATTCCTACGATTCCGCCCAGCAAATACATAAATGTACCGTTTTTAAAGTCCATAGATACCCTCCTTATTTTCTGATTTTTTATATTATATCATAAGAAAATACGCAATACGACAGTAATATACTGAGGTTTTGAACTATAGCAAAACAGCCGACCTGTGCTAATACAGGCCGGCTAAACAATACAAATCAAAACATTATTGCTGATAAAGGTGGCAAGCCACAAAATGGCCGGGAGTAACTTCACACAGAACGGGTTCCACTTTGTCACAGACGTCCATCTTTTTAAAGCAGCGGGAGCAGAAGCGGCAGCCGTCCGGCGGATTGATCGGACTTGGCACATCACCGGAAAGAATAATGCGCTGCTTGTTCTTGGTCGGGCCGATAAAAGGAATTGCGGAGAGCAAAGCCTGTGTGTAAGGATGCATCGGGTTCGAATACAGTTCCTTTTTGGGCGCGATTTCCACCAACTTACCAAGGTACATAACACCCACACGGTCGCTGATGTGCTTTACCACGTTCAGGCCATGGGCAATAAACAAATAGGTAAGGCCGAATTCCGCTTTCAGCTCATCCAACAAGTTCAGCACCTGCGCCTGAATGGAAACATCCAACGCGGAAACCGGTTCGTCACACACAATCAGCTTCGGTTCCACGGCCAATGCACGGGCAATGCCGACACGCTGACGCTGGCCGCCGGAAAACTCATGCGGGTAGCGGTTGCGCTGATGGTTTGCAAGGCCGACACAGTTTAAAAGATATGTCACCCTTTTTTCAATCTGATCTTTTGGCAGCAGGTTATTGATTCGGATTGGCTCCGCAATAATATCACCGACTGTCATTCTGGGGTTCAGCGACGCATAAGGATCCTGGAAAATCAACTGAATATTTTTGCAGTATGCGCGGCGCTTTGCAGCGGAGAGCTTCGTCAGCTCGGTTCCGTCAAACAGAATTTCGCCCTTTGTCGGAGTATAAAGGTTTACGAGCATTTTTCCGATGGTCGTTTTTCCGCAGCCGGATTCTCCCACAAGACCGAATGCTTCCCCTTTGTGAATTTGAAAGGAAACATCGTCTACCGCTTTCAGAACAGAGGTTGGGCGGCCCAAAAAGTCGTTTTCCAAATTAAAATACTTCGCCAGATTTTTTACTTCAACCAATACTTCTTCACTCATTCTCCTGCACCTCCTCCTGTTCGTTATCATAAAGGAAGCAGCGAACCTTGTGGCCGTCCTTTTCAATTAACTCGGGAATTTCATGGCGGCAGCGTTCCATGCACTGGTCGCACCGGTCAGAAAACGCACAGCCGTCCGGCATATGCAGCGGGTTCGGTACCATACCCTTAATCATGTACAGCGGCTCGTCACTGTCGTCTTCCAGCCGGGGAATGGACTTCAAAAGGCCGAGGGTGTAAGGATGCAGCGGGTTTTCGAACAGATTGCGAACCTCCGCTTCTTCTACGATTTTACCGCAATACATGACAATAACACGGTCCGCCGCTTCGGAAACTACGCCCAGGTCATGAGTAATAAGCAGCACAGCCATATTGAATTTTTCACGCATCTGGTAAAGCAAGTCAAGAATCTGCGCCTGAATGGTTACGTCCAGCGCCGTTGTCGGTTCGTCCGCAATCAGCAGCTCCGGCCGGCAGGCCAGCGCCATAGCGGTCATAACTCTTTGCCGCATACCGCCGCTCATCTGGTGCGGATAATCGCTTGCGCGTTCCTTTGCGGATGGAATTCCGACAATATCAAGCATATGTATGGTGCGCTCCAGCGCTTCTTTTTTGGAAAGCTTCATGTGGGTCATGATGGTTTCCATAATCTGATCTTTAATTCGATAAACCGGGTTCAGCGAAGTCATTGGCTCCTGAAATATCATGGAAATCTGGTCGCCGCGCACCGCCTGCATTTCCGCTTTGTTTTTTTTCAGCAGGTCTTCGCCTTTAAACAGGATTTCACCCTGCGTTACCTTGCCGGGCTCCTGCAATAGGCCCATAACAGAAAGAGACGTTACGCTTTTTCCGGAGCCGGATTCGCCCACGATAGCAAGGATTTCACCCTTATCGATGGAAAAACTGATATCATTAACCGCATTAACGATTCCGCGTTTCAGCTTAAATTCTGTTTTTAAATGATTCACTTCAAGTAGCATAATATTTCACCGCCTAATTCTTTCTGGATTTCGGGTCAAGCGCGTCGCGCAGACCGTCGCCCAGAAGGTTAAATGCCAGCACCGTAATGGTAATTGCGATACCGGGGAAAATGAGCGTGTAAGGCGCAGTGAAAATGAACCCTCTTGCGCGGCCCAGCATATCGCCCCATTCCGCCGCAGGCGGCTGTACGCCAAGGCCAAGGAAACCAAGAGCCGCGGTATCAAGCACCGCAGTAGAAATACCCAATGTGGCACGAACCACAATGGATGACATTACATTGGGAAGAATGTGTTTAAAAATGATGCGGCTGCTCTTATTTCCAATTACGCGCGCCGCCTGTACATAATCATTTTCTTTTACGGAAAGGATGCACCCGCGTACAATACGCGCGTATTCCGGAATAGAAACCAAACCGATCGCAATAACCGCCTTATCAATGCCCTTTCCCAAGGCTGCCATAAAAGCAATCGCAAGAAGAATGGACGGAATAGCAAGCATCATATCCATAAAACGCATGATGATGGTATCCGTTTTTCCGCCGCGGTACCCTGCAACGGAACCGAGAATAACACCGATGGTCAGGGAAAGAGCAACCGCGCTCAAACCAACGGTTAGTGAAATACGGGTACCGGAAATAATTCTGCTGAAAATGTCACGGCCCAGCTGGTCCGTACCGAACCAATGCTGCGGACCGGGCTGCAAAAAGCTTTGGGTCATGTCGGAAAGGTTGGGGTCATAAGGCATAATCAGCGGTCCCAGAAGGGCAACCAAAATAAGGAACAATATGATGAAAAGACCGGCAACCGCAGCCTTATTTTCCCGCAGCGACTCCCACATTTCCTTCAGTTGGGATTCCGGCTTTTCGAGAACCGGGGCCGCCTGCAATGAAGCTTCCGCCTGCGATACTTCCGCTTTGTTCTGTTTCATAACAAGCTAAACCTCCTTTTTCGAAATTTTAATGCGGGGATCAATAAACGCATAAACAACATCCACCACAAGATTAATCAGTACAAAAATACAAGCAATAAGCAGCACGACGCCCTGCACCACAGGGAAGTCCGATTTTAAAATACACTGCACGGTGTAATTGCCGATGCCCGGCCAGGAA
Organism: Ruminococcaceae bacterium UBA3451; assembly: GCA_002378845.1. GTDB lineage: Bacteria > Bacillota > Clostridia > Oscillospirales > Acutalibacteraceae > Caproiciproducens. Next base: position 39,736 of record DFRY01000070.1, on the reverse strand, counting down.
AACACTGTTTCCGTCAGCACAGCGCCGCCCAGAAGGGAACCGAGCTGTAAGCCGATGACCGTGGTAACCGGAATCATTGCGTTGCGCAGAGCATGGTGCGAAACCACTTTGCGTTCGGAAACGCCCTTTGCGCGGGCAGTGCGTATGTAATCCTGATTTAATGTTTCCAGCATGCTGGAACGGGTCATTCTGGTAATAATGGCCATGGAGTACATGCCAAGTGCCAGCGCGGGAAGAATCAGATGTTTCAGCGCGTCGGTAAAGGCTTCCATATCACCCATAGAAAGCGTGTCAAGCAGGTAAAGCCCGCTGCCGCCCACCGGCTGCAGAAGAGGATCGATTCGTCCGCCCGATGGGAGAACATGCCACACACCGGCAAACAGGATAATCAGCAAAATACCAAGCCAGAAAATAGGCATGGAAACGCCGACCAAAGCAAGCATCATTCCGGCGCTGTCGAAAATGGAATTCTTCTTCACGGCGGAAATAACACCGATCAGAATACCAATGATGGAAGCGAAAACAATCGCGGCAATCGCAAGCTCAATGGTAGCCGGGAAACGGGAGAAAATTTCCTGTGTAACAGGGGTTTTCGTGTAATACGATGTTCCCAAATTTCCGGTAAGGGCACCCTTCAGAAAATTGAAATACTGAATATAAAGCGGTGCGTTCAGTCCGTTTGCTTCACGCCACTGGTTGGCCGCTTCAACGGTCGCATGCTGACCAAGCACGATAGGTGCAGGGTCCGGCGAGAAAACACGCATAATCAGAAACACAATGATGGATACCCCGAGAAGAACCGGAATCAGCATCAAAATGCGCTTGATAATATATTTGAACATTGGATAACTACCTTTCGTTGTGTTCTTCCGAAAAAGATTTATGCCGGAAGTCGTAGAAAACAACTTCCGGCAGATTGTTTCATTCAGCCAGATACTTCTGTATGGATTTTGCTGTCAATCAGCTTTTTGATACGCCGGAAAGGAACACATTGCCGGTCATATGATAATAGAAGTTATTCACATTGCTTCTGTAGCCGCAAAGTGTTTTACCATGGGAAATCGGGAGCCAAACCGAATTTTCAGCAGCCAGCTTTTCCAAATNNTTGCGCTCGTCGCCGGCCGGTGTAGCAACACCCTTCGCGATCAGTGCGTTGTAATCCGGGTTGTTGAAGTGAGCAACGTTCTGGGAAGGATCCTGAATAGACATCAGGTTCATAAAGTTATCCGGGTCGCCGTTGTCGCCCGTCCAGCCGTAGAAGCAGACGTCATAATCGCCGGTCTTAACCTTATCTTTGTATGTAGTCCAGTCGTAAGAATCGATGGTCGCATCCACACCGGCACTCTTAAGATAACCCTGAATTGCTTCTGCAAGTGCCTGGCCGTTTGCGGTATTGTACGGTCTGGGGTTCGTGTAGGTAATCATGTGGAGCGATGTAACACCCGCTGCAGAAAGTGCGGACTTCGCAGCAGCCTGGTCAAAGCTGGCCTGCTTAATGCTGGTGTCGTAGCCGGGCATAAAGCTGGGCATTACGGAAGTTGCGGGGTCTGCATAACCCTGATACAGGCTCTTAACCAGTTCAGGAACATTAATTGCCTGAGAAACCGCAGTACGGACTTTCACATCGTCAAAAGGTTTCTTGGTTGTGTTGAACGCAAGGTAATTGATGTTCATGCCCGGTGCTTCGTAAATCTTGTTGCCGGAATCTTGAATCTGCTTTACAACAGTTGCGTCGATGCCGTCAATCATATCGGCTTCGCCGTTGTTCAGAGCAACCACTCTGGCGGAGTTATCGGTGATAAATTTAAAGATGACATTCTGAGTTAACGCTTTGTCGCCCCAGTAATTGTCATTGCGCTTTAAAACTACGTTCTGTCCTTTGGTCCAGCTGACAAAAGTGTACGGGCCGGTTCCTACCGGATGTTCATTTACATTATTGTTGTTGTCCTGCAGCGCTTTCGGGCTTACCATCGGTGCGCCAAGGCTCATGGCAAGATTGCTCAGGAACGGAGTGCAGGCTTCCTTCATGTTGATTTTTACGGTGTAGTCGTCGACTACTTCAACATCTTTCACAGAACCGAATACAAAACCCGCATAGGACATGTCGTCGGTCACCTTCGGCGGAAGCTGACGGTCAATGTTGAATTTAACAGCGTCTGCGTTAAAGTCTGTGCCGTCCTGGAATTTTACACCCTTTTTGAGGTGGAAAGTATATGTAAGGCCGTCGGGGCTGACATCCCAAGTTTCAGCCAGGCAGGGTTCCACTTTTGTGGAATCTTTCGCATACTTCAAAAGGCCTTCATAGATGTTAACTATAATTTTGGAGGATTCTCCGTCATCTACCAATGCGGGGTCAAGTCCTCTCGGATCAGCGCCCTGTGCATAAATCAGAGTATCCTGCGCCTTGGTTTTAGTTGTTGTCTGGCGTGATTCGGCAGCAGAGTTTGTTCCGGTATCGGCACCGTTTCTGGTCGCGCCGGTGCATGCAGTCATACTGATTGCCAAGACAGCTGCCAGAACGACCGCCAGAGTTCTTTTCGTCTTTCTCATTAACAAAAACCTCTTTTCCTATATTCTTTAGTCAGCATAGTGCCAGTGCACCACTTTTACGTCAAATTGCTTTACAGTGTAAAAGCAGCAAGGTAGAACGAAAGGCGCCTAACTCCAAGATGTCAAGCGCCTTTGCTTGTGATATATTCTATCACTATGTTTGCAACTTTGCAATACTAAAAATTCAAAAAAATTTTCCAGTCATAAATATTCGATCTAAGTCACGAACTTTTGCCATTAATTTATGTATGTGATTTTCCTGTGAAATCCTGTGAAACAACTTGGAATACCGTAATTTTTTCCACCATGCCAGGGTCAAACTGAAAATCGGTACGGTGTGTATATTTCTCCATAATTTTTGAAAGCGCTTTATTTTTCTCCTGCATATTAAACAGGATTTCCGCTTTTCCATTTCCGATTATGCTTTCGTATTTCATAGAGTAACTGCATGCATTTTCTTTTTCAACCAGTTCATGTCTGCAGTCCATTTCGAAGCAGACGTTTGGATTAACTTGCAGGATATTAAGTTTTTTCCCTTCCTTGGCACAATGAAAAAATAGGGTGAGCCGCCCGTCATTTATCTCATATCCAAAATTCAACGGAACCACATAAGGCGTATTATTTTCGGAAAGACCCAGCCTGCACACGTCGCATTGCTGAATAATCTGTTCCAGGTTGGAAAAGTCGGTCACTTCACGGTCGCTTCTGCGCATTTTTTCCTCCTGAATAATTCATTCTACATTAAGAAAGCAGCATGCGGTCGTTATCCATCGCATTTCCGCTGGCTGTTTCGAACATTTCCAGCAAATCCTTAACCTGCAGGTTTTTCTTTTCTTCCCCTTTAATGTCGAGGATAATCCGCCCTTCGTGCATCATGATAATGCGGTTTCCAAGGCGAATAGCGTCTTTCATGTTGTGCGTCACCATCAGTGTAGTCAGGCTGTCTCTGCTTACAATTTCATCGGTAAGTTCCAGCACCTTGCGCGCCGTTTTCGGGTCAAGCGCGGCGGTGTGTTCATCCAACAGCAGAAGCTTCGGCTTTTGCAGCGTTGCCATCAGCAGGGTCAATGCCTGGCGCTGACCGCCGGAAAGCAGACCTACCTTGCTGGAAAGGCGGGTTTCCAGCCCAAGTTCCAACGTTTTCAGCCGCTCCCGGTAAAGCTCGCGTTCTTCGTTCTGAATGCCCCAGCGCAAGCCACGGCTTTTGCCCCGACGGAACGCCATAGCAAGGTTTTCTTCAATTCCCATTTCGGCCGCGGTACCCATCATAGGGTCCTGAAATACACGGCCTAAAAATTTGGCCCTTTTATATTCCGGCTGGCGGGTCAGGTCTTCTCCGTCCAGCACAATTTTGCCGCCGTCACACGGAAATACGCCGGCAATCAGATTCAGCAGGGTGGATTTGCCCGCGCCGTTTCCGCCGATTACCGTGATGAAATCCCCGGTTTCAATGGTGAGGCTCAGGTTGACCAGTGCTTTTTTCTCATTGATTGTATTGGCGTTGAAGGTCTTTGATACGTTTGATAACTGAATCATTCTGCTTTCCCCTCACTTTCAACGGTCTGCGGTTTTTTATTCAGCTTCCTTTTTACAACCGGAATGGCAAGCGCGACGGCAACCATAATGGAGGTAAGCAGCTTTAGGTCGGTGGATTTCAAACCAAGCTGAAGCACGATTGCAATAATCACACGGTAAATAATAGAGCCGACTACAACGGAAATCAGCTTATACGCAAACGAAAAACGATTGCCCATAAGCACTTCGCCAATAATAACGGAAGCAAGACCGATCATAATGGTGCCTGTCCCCATGCCGACATCGCCGTAGCCCTGATTCTGTGCCACCATGGCGCCGGACAGACCGACCAACCCGTTGCTGAGCACCAACCCGATAATTTTCATTCTGTCCGTATTGACACCCAGTGCGCGCACCATATACTCGTTGTTTCCCGTTGCTCGAATGGAACAGCCCATCTCCGTTCCGAAAAACCAGTAAAGCAGCAAAATAACCAATGCTGCAAACACAAAGCCGATAATCATGGATACCACGTTCATGCTCGCACCCGGAAGAATTCCGGAAATTGCGCTAAAAATGGTGGTTACCCCCAGCAACGGGGTATTTGACTGCCCCATAATACGAATGTTAATGGAGTAAAGTGCAATCATAGTCAGAATTCCGGCCAGAATCCCCGGAATTTCCAGTTTAGTATGTAAAAATCCGGTTACGTAACCGCAAACCATTCCGGCAAGAAGAGCAGCCAGCAACGAAAAGAACGGATTCACTCCATGCGATACCAAAATAGCCGTTACCGCACCGCCGGTGGCAAACGAACCGTCGACCGTCAGGTCGGGAAAATCCAAAACCTTGAATGTAATATAAACACCCAGCGTCATAATGCTCCATAGAATGCTCTGCGCGACCGCGCCCTCTATAGCGCCGGGCAGAGACTGAACGAACTGCTGTAAAAAATCCATCAATAATTCTCCTTAACGCAACATGAGCGATAGGGGGAAACTCCCCTATCGCCATGCAGTATGATTTTGTCTTAAATACGCCGATACGTGCTTATTTACTGGAAGTTCCGGCCGCTGCGGCCTTATCCAGCAGATCCTGCGGAATGGTGATTCCCAGCTTCGCCGCAACATCCTTGTTCAATGTTAAGTCGCAGTTCGTGGAATATTCTATCGGCATATCGGCCGGTTTTGCACCGTCCTTTAAAATTTTGACCGCCTGTGCCGCGGTAATTTTTCCAAGGTCATAGTAGTTGATCCCGTAAGTTGCGAGTCCGCCCTTTTCCACCATGCCGGATTCACCGACTATTACCGGAAGCTTTGCGGGCTGTGCAACCATGGAAACCGTTGCCATACCGGCGGCAATCATGTTGTCGGTCGGGGTATAAATGGCGTCTACCTTGCCGACAAGGGACTGTACCACCTGCTGAATTTCATTGGAATTGGAAACGGTGGCGTCCATTGTTTCCAGTCCGAGGGCTGCTGCGCTTTTTTTCGCAATATCCACCTGAAATTTGGAGTTGGACTCGCTGGAGCTGTACAGCATGGCAACTTTTTTCGCGGTTGGAATAAGCTGCTTTAACAGCTTCATCTGCTCATCCACAGGGGTAAGGTCGGATGTTCCGCTTACATTTCCGCCGGGCGCGGTGTTCGAAGCAACCAGCTTCGCGTCGGCCGGGTCGGTTACCGCGGTAACCAAAATCGGAATATCCTTTGTGGCATTAGCAACCGCCTGTGCGGCCGGTGTTGCAATGGCAAGAATCAGGTCGGACTTGTCGTTGACCAGCTTGCTTGCAATAGTCTGGCAGTTGGGCTGTTCGCCCTGCGCGTTTTGATAATCAAGCGTTATGTTCTGACCGTCAACGTAACCCGCTTCTTTCAGACCGTCGACAAAGCCCTTGTAAGCGGCGTCCAGCGCGGGATGTTCCACAAGCTGAACCACGCCGATTTTAATTTTTTTCTGATTTGACTGCTCCCCCGCAGAAGCAGCCTGGGAAGGTGCGCCGCTGGTTGACGCGGTCGTGCTGCCTGCCGAACAGGCGGTGGCCGAAAGTGCGATCAGGCCGGCCAGCAAAAAGGAAATCGCTTTTTTCATAATGCCCATCCTCTCATACTCATTCACTTTATTCATTTAAAGTTTTAAACGCTTTAACACTTTAAACTGTTTATAAGATTCTACTCTATTTTCCTCCGTTCGTCAATGCTTATTTTCACAAACTGTTTTTTTAAAGTCCGTGTAAAATATTCCCTTTGCACAACAGCTCCCTGTACCGGAGGAAAAGGCACCCCCTGTTTTCATTTTGAATAACCGCATACCTCATGTTAGCCAGGTGCGCAAAAACGCCCGGGTACCGGCAAAACCGGAACCCGGGCGTTTAATTTAAACTGTTAAAATCAGGTTCTTCCGAATTCGGAAAGCACCAGTTCCTTGTTGTGCTCTTCCGCCCAACGGATGCTCCATTCATTGGCGAAAATCAGCAGAAGGTTCCCCCTCAAGTCCTGAATTCGCTTGGTGTCGGATGTTAGGTTCAGGGTTTTCGGGTCAAGGTCTTCGTTTTCAATCCAGCGGATATACTGATACGGCAGACCTTCCATGCGAATATCTACGTTATATTCGTTCTTCAAACGGTATTCCAGAACGTCAAACTGCAGGGTACCCACCACGCCGACGATTACTTCTTCCATGCCGCCGCCCAAATCCTGAAAAATCTGGATTGCGCCTTCCTGCGCGATTTGCGACGTTCCTTTAATGAACTGCTTGCGCTTCATGGTGTCTACCTGCTGTACCCGGCTGAAATGCTCCGGCGCAAAGGTTGGAATGCCGCCGAAATGGAACTTTTTCGACGAAGTACACAGGGTGTCGCCAATTGAGAAAATACCGGGGTCAAACACACCGATAATATCGCCCGCGTACGCTTCTTCAATAATTTCTCTGTCCTGCGCCATAAGCTGCTGCGGCTGCGTCAGCTTAATTTTTTTCTCCCCCTGAATATGCATGACTTCCATGCCCTTTTCAAATTTGCCCGAGCAAATTCGCATAAAGGCAATACGGTCACGGTGCGCCTTGTTCATGTTGGCCTGAATTTTAAACNNCGTCATATTGAGGAATTCCTCCAAAAACGGTTCCACACCGAAATTTGTCAGCGCCGAACCGAAAAACACGGGGGAAAGCTTGCCGTGGCGTACCATGTCAAGGTCAAATTCGTAGCCCGCGCCGTCCAAAAGCTCAATGTCGTCCACCAGGGTTTGGCGGTGGTCTTCTCCGATTAATTCCGCCAGTTTATCGTCGTTCAGGTCGGCTATCGTAGCAGCCACTTCACGCTGACCGAAAACTGCTTCGCTGTTTGCGTGGAAAGCCAGAATTTTCTTCGTTCCGCGCTCGTAAACCCCTTTAAACTCTTTTCCCGAACCGATTGGCCAGTTCACGGGGAATGTTTTAATGCCGAGTTCCTTTTCAATCTCTTCCAGAAGGTCGAAAGGACTGCGGGCCTCGCGGTCCATTTTATTAATAAACGTAAAAATCGGAATATCCCGAAGCATGCAGACTTTAAACAATTTTCTTGTCTGCCGCTCAACGCCCTTGGACGCGTCGATTACCATAACCGCCGAATCGGCCGCCATAAGAGTACGGTACGTATCCTCGGAAAAGTCCTGATGACCCGGGGTATCCAGAATATTGATGCAATAACCGTTGTAATTAAACTGCATGACAGAGGATGTAACGGAAATTCCTCTCTGCTTCTCGATTTCCATCCAGTCGGAAACTGCGTGCCGGGCTGTCTTTTTGCCTTTGACCGAACCTGCCAGCGCAATTGCGCCGCCGTACAGCAGAAACTTTTCCGTCNNGGAGATGATTGCAAACGTTCTTCTCTTCTTTATTTCGCTCACGTAGTTAGACAAAATACTTCCTCCACCATAATGAAATACACTTTATTGTAAATCTTTTGGCCGAAATAATCAAATAAAATTTTATATTCCACCATTTCTGTTTTTTATTCCATTTTCGGTCACAGGCAAAAAACAGTTTATATATTCACTGCAGGCCTTGTGAAGCGCCATGATAGCACAAAGCGGGCATCGAAAAACGATGCCCACTTTGCGGAACCCGGTGCGGTGGAATTCTTCCACAGATTAAATTGCCTTCTCATAGCACTTGGGAAGTTAAGTTATATGTGAACATCGGTGAAATGGGTCAGGTCACCGATAGATTGATGTTTGCCGCCGCCTTTGTTGCCGGGTCAATGGCATAAACCACGGCTGTTCCAATCCCGACCGCCGTTATTTTGCCTGTGTTGGGCTCTACTGTAACAACAGAACCCGAAGACGCAACCCAAAGCAGGCTGCTCGCATCCACCGATGTACCGTTCAGTTTAATTCCGGTCACAGTGTAGTCGCTTCCCATTGCAATGCTGATGCTGCTTTGCGGAAATACAAGACCGGTTTCAACCACAGCCGTGTCCGCTGCCGCCGTTCCCGAAACAGTAATGGGAAGGGTGACGCGCGTCCAGGAACTTAACGAGTCCGGACGGTACCAGTACCGTACTTTTGTGGTTCCGGCGCCGATTGCGGAAACAATCACACGCCCTTGTGAATCTGTTGTCGCAGCTACCACACTTTTATCATCCACACTTAAATTGATCACACCGAAATATGTGTCGCTTACAAAACTAGTATGTTCCGCAAGAGTAACGGCGTTCAGTGTAACGGAGGAAGTGCTGCTGTCATCTACGGCGGCTGCGTCGGCAAAAACCGCTGTGGAAAAACAGGAAATGACTAACGCAATGACACAGATGAAACCCGCTGTTCTTAACTTTTTCATGTTAGCTGCTCCTTTCGACGGTTTCTGAATCGAAGGTTTCGTTTTCATAAAGCTCGCCGTCCACAATTTTAATCACGCGTTCCGCGTAACTGGCCACCTTTAAGTCGTGGGTAATCATGACAATTGTGTTTCCCATTTCGTGCAGCTGTGCAAACAGCTTCAGCACTTCTTTCCCGGTATTGGAATCCAACGCACCGGTTGGCTCATCGGCAAGCAAAAGCTTGGGTTTACCCACCAGCGCGCGTGCAATGGCGACTCTTTGCTGCTGCCCGCCGGAAAGCTCGTTGGGCTTGTGGTGAATGCGGTCGGCCATTTCCAGCATTTCCAGTTTTTCCATAGACGCCATGGCCGCCTCCTTGCGGGAAGCCCCGCGAATGAGCAGCGGCATCATGGTGTTTTGCAGAACATTGTATTTCTGAATCAAGTGGTACTTCTGAAAAATAAAGCCGATTTGCTGGTTGCGCAGATGCGTCAGCTGTGCATCTTTCAATTTGTGAACCGGCTGGCCGGTCAGCCAATACTCGCCTTCCTGAAAACTGTCCATGCAGCCGATGATGTTCATCAGCGTGCTTTTTCCGGAACCGGAAGGGNNTCTTCCACATCCAGCGATACTTGCTTCAGTACGTCGAGCGTATCTGTGCCGATTTTGTACCATTTATGAATCTGGTTCATCTTAATTATATTTTCCATTGCGGTATCCTCGCTTATCTGGACACGATTGCCACCCTGACAACCGTCGGTGTTCCGTCAATGGTTCTTTGCGTAATGCGGAGCACCATACCCTTTGTAATACTGGAAAAATCCGTGGTACGCTTTATCGTTGCTGTGGTACCGGCTGCCGCTGTAGTTCCGGTTCGTGCGGTTCCCGTCGTTCCGGTTCGGGTTGTTCCCGCAGTACCGGTATTCCCCGTTCTTCCGCTTCCCGCTGCCGATGCGCTGTTTCCGCCCGCCGCGGCTCCGCCAAAGCTGCCGCGTGCCGCAGTACTGCCGGAAGTGCCGGCCGCACCATTTGCCCCCGTTGCTCCGGTTGCTCCAGTTGCTCCGCCAAAGGAACTGGAAAGCGAAAGACCAACCGGAATCAGAAGGGTCTGGTTTTCCCCGGTCGGCGTAAATTCAGACGTAGTTTGGCCTTCCGACTGGGTACCGATTGCCAACTGGACTTCGTTGCCGACAATGGATGTTACTTTTCCTAAAATCTGCGCCTGCCCGGAGGAAGCTCCGCCGGAATTGCCGTTTGTTCCTCCGTTAGAACCGCTGGCCGCACCGCCGAAATTACCGCGGCCGCTCCACTGACCTGCACCGCCGCTTTGGGAACCGCTTGCGGTGTTCTGCGCGGAACCGCTCTGGGTACCTCGTGTACGCCGTGAGCCGGTGCCGCTCTGCGTGCTGCCGCCCTGCCAGTTACCGCCTTGTGCGCCATTACCTGCCGCGGACTGGGAAGAACCGTTTTTCGAAGAGCACCCGGCAAGCGGAGCCATTACGAGAAGAAGAATAAGAACTGCACATACTGTTCTTTTAAAAAATTTCATATTATCCTCCTGTCATTCCTGTGACAAGGCTTCAATCGGCATAAGCTGCGCCGCCTTGTACGCGGGGTAAAAACCGAATACTGTTCCGGTTACAATTGCAAAGACCAGTGCGAGCACGCCGCCGATTGCAAGGGGTTCCACCGTCATTCCGGTCAGCCGTACTGCGGGCACCAGTGCGAACCCTGCCGCTACCCCGATAATGCCGCCGAACGTACCGATCAGGTTTGCTTCCGCAAGAAATTCCAGAAGAATTTCCCGCTTGCTGCAGCCAAGCGCTTTCAGAATTCCGATTTCCTGTGTGCGCTCTTTCACCGACACAAACAGTACGTTCATAATGCCGATTCCGCCCACAATAAACACAATGATCGCAACAGCGATAAGCAGCATGGAAAGCGTGTTTGCGGAAGTAGTTGCCGCTTCCATTTCACTGCCTGCGTCTTTTAACGTAAACTGCCCTTTTGGGTAATTTTCGGCAAGAACCGCTTTAATGTTATCCATTACGGTCGACACCTGTTTTACATCGGACGCAATTGCCGTAATGGTCGGTTTTGCAGAACTGCCCAAAACGAATTTCTGGGCGGTGGAATACGGAAGATAAATGGAATCGTCCGGGCTGATTCCCGAGGACACGGTGCCCATAGAAGCCAATACCCCGACTACGTCATAGGTTTTTCCTTCTATGGTCATTACGTCGCCGTAAGCCGCGTAGGCGCTGCCAAACAGTGTTTTGGCCAGATTATAGCCGACTACCGCGACTTTTGCTTTACTGTCCTGGTCATCCTGTGTGATAAAATCGCCCTGAAGCAGTTCCAGATTGCTGATTCCCTGATATTCGGGCAGGCACCCGACGATGGTTTCGTCCGTTTCATCGTCCAGACTGTCGGTAAGCACTTTGCCTGTCCCGCTGGTAATAATGGATGCCGACGTCAAATCGGGAACAAACGACATGATGTCGTCCACGTCCTGCGTAGTCAGGGTTACACCCTTTTGCGTTACCGCAGAACCGCCGAAGCCGCCCATTGCGCTGCCACCGCCGAATGCGGAAAATCCGCCCTGCGCAGCCGTTGCGCGGCGTGCGGCATTGTTTCCTCCGCCGGTACTTCCGCCGGCGCGCTGCGTTGAGCCGAAGCCCCCCTGAAACATACCCGCAAACGCGTCCGCCATATCCGCCGAAGTGCTGACCGAAACTTCAATAGCGCCGACGTTGAGGGTTTTGAACTGCTCCTGCACATCCACTTCGCCGCCGTGCCCTATTGCAATAACCAGCACAATGGTGGCGGCACCAACAATTACGCCGAGAGAGGTTAGAAGAACCTTCGTTTTATTTTCGGTAATATTCATCCATACAAGGTGGAGAATTTCGCTGAATCTCATTTTACCACCGCGCTTTCCGCCAGAACGGTATCCCCTTCCTTCAGACCGCTTTGGATTTCCACGTAGCGGCCGTCGGAAAATCCGGTTTTGACGGTTGTTTTGGTCTGCGTTCCATCCGCATTTTTCAGCAGCACGCTGGAAACACCGTTGTCAAATGTAATAGCCTGATTTGGCACATAAAGAACATCTTTTACCTGTTTCTGTATGAAAGTAACCTCTCCGCTCATTCCCGTGTACACTTCCGGTGGATTGGCGTCCGTCATTTTTACTGTTACGGTGTAGGTAACGGAAGCGGAACCGGTTCGCGCCGGAGAAGTGGAAATGCTTTCCACCGTTGCGTCAAAGGTTTGATTTTCGTACGAGGTAAGCGTGATTTGAGCCTGCTGACCAATTGCAACATTGGTTATGTCTTCTTCCGAAAGGGAAACGGCCATGCTGACGTCGGTGGATTTCGCAATGGTAACCAGTGCCGCGTCCGCTTTAAAGCTGCTGCCCTCCGTGTAGCTAACAGCAACAATTACGCCGTCACAGGGGGCTGTAATGGTTCCGTCGCCATTGATTGCGCTGTTCACGTCGTCCAGCTGACGTTTCAGGCTGTCGTAGGTTGCCTGTTGCGTCTGAACCGCCTGTGACAGCTGCTCAACTGCAATGTCGTAAGTACTTTGTGCGCTGCTGCCGTCAATCAGGCTGCTCTGCAGCTTTTGCTCCGCGTCGTTCATGCTGCCCGTAGAGGATTTCTGCGCTTTGTCCAGATTATACTGTGCCGTTTTTACGTCGGACTGCAGCTGAGAAACCTGGTCGGCCAGTGCGTCCGCCGTATTGTTGTTTCCGTATTTCTGGCTAAAAGTCTGGTTAAAATCATCGTACGAAGTAGAGTAGTTGTTATATTCCGCTGTATACAGCGCAACCTTGTCTTCCAAATCTTTTTCTGCCTGAACCGTGCTTGAAATAGTATCGGAATACGAACTGTACGCGTCTTTCGCTTCGTCGTATTCAATTTTTGCTTCGTCCTCATCCATATCGCCTAAACCCTGCTTAGCAAGTTCCCAAGCGGAATAGGTAGATGTGACTTTGGAATTCAGACTGTCCAGTGTGCTGAGCTGCTTGTTGTACTGATCCTTAAAATTCGACAGCTGCGTTTCATAGCTGCTTTCGTTGGTTTTGGCATCGTCGCGCCACTTTTTCAGTTCGTTCAGCTTGTTGTAATCTGCGGTGAAGCTTGACTGCAGCGCCTGATATTTCGCCAGCTGCGTCTGTTTCTCTTTCAGTGCGGTTTGCGCCGCAGTAATACCGTTTTGAATGTCTGACTTCGCCAGCTGCTCCTGCGTGTAGGCGTTTGCTGCGTTTTGGCGGCTGGTATTGTATGTAAGCTGTGCCGTTTGCAGCTTGTTTGTCTGGTCGGCAAGCGCCTGCTCCAAAGAAAGTTTTGCCTGCGCAAGCTTATTCGTTGCGTCCAGGGTACCGTCGGTTATGCTGTCTTTGTTCAGTTTCAGGAGAGCGTCACCGGTTTTCACTTTGTACCCGGGCTTTACCTGAATACTGTCAATGGTAGCGTCGACCGGGAACGAAACCGTAACCTGGCTTAGCTCCGCTGTGCCGCTTTCACTTGTTCCCACGGTGATATTGCCTTTTGTAGCGCTATATTCCCGGTATGTTGCCGTACCAGAAGTCCCTTTGTGTTGATTAATATAAAGCAGGACGGTTGTAAGAATTGCCGCGCCTAAAACAATGCCCGAAGCAATAAGAATAAACAGCTTTTTGTGTGATGTAAATAAATTCACAAATTTTTCTTTCATAGCTGACCTCCAATTCTGCCTTTCTGGGTCTAATTATACGGATTAAATCTGAATACAAACTTAATAATTTTTTGTTTCACATAAATTTAAGCCCATCTTCACCTGACCGTCACACAGCATCGGAGCACAACTGGTATAATGTTATCCAGAACAAAGGAGGGTTGTACCGTGAGAATATTGCTAATTGAGAATGATACAAAGCTGAGAGCAAAGTTAAGCAGGCTGTTAACGAAAAAACGTTTTGAAACCTGTTTCGCCGAAAACGCAGAAAGCGGGCTGGACGAAGCGCAAAGCGGAATATACGATGCCGTAATTATGGAAGCTCAACTGCCCGACGGCAGCGGCCTGGATGTGCTGCGGCAGATACGTCGACCCAGACTTTCCGTTCCGGTACTTTTGCTCTCCCCCAAATGCGGGGTCAGCGAAAAGGTACGCGGGCTGGACTGCGGTGCCGACGATTTTTTGGAAAAACCTTTTGCCGACGACGAACTGATTGCCCGCCTGAATGCGGTTACCCGCAGAAAAGGGGAAATTATTTTTGATAATCAGCTGCAGTTCGAAAACCTGAAGCTGAACCTGGGCACCTACGAGTTGGCCGAGTCAGACTATTCCGTACGCCTGACCAATAAGGAACAGGAAATTATGAAGCATTTTCTCCTTCATGGGCACAATATTATAAGCAAGGAAGAATTTTTGACTCAGCTGTGGGGCTACGAGGCCGCAGCTGCGGAAAACAATCTTGAGGTGTACATAAGCTACCTGCGCCGCAAGTTGAGTTCCATCCATTCGCAAATCCAGATTTTATGCATTAAAAATGTGGGGTACCGGCTTGCCACGCTACAAGAAGTAAGCAACATCTGATACCGGAATTCCCGATTGCAATAAAACAGGCTGTATCAAAANNTTTTGATACAGCCTGTTTTATTTTTATTTCCAGTAAACCGTTTACTGATTACTGGTTATTTATTTTTTCCGCTAACTCATTCAGATACACCCATCGGTCGGTTTTGTCTGAAAGCTGCGCTTCCAGTTCAGTTTTTTGATTCAGTAACTCCTGCAGCGCTTCGAAATTAGAGGATTGAGCCTCAATTTCTGTTTGAACGGCTGCGATTTTCTGTTCCAGCGCCGCAATCACATCATCGATTCCCTCAAATTCTTTTTGCTCTTTAAAAGAGAATTTCAATTTCGTGCTTTTATTGCGGTAGGATTTTTGCTTTTCCACAGCCGCATTTTGCTGCGGTTCGGGCTGCTCTTCCATTCGTTTTTCCAAATAATCCGAGTAGCCGCCAAGGTACTGTGCCAGCGTACCGTCCGGCTGAAACGCAAACAGATGCCCCGCAATTTTATCCAGAAAATAGCGGTCATGGGAAACAGCGACTACTGCCCCGGCAAAATTCTCAAGGTAATCTTCCAAAATTGTCAGGGTCTGAATATCAAGATCATTGGTTGGCTCGTCCAGGAACAGCACGTTCGGCGCTTCCATCAGGATTTTCAGCAAAAACAGTCTGCGCCGTTCGCCACCCGACAGCCTGCCGATAGTTGTGTACTGAAGCTCCGAAGGGAACAGGAACCGTTCCAGCATCTGCGATGCGGTCAACGTCCCGTCCGGGGTAACAATTTGTTCCGCAATGTCGGTAATATAATCAATCGTACGCAGGGAAGTGTCCATTTCTTCGCATTCCTGCGAAAAATAGCCGATTTTTACAGTTTCTCCTACGCTTACGCTGCCTTCGTCCGGAGGAATCAGCCCGACAAGAATTTTCAGCAGGGTAGATTTTCCGCACCCGTTCGGGCCAATCAGCCCAAGGCGGTCGTCACGCAGTAAATTATAGCTGAAATCATGAAACAGAGTTCGCCCGCTAAAGCTTTTTGAAATCCCGTCGATTTCAATGATCTTTTTTCCAAGGCGGGAACTAACGGAACTGAGCTGCAGCTTTTGCTGTTCCCCCGGCGTGGATTGGCTGTTTAGTTCTTCGTATCGGTCCACTCGAAATTTTGCCTTTGTGCTTCTTGCTCTGGCGCCGCGCCGAATCCACGCCAACTCCTTTTTCAGCAGAGTCTGGCGTTTGCGTTCGCTTGCGGCAAGCATATCCTCCCGCTGTGCCTTTAATTCAAGGTAAGAGGAATAATTCGCGGGGTACGCGGTCAATGCGCCGTCCTGCAGTTCTACAATCCGATTTGTAACCTTCTCCAGAAAATAGCGGTCATGCGTTACCATCAAAAGTGCGCCGTTGTACCGTGCCAGAAAATTTTCCAGCCATACCACCGTTTCACTGTCGATGTGGTTTGTGGGCTCGTCCAAAATCAAAAGATCAACCCGGCCTGCCAGCGCTGCCGCCATAGCTACGCGCTTACGCTGCCCGCCGGACAGCAGGTTTACATCCGCGTCGAAATCCGTAATGCCCAGTTTTGTCAGAATTGCCTTGCACTCGTATTCCGCGGAATCCGTTTTGCCCGCATTGGCATAAGACAGCACCTGCTCCAAAACAGAATTATGCTTTTCAAACACCGGGTTCTGGGGCAGATAACCGATGCGCAGCCCGGCGGATTTTGTAATTTTTCCGCTGTCGGGGGTTTCCACTCCTGCAATAATTTTCAGGAATGTGGATTTTCCCGTACCGTTTACACCAATTACACCGATTTTATCCCCTTCGCTGACCGTCAGGGATACATCCTTTAAAAGGGAGCGTTCCACATAGCTTTTATTCAGTTGTTCCGCAGTTAATAAAATCAAAATATTGCCTCAATCCGTTGCGTTATTTTAAATCGTTTCCCACTTCTCGTTTCTCTTCCTGCTGTTCCGGTCTGTGTTCAGATTCGGTTACGACCGGCATGGGGTCGTCCGGCTCGTCCCAGCTGCTGAAGGCAAGGTACATGCCGCCCAGTGCCACAAAGNNCAGGCAACAATCGCCGCCGCAATCGCCCATTCCGTAATATCAAACGGGCCAAGCACCATGGAAACCAACGTCAGCACAAGGCCGACTTCAAAAAAATTAACCGCCATTCTTCCGTCGCTCATGTAGTTTCCTCCTTATTCGGAAAACAATTCGTTGGAAAATGCCGCAAGCTGCTCCATTGTAAGCTGTTCCGCACGCGCATTCGGTTGAATTCCCGCCCGTTCCAGCGCCTGCGCAACCTGTTCCTTAGAATAAGATAGCCCCGCAGTCACAGAATTCAACACCGTTTTGCGCCGCTGGCCAAATGCAGCCTTAACCAGAGCGAAGAAATTCTTTTCACTTTGAATTTGGATTGCCGGTTCTTTGCGGATATTTAACCGTATTACCGCGGAATCCACATTCGGCTGCGGATGGAAACTGGCCCGTTCCACCCCGAACAGAATCTGCGGTTCGGCAAAATAGCTTACCGCTGCGCTGACCGCACCGCAGGCACGGCTGCCCGGAACCGCGCAAAGGCGGTCTGCCGCTTCTTTCTGCACCATGACCGTAATAGCCGAAACGGGAAGCCGTTCTTCCAAAAGCCGCATAATTACCGGCGACGTAATGTAGTACGGCAGATTTGCGCACACTACAACGTCCATCCCAGGGAATTCTTCTGCAATCAGCTTTTGCAGGTCAATTTTCAAAACGTCGTCGTTTATTACCTTTACGTTTGGAAAATCGGAAAGCGTTTCGCCTAAAACCGGCAGCAGCCGCTGGTCAAGCTCAACGGAAACCACCTTGTCCGCCAGCTTGGCAAGCTCTGCTGTAAGCACCCCAATGCCCGGGCCGACTTCCAGCACGCCCACACCCTTCCCCGCGCCGCATTCAGCGGCCATGCGCGGGCAAACCTCCGGGTTAATCAGAAAGTTCTGGCCAAGCGATTTGGAAAAATGGAATCCGTGGCGTGAAAGCACGTTTTTTATGGTTGTAATATCTGATAAATTCATTTTCTATCTCCAGATTAAAATCCCTGCAGACCGCGCCGGAAAGAGCCAGTCTGCCATGGTTCAATTATTATACCATACAGGATTTTAAATTTCCATTGATTATTGGTCGAAAATACAATATGATAGAGGCATGAAACCACAATCGGGAGGCATGAAAATGATTCGTACAGACAAAGAAAACTATTACCTCGATATTGCGGAAACCGTACTGGAACGCGGGACATGCCTGCGGCGCAACTTCGGTGCAATTATCGTTCAAAATGATGAAATCGTATCTTCGGGTTACACAGGGGCGCCCCGCGGCCGCCGCAACTGCATTGACACAGGTGTTTGCGTGCGCGAATCGCTTGGGGTGCCGCGCGGGGAACGCTACGAGCTGTGCCGTTCCGTACACGCGGAAGCCAATGCCATCATCAGCGCTTCCCGGCGCGATATGATTGGCAGTACGCTGTACCTGGTGGGCAGGGACGCAAAAACCGGCGAATATGTGGAAAACGCTTCTCCGTGCTCCATGTGCAAACGCCTGATTATTAATGCCGGTATTACGCGTGTGATTGTACGCAGCAGTAAAGCAGATTTCGCAGTTGTCGATGTAGACGACTGGATTCAAAACGATGAATCGCTTGCAGGAAAATTTGGGTATTGATTTGTTTTTCAGTGTATCCTGAAACGCAACTTTATATCCTGCCGTAGGGGGCACCGCCTACAACGACCCAATGAACCGACCATATTTTGTTTCAACGTCGGGTCACCTTGGACGGCGGCTTTAACAAATCACTCTTTATTCATGAGACAAAAATGCCGCTGCAGTTCGCAGCGGNNCAGCGGCATTTTTCTGTAAAGGGAGATTGCTTGTCACTTTTTAAATGGTAAATACTGGAATATTTCAGTATTGTTATGCCCTGTAAAGGAATCTGGCTTTGCAGCGGACTGTCGAATGCTCCGTTTAGCGAATCAGGTGTATTACCTGTTCCGCCACAAAAACGGCGGCTGAGGAGCCAAGCGCCACGGTCAAAAGCCCCTTGTTTTGATACGCGAGCACCAGCGCCGCAATCAGGCCGAACCCCGCGGAATAAATACTTGCGGTGGAAAACAGAATTTCGGGGAAAGTCATGGCGGCCAGCACGGCGTACGGGACATAAGCGAGGAACGAACGGATGAAACGGTTGGTAATTTTCTTTTTAAATATGGCAAGCGGCAGCATGCGAACCAGGTACGTTACCGCCGCCATAATGAAAATACAAAACAGGATTCTTTGATAATTCAATTCGGTCATTCCTGCCCCTCCGCTTCATGGACGGGGTAGCGCAGCGCCGCATAAGCAGACGCAACCACNNCACCGCGCACAGAATAATAACCCATCCGCCGGAAAGGCCGTTCAAACCCGGAACCCAGCGGAAAAGGCAGCTCAATACAACGGAAATAACAATCACCTTCGCTATGGGGGTGGAATGCCGCGCAGGCGGAATAATAATGGCGATAAACATGCCGTAAATAGCAATGCCAAGCGCGGTGCGCACGCTTTCGGGAAGCAGGCCGGTCGCAGTGGCGCCGAGCAGGGTACCCAGCGACCAACCGATATACGGTGTAAGCATCAGCCCGGAAAGATACCGTGCGTTTACGCTGCCCTTTTGCTGCATGGCTACGGCAAAAATTTCATCCGTAACGCAAAAGGACAGTACCCAGCGTTCCAGACTGGTCATGGCGTTATCTACCTTTTGCGAAAGGGAAAGCGACATCAGCATATAACGAATATTAATCACAAAGGTTGTCACGGCAATTTCTATGTACAGCCCGCCGGAAAGAATCAGCTCCGTTCCGGCGAACTGCCCCGCGCTGGTAATATTGCTCATGGAAATCAGCAATGCCACCCAAACGGGCAGGCCACCCTGTGTTGCCATCATGCCAAACGCAAACGACACGCTAACATATCCCAGGCAAATCGGCAGGCCATCCTTTAGCCCTTTTTTCATCGTCAACGCTTCATTTTCCGGATTCCGCTGCTTTCCCAACTTTTCCCGCATCAAATTCAATCCAATTCGTATAGTTTATTCATAATAATACAAAATTTACAGTAATTCGCAGACAAGGTTCCCCATTTCCTCGCAGGTTACCTTCTTTAATCCCTCGGTATAAATATCGGCCGTACGGGCGGTTTTCAGCACCTCTGCAACCGCGTTTTCAATTGCCTGTGCCGCAGCCGGTTCTTCCAGCGAGTACCGCAGCATCATTGCGGCGGAAAGTATGGTGGCAAGCGGGTTCGCCATACCTGTGCCCGCAATGTCCGGCGCGGAACCGTGAATGGGCTCATACAGACCGGATTTTCCTTCGCCCAAACTGGCGGAGGCCAGCATGCCGATGGAGCCGCTGATCATGGACGCTTCGTCCGAAAGAATATCGCCGAAAATATTCGAGGTAACAATCACGTCGAACTGCTTTGGGTTGCGAACCAGCTGCATGGCGCAGTTATCCACGTACATATTGGTTAATTCTATATTAGGATACTCCTCTTTTCCGATTCGTGCAACCGTTGCGCGCCAAAGCCGGGAAGATTCCAGAACATTGGCTTTGTCAACGCTGCAAAGCCTGCCCTTGCGTTTCGCCGCCATTTCAAAGCCGACGCGTGCAATGCGCTCAATTTCAGGCACGGAATACATTTCGGTATCATAAGCCGCTTCAAAGCCATGAACGGTTTTGCGGCCGCGCTCACCGAAATAAATACCGCCGGTCAGCTCGCGCACCACCANNCTTAAATTACCGGGCTGAGTGTCCCATTTCGGGCCGCCGACCGCGCCGAGCAGGGTGGAATCTGCCGCCTTGCATTGATCAACGGTTTCCTGCGGAAGGGGAACCCCGGTGGCGTCAATGGCACAGCCGCCCAGCAGTGCTTCTTTAAAATTCATGCAAAACCCGAATTTTTCCGCGGCGCGGTTCAGCACCTTAACCGCCTGCGTTACGATTTCCGGCCCAATTCCGTCGCCTTTTAGTAAAACAATATTGTACTCTTTCATTATTTTCAACCCCTTTTCTTATTGGTTTGCCTGTGCGCGGTTAATCGCACAGATAATGCCTTTTATTGACGCAAGACTGATGTTGTTATCCGTACCTACCCCGAAAACCGCGCTGCCGTCCGGTGCGGTCAGGTGAATATAGGAAACCGCCTTAGAATCCGCACCGGCGGAAATGGCGTGCTCGCTGTAGGCCACAAACTGGTAATCGGTAATGCCGACCCCGGAAATCGCACGGAAGAACGCGCTGATGGGGCCGTTTCCGCTTGCGCTGATGGGATGATCTTCGTGCTTAAAGCGGAGTATCCCCTCAAAATGCACCTGTGTTTCGCCGCTGATGTCATTTTCCTCATAAAGCTTATACTGCTTAAGATTGTACGGATAGCTGACCTCCAAATATTCGCAGCGGAAAATATCGAAAATTTCCTGCGGCTGCAGTTCCCGACCCGCCTGATCACAGGCTGCCTTGACCATCGCGCCGAACTCGGGGTGCATAGCCTTGGGAAGTTCATAACCGAACGTCTGCTGCATGACAAACGCGGCTCCGCCCTTGCCGGACTGGCTGTTGATGCGGATAATCGGTTCGTATTCGCGGCCGACATCGGCTGGGTCAATGGGCAGGTACGGCACTTCCCAATACGGGGTGCCGCTGTTCGCCATATAATCCACGCCCTTTTTAATGGCATCCTGATGTGAACCGGAAAACGCGGTGAACACCAGGTCACCCGCGTAGGGGTGGCGTTCATGCACCTTCATCTTCGTGCATTTTTCGTATACTTCCCTGATTTCGTGGATATGGGAGAAATCCAATTTTGGATCAATCCCCTGAGAGTACATATTCATGGCCACAACCATAATGTCCGCATTGCCGGTGCGTTCGCCGTTGCCGAACAGCGTACCCTCCACCCGCTCTGCCCCGGCCAGAATGCCAAGCTCTGTGGCCGCTGTGGCGGTGCCGCGGTCATTGTGCGGGTGCAGGCTGATGATTGCGCTTTCTCGGTTCTTCAGGTGGCGGCAGAAGTATTCAATCTGGTCTGCGTGGCAGTTGGGCGTGCTGCCCTCCACCGTATTCGGCAGGTTTAAAATGATTTTGTGTTCCGGTGTGGCGCCAAGCACTTCCATTACTTTTTCACAAATGAGCACGGAATTGTCAATTTCGGTGCCGGAAAAGCTTTCGGGCGAATATTCGTAACGGATATTTGCGCCGCTTCGCTTTATCTCCTGCTCAGTCAGTTCCTTAATCAGCTTCGCGCCCTCCACGGCAATGTCGATTACGCCCTGCATATCGGTATGGAATACGACCTTGCGCTGCAGAGTGGACGTGGAATTGTAAAAATGGATGATTACATTTTTCGCACCTTTAATCGCTTCGAAGGTTTTTTCAATCAGGTGTGCGCGCGCCTGCACCAGCACCTGAATCGTAACGTCATCCGGAATCAGGTCGCGTTCAATGAGGGTACGAAGAATTTCATATTCCGTTTCCGAAGCTGAGGGAAACCCGACTTCGATTTCTTTTAGGCCAATGTCGACCAGCGTTTGGAAAAACAGGAGCTTTTCCTCCAGGTTCATCGGGTCAATCAGAGCCTGATTACCGTCGCGCAGGTCAACGCTGCACCAAACGGGGGCCTTTTCCATTACTTTGTCCGGCCATTTGCGGTCGGGCAGACTGATTGGCTGAAACGGGATATACTTTTTGCAGCCTTCATACATCATCAAACACTCCTTTACAACATTCAAATCATTCACAGTAAGCTAAAAATAAAAAATCCCGAACACAGCTATAGCTGTGTTCGGGACGAATTGATTCATTCGCGGTACCACCCAAATTCGGCTCCGTTTTACGGGAGTCCTCTGCGGCCTCTAACAAGGCCCCGGCCTGTAACGCTGCCGCTGCGTCCGCTTCTAACGCTTTCGCATCGAAGACGGCGGCTCCGGGATGAGCTATGCACAAAAGCGGAAACATCGGCTCGCACCAACCGCCGATTCTCTGTCATGTTTCAACAAATGTCTTATTCCCTTCATTGCCTTTGGGTTGTATTAAATTATTTAATATTATATTTTATGCAGCCGGTATTGTCAAGGCTAATTTTCCTCTTTTTTTCCATAAGCACGGTCAGCGGCTTCCCTTGCCAGGTCAATCACCATTTTATGGTCGTCGTTTTCATCGGCAGGAGCATTCGGAATCATGGCGTAAACCTCCGCAACCATGGAACGCATCCACAGGCCGGGCGTAATGCGCAGCGAATAGCCGCAGCCGTTATCCGTCATCCAGTCGTAAAAATTTGCCCGGGGCAGACCGTAAGCAGATAAAATGGACATGATGGTGCCGCCGTGCGCCACAATGACCGCACTTGAGGTGCCGGAACGCAGCATGCCTTCCACCACTTTTTCAAACGCGGCGCACACGCGCTGCATGAATTCTCCGCCGCTTTCGCCGTTCGGAGGAGTCACCGCTTGGTTGCTTTCCATCCATGCGGCAAAATCCTCCCCGCCGGCCAATTCCTGCGCCGTTTTGCCTTCCCAGTCACCAAAGTCGCATTCGCGAAAATCATTCACCACAATCGGCTGTGCGCCGGGGTAAAGTATATTCAGCGTTTCAACACAGCGCTTCAGCGGGCTGGTGTAATAAACCTGTGCCACAGGGTATGGGCTGCGGCGTTTTAGATCCTCCAGTTGAGCAATGCCCTCTGGGGCTAACGGCAGGTCGGTGCGGCCCACATACTGACCAAGCAGGTTGCCCTGCGTAATTCCGTGACGGATTAGATGAATCGTATAAGACTTCATAGTACAGCTCCTTTGTGTAAACTTGCCTGAATCGGCGAAAAAAGAGAAATTACCTAGATACATGTGGAGAAAATGCGAACGGGCACGATATCTAGCGGCTTTACAAAGCGTTATATTTGTTATATACTTTACAAGGCGTTAAATTCATCCACAATTCGACAGGGGACTATGCATAATGAATAATAATTTTCCAAGAATTATTACTTTGCTGCGAAAAGAACGCGGATTAAGTCAAAAGAAAGCTGCCGAGGAACTGGATGTTTCCCAGGCGCTTTTGTCGCACTACGAAAAAGGAATCCGTGAATGCGGACTGGATTTTGTGGTAAAGGCTGCGGAATTTTACGATGTCTCCTGCGATTATCTTCTGGGAAGAACTCCGCACCGCAGCGGCGCAACTATTTCGGTGGAAGATATTCCGGAACCGGACGCACTGGGGAAGGAAAACACTTTAAAAGGCAGTTTGCTGCCTGTTCTGAATAAAAAGCTGATTGCGAATTCGTTGAACATTATTTACAGTATACTGCAAAAATGCGGCAACAAATCGCTTACCACCGAAGTTTCATCTTACCTGAACATTTCCATTTACAAAACTTTTCGTCTTTTGTATTCGGCAAACCCCAAAAACCCGCAGGGCATGTTTTCGGTTCCGCTGAAACTGAGCGCGGGCCGTTCCGGTGCTGCGCAGGAAATTGCTTTGTCAAACGCGGAATGCCTTGCCGACGGCGAGGATGTGGAAGAAATGCAAAGCCTGGAAAAGGGCAAAATGCCCGTTATGTCACCCGAAAAGCTGTCTGCTGAATACCCCCTGTTTGCCTCTTCACTATTGAATTTAATTCAAAACGCGGAACTGCAAATGGGAGCGAAAAAGCAAACTAAATAAATTATATCATAGCTTGTCCGATTTGCAACATAGAGATTTTCAGCCGAAACGTGTTTTACGTTTCGGTTTTTTTTAACTATATTTAGCAGCAACGGGCACGCTTCGCTGAAATTTTTAAAATAGCCGCCACAAAAAATAACAAGCCTGCCGTAACGGCAGGCTTGTTGCATTTACAGCACAGAAGCTGTTTTTTCTCCTTTTAGGGTAAGGGTCGCATAACCCTTGCGCATGTAAGGCAGATTAAAAACGGCACCCGGCAGCTTTGCTCCCTCCATTACGGTATGACAAAGCAACTCGTAAATTTTACTCTTATAATAAACGTCGTAATCGCCTGAAACCCATATCCGCACGGTGTAATCAATAAACACCAAACCCTGTTCCATCAGGCTTTTCAGTACGGCGCCGCGCGCCTTCACCACTTCCATGGAATCCTCCGGGTCGGTAATGCGCACATAGTTAAGCGCGGTGTTTACCATTTCCTCATCCTCGGAATTATGCAGTTCCAGCCGCACAATGGGGAACCGCTTCGCGTTCCGAATTTCGATGAGCATTTTCTTTTCTTCTTCCGTTAAATCCAGATGCATTGTAATCGCTCCTTCCTTATGTTTCGTGATACATTTTATCAAATAATTCCCATTTTATACTTCCACGCCAGAATGCGCAGCACGCTTTCGTTTAAACGGGCCTCGCTTACGCTTCCGTTTTGAACACCCGCATAAAGAGCGTTGAAATCTTCCGCTATATTGGAAGACAGAAGAATATCATTGCCTGCGTTAAACGCCGTGACACACGGGTTTTTTCCAGCCGTAAAATCACGGATCGCGTCCATAATCAGGTCGTCCGTCATAACGATTCCGGTAAATTTGAGCTGGTTTCGAAGAATGCCGTGCACTTTAGCGGAAAGTGATGCCGGGTAAGCCGGGTCCATGCTGTCCACAATGTTGTGCGAAACCAGAATAACCGGCGCACCGGCCTGAATTCCGGCCTGGAATGGTATAAAATCGGATTTTTCGAACGTGCTGAGGCTTCGCTTATCGTAAGCAATACCGGTGTGCGTATCCACATTGTTGCCGTAACCGGGAAAGTGCTTTAGCGTACAGGACAGGTTCTCGCTATTGTAGGCATTGACCGAAGTTTTTACGAATTCCGCAGTCTGCGACGCGTTCTTACCAAACGAACGGTCAAAAATAAAATCGGACGGATTGGTGGATACATCGCTGACCGGAGCAAGATTCAAATTCAGCCCCAACTTTTTTAAAAGCTGAGCCTTTTTCACCGTATCGTTGTAAATACCGTCCATACCGGACTTTTTAAACACACTTTGCGGAGAACGGAACGGTGTTGGCGCCAAAGCCGGGTACTTGCTGATACGCACGACCGTGCCGCCTTCCTCGTCACAGCACAAAATCATTTTCGTTTTGCTGACGTTCTGATAAGACTTCAGCATACTTTGCACCTGCGCGGTGGTTTTCCCCTGAAAATTGGAAGCCATCAGGCAATAACCGCCCGGCTGATAATCTTCCGCTGTTTTGACCGCGCCGGAATNNCCTGCCCCACTTTTTCTTTCAACGTCATGGTTTTCAGCTTTTTCTGCGCTTTGTCATTAAAATCCGCAAATATTCCGGTCACCGCTGCCGGCTGGTTTGGATCCGGCGCGGAACTGGCCGGGGCTGAAGAAACTGCGGCCGCGCTGCTGACCGGTGCGGCGGAAGATAAGGCCGCAGAGGACGCTACGGAACTGACCGGCGGAATGTTGTGCGGCGGAAACAGATTTTTGCTCAATACGGCGTCCGCAATTCGATAAACTCCGTAGATTGCGGCAAGAGCCAACAAAATCAATGCCGTAACAAGAAAGAACCTGCGTAACGCGGGATGTTTCTTTTCTTCCATGGAATTCCCCCAAAAGTCAAACACCTGCCGTTTTCACGGCAGGTAATGAATGNNATTGTAGCTTACTCACTTTTAATCAATTCCCGATAGAGCCGGATATATTCGTTTGCAGAACGGCCCCAGCTGAAATCGCATTTCATGGCGCGTTCCAGTAAAATGTGCCACCCTTCCGGATTCCGGTAGCCTTCCAGCGCACGGTGAATGGTATGCAGCATGTCGCTGCTGTTGTAAGTCTGGAACGTAAAGCCGTTCCCCTCGCCGTCGCCGCTGTCGTGAATGGAATCTTTTAATCCACCGGTTTCCCTTACAATGGGAACCGCGCCGTACCGCAGCGCTATCATCTGTGAAAGGCCGCAGGGCTCGCTTTTACTGGGCATGAGGAAAAGGTCGGATGCGGCATAAATTTTACGGGACAGCTCCGGAATAAACCCGAAGCACGCGTTAAGCCTGCCGGGGTATTTTTCCTGCATTTCACGGAAGAACGTTTCGTACTCCCAGTCGCCCGAACCCAGGATGACAAACTGCACATCAGTTTCGCTCATCAGCTGCTCCAGCGTCTCTTTTACCAAATCAAGCCCTTTATGCGACACCATTCGGGTTACCATGCCGATAAGCGGCACGTCGGGGTCCCGGTTCATGTTTAATCTTTCCTGCAGCCCCAGCTTGTTCTTCACTTTCTCTTCCGGTACCTCTGCAGAATAGTTTGCATACAGCTCCGCGTCCGTTGCCGGGTCGTAGCTGACCGTATCAATGCCGTTCAGAATACCGGAAAGCTTCCATTGGCGCTCAGTCAAAATTCCGTCCAGTCCGTGGGAGAACCATGGGTCCAGAATTTCCTGCGCGTAAGTCGGGCTGACCGTAGTAACGCGGTTGGCCGCCTCGATTCCGCCTTTCAGCAAATTGACACAGTGGTCATATTCCAGAACCGGAGTTTCGGACTGCGGAATTCCAAGCACGTCTTCCACCAGTTCGTTTCCGTATTTTCCCTGATATTGAATATTATGAATCGTCAGAACTGTTTTTATCCCTTTATACCAGTCGTTGTTGGCATAAAAGATGCTGTAATAAATCGGAACCAGCGCCGTCTGCCAATCATTGCAATGAATTACATCGGGCTTGAAATCAATATAAGGCAGCATTTCCAATGCGGCGCGGGATAAAAACGCAAAGCGCTCCGCGTCGTCGTAATGGCCGTAAAGGCCGCTGCGCTTAAAGTAGTACTGATTGTCGATCAGGTAATAAATGACTCCGCCCGCCCTTGCTTCGAACACACCGCAGTACTGGCGCCGCCATGCGACCGGAACGGATAAGCTGGTAATGAATTTCATGCTTTCGCGCAGGTTCTGCGGAATGTCTTCATACAGCGGCATTACCACACGGCAGCCAATCAGCCGGAGCCGAAGCGCCTGCGGCAGGGAACCCGCCACATCCGCCAAACCGCCGGTTGCGGCAAAGGGCCTTGCCTCGCTTGTGCAGTATAGTACTTTCATTTTTATGCCTCCTTAACTGAAATATATATTTGAAATTTTTCTGATTCGTTCTGTGTTTATACCAGACTCCCCTTGCTGATGAATACAGGGTAGGACTGGAACCCCAGCAGGGAGCGGTCGTTCCGAATGGATACATCCTTGTCCATCACAACGTAATTCAGCTTGCAGTTCGGGCCGATGACGCTGTCCTGCATAATGACGCAGTTTTCCACTTTCGTCCCTTTTCCCACATGAACGCCGCGGAACAGCACGCTGTTTTCTACGGTACCCTCGATCACACAGCCGTCCGCAATCAGCGAATTCACCACGCTGGAACCAAGGCCGTAGCGCGCCGGCATATCGTCGCGCACCTTTGTGTAAATGGGGCGGTCACGGTCAAACAGTTGAGTGCGTACCGTCGGAAGCATCAGCGACATGTTCGCGTCAAAATATGTGTTCATAGAACAGATTGTCTGGGCGTAGCCCTTGAATTCATACGCATACACTGCATAGTTCGAAATATTGCGCTGCAGAAAGTCCCGTTCAAAATTATAAAGGTTGCGGCTGACGCAGTCGGAAACAATCTTCATCATCAGCTCACGCTTGATTAAAATCATACACATTCCGTAATTGCATTCCCCGTCCGTTCTGGGGTTAACCAGCAGGTCGCGTACCCGGCCGTCCGGATCGATCGTGTAAACGGTAGGATCGCACAGCTTATCCGGAATTTTTCCGAAACGGTAAATTACCGTAATGTCGGCTTTATGCTTCACATGGTACGAAATGACGTCGGTATAATCAATATTGCAGACCGTGTCGCTGTCAGTCAGCAAAACAAATTCTTCCCGGGAATTGGAAAGAAAAGAAGTAATGGAAGCAAGCGACTCAATTCGGCTGTTGGAAATAGAGCTGAGGTTGCCAAAAGGCGGCAGCATAAACAGCCCTTCCCGTTTGCGTGACAAGTCCCATGCCTTGCCGGAACCAAGGTGGTCCATTAACGACTGATAATTGCTTTTGGTTATTACTCCGACTTTGTTAATGCCGGAATTCACCATATTGGAAAGCGGGAAGTCAATCAGGCGGTATCTGCCGCCGAACGGCACAGAACCCATGGTTCGCTTTTCGGTCAGCTCACGAATTTTCTCATCGTGCACATTGGAAAAGATGAGTCCCATTACATTGTTTCCACGCATTATTTCGACACCTCCTGTGCTAATGTTTCCGCATAAATCATCGCCTTGGGCGGCACGGTGGTACCGGGCGCAATAACGCAGCCGTCGCCGACCACGGCAACGCCCCACTCCTCTTTATTCTCAATATCCTCCGGTCTTGCGCCTACTACGGCGCCCTTGCCGATTACCGCGTCTTCCGAAACAATAGCATACTGAACAATGGCATTTTCTTCTATTCTGGAACCGGGCATAATAATAGAATCTTTTACTATGGCACCCGGAGCAATGTACACACCGGAAAACAGAACGGCAAAATCAATTTCACCGTACACGTTGCAGCCTTCCGCCACCAAAGAATTTTGCACTTTCGCGCCTTTTGCAATATAATGCGGCGGCATTACGGAGTTGCGGGAATAAATCTTCCAGTTTTCTTCGCTTAAATCCAGTTCTATGTTGGGGTTAAGCAAATCCATATTGGATTCCCAGAGGCTGTCGATGGTTCCGACATCCTTCCAATAGCCCTCGAAGCGGTAGGCAAACATGCGCTCCCCTGCATTAAGCATGGCAGGCAGCACATCCTTGCCGAAGTCGTTGGATGATTTCGGGTTGGCTTCATCCGCTTCCAGGTATTTGCGCAGCTTGCTCCAGCTGAAAACATAGATTCCCATCGAAGCCTGGTTGCTTTTCGGCACCTTGGGCTTTTCATCAAACTGATAAATGGAACCGTCGGGTTTTGTATTGAGAATTCCGAAGCGCGACGCTTCTTCCAGCGGCACCTCAATAACCGCAATGGTGCAGTCCGCTTCCTTTTCCTTGTGGAACGCAATCATTTTGGAATAGTCCATTTTATAAATATGATCGCCGGAAAGAACGACGACATATTCCGGATTGTACCGATCAATGTATTCAATATTCTGAAAAATAGCGTTCGCGGTGCCTTTGTACCAATCGGATTTACGGCTGCGCTGATACGGCGGCNNCCGCGTTCATGCTGTCCAAATCCCATGGCTGACCGCTGCCAATGTACTCGTTTAATATCAGCGGCTGGTACTGTGTAAGCACACCCACCGTTTCAATGCCGGAATTTACGCAGTGGGAAAGCGGAAAATCGATAATGCGGTATTTTCCCCCGTACGGCACCGCCGGTTTTGCCAGATTTTTTGTCAATACACCAAGTCTGCTGCCCTGGCCGCCCGCAAGCAGCATGGCAACCACCTCTTGCTTTGGCAACATTTTAATTCCCTCCCTGTTTTTTTGGTTTTTTATCGGAAGTTTTCGTTTCCCTTTTCAAAGCCGCATTGGCCATCTTTGTTTTGCGGCGTCTGCATTTTAAAAACAATACCGAAAGCGGCGGTAAGGTCAGGCTGACTGACTGTTCATACCCATGCATCGGCTGGTCTGCAGTCGGAATGCTGTTGCCGTTGGTTATGCCGCTCCCGCCGTATTCCGTGCTGTCTGACGAAAAGATTTCCGCATAAATTCCCTTTTCGGGAATCCCAATGCAATAATTTTCCCGTTTTTCCGGCAGAAAGTTACACACGGCAATCACTTCGTTTCCTGCTTTGTCCATTCTGCGGAACGCGATAACACTCTGGGTGTAATCGTCATTTGAAATCCAGGCAAAACCCTCCCACGAAAAGTCCACTTCCCACAGGGCTGCCGTATCCAGATAAAAATGATTCAGGTCATGAAAAAACTTTTTCTGCTTTTGGTGTTGCGGGTATTGCAGCAGAGTCCAGTCTAGGCCCTGCTCATAGTTCCATTCCAAGAACTGCCCGAACTCTGTACCCATAAAAATGAGCTTTTTCCCGGGGTGCGCCATCATATAACACATAAACGCACGCACTCCCGCAAACTTTTGCTCGTCGTCGCCGGGCATTTTATTCATGAGTGAACATTTTCCGTGCACCACCTCGTCATGTGAAATGGGCAGAACAAAATTTTCGGAAAACGCGTACATAAACGAAAAGGTTAGATTATCGTGGTTAAATTTGCGGTAGACCGGGTCAAGCGACATGTAATGCATCATGTCGTTCATCCAGCCCATATTCCACTTGTAATTGAAGCCCAACCCGCCGCAGTATGTCGGGCGGGACACCATTGGCCAGGAAGTGGATTCCTCGGCAATCATCATAACCTGCGGAAAAAGCGCAAACACCGTTTCGTTTAGCTTTTGCAGGAATGCAACCGCTTCCAGATTTTCTTTTCCGCCGTTTTTATTGGGGATCCATTCACCGGCTTTCCGGCTGTAATCTAGGTATAGCATGGACGCGACGGCGTCGGTGCGAATTCCGTCAATATGATATTTTTCCAGCCAAAATACGGCGCTGGAAACCAGAAAACTAATCACCTCGCTGCGGCCGTAATCGAACACCAGCGTGCCCCATTCCTTATGTTCGCCCTTACGCGGGTCGGCATATTCATAACAAGGCGTACCATCAAACCGGGCTAGTCCCGCTTCGTCCTTCGGAAAATGCGCGGGTACCCAATCCATAATTACACCAATTCCTGCCTGATGGCATTGGTCCACAAAACGCATAAATTCTTTCGGGTCGCCGTAGCGGGAAGTCGGAGCAAAATAACCCGTTACCTGATACCCCCACGAACCGTCGTAAGGATATTCGGTAATTGGCATCAATTCAATATGGGTATAACCCATTTCTTTTACATAAGGAACCAGTTCGTCGGCCAGCTTGTCATAAGAAAACACGTTTCCGTCCTCAAATCTGCGCCATGAACCCATGTGCATTTCGTAAATATTAACCGGCTGATTATAATGCTCTTTTGTTTCCTTGTGCTTTTGCCATGCGGAATCATTCCAGTCATACCCTTCCACATCGTAATATTTGGAAGCACTGCCCGGACGGGTTTCAAAATGAAACGCGTAAGGGTCGCTTTTAAAGGTTTGCCTTCCGTCGGCGCCGATGACGCAATATTTATAAGTTTGATACTGCTCCAGTACAAAGGGAAGGTAACATTCCCAAACGCCCTCGCTGATTTTTTCCATCGGATTCGCCTTGGGTTTCCATTCGTTGAAATCACCCACAATGGATACCGATTTTGCATTCGGCGCCCACACGCGGCACGCCATGCAGTCCTCTTTGTCCACTACGGTTCTATGTACTCCCATAAATTCATACGCCTTGGCATTCGTTCCCTGATGGAATAAATATAGCGGCAGATTTTCGTTTTTCAATGCATCTGCATTTTGCATTTTGAACAACTCCCTCTGGATATCACTTCCTGCAAATTATACACGATTATCATATCACAAAATGATAAAATAGCAAGCATTTTGTTATATATCTGTAATATTTGTTCGAATTATTTTTATTTTTTATGTATTTTGTTACAAAAATTAACATTTTCGAGTTATAATAACTTTTGTCTTTGTTCTTAGTATATCATTGAATGCTTGTCGATTCCTGCGATTATGGAAACAAGGAAACAAGTGTTTTTCTCAACTTACTTTTCCTGCATTGAATAAAATTTTTTTGTAAAGTATCAGCGGCTTTATCGCTGTTTATTTAAATTGATATGCCGCAAAATAGCGTGTATAATAAAGTCAAATAAAATCGGGTAAAACCGTAACTTTAATAAAATCAGAAAATTTGGGGGAATTGTTGCCCTATGAAAGAAATCAGTGTATTTGACGTAATCGGGCCAAACATGATTGGGCCGTCCAGTTCGCACACCGCCGGAGCCCTGAAAATTGCACTGCTTGCGGGCAAGCTGGCAACCGGAAAAATTGTGAAGGTCCGCTTTATTCTTTACGGTTCCTTTGCAAAAACCTATAAAGGGCACGGTACCGACCGCGCGTTGGTCGGCGGAATTCTGGGCTTCAGCACGGAGGACGCGCGCATTAAGGATTCGTTCCGTTATGCGGGGGAAACCGGGCTGGATTATGCGTTTGAATTGAACGAATCAAACAAAGACGTACACCCCAATACCGTGGACATTACAATTACGTCTGAAAACGGCACCGAAGTATTTGTCCGTGGCGTTTCCACCGGCGGCGGCGACTGCCGGATTGAAAAAATCGATAACTTTGACGTAGACCTGACCGGCGATTATACCACACTGCTCATCCGGCAGAAAGATACGTTCGGCGTAGTCGCTTATATTACCAGCTGCCTGAGCGAATACGAAATCAACATTGCGTTCATGCGCCTTTACCGCGAAAGCAAGGGCGAAACCGCCTACACAATTATTGAGACGGACAACGAAATCCCGCCGGAACTGGTGGAGAAAATAAAGCAGCGGCGGGAAATTTCCAGCGCCATGGTCATTAAGATTTAGCCGGATTTAACGCACCGGAAAAACGGAGGACGTATGAATTTTTCAAACGGAGCAGCGCTGCTTGCGTTGTGCGAAAAGGATAAAATCAGTATATCGGAAGCAATGATCCGCCGCGAGACAAAGGTTATCGGCGGCAACCGGGAAGAGGTGCTGCATCGAATGGCACACTNNTCCGGTGTAATTCCGGGCAGCTTTCTTGCCGTGCAGGAGGAATTCGGTTTTACAGATGAGCAAATGATCGACGCCTTGTTTAATGCCGGCGCTGTGGGCTACCTTTTTATGCGGAATGCAACGGTTGCCGGCGCGGAAGGCGGCTGTCAGGCCGAAGTCGGCGTGGCTTCCGCAATGGCAGCTTCGGGCATTACTCAGCTGATGGGCGGAACACCGGAGCAATGCCTGCACGCCTCTTCCCTCGCTACCGGGAACGTTTTGGGGCTTGTCTGCGACCCCATCGCCGGTTTGGTGGAAACCCCCTGTCAGCCGCGTAACGCAATGGGTGCTTCAAATGCGCTGATCTGCGCACAAATGGCGCTCAGCGGCGTAACCAACCCCATTCCGTTTGACGAAATGGTTACCGCACTGTACCGCGTGGGACGAAGCCTGCCGCCGGAACTGCGCGAAACCGCCCAGGGCGGCTGTGCCGCCACGCCCACAGGCTGCCGCCTGTGCAAAGGAATATTTGGATAAAAAATACGGATTTGACTTATTACCCGTGTACAAAAAACATCCCGGATTGAGTTACCTCAATCCGGGATGTTTTACTTTACATTAATTAACCGCAGTAAAAATTACTGATGGTCAACGTAGTTCATGTGTTTGATAAGGTCTAATACCTTGTTGGAATAGCCCCACTCATTGTCGTACCAGGATACGAGCTTTACGAAGTGGTCGTTCAGCATGATACCGGCATTTTTATCGAAGATAGAAGTGCGGGGATCGCCAAGGAAGTCGGAAGAAACAACTGCATCCTCAGTGTAACCAAGAATACCAGCCAGTTCGTTCTCGGAAGCTTCTTTTACTGCTGCGCAGATTGCTTCGTATGTGGTGGAGGTTTCAAGTCTGACAGTCAGGTCAACAACGGAAACGTCCAGGGTCGGAACGCGCATGGACATACCGGTGAGCTTGCCCTTAACTTCCGGAATAACAAGTGCGCAAGCCTTTGCAGCGCCTGTGGAAGAAGGAATGATGTTGCCGGCTGCCGCACGGCCGCCTCTCCAGTCTTTCATGGAAGGTCCGTCAACGGTCTTCTGGGTAGCAGTTGTGGAGTGAACTGTGGTCATAAGGCCTTCCACAATGCCGAACTTATCGTTAATAACCTTTGTCAAAGGAGCAAGGCAGTTTGTTGTGCAGGAAGCATTGGAAACAACCTTCATGTCCTTTGTGTAAGTTTCGAGGTTAACGCCGCATACAAATGTCGGTGTATCGTCTTTTGCAGGAGCGGAAATAACAACTTTCTTTGCGCCGGCTGCAATGTGAGCAGAAGCCTTTTCGGTTGTGCAGAACACACCGGTGGACTCTACAACATATTCAACGCCAATGGAACCCCACGGAATCTGAGAAGGATCTTTCTCAGCAAATACGTTGATCTTCTTGCCGTTTACAACGAGCTTACCGTCTTCAGCTTTTACGGTGCCGTCAAAATGGCCGTGCATGGTGTCGTACTTTGCCATGTATACCATGTAATCGACATCGATGAACGGATCGTTAATACCAACAATTTCAAATGTTTCCGGCTGTGCAACGGCTGCACGGAACACAAGGCGGCCGATGCGGCCAAAGCCGTTGATTCCAACTTTAATAGACATAAAACTTTTACCTCCTGAAATAATTTTCTTAGTTTATTTTATAGCATTCCAAGGTATTTTACAAGTGATTTGACACAAAATTAACTAACAATTTTCATTTTTGCCCGGAATAAACGGGCTTGGTGACCGCTCGGAAAATATTTCCTTGCTTTCATATTCCTTCGTAAGAAAATCAAAACAGCTTTTCCAGTCAATCTTTGCAACGGGCGGTTCCGGCTGCTCCGGTTCAATTACAACCGTATTTTCCGGCTGAACCGATTCCGACAGGGGCTGCTCCGGGATTTTACGGTAATCGCGCAGGAATGAAATAGCGTAAAGCGCTATAAGCAGATTTACCGCATGAAGCCCCGCCGGGAACATGCCCGACTGATTCAGGCCGGCAAACAGCATGACGGTACCCGAAACGCCGGTTACCAACGTAAGAAGAATTGCCGGAAGCCCGAAAAAATAAATCAGGCGCCCGCTTTTCACATCCCCCACACCGGCAAACAGCTTGGCCTGGGTAAACAGGAAAAGCAAAAGAAAAATAACAGCAAACGCGTCATAAATATTTTCAGACACATTGACCACCGGCACGCAGGTAATAAACAGCGTAATCAGGCAGACGCAGCCCCACAGGGACGGCAGCAGCGCAAGAAGCGGCATGCGGATAAAATGGTTCTGTCCCGTCGCAAAGTCGTACGCCGTTAAAATAAGAACCGCTCCGGTCAGAATACCAAACAGGGACAGGATCATATACATAATGTAGTTCGATCCGTTTTCGCTGCCCATTGCAACGGCGGATTCCACCGCTAGACCCAGTCCGGTCAAAACGGCAAGCACCGCGGTTGGCATGCTGCGCACCGGTTGATACGCCTTCTCCGTGTATTTTTCTCTGGCTGCAAACACCAAAACTAAAAGGATTCCGACCGCAAGGCTAACGGAAATAATTCCGGTTGTTGTTCCTCCGTCTGTAAAAAATCCGGTGTCTTTGTCTGCAAGAAAGAAAATCTGATACAGCCTTGTCGGCAAAGAAATCAGTAAGGCAACTGCCAACACAATCCATGCACTTTTCCTGTTCATAGTATGATTCGTCCTCTCGAATTCATTCGTTTCTTTCCTCAATAGGAACATAGGATTTGCTTTTAGAGAGGGAACGGTACGCCGGCCGCATAATGCGGCCGCAGGTTTCCATTTCCTCAATGCGGTGAGCGCACCAGCCCGCAATACGGGAAATTGCAAAAAGCGGCGTATATAAGTCGCTCGGAATCCCCAGCATTTCGTAAACCAGGCCGGAATAAAAATCAACATTCGCAGAAATAACCTTTGAGTCGCCCTTAACTTTTGCAAAAACTTCGGGCGAAAGCTTTTCCACCCGCTCAAACAGCTCGAATTTTTTAAGCATGTCGCGTTCGCCGGCCATCTTCTGCGCTTTTTCCTTTAAAATTATGGCTCTAGGGTCGGAAAGAGTATAAACCGCGTGGCCCATCCCGTAAATTAAACCGGAACGGTCCCCCGCCTCGCCTCGCACGACTTTTTCCAGATAATTTTCCAGTTCCGTTTCGTCTTCCCAATTATGTACATTTTCCATCAGATCATTCATCATGGTCATAACGCGGTGGTTTGCGCCGCCGTGCTTCGGTCCTTTCAGGGAACCGATTGCAGCCGCAATCGAAGAATAAATGTCCGTACCGGTGGAAGAAANNAGGTCACCACATGGGTTGTAAACGTGGAGTTATTGCCGCCGCCGTGCTCCGCGTGGAGAATCAGGCATAGGTCAAGCAGCTTCGCTTCCTCATCCGTAAAGGAGCGGTCCGGGCGAATGGCATTCAGAATTGCCTGCGCCGTAGAGTGTTTTGGGTCAAGCGGATG
The DNA here is from genome assembly GCA_002378845.1 of Ruminococcaceae bacterium UBA3451. Lineage (GTDB taxonomy): Bacteria > Bacillota > Clostridia > Oscillospirales > Acutalibacteraceae > Caproiciproducens. The sequence goes on along the minus strand of DFRY01000070.1, from coordinate 3,113 downwards.
GAAATACATGCTCTGCTTGTCAAAATGGCGGCGTTTCACCTGATACGCATAAGTCATAATGGTTGGCATGCGGGCAATCAGCTGAATTGCCTGCCGCATATTATTTTCCAGCGACGTTTCATCCGGGTTGTCATCATAAGAATACAACGCCAGAACGGAACGCGCAAGCTTATTCATTATATTCTTTGAAGGAGCCTTTATAATCATATCTTCGGCAAAATATTCCGGTAATTCACGATAATTATTTAAAATTTTACAAAAATTTTTCAATTGTTCCTTGTTTGGCAGCTCCCCGAAGAGCAAAAGCCATGCAACTTCTTCATAACCAAACCGATTTTCCGCACTGCACCCCTCAACAATATCCTTTACGTCCATACCGCGGTAGGTCAGCTTTCCTACGTCCGGAATCCGTTCCCCGTCTGCAATCAGGTAACCGTGAACGTTGCAGATCCGGGTCAGTCCGGCCATTACACCTGTTCCGTCCGGATTGCGCAGGCCGCGTTTTACCTGATAAAGTTCAAACTTTTCCGGCGGGATCTTATTATTGGCTCTGAATTCGTTGCAAAGAGCCTCTAATTCCGGATTCCGATTTTCAAGAATAACATCTGCCATGTCTGCACACCTTTCCCCCACGCGTAAAAATAAAAACTCCGCCGTTCTGCGTGGCGTAAAACGACGGCAAATTTCTCAACTTTTACTCAATCTAATTTCATATTTTATATCACTGCATAGGTAAAGTCAAGTAAACAGGTTACTACATAATTAAAGTTTTTGCAGCAAAAACTGTTAAATATTTCATTTTTATGTCATTTTTTCTGTTTTTTGAAATATATCGATGAATTTATGAATAATCATTGTAATAAATATGTAAGTGGAATCTCGCCCTTACAAAGCGGACAAACGGTTCTATGAATCAATTGTCTTACATATAAAATTCCTGTCTTCTATTATTTTGAAACAAAGTTCCGGCATGTTTCCCGCGTGAAAACAGGTCGGAAATCGAATTATTCACCGCGCGGAGAAAGGTCAAAAAAATGAAAGGAAAAGCGTTGTTATGTCTACTTTTATTTCTGATTATGTTCCTTGTGCCGTTTGTCTCCATGGGGGCACAAATACAGGACAAGGTCGGAACTTCATCCCAAACCGCATCGGCACAGTCCAAAACAGCTGTCTCGGCCCCGCAGGCACCCTCGCAGGCTAAACCGGAAAGTCTGGCACAGTCGCAGACATCGCAGCAAAGCTCCGCTCCCCAAACCCAGCCGACCGGTACCGGCTTTAAAATTCTGGACACCACAAGCGGACAGGTTATCAACGCGGATGACCGTACTTTCTTATATGGAGCAATTGCAACGGAAATGTCCCCTACCGCGCCGCTGGAAGCGCTGAAGGCGCAGGGGGTGGCATCTTACACCTATTACAGCCTGCTGCGCGAGCAGCAGCGTCTGAAGCCCAATTCTTCGCTGAAGGGCGCGGACTTTTCCGCAAATACCCAAGGCTGGCAGATATACGTCACCAAAGAACAGATGCAGTCGCGCTGGGGAAGCGAATTTAACACAAACTATGAAAAATTGACGCAGGCGGTAAACGCAATTTCCGGTCAGGTGCTGAAAAGTAACGGTGAGCTGATTGACGCAACATATTTTGCAATTTCCGCCGGAAAAACCGAAACCTCCGAAGATATTTGGGGCGGCAAACGAACTTATCTGGTTTCGGTAGCCAGCCCCGGGGACGTGTTTGCAGGCGGGTTCCAAACCAGCGTGACTCTGTCGCCGGATCAGTTTAAAGCCGCTGCGGCAAAAGCGGATTCCAAGGTAAAATTTGGGACGGACCCGGCAACCTGGGTTGGCGAGACAAAACGTACTTCCGTCGGCTCGGTAGAAACCATACAAATCGGCGGGGTTTCCATGACCGGAAATACCGCTCGGAATACCTTTGGGCTGCGTTCCGCAAACTTTACCGTTACTTATGCCAACAATACGTTTACGTTTTTGGTGAAGGGGTACGGGCACGGGGTCGGCATGAGCCAGACCGGCGCACAATACATGGCAAACCAAGGCTCTACCTACAAACAGATTTTGGAATGGTATTACCCTACTACCACACTGACTACAGTCAATACTTAAAAAAGGCGGAAGCAAGTGCTTCCGCCTTTTTGTATGAACTTATTAACCGCCCAGATAAGCGCTGCGCACTTTTTCATCGTTGGCAAGCTCATCTGCGTCGCCTTCCATTGCGATGGCGCCGGTTTCCAAAACATAGGCGCGGTTTGCAATTTCAAGCGCTTTTTTCGCATTTTGTTCCACCAAAAGAACCGTAACTCCGGACTGGTTTACGTCGCGGATAATGCTAAAGATTTCATTTACCAGAAGGGGAGACAAGCCCATGGATGGCTCGTCAAGCAGCAGCATTTTCGGATTGCACATCAATGCGCGGCCAATTGCCAACATTTGCTGTTCGCCGCCGCTCAGGGTACCGGCAAGCTGCTTGCGGCGTTCTTTTAAGCGCGGCAGGCGTTCAAATATTTTTTCGTAATCCTTCTGTATCGTCTGGGAGTCACTGCGAATATAGGCACCCATCTCCAGATTTTCCTGCACGGTCATACGGGAAAAAATTCTTCTCCCTTCCGGAACCTGCGCCAAACCCAGCTTAATGATTTTATGCGCATCCGTCGTGCGCAAATCAGAACCGCAAAAAGTAATTTCTCCGCTTTTCGGCTTAACCAGACCGGAAATAGAGTGCAGAGTCGTTGTCTTTCCGGCGCCGTTCGCACCGATCAGCGTTACGATCTCCCCTTCTGCTACTTCAAACGAAATATCTTTGATTGCGTGTATGGAGCCATAAAAGACCTCCAGATTTTTTACCGACAGCATGACACCCATATCACTCACCTCCAAGATACGCTGCAATTACCTTTGGGTTGCGGCGTACTTCTTCTGCGCTTCCTTCGGCAATAATTCTGCCGTAGTCCAAAACAACAATATGTTCGCAAATTCCCATAACGAAGTTCATGTCATGTTCAATCAACAGAATCGCCACCTTGAACTTGTCACGAATCAGCGCGATGGTTTCCATTAACTCCATCGTTTCCGTGGGGTTCATACCTGCGGCAGGTT
>DFRY01000058.1 GCA_002378845.1 Ruminococcaceae bacterium UBA3451 | reverse complement strand
TTTTTTGAATCATCAGTTTCAAATTTGCTTACACCGTCTCCTGCATCACGTTGTACAGCTGCTTTCCCGATATATTCAATTTTGAAATGCTCACAAAATCGCTTAATTCCATCTTCAAAAGGGCTTATACCATATTCCAGATCGTACCCACATGTAGCAACTATTCCGCACTTTTTTCCTTCCAACAAACTTGGTCCGCGATGTTCCCCGTAATACTTATGTAGCCCATAAAATCGGTCAAGCATTGCTTTCATTGGAGCGGTACAATACCAAATAAATATTGGACTAGCCAAAATAAAACAATCTGCCATTAAAATCTCATCTGTTATATCGTGCATATCATCACTGATTGAACAACCGTATTCACCTAATCTGTTTTGACATTGATAGCATTCGATACATGGCGAAATCTTTTTATCATATAGCGAAATTGTTTTAACTTCAAATCCCTTATTTACTAATTCTGATATAAATGGCTTTATAAGAGTTGCTGTATCACCGTTTTTTCTCGGGCTACCCTGAAAAACTATGACTTTCATATTGTTTTCACCTTCTGCACAAAATATATATTTCCTAACATCACTGTTTATAAATAATAGGATCACGCTCCCATGGTATGTATCTTAAACATAATGGGAAACTTGATAAACTGAATTTTCATTGCATGTGCCTTCTCATTCAGAAAGAAATTGCCTTTAAATTTGGTCTATTAAAATATTGGCATCATCGTATTTCTCTGCCTGAACTTGATCCACTATCCATTTATCGCAGCCTGCACCAATAGTTTTATATTATTCATCACACTTAACCTTGACTACATCCACCACATCGTCGAACGTCATCTTCTGGATTCCAGAATAAGTTTTATATAGATAAGGATTCGCCGCATCTCCAACAGCATACGAATAACCAATTTCCGCACCACCAATTTCCAGGTACCTCAAAGGAAAACCTTCATGGTTATTCATGCTAGCTGTGGTATAGAGTACAGCCTTCATATTTTTTATTTTTTGTTTCTGCAACTCTCTATAAAGCAAGAATGTATACAATTCGATACTATAGGCGCGGACTGTTGTGCCAGCAATCATCAAGACCTCTTTTCGGTTATCCGACAGATTGATGCAGTTTTTGAATCGATAATATCCAATTTGCACATCAAACAAATCGTTCTTAATAAACGGTAATTTCCATGCGTCAGCATTCTGGTAATCGCTTTCATTTATTGAATTAATTATACTGGTGAGCGTGTGTATATAGTCGACGGAACCATCCAACTTATCCAATAAGCAATTTAGAATTTGACGTTTCTTCCATTCGGTTGTATTTGCCAGAAATTCTTTGTAGTCTTTGCCAAGAAATCCCCACGATGTTGTCGAGTTGGACTGCTTTAGCAAATGCGCTGTATGATTTCCTGAAGAATCAGGCATACACAGCAGTGCTCTTTCAAATAGGTTTTTGCCAATCACATTACTTTGCTTTTTGCTTTTATCAAAGAATTTTTTATATAGTGAGGTGTATTTCGCAAACACCTGGCTGTCCCATGTATTTGCTCCGGTTTTACAAGAGTCTAGTATAAAACCGATTTGGCCATCTTCAAAATAATCTTCTGCATCCAGGATGAGCTTTTTCCAGGTAATATCTTTCATCAGTAGTGCTTTTATCATTTCTTCTTTCGCCTGCATTTTTATTGCAGCTGTCATACTGGTGTTCGTTATTTCTGAAATTGCATCAAGCACAGAAACTTCATTGTCGTTAGTTATAGTATCAACCAAATTATCGAAGAAAACAAAAGCCTCGCAAACGTCCTCACGTCGGCTTTTTAATGAGCTGTTTGTAACGATGTTATAAACAAATCTTTTCCACATACAATATGCGTTCTTGCTGTCATAATCCTCGGGTATTCCAAATTTAACCAGATATACATACGTTGCAAAACGAATTGCGTCATCTGATAAAGTATCATCTTGATAATTTCTAACAAAAAGGCTCTTTTCGTCATAGAATGCTTTCGAAAGCGTATTCTCGAACACAAGCGGGGTACTCATCGCAGAAAACATATCTATTAGTTTTGTTGTTCTGTGTATTCCTTTGACAATTGCCCCTGTTGCTTTGCTGCATTGGGAAAATCCTTTGCCTCCATTCTCCAAATAGCGAGAAAAAATACTTCCGTTCATTCCTCGCATTTTGGCATACTCATCTCTATAATCTTTCTGAGGAACCCCACAACTGCTCACATATGAGAGATATGCATCTCGAACCATTTCTTTGATGAAGGTCATCATTGCATCGTCATATGAACTCTGAAAGAGCTGGTAAAAAAATTCAGCGTACTGATTGTTATATTGGCTTATGTATAGAATAATGCCCTCATTTGTTGCCCCAGTACTAAGTATACTTTTAATCAGGTCAGAGTTTTGTAATTTCGCCTTGAAAATTTCAAAATCAGAAAGCTGTTTTCCGCGGGCATTCATTTTGATGTACAGATCGTTGGTCTTTTGAAAATTATCCATTGGAAGCCATAGAAATGTTATTGGGCATTTCTCGCCAACGAGCTTATCCTTAAGCAAGCCAAAATCTGGATACGATGAAAACTTGCCATGAATCGTATCAAGCATGGTTAACATAGATTTAATCGTTGGATCTTTAAGAAAGTTTCCTGTTAACCAATAGTATTCTTTGATTTCTTCACCTATCTTCTCTGCGGAAAAATCCACTTTAGTACTGCACAGATTTTCGCAAAAACGTTCAGATGTTACTCTGGTCTGATAAGAAAAACCCTTTAGATCTTCAAGGCCATCCGTATAATCTGCCCTCATGAAAATATACCAATGGAGCAAAAAGAGTGTTGTTAGTCTTTGCTGTCCATCAACTGGAACAAATCGCCCTTCTGCTTTTTCGCCATAGATAAAATTCAATACTAATGGTTTGTCTGTACTCAATGAATCATAAATCTCATCCATTAATGAATTTCTAATCTGCTCAATCTCCGGGCTTTTTTCGCGTCCCTGGGCATAGTCTCTCTGCAGCGGTGGAACAACGATTTGATACGATTTGATTAATTCCCAAAATGTGTGCGTTGAACTATTGTTTACACTCATTAATCCGCACCTTCTAACAGCTTAAAGATGCTGCTTGCAATATCATTAGAATAATCCTGCATATCCACAGCTCCCCAAATAATAAGTTGCTCAGCATTTTCAAAGCCCTTCAGAAACACCCACTTGGTTCCGATTGGAATATATTTTTCATCGTTATTTTTGCTGCGCTCTACTTCAATAATTTTTTTCCTCTTTTCAGCAAAGCAAGCATTTTTGTATCCTCTGTTCGTGTTCGCATCCAAAAGAACAAGGTTCACTATTGAATTATTATCTGTCAATTCCAAAATTTCATTTACTCTCTTAGCGATGTTTTCAAAATCCACCAGATGCGAATCAAGACATGTTTGTATATCTTGAGACAGCTTCAGATCTTTTGAGTGGTCAATCCCGCTTTTTAGGATTGCAAGATAACTATTAAGCCATGCTTTCTTTTCATCATCAATTGCTTCCTTTGGAGTTTGAGGATTAATGTGCTCAATATCCCAAATCTCATCCTTATATAACTCAAAAGGGAAACGCTCATACGTATTGTTTGCGTTCACCAACATTGCAATGTTATATAAAAGCAAGACACTACATACACAATCATCATGACATGTAATATCACCAAGGTTATTCTTTATTTGATCTATTGCAAATTCTTCAAAGGGTGTTGCCTTCGTTTTTCCAAAATACAGGTCTCTAATTTTTCTGCATATAACCTTCCTGAATTCCTTCTTATCGTTCGAGGAATAAATCTGATACAAATCATTTATTATATCAACATCTTTTTCCTTCTCGTTGATTATGATTAATAGCCCTATGGTATGATAATAGTAGTAGTCTTGATACCAATCAAGCAACGTATCATAAATGGTTTGTATTTCTTTCCAGATATCCGCTGACACAGTTTGTGCATTATTATCCAAAAGTCCGTTGATTTCGCGGAATATGGCATGACGATCGTCTGAACTTGTCTGTACCACATGTCCGGTCTTAGCACACCAGATCTCAAACAAGTAATCAATTCTTGTACTATATGCATTTCTTTTTTTGCTTACTATGAAATTCCAGAAGCTGTTATCATTCAGGCCTTTTTCAATTTCTTCCCATTGAAGAGCCATATTCTGCATATGGTTATCGTCTGGACATGAGTTAAGCAGCACCGCTTTAATCAGTTCAGCATTAGTTAATTCGATTTTGTTGGCATTGATATTTGTAAATGTTTGAATAGGATCCTCATCTTCATCAAGAACATACCATATAACATTAATGGCATGAAATGCCTCAAATATTTTGGCTAATACACCCTTGGGACGTTTGTTCTTTCTTGTGAATTGAGCTATATATTCGATGCTTTCGATTAGATTTCTGGAATCTATGCTCTTTTCTTTATAAGCCACCAAATGCTCAATCAATGCTGGCATTGAATCGGCCTGCACAAGATCAGTGATTTTTGAAAACAGACTTGTGAAGATTGGTTTTTCTTCATACTCCAGAGCATATTTTTGATGCTTAAGATCGATTTCATCATCACGGTTACTGCAATAATAGAGCGTTGATAACAGCCAAAGAGCAGTAAGACGCTGCTGCCCATCAACTAGTTCCCACTGTTCTTCGCGACGTTTCACAATAACCGGCTGCAAACAGTAGTAGTCATCATCCTCTCGCTTATTATCATCTGAAAAATCATACAAATCCTCAAGTAATTCTCTGACCTGTACAGTTGTCCATCGATATCCTCTTTGATATGACGGCACAAAGAATTGCAAGCCAAATAGTTCACTTATGGGTTTCAGCTCAACTGTTGCCATATTTGAAGTCTCCTATATGTTGGTTTTTTACTCCGAAATTAGTACCCTTTAAAATTTTACAGCTTTCAGAAACTGTTCTGACTGGGACACAAACAAGACTATTTATGATTAAAAGCAATGTAACGATTGGTAATACTTTTAGAATGGTCCGCTTTTCACACAGCTATTTCCTCCATCCATTCCGGCTGGTCGAACTTCGTCTAATTGCTATAACTTTGTCACGAAACGAACTTCTCATTATTGCTATTAGAAGTAGTCACTTGCCTCGAGTTCACATTCTGGCTGTAATAAAGGGAAAGTAAATCTATAGTAGTGATAATAACGACAATATTTCCCATTTATTACTATAATAGCACTATGAAACTAAAAAGCAAAGCGTGTTTTAAGTAATAGTAAAAGGAAAAAGCGGAACTAGTTCCGCTTTTTCCTTTTACTTGTTTTTTAAGAATATCTATGATAAAGTACATCTATAGAAGAATATTCCAATGAAGGACTTGATTTTTTGACTTACTATGAAATACTAGGGATCGAGGAAAATGCAACACCAGAACAAATTAAATTCGCCTACCGTTCTTTAGCGAAAAAATATCATCCAGATGTTAACGATGCATCAAATGCGAATGTGTTTTTTCGCTTAATACAGGAAGCATATGAAATTCTGAGCGATGGCCAATCCAGAAGTGAATATGACAATCAAAATAAAACATCATCTGCAACAGATAAGAACTCAAAGGAAACTGCATCAAATCTATATGAATCGAGAGTTGAACATATTGAAGAAATGCTACATGAGGCTGGTCAGCGACAAAAATTATATGAGCAATATGTGAAGTTAGTATTCAATAAACATAGTTTTCCCGCGAAAATTCTTTCCATATTAGCTCGTATTGTCCTCATCCTTCTTACGCCTATTATACAATTACTATATTATGTATTCAGGTTAATATCAGCAGTGGCTATTTTTGCTTCGTGGGTTTTGATGATTGCGGGTATTGTTGGTGGTATAGCTCTTATTGCTGAACTTGTAAGGAACAATCAATCTCGACAATCTATTGACGTTTGGCTTGCTGTATTGGCATGCTTTGCTGGAACAGTTGTAGGGTACTATTTGCCAGCTTTTGTTCAATGGTCGATGGGAAAGATAGATGATGGACTAGTGAATATAAAAAATTACACATCCCAACTAAGGATAATTTTCGACGTTCAATTTAGAAAAAGCGGAACTAGTTCCGCTTTTTCTAATAAATTTAATAAATAATTTATTATTGCATTTAAAAAGAATATGGTATATAATTCCTGTTAGGTGGAATGCAAAAAAAAGCATCCACAGGGAATCAATCGTTTAGCCGACGATAGTTTCCCATGCGCCATAAGGGTAGCAAAGACCCATTATGACTTGTGAATGCCGTTTATGCGTTGCTTATTTTAGCACGTATTTCGGATACATGTCAAGGTCTGTACCCTTGTGTAGCAGTGAGGGTGCAGACTTTTATTTTTTCCACTCAAACCAAGAACCTTGACAATTACTAAGTAAGTCAAGACCAACATTTGAATCAGTACTTCAAATGCTCGTATTAGCTTGCTTGAATAACGCTTGCAGAACAGATACCGGTGTTTATATCAACTTGCGATGATAATAGCAAGTCACTGAACACCCCGAAAACGTGGAACAACATACTTGCTACAAAGGGTTAGTATGCCATAGGAACGGGTTCTGGTGTACAAGATATTTTATGGTAGAGCTACTGCTGGGAAGCAGAGGCCTTATCATAAAATTAAGTGCTTAGCTTCAATAAACTAAACATTTAATTTTATGATAACAAGGGCAAAAGTTTACTACTTTTACCCTGTCATCGTTGTGGTGGACGTTATAGAACTCGAATCTATGACCTTTCGCACGTCAAGCGAATGCTCTACCAGCTGAGCTAAACGTCCATTTCTGAGTGCTCGATAATTATAACGTATACAGCGGCAAAAATCAATACAAAATTTTAAAAATTTCGAATTTTATTTGGGGTGCTTGTATTCGCTCAATCTTTAGCCTATAATTATAATACTAATTTAATGTGAGGTGTTGGCTATGTCGATAAGTCTGGTGCTTGAGGGCGGCGGAATGCGCGGCGCCTACACAAGTGGTGTGTTGGAAGTGCTTCTGCAGAACGGAATCGAATTTCCCAGTGTTTACGGTATATCAGCCGGAGCATGCAACGCGCTCAGCTATGTATCAAAACAAAAGAACCGAAATTATGATATTTTTTATAATTATATTGCCGATAAGCGCTATATCAGCGTAGAAAATCTGCATACTACCGGTTCTCTTTTCGGGTTTGATTTTATCTTCGGTGAGCTGTTCCATGAGCTGCTTCCGTTTGACTATGAAACGTTTTTTAATTCTCCCATCAATGTGAAAGTTGGCGCGACAGATTTAAAAACGGGACGTGCTATGTTTTTTGATAAAGCAAATCTGGACGAGGATTTCACGGCGGTGAAAGCCTCCAGCTCTTTGCCGTTTATCTCCAATATTATTTCGTACCAGGGGCACGAGCTGTTGGACGGCGGCTGTGCTATGCCAATTCCCATTGAACGTTCTATTTTTGACGGGAACGAATATAATCTGATTGTATTAACGCGCGATATTTCTTATCGCAAAAGTTTGCGGCCGGAATTTCCCCGCTCTGTGCTCCGCGTAAAATACGGCGATTACCCCAACTTTGTCAGTACTATGTTGAACCGGGCGGAAATTTACAACAATGAATTGGAAGTATGCCGTCGGCAGGAAAAAGAAGGCAAAGCGGTGGTGGTTCGACCCAGCAGTCCGATTGTTACAGGGCGTTATGAAAAAGACCCCGAACGACTCAGGATCATTTACGAAATGGGGATGCTCGACTGCGAAAAGAAACTTCCGGAAATTAAGGCGATTATGGCCAAGGCATAAGAATTCAGGGCGGATTATCCGCCCTTATTTTTTTCTTGACAAAAAGGTGTTCGCGGGATTATGATATTTAGATGCAAACAATTCGCATTTGAAAAGAGGGAAATGTCCCGTTGAAAAAAACGATTGCCGCCGTTTTGGCGGTTTTACTGATTTTCGCCACAGCAGGCTGTGCCCGCAGGGCGGACAGTGCGGAACAAAGGGAACAGAGGGAACAGGTGAAATTCCGTGTGGTAACTTCATTTTATCCTTTATATATTATGGCTTTGAACATAACAGACGGGGTTGACGGAGTACAGGTTGACAACATGGCCGGCCAGCAGGCGGGCTGCCTGCACGATTATCAGCTTCAGTCCAAGGATATGAAAAATATTGAGCAGGCGGATGTCTTTGTCATTAACGGCGCAGGGATGGAAAGCTTTATGGATAAAGTAACCCGGCAGCTGCCAAAGCTTCGGGTGGTGGATTCCAGTGAAGGAATTGCGCTGCTGAAGGATGATGACGGGGTACCGAACCCGCATATCTGGGTATCCATTACCAATTATATTCAGCAGATGAATAACATGGAAAAGGGGCTGGCGGCTGCCGACCCTCAAAATGCCGCGGCATACCAGAAGAACGCGTTGGATTATACGGCAAAGCTCAGCGCGCTGCGCGGAAAAATGCACGATGACCTGAGCAATATTTCGAATCGCGATATTATCACCTTTCATGAAGCGTTTCCGTATTTTGCGGAGGAATTCGGTCTACACATCGCGAAGGTGGTAAATCGGGAGCCTGACAGCCAGCCGAGCGCAAAGGAACTGGCGGAAACCATCCGGTTAATTCGGGGTACCGGGGTAAAGGCGGTATTTGCAGAGCCGCAATATCCGCAGTCTGCGGCTAATATTGTGGCGCACGAAAGCGGTGTGTCCGTTTACCTGCTTGACCCGTCCGTAACGGGGGAAAACGATAAGAACGCGTACCTTGACGCCATGGAAAACAATTTAACCGTGCTGAAACGCGCGCTGTCTTGATGAAATAAGGAGAGTCCGATGGATACCTGCAAATGCAATACAAAAATTCGAAACCTTACGGTAAAAAAGCGCGACGGCATTATTTTGCACGACGTGTCACTTGACGTGCACCACGGTGAAATTCTGGCTCTTATCGGGCGCAACGGCGCAGGCAAAACCACTTTGCTTAAGGCGCTGCTCGGGCGGATTCCCTACACCGGCGAAGTGATTTTTACAGACGCCAAAGGGGAGAAAATCGAAAAGCCCCGCATTGGTTATGTGCCGCAGAATCTGGTATTTGACCGTTCTACTCCGGTTACCGTGGCAGATATGCTGTGCGCCAACATGAGCAACTTCCCGGTTTGGCTGGGGCATAAAAAAGAAAAGCTGGAACGCGCCGAAAAGCTGTTGGCAAAGGTCGGGGGAAACCCTTCTCTGCTGCCAAAGCGAATCGGCAATCTTTCGGGTGGGGAAATGCAGCGTGTTTTGCTTGCGTTTGCATTGGAACCGAAACCGGATTTGCTGCTTCTGGACGAACCTGTCTCTGCGGTTGACCGCAGAGGGATCGAAGTATTCTATGACCTTGTTACCGCCATGCGTGTTGAGCACCGCATGCCGACCATATTGGTATCGCACGATTTGTCGCATGTAGAAAAATATGCGACGCGCGCCGCGCTGCTTGACCGCACTATTCTGGTCAGCGGCAGCGTGAAAGATGTAATGAAAACTCCCGAAGTACAGGAAGCCTTCGGACTAAAATTGGCCGGAGGTGCTGTAAAATGACTGTAATTTACTCAATTATCGATACGCTGCTGCCATATGACTGGACGGAATTCAGTTATATGAAGAATGCGCTAATCGCCATTCTGCTGATTACCCCGCTGTTCGGTCTGGTCGGCACCATGATCGTAAATAACAAAATGTCGTTTTTTTCCGACGCACTGGGGCATTCGGCACTTACCGGAATTGCTATCGGCGTTTTAATGGGAATTGACAATTATCTGATTTCGATGATGGGTTTCGCGCTTTTGTTTGCGCTTTGTATTTCGGCGGTAATGAATTCCGGAAATTCTTCGGCAGATACCATCATTGGCGTGTTTTCTTCTACGGGGTTAGCGTTGGGCATTGTGCTGCTGTCGGCATCCGGGGGATTTGCAAAATATTCGGGTTATCTGATAGGAGATATTTTGACCGTTCAACCCGGTGAAATTGGTTTGCTGGCTTTGATTTTGCTGGCCGCTGTGGCGCTTTGGGTGGTCTTTTTCAATCCGCTTATGCTCACCAGCATTAATTCCGATCTGGCGGCGAGCAAGGGGATTAATGTTCGTTTGGTGGAAAAGATTTTTGTCATCACCGTGGCGGTGATTGTCACTGTTTCGATTAAATGGGTGGGAATTCTGATTATCAATTCCCTGCTGGTGCTGCCTGCTGCGGCGGCCAGAAATATTGCAAGGAGCATGCGTTCCTATCATCTAATTGCGATGCTGATTTCTCTGTTTTCCGGCGTAAGCGGCTTAATCCTATCCTATTATACTGGTACCGCCGCAGGCGGAACCGTTGTTTTGATTGCGGCGGTTATTTTCTTCGGCAGTTTTTTTGCAAACCGGGTGCGCGGCAAAGCATAATACGGTTTCAGTAGGGAATCTTTTGCAGAACCGTATTTGCCGCAGGACAGGATAAAACGGGTTGCTTGTTTACGGAAATATGTGGTATGATGAAAAGCACGGGGCATTGCGCTCCGTGCTTTTGTGTTATGTACTGTATAATGTATCATGTGAATTGTGTGAACAGGGGGACTCCTATGAAACATATTTTTAAACCGGCTGATATTCTGCTGCCCAAAACGGTTTCTACCGATAAGTGGTGCGTGGTTGCCTGCGATCAATATACTTCTGAACCGGAGTATTGGGAGAAGGTCAAACAAACGGTAGGGGACTATCCCTCTACTTATCATATGATTTACCCGGAATACTGTCTGGAAACAACGGACGCTGAAGCGTACGCTGCCGGGATCAACGCGTCAATGGAACGTTACCTGAACGAAGGCGTATTCCGTGAACTGGAAAAGAAATATCTTTATGTAGAACGTACCCTTGCCGACGGGAAAATTCGCCAGGGTGTAATGATGGCGCTGGACCTGGAGCAGTACCGTTATGAAGCGGGCAGCAAAACGCCCATTCGCGCGACTGAAGGCACAGTGCTGGAACGGATTCCGCCCCGTGTGAAAATTCGCAGAGGTGCTCCACTGGAACTTCCGCACATTATGATTCTGATTGACGACAGTCGGCGCAGCGTAATTGAACCGATTGACCCGGCAAATCTAACGCTGGAATACGAAGGAAAGCTGATGCAGGAAAGCGGAAGCATCCGTGGGTTCAGCCTGAACGGCTTGGCCGCAGAAAAATTAGAGGCCGCGTTGGAAGCTCTTCCGCTGCGGGACAATCTGCTTTTTGCCGTGGGCGACGGGAACCATTCGCTTGCAACGGCAAAAGCCTGTTATGAGGAGTTGAAGCGCACGCTGCCGCCGGAACAGGCTGCCGTTCATCCGGCACGGTGGGCATTGGCGGAGGTAGTCAACCTTTACGACGATTCCCTGCAGTTCGAACCGGTTCACCGCATTGTGTTCCAAACCAACCCGGCGAAACTGATGGAGGAACTGTACCGTTATTATAATGTATCCGAACGCCCCTGCGAAGGGCATGCCATTACCTGCATTCTGGGCAAAGAGCGGAAAACAATTTGGGTAACGAACCCAACCTCGAATCTGGAAGTCGGCACCCTGCAAAAATTCCTCGATGAAAAGCTGCCCGCAATCGGCGGCAAAATTGATTATATTCACGGGGAAGAAGTTGTGCAAAAGCTTTGCGAAGAAGATGGAACCGTTGGTTTTTTGCTTCCCAATATGGAAAAGAGCAGTCTGTTCGAAACCGTTGCGGTGGACGGCGCGCTGCCGCGAAAGACATTTTCCATGGGGCACGCATGCGACAAGCGCTTTTACATGGAATGCCGGAAAATTAAATAAGATTTCTTTTCGGACGGCGGATTTTTCCGCCGTCCGATTCACGTTTACGGCGGGGGGTGAAAAACTAAAAAAAAAATAAAAATTTATTTTNNGGTGATGAAATCCTACAAAATGAATAAACATTCATTTGCGAAAACCGAACCGAAACAGGTGTTTTCACGCTTCACTTTACATTTGTAATAGGACATGATACGCGGTGACCGCAAATTTTATGGAAAACAGAAATGTTCACATTTACCCTTTATAACACCAGGCAGTTGTGTTAATATTAATACAAGTTATTGTTAAATAGGCTGCTTTTTTCGGGGCAGCGGAAACGAGGGGAATATGTCTGACGTCATCAGAGTATTTGTGGAAAAAAAACCCGGATTCGATGTGGAAGCACAGCAGATAAAAGCTGACCTTGTCGAAAACCTCGGCTTAGGTTCCATCGAGGAACTCAGGCTGATTAACCGGTACGATATTTCCAATCTCAGCAGGGAAGAATTCACTGCCGCACGCGACAGCATTCTTTCCGAACCAAATGTGGACAACGTGTACGATGAGGAATACCCGCTGCCCCAGGGATTTGCCGCTTTTGCCATGGAATATCTTCCGGGGCAATACGACCAGCGCGCAGATTCGGCCGCACAGTGCGTGCAGCTTTTAACACAGGGGGAGCGGCCGCAGGTAGTTACCGCCCGTGTCATCGCATTCAGGGGTAATTTAAGCGAGGAACAGCTGAATAAAATCAAGAGCTACATGGTGAACCCGGTGGAGAGCCGTCTTGCTTCTTTTGCAAAGCCCGAAACCCTCGATATGACAGCGGAAGTGCCGTCAGACGTCGCGCGAGTTACGGGCTTTATTCTTTGGAGTGACGAAGAACTGCAGTCCTATTACGAGTCCATGGGTTTTGCCATGAGCTTTGAGGATTTGGCGTTCTGCCGCCGGTATTTCCGTGACCAGGAACACCGTGACCCAAGCGTGACCGAGCTGCGCGTAATTGATACGTACTGGAGCGACCACTGCCGCCACACTACGTTTTCCACCCGCCTGGAAAATATTACGGTGGAGCAGTCTGCGGTCAGCGGAGTCATTGAAGAAGCTTTGCAGGCATATTATGATGCAAGACATGAGGTTTACGGCGACACCGACCGGCCGGTTTCTTTAATGGACATGGCGGTCATCGGAATGAAGCTGCTCCGTAAAAGAGGTCTGATTCCCGACCTGGACTTAAGCGACGAAATCAACGCCTGTTCCATTGAAGTCCCCGTTACGGTTGATGGTAAAGAACAGAAGTGGCTGGTACAGTTTAAAAATGAAACGCATAACCACCCAACGGAAATTGAGCCGTTCGGCGGCGCGGCAACCTGCCTTGGCGGCGCAATTCGCGACCCGCTTTCCGGCAGAGCGTATGTGTACCAGGCAATGCGCGTTACCGGTTCCGGTGATCCCCGTGTTGCATTTGAGGACACTTTGCACGGCAAGCTGCCCACACGCAAAATCACTACAGGCGCGGCGCACGGGTACAGCTCTTACGGGAACCAGATCGGTCTTGCGACCGGTCAGGTCACCGAGCTTTACGATGCCGGTTATGTTGCAAAACGGATGGAAATCGGTGCGGTAATCGGCGCTTCTCCCAAAGAGAATGTCGTGCGTTTCGAACCGGATGAAGGCGATGTAATCGTTCTGTTGGGCGGCAGTACGGGCCGCGACGGCTGCGGCGGTGCAACGGGTTCCAGTAAAGCGCACACCGAGCAGTCCATTGAGGTTTGCGGTGCCGAAGTACAGAAGGGTAATCCGCCAACCGAACGGAAAATTCAGCGGCTGTTCCGCAACCCGAAGGTAGCACAGCTGATTAAGCGCTGCAACGACTTCGGCGCGGGCGGCGTTTGTGTTGCTATCGGCGAGCTGGCCGACGGTTTGACCATCGATTTGAATAAGGTGCCGAAGAAATACGAAGGACTGGACGGAACCGAACTTGCAATTTCCGAATCACAGGAAAGAATGGCGGTCGTGCTTGCTCCGGCAGATACCGATGCGTTTATCGCCGCGGCCAGGGAAGAAAACCTGAATGCGCAGGTAGTTGCCGTCGTTACCCGGGAACCGCGTTTGCGTATGGTATGGCGCGAAGATACGATTGTAGACATCAGCCGTTCTTTTCTTGACACCAACGGCGTAATTCAGAAAAACGGCGTGGAAATCAGCGCGGTCAATGCCGAAGAAAATTACCGCACCCTTGTGCCGGACTGCCTGAAGGACAAGCCGCTTGCGCAAGCGTTCAAGGAGAACCTTTCCCGTTTGGAAGTTTGTTCCCAGAAGGGCCTGAGCGAACGGTTTGACGCAAGCATTGGCGCAGCCACCGTACTGATGCCGTTTGCCGGAAAATATCAGCTTACTCCTGAAGAAGCAATGGCAGCAAAATTGCCGGTAATTCATGGCGAAACCGACGACGCAACCGCCATGTCCTACGGTTATATTCCCGGAATCGCACGCTTCAGCCCATTCCATGGCGCGGCATACGCGGTGGTCGAAAGTCTTTCCAAGCTTGCCGCCATCGGTGCGAACCCGCTGAAGGCAAGACTGACATTCCAGGAATATTTTGAACGGCTTAATACCGACCCGAAACGCTGGGGCAAACCGGCAGCCGCGCTGCTCGGTGCGCTGACCGCGCAAATCGGTATGGGTCTGCCTGCAATCGGCGGAAAAGACAGCATGAGCGGTTCCTTTGAACAGCTGGACGTTCCACCCACTCTGGTCAGCTTTGCCGTAACCATGACAAAGGCAAGCAAAACCATTTCTGCTGCGTTCAAAAAGAGCGGTTCCAAGGTCGTACTTCTGCCCTTGCCGGAAAGCTCCGAAACTCTGCTGCCAAACTGGACTTCGCTTCAGCAGTACTACAAGTCGGTAATGGAAATGATTGCGTCCGGTGACATTCTGTCCGCTTCCGTAGTAAAAGAGGGCGGTGCTGCCGCGGCAATTGCCAAAATGTGCTTCGGCAATAAAATCGGGTTCCGTTTTCAGGAAAGCATTTTAGACCATAAATTCCTGTTCGCGCCGGCTTCCGGTGTAATTATTGCGGAATTAAATGAAAATCCGATTAAGGATATTGCATATATTTCTCTGGGTGAAACAGTTGAGGAACCGACGGTAACTCTTGGCAGCGAAACGCTTGACTTGGATGAACTGATTGCAGCCTGGGGCGGTACGCTGGAGAAAATCTTCCCGAACCATGCGCAGGAACAGCCTGTAACCAATGACGTTCCGCTCTGCACGGAGCGCAGCACCACAGCGCCGGCAATTAAAACGGCGAAGCCGAAGGTGTTTATTCCGGTATTCCCGGGTACAAACTGTGAATACGACAGTGCAGGGGCATTTGAAAAAGCGGGCGCGCAGCCTGAAATTCTTGTAGTGCGGAACCTTTCTTCCGCGGACATTGAACAAACAATTGAGCAAATGGAAAAAGCGATTCGCGATGCACAGATTATTATGATTCCCGGCGGTTTTTCCGGCGGCGACGAGCCGGACGGCTCCGGCAAGTTTATCGCGACCACATTCCGCAATCCGAAAGTTGCTGAGGCGGTCAATGATCTGCTGTATCACCGCGACGGCCTGATGCTCGGCATCTGCAACGGCTTCCAGGCTTTGATTAAACTGGGGCTTGTTCCGTACGGAAAAATCATGCAGCCCGACGCGCAGGCGCCAACCCTAACGTTCAACACGCTGGGCCGTCATGTATCGCGTATGGTGTACACCAGGGTTACTTCCGTAAAATCCCCGTGGTTTGCGGGTGTTAATGCGGGCGATGTGTTTGCTGTTCCGGTATCCCATGGCGAAGGGCGCTTTGTAGCAAGCGACGAAGTAATGCAGTCCCTGATTGCAAACGGTCAGATTGCCACCCAATACACCACGCCGTGCGGGAAAGTCAGCGGAAGCATTGAATGGAACCCGAACGGTTCCGTATGCGCCGTAGAAGGCATTACCAGCTTAGACGGACGAATTCTTGGCAAAATGGGTCATTCCGAACGCAAGGGCAACCATTTGTACGCGAATGTGCCGGGCGCGAAGGATCAGAAGATTTTTGAATCCGGTGTTCAATATTTTAAATAATTCAGGTGAAATTAAATGAGCGATTTCTTTAAGAGAACCTGGGCTGAAGTGAATTTGGATGCAATCAGCCACAATTTTAAGGTAATCCGCGCTCAGCTGAAACCGGAAACGATGACCTGCTGTGTGATTAAAGCGGATGCTTACGGTCACGGTGCGGAGGTGCTCGCAAAAGAATACGAGCACTTTGGCGCGGATTGGTTTGCTGTTTCCAATTTAGAAGAAGCCGTGCAGCTTCGTGCCGCCCAAATAAAACTGCCGATTTTAATTCTGGGCTATACGCCGCCCGAATGTGCCGCCAAGCTTAACGAGCTGGACATCGCCCAGGCGCTGCTTTCCCCGGAATACGCGGCAAGGCTCTCGGCGGAAGCCGTAAAGGCGGACGTTACGGTGCGGGTGCATATAAAAGTTGACACGGGCATGAGCCGCATCGGGTTCCTTTACCAGAACCAGAGCCGTGACAGCCGCACCGTCGGTGAAATCGAGCGTGCGTGTAAATTGCCCGGGCTGAACGCAGAGGGAATTTTTACTCACTTTGCCGTTGCGGACGAAGGAAGCGACGGCCGTGCCTATACAATGATGCAGTACGATAATTTCATGCGTGCGATTACGCTGTTAGGGCAGCGGGGAATTTCGTTTGAAATTCGCCACTGCGCGAATTCGGCGGCAATTTTCGATTACCCGGAAATGCAGCTTGACATGGTGCGCCCCGGTATTATTCTGTACGGTCTAATGCCGTCGGCACGGATGAAGCATACCATTAACCTGATTCCCGCACTGGAACTGAAAAGCATTGTGTCGCTGGTTAAAACGGTGGAATCACAGACTTCCGTCAGCTACGGCAGGCGCTTTGTAACAAAACGGCGCACGAAAATTGCAACCGTTCCCATCGGCTATGCCGACGGCTACCCAAGGCACCTTTACCTGCGCGGCAGTATGCTTGTGCGCGGCTGCAAAGCAAAGATCATCGGCCGCGTCTGCATGGACCAGCTGATGCTGAATGTTACTTCGGTTCCCGAGGTGCAGGAAGGCGATATTGTAACCGCAATCGGCCGTGACGGGCAAAGCATTATTACGGCGGATGAGCTTGCATCCCACAATCATACCATTAATTATGAATTGGTTTGCATGATCTCCAAACGGGTACCTCGCATTTATTATAAGGATGGCAAAGAGGTCGGCGAACTAAATTATATTTGTAAATTGTAATGAAAAAAGAAAGCGCCTGAACAGGTTTCAGGCGCAATTTTTTAAGTCAGTCACAAAAAATGCCAATTTTTGTATGTTTCGCTCGTTACTTGACATAATAAGGGAATCCAAATATAATAAAGAAAACATTCCCAGTTTATTTGTGCAGTGTTGCTGATTTTGACAGTCGGCGGGCAGGGCAATTCAGAAGTTGCGCACCAAGTCGTTTTACGAATAATTCAGCGAAATTTGTAGGGAATATGAAGAATGAAACGAAAACGGAGGAAAAACATTGAAAAAAAAGTTACTATCACTTCTACTTGCGCTTGCTGTAATTGTCCTTTGCAGTTTTCCGGCACTTGCCTCCGACCTTAGCAATACGGCTGCAGCCGTAACGGACAGTTCTGTATTCTGGATTGACCAGTCAATGGAAGTTCTTAAACCCGGGGAATCGGTCCAACTCACTTCCTATTTAAACGGAATTGATTCAACAGGGGGCTCCACATGGACGTCCAGTGACCCAAGCGTTGCAACGGTCAGCAATGGTTCTGTGAAAACCATGAAGCTTGGAATTACAACCATTACCGCAAATGCTGCCGGCTACAGTGCCACCTGCGTTGTGCATGTGGCATTAAAAGGAATTGATGTTGCCAAGTATCAGGCGGTCATTGACTGGGACAGCGTGAAAGCATCGGGCATGGATTTTGCACTCATCCGAACCGGTTACGGCGGGGAAGCGTGGGAAAAGCAGACCGACCCTTACTTTAACACCAATTACGAGAACGCCACCCGAGTGGGACTGAAAGTGGGCGCTTACCATTACAGTTATGCAACCACAGTGGAAATGGCTTCCCAGGAAGCGGATATGTGCATTAGCATTCTGAATAAACGAAAACTGGATTATCCAGTTTTTTACGACATTGAAGATAAAGACCAACTATCGCTGAGCAGTTCGCTTATGGCGGATATTGCAACGACATTCTGCAACAAACTCCGTGCGGCAGGATATCAGGTGGGTATTTACAGCTCGCCTACGTGGTTTAATTCCATTTTAAGCGATCCTCGTCTGGACGGCTACGATAAGTGGGTTGCACACTGGGGCGTAAGTCAGCCAAGGTACAGCAAGCCGTTTACGGTGTGGCAGTACGATAATCAGCAGACTGTACCCGGAATTTCCTGTTTTGTTGACGCGGATTATTCTTACCGCGATTATTCTACAACGAATCCGCTTCAGTCCGACACGGTGCTTCCTTACACTTTTGGTTCAAATTCTACATACACCTATAAAATTACAACTAAACTTCCGACCGCGCCGGCCGCCGTTTCCACAAATCCATCTGCAGTCAGCGTTGCGTTCTACCAGAAGGTAAGCGGGGGATATTTGTATCGAATTACCAATGTGAATGCAGGAACGTCGCAAATTATTACCACCGCGTCCGACGGAACAACCACCAGTTTTGTGGCAACCGGAAAAGCAAAAGGACTTGTTTCCGACACTGTTTCTCCGTTTACAATGAAGCCCGGTGCGGTTTATCAGTTTAAATTTACTCTTGTGGGCGGGGCGACCGGAACACCGTATATTGCAAGCGGAAACAACAGTGTTCTAAGCATACTGTCTACGGTGAAAAACGGCGACAGCTATTATGTTAAGGTGCAGGCTAAGGGGAATGGCTGTACCAGTGTGTACACCACAATGCCGGGCCAGCAGGCGGTAAGGCAGTGTACCATTACGGTTGCGTCCGACACGGGCACTTCTGTTAACGCGCCGCAGCCCGGAACAGCAACTTCGGTTACTTCCGACACCACACTTCCCTTTACTATGAAAGTCGGGGCAACCTATCAGTTTAAATTTACTCTGGTAGGCGGCACGACAGGGGCTCCTTATGTTTCAACGGGCAACAGCAGCGTGCTCAGCGTAGTTTCCACACAGCAAAGCGGAACCAGCTTTTTTGTAAAAGTGCAGGCGAAAAGCGCGGGCTGTACCGGCGTGTATACCACGCTTTCCGGTCAGCAGGCGGTACGGCATTGTGTGGTTACGGTAGAGTAAATCCATATAAAACAGAATAATTTCGACGGATCGATTTCCGCCGTCAAAAGCAAAAGGCTGGCAGCGCGTAAACGGTGTCAGCCTTTTTGTAACCCCAACGGTTGTATTGAAAATGAGAAAAGGCAGTTCGACAAAAAGAATTCCGGCGTGTTATTGTCTCATTTTTATTTATTTGGCTGCGTCCTGCGTTGCAAATTTCAAGAGGAATTCCTGCTGAGGGGAAGAAAAAAGTTTTACTGGCGAAAATCACTTACGGTAAGACGGAAAAAGGGTTAATTCTTCTGGTAGATGTATTATAACCGATTATGTTGCGAATTCCGAAAAAATTTCGATAATTTTTGCACAAATTTGAAAACCCTGTAAAAACCGCTTATTTATTTCAAATGCATGCCGATATAACAAATAAGGCGTGTATGATTGTGTTAAAATGTATCGAATCGGCAAAATATGGGTGGATTTTTGTCGACTGGAACAGTTTAGGCATATAAATTTATCTCTTTTGTCTTATAAATCTCAAGGGGGAAACAATGTGGATATTTCAACAATTATTGGACTTGTAGTTGCTTTTGGTTCGCTGATAGCAGGGTATCTGATTGAAAAAGGCGTGCTCAGCTCGCTGTTTTTAATCAGTCCTTTTATTATAGTGTTCGGCGGTACAATGGGTGCGGTTATTCTTTCCTACGGTTTCCACGATTTGATTGGTGCGGTAAAGGCGCTGGTAAGAAGCTTTTTTACCAAAAACGCGCCGAAACCGGAACAGCTGATTCAAAAAGTCAGCGAAATGGCGGAACTGTGCCGCAGAGAAGGCCTTTTAAAGCTGCAAACTATGCTGACTGACGCCGACCTGAACAATGATAATTATCTGCTATTAAAAGAGGGCATGATTCTTACCTTGGATATGAAACCCGCTGAGGAAATTGAGGCGGCGCTGGAATCCGACATGCAGACTTATACCATGCAGAAACAGCTTGAAATCGAGGTGTTTCAGGGCGCGGGCGGTTTTTCGCCAACCCTGGGAATTATCGGTACGGTTATGGGGCTGGTTCAGGTTCTTTCCAACATGTCTGACGCGGAGCATTTGACCGCTGCGATTGCCGTTGCATTTATTGCTACCTTATATGGTGTCGTTTTTGCAAACTTAATTTATCTTCCCGCGGCAAACCGGTTGAAAACAACGCTTAAACGGCAGAAGGTATTCCGTGAAATGATGGTGCAGGGTATATTGCTGATTGCCAGCGGTAAATCTTCGCGAGATGTGGAAAATCAGCTCGCGCTGTATTACCATGCGTTTCGGGGCGGGGAAAAGAAGTACAAGGACGGCATCAATAATTAAATTTTTGGAGAAAACATATTATGCCAAAACCAAAAAAACACGAGGAAGAATCGGAAGGCAACAGCGAAAGATGGTTGCTTACTTATTCGGATATGATCACGCTGCTGCTTGCGCTGTTTATCATTTTGTATTCCATGAGCACGGTTGATGCAAAAAAAGTGGCGCAGATGGCTGAAAATCTTGGCGTTGCACTGAACAACGCACCGGCAACCAGCGCGGTGACCAAACCCACCGGAACCGGTACAGGCAGCGGTACAGGCAAAGACGGTGCTGGGGTGCAGCAGGATGCACTGGACGAAATTTATTCTATATTGAATACTTATATTGATCAGAACCATTTGCAGAATCAAATTGCGCTGGTCAATACTTCCACCTATGTTAAAATTCATTTGAAAGATATGCTTATGTTTGTTCCGGACAGTGCCAATATGCTGCCCAGCAGCGACCCGGTACTGGAGGAAATTTCACAGGCAATTTCAAAAGTGTACGACCGGGTTGACCACATTACCATAAGTGGCCATACGGCTGATGTTGGCCCGCATACAACGGCGGGCGACCAGGTTTCCTGGCGGCTTTCCACTGACCGCGCAGTTACGGTGCTGAACAAACTTATCGGTTACGGATTGGAAGAAGATAAACTCTCGATTGAGGGTTACGCCCATTTTTCACCGATTGCGAACAATAATACGGAAGACGGCCGGGCGAAAAACCGCCGAGTGGAAATTACGATTTACAAAAATCCTACGGACGCAGCGTCATCCGCTGCGTCGGGTACTGCTTCTTCCAAAAACCCCAATCAGGTGATAATAACCAATGCGGCAGGTTCTACCAGTAAAGCCGGGGCTGCAAGTTCCGGTACGGTGAATTCATCGGCTTTGCCATCGGCATCTTCTCCAGCCTCGTCCACATCGTCCGACGCGGCAAGCAATTGACAGAAACAATTCCGCATTTCGCTTTATGGATTTTTCCCTACAGTAAAAACAATTGCCATCGGTTCTGCCGGTGGCAATTGTTTTTGCCCTATAAAATATCGCCGGGCAGCCGGGGCGCTGCCGGTTAAAACAGGTTCTTCCGAAGTACTATTTTATAATCATATATGATATGTATGGAAATATGTGGTATAATGAAAATTATTCTGATGAATACATTACCGTGCGCCGATGCGCGTGCCAGATTTAAGGGATTATAATAATGACTGTTCTTACGAAAGCTTCTTCTTTCTTTAAAACAACATTTCGTGCGCTGCAGTACCGTAATTTTCGGCTGTTTTGGTTTGGCCAGTGCATTTCACTTACCGGAACCTGGATGCAGCGAACCGCGCAGACATGGCTGGTGTACACCGTAACAAAATCCCCTATGCTGGTTGGCATTGTCGGGGTGTGCCAGTTTATGCCAATGCTGCTGTTTTCTCTTTTTGCGGGGGTATTGGTTGACCGGTTCCCCAAGAAAAAGATTTTGGTTTTTACGCAGCTAGTGTTTATGCTTCAGGCGGTGCTGATGACGCTTCTGACATACACCGGTTNNTATTTGGCTTTACACAAACGCTGGATATGCCCGCCCGCCAGTCTTTTTTTATTGACCTGGTCGGCAGGGAAAACCTGACGAATGCAATATCATTAAATTCCACCATCGTAAACCTAGCGCGTATTATTGGCCCTGCGGTTTCCGGTTTGGTTATGCTGAAGTACGGCATGGTGTTCTGTTTCTTTGTCAATGCGCTCAGCTTTATTCCTGTTATTATTGGAATACTGCTGATTCGCGTGAAGGAAACTACGCAGGTTCGCGGCGGTTCCCACATGCTGCCGGATATTCTGGAAGGTATTCGCTATATAAAAAAGAATGAAACTCTCATATTAAATGTGCTGATTACAGCGGTCGTTTGTACATTCGCAATGAATAACGACGTAATTATTCCGGTTTATGCCAAGGAAGTGCTGGGCCGTGATGCAGACGGCTACACCGCCTTGCTGGCGATGGCCGGCTTTGGCGCGTTTTTGGGTGCCATTTTAATGGCATACTACAGCAAAAACGGAGTTAAAAAAAGCATTCTGATTGTGAGCGGAACCGTAACCGCTGTGCTTCAGGTACTTACGATTTTTGGCGGCAAGTACTGGGCGAGTATGCTTTTAATTTCTGCAATCGGGTTCTTAAACCTGATTTTNNATTTTCATGAATATAGCGAATTCTATTTTTCAGGTTAATTCAACCAATGAATTCCGTGGACGGGTAATGAGCGTGTACGCATTTTTAAATATGGGTTCTACTCCGATTGGAAATTTCTTTTCCGGGCTGGTCATGGAACATTTCGGCGGATGGTCCGGGTTTGTATTCTGCGGTGCGGTCACACTGCTGTTGCTGGCGTTAATTTTTGTAATCAAGCGCAGGGCGGTATTAAGCTGGCTTCCAAAGCGCGAATCGGCCGGGGCATAATCTGCCTCTGTTTGCCATGTGGCGGAAGTGAATTCTTACCGCAGCATGTATGTGATCTGAGAGCGCAGGTAATCTTTTACTGAAATATAAAAACCGGATTTCCTTCTGGAAATCCGGTTTTTTGCTTGCTCACAGAAGATTCCATTCATAAATGCATTTTTGCCGTTCGCCCCGTAAATACATATCATTTTGAACGGGAATGTCCACAGTCTCGATT
>DFRY01000046.1 GCA_002378845.1 Ruminococcaceae bacterium UBA3451 | reverse complement strand
GTTTGTTCTGGCTGGCACCCATTACCCCGTCCATCGGCTCATTCTGCCTTGCGCTCATCACGTCGCTCATCGGCTTGAATTGGCTGGCTCCCATAACCTCGTTCATTGCTTTATTTTGGCTTGTGCCCATCACTTCATTCATAGACTTGTTTTGATTTGCGCCCATGACGTTGCCGCCCATTGCTCTGTTCTGGCTTGCACCCATTACATTATTATTCTTTGATTTGTCAAAAGCAGGATTAAACGCATAGAAGTTCTTGGAATCCAACTGATCGGTTATGATGCGCAGACCTTCCCCAAAACGTATAAAATGACCACATGGCTTCTTTTGGCTGCGTAAGCAACCCAAATGATTATATCTTCCAGTAAATTTCAACGGTTTCGCTGGTAGCATAAATGATTTCAATCAGACTGCCGGCCACGGTGCGTTTTTCATTCAGTGTCAAGTTGTTCCACCGTTCCATATAATTTTGAATCTGTCGGGCAGGAGGAATTGTGCGCGGTACAGCGGCACAGTCGGAAAGCTCCCTTTCCAGCTGACTCTGTTTGATTTTCAATTCTTCAACGCGGGCATTAATCAATTCCATTAATGATTCATTCGCCGATGCCACTTTGGCAACCAGGGCATTCATTTCCCGATTTATTTTTGCCAGCTCAATCCGAGGGGCGGCGGTATTCCTGTTTTCGGAAGATGGGTTTTCTTTTCTATATAAGACAGGAAAGTCCTCCAGCTTGTTTATTATCTCCCGGTAAATCAATGCTTCAAAATCGTCCGCGTAAATTGTTCCGGCACCGGCGCAGGTTTTAGAATTGGTTTTCCGGCTGCAAATCAGGTACCGGGCACGGCGTGTTTTGTATTTTTTTAGGGTAAGAGCGTAATGGCAGTTCCCGCATTTAACCAGGCCGGCCAGCCATGTGTTTGAAATTTTCCTCCCCGGTTGAATCTGTTTGTTTTGCAGGCATTTTTTACGGCATTTCAGCCATAGGTCGGCGGGCACAATTCCGCGATGCGGCGCCAGGACCAGCCGGTTGTCTTTCAGTTCTGCCAGCTTCCGGTTTTTCGAAGTTCGGCCTTTATAATAGTAGCATCCATTCTCGCCGATAAAGTTTTGCGGGTCGGATTCAATTACCGTACCCTGCCGCTGAAAAAAATCATATACGTCAAGATCGGCGCAAACGTAAATCGGGTTTTTTAGATGCTCGGCAATCCTTGCCCGTGACCAAGGGTTCCCCCTACAGGTTAGCCCGTGTTTGTTCATATATGTAAGAATATCGCCGTAAGAAGCATTTGGTTCCGCGTAAAGCTGATACATCAGCCGGATTTGAGCGGCTTCTTCTTCACAGACCGTATAGGTTTTGGTGCGCTTTCCATTCAGTACGGTCTCCCTCAGTCGGAAGCCGTAGGGGACTCGGCCACCCATATAAAAGCCTTTTTCGCTGCGGGAGTAATACGCGTCGGTAACGCGCTGCTGAATGGTTTCACGTTCCAACTGCGCAAATACCATGCAAATATTCAGCATGGCTCGGCCCATAGGAGTAGAAGTGTCAAACTTTTCAGAGGAAGAGACAAACTCAACGCCATATTTAGAAAATAAAACCATTAAATTGGAAAAGTCCAGTATGGAGCGGCTGATACGGTCCAGCCGATACACAATGACCTTAGAAACAGAACCTTCGCGAATGTTTTGAACCAGCGCCTGAAACTGCGGCCGTTCGGTGTTTTTGCCGCTGTAGCCCTTATCCACATATGTGCGGCAGGGTTCGCCGTGCGCTTCGTATTTGCAGGCCTCGATTTGGCTGTCGGTAGAAATGCTGTCTTCCCGGTCGACGGATTGGCGCGCGTAAATCGCAATCATGGCTGCTCCTTTCCCATTGCGAAAACAGGGAACGGTTACTCGGTACGGTCGGTAGAATCGTACTTTGAAAAAACCTCGTAAAGGGTATCGTTAATTTCTTTTACTGTTTTAATTCGCTCCGGTTCCGAAAGGACCGGTGTAAAATTCCGAACTGCAACCGACTTTTCCCCCGAAAAAACGGTGTGTTCCTCCATACTCTTTTTCCCGTTTTGCATGTAATCCTCCCCCTTGCCGTATTACTTTATGTTGCAAGGCTGTCCCATTATGTCAGTTCCGGTTTAGGGGAAATTCGGGGGAATGGGCTAACGAATAAACGCCTCCGGCGCAGCCGGAGGCGTTTATAACTTTATGCGTTAATTTGCCGTATGTATTTTTATGTTTTTGCGGTAATCTGCCGGGGAAACCCCAACCAGCTTTTTGAAAACCTGTGAAAAGTACGACGGGGAGGAAAAACCGATCATTTCTGAAATCTGCGAAATAGAATAGTCCGCAATTTCAAGCAGTGTTTTGCTTTCATCGATGCGCCGGGCGATCAGGTAGTTAATGGGGGACAGGCCGGTAAAATTCTGAAAGGAATGGATTAAATAATATTTGCTCATGTGGCTGATTTCGGAAAGCATGTCGAGCGTAATGTTCTGCTTATAATTTGCGTCGATATACCGTTTTACCGTGCCGCATTCTTTGTTGATTTTTCGGGAAGAAGCAATGGACAGCGAGTAATTTGTGTGTCGCATCATTTTAATGACAAGTACTTCCAGAAGGTTTTGACAAACGGTTTCATAGTTCAGTTCTTTAATTGTGATTTCTTTTAAGAGCGCTTGCAGGTAAAATTCGATTTCCTGCCGGTAAGAGCTGTAGTTGTATACGCTGTGGCTGTTTTCCGAATCTTCAAAACCGAAAGAAAACGAAAGATCTTCGATTGCCAGGACGATATACTCCAGGGGGCGGGAATTCAGCGACGTTTCGGCGTGTTCCACATTGGGGTTGATAATGACAAAATCATTTTCTTGTACCGGAAAAACATGGTTCGCCACGGTGAATTTTCCCGTTCCGTGAATCACGTAAAACAGCTCGGTAAAGTAGTGAGTATGCAGCACGCTGGACCAATCGCCTTCGTATTTTGACGTGGTCACATAAAGCAGCTTGGCATTGATCTTATTCGCATCATTGTTGTTAAAACTATATCGATTATTACTCATTTTACCCCTCTTTAGTTATATTGCGACTTTAAAAAATTAATTTTTCCTCGATTTTCATGTTTCATTGTGAAGTAATACAAAATATATTAGATAAAATAAATATTTTTTTCGCAGCGAATTATCATTTATAACAATAAACTTTAGCAAATTTCTCTTTGGTTGTTTTAATTACCCTAATTTTATACACTTTCCCGGAAAAAAGCAATATCTCTAAAATTCAAAGCAACAATCAAGTTGTTTTTATTTGCCCAAATATTATACTTAATGATAAGAGGAGAGAGATTTCGTAACCAACGAAAAATAAAATTGGAGGAATCAATATGAAAAAAGCAGTTTCCTTATTATGCGCACTTACCCTTGCAGTTACTTCGCTCACAGGATGTGCCGGAAATTCTTCGACCCAGCAGACATCTGAAGCAGCACAGGCTTCCAGCAGCGGCGAAAAAACCGTACTGAAAGTTGCCGCACTGGAAAGTGCCTATGGCTCAGATATGTGGAAAGAAGTTGCCGCGGCATTTGAAAAGGTAAACCCGAACGTAAAGGTTGAGCTTACCACAGACAAGAACATTGAAGACGTAATCAGCCCGAAAATGAAGGCAGGCGATTATCCGGACGTTGTTCACCTGGCAACAGGCCGTAAGCTGGCTCTTACCGAAACCATGATTAAAGAAAACGGTCTGACCGACCTTACCGACGTACTGAATATGCAGGTTCCGGGCGAAACCGAAAAGGTCAGCGACAAGCTGGTACCCGGCTGCACCGCGACAAAAGTGACCGATCCGTATTCCGACGGAAAAATGTATCTTGCTCCTATGTTCTACAGCCCCTGCGGTCTGTTCTATGACGCAGGCCTGTTCAAGGCAAAGGGATGGGAAGTTCCGAAGACTTGGGTTGAAATGTGGGTACTGGGCGACAAGGCAAAGGCAGACGGAATTTCCCTGTTTACATACCCGACCACCGGTTACTTCGACGCATTCTTCTATGCACTTCTCGACGAAATCGGCGGCACACAGTTCTTCAATAACGCAATGTCCTATAAAGAGGGAATCTGGAAGACCCCGCAGGCAACCCAGGCATTCCAGCTTGTAGGCAAACTTGCAACTTATACCGAACCCACCACAGTGGCAAACGCAAACGACCAGAACTTTAAGAAAAATCAGCAGCTGATTCTGGACGACAAAGCACTGTTTATGCCGAATGGCACATGGGTTACCGGCGAAATGAAAGACGCTCCCCGTTCCAAGGATTTCCAGTGGGGCTTTATGGCTCTTCCGGCTATCGTAAGCGGCGGCGACCGTTATTCCTTCGGTTTCTATGAGCAATCCTGGATTCCTTCCCAGGCAAAGAATCAGGATCTTGCAAAGCAGTTCATCGCGTTCCTGTATTCCGATGAAGCAGCTTCCATCTTTGCAAAAGCCGGCGCAGTTCAGCCGATTAAGGGCATGAGCTCCAAGCTGACCGGTGAAAACCAAATGTTCTACAGCATTTATGACAACGGCGCAAAATCTGCTCTTGGCGGATTTGCGGCAACCGCTCCGGTGGAAGGCGTTAACATGGCCGACACTCTCTTCGGTACTGTAAACAGCATTGTCACAAAGAGCAAAACAGTTGATCAGTGGCAGAATGATGTTGCGGCAGCAAGCGATAAGCTGAGAGCAGCAATTCAGTAATTCCTGTATTATTTCAAATGATTCTCAAACGGTGAGTAAACAGACTTTACTCACCGTTTGTATTAGAATCAGGAATTGCGTTTTCCGCAACAACATTGGTTTGGCAGTACCCAACCGGCCAAAACTTCCAGCTACCTGCGAAAGGATGGTCATGAACATGACGAAAAGAAAAGGCAAAGGGCTCTTTGTCGGGCTGTGCCTTTCACCGGCGGTTATCCTGTTTACCGTCTTTATGGTGATTCCAACCATCAACGTATTCCGAATGTCGCTTTATAAATGGGGCGGTTATTCGAATCACAAAACATTTGTCGGGCTTGGTAATTTCAAAATCCTGTTTCAGGATTTGAAATTCTTTCAATCTTTTCAAAATACAATTTTGCTTATTGTCGTAGCCACCGTTTTTACCATGGCGCTGGCTTTGGCGTTTGCGGCAATATTATCCCGAGAAAAAATTGCCGGGCAAAACTTCTTCCGGGTTATTTTCTATATCCCGAATATCTTGTCCGTTGTCGTTATTGCGGCTATTTTTTCAGCGATTTATGACCCGGCTCACGGCATGCTGAACAGCATTCTCGGCCTTTTCAAAGGGGCGAACGCTAGTCCTACTCTTTGGCTGGGCGATCAGAATATTGTTATTTACAGCATCGCGGGCGCAATGGTCTGGCAGGCAATTGGTTATTACATGGTAATGTACATGGCCAGCATGTCCAGCATTCCGGAAAGCCTTTACGAAAGCGCGGGACTGGAAGGCGCGGGCCGTTTCCGCCAGTTCTTCGAAATTACGCTTCCGCTGATTTGGATTAATGTTAGAACCACGCTTACTTTCTTCATCATCAGTACAATTAATATGAGCTTCTTGTTTGTAAAAGCAATGACAAGCGGCGGGCCGGACGGTTCCACCGAGGTTTTCTTAAGCTACATGTATAAGCAGGCCTATACCAACTCCTCTTATGGTTACGGTATGGCAGTAGGAGTAGTCGTGTTTTTATTTTCTTTTGCACTTTCCGCAATCGTAAATCAGGTTACCAAACGCGAACCGTTGGAATTTTAAGGAGGTGAAGCAATGGATAACCGAAATAAAAAAGAAATTAACGCATCCGGTACGGAAAAATTGTACAAAGCGTTTATATATGTTGCTCTCATCACGCTGTGTGTGAGCATTCTCGTTCCCGTTGCATGGGTATTCTTGGCATCCATTAAGCAGGACTCGGAGTTTTACGGCAATCCATGGACCTTGCCGCTCGGGTTTCATTACCAGAACTTCATTCTGGCGTTTGAAAAAGCGAAAATGGGTTCTTATTTTATCAATTCCGTTATCACAACTGCTGTTGCAATATTAATTCTACTGGTTGTAGCGCTTCCCGCCGCCTATGTTCTGGCGCGGTGTGATTTTAAAGGCAGTCGTTTTTTCAATACCCTTTTTATGGCGGGACTGTTCATCAACGTAAACTACATTGTCGTTCCAATTTTCCTTATGCTTGTGGATGGGGATAAAATGGCGCAGAAGCTGATTGGAAACGGCATTTTCCTGAACAATATTTTTGTTCTTGCTCTTGTTTATGCTTCCACCGCGCTTCCCTTTACGATTTATCTGCTTTCGGGGTATTTCAAAACGCTTCCGAAAGCGTATGAAGAAGCAGCCTATGTGGACGGCAGCGGGTATTTCAGAACAATGGTGCAGATTATTATGCCGATAGCAAAGCCAAGCATTGTCACTGTAATTCTATTTAATTTCTTATCGTTCTGGAACGAATACATCATCGCATTGACTTTCATGACAAACGACTCTGCAAAAACACTGCCGGTCGGCATTATGAACCTGATGACTGCGCAGAACGCTGCCGCGCAGTACGGGCAGATGTATGCCGGACTGGTAATTGTAATGCTGCCTACATTGATTCTGTATATTTTGGTTCAAAAGAAACTGACACAGGGCATGACGATGGGCGGACTAAAAGGTTAAGGAGAATAGCAATGTCAAAAACTACAGGAAGAGTCACGCTGCCGAGCGAGGCCAATTTTTTGAACGAAACCAAAGAGATGATGCGCCGCTGGGGCGCAGACGCGCTGCGTGACAGCGACGGAACCAAACTTTCGGATGATATTAAAAAGCTGGACGCAAAAATTTATTCCACTTATTTTGTCTGCCGCGGGCATAACGAACACGCGGAAAAGCACATGGAGGAATGCCAGCAGCTTTACCTGATGTCAAAGCATAACACCGCATTGAGCAGCACACTGAACGTCAAATTTATGGACGGCTATTTTGCGCAGCAGCTTGTTCCCGATTATGACCATGACCCGAAAAAATGGTGGGAAGTCATGGACCGTACCACACAGGAGACGGTTCCGGTCACGGAATGGGAAGTGGACCGCAACAACGGCCTGGTCATTGTACATAACGCAAAAGAATTCCACGAATACACCGTTTCCTTCCTGGTTTATGCCATTTGGGACCCGGTTCAAATGTATAACCACATTACTAATAACTGGGGCGATAAACCGCACGATATTCCGTTTGACGTGCGCCAGCCCTATTCCGGAAAGTTCATGATGGATTATCTGGAGAATTGGCTGAAGGAAAACCCGGACACCGATGTCATCCGTTTTACCACGTTCTTCTACAACTTTACTCTGGTTTTTAATGATTTGGGGAAAGAGAAATATGTCGATTGGTTCGGTTATGGCTCTACTGTTTCGGTAAAAGCCCTGGAGGACTTCGAGAAAGAAAAAGGGTATGCCCTTCGCCCGGAAGATATTGTCGACAACGGGTACTATAATACTCCGTTCCGCGTACCAACAAAGCAATACCTTGATTACATCGATTTCATACAGAAATTCGTCTGCCAAAAGGTAAAAGAGTTGGTGGAAAAGGTACATGAATCCGGGAAAGAAGCCATGATGTTCCTTGGGGATAACTGGATCGGTACCGAGCCTTACGGCAAATACTTTAAAGATATAAATTTGGACGCCGTAGTGGGAAGCGTGGGAAGCGGCGCAACCCTGCGCATGATTTCCGAAATCCCTCATGTAAAATACACAGAAGGCCGTTTCCTGCCATACTTCTTCCCAGATGTTTTCTTCGAGGGTAACGACCCCTGTGTCGAAGCGGTGGAAAATTGGACGACCGCAAGACGCGCCATTATGCGTAAGCCGGTTGACCGCATCGGTTACGGCGGATATTTAAGCCTTGCTTACAAGTTCCCCAAATTTGTTGATTATGTGGAAAAGGTTACGGATGAATTCCGTACCATTTACAGTAATATTAACGGTTCCAAACCGTACAACGGCCTGAATGTCGCTATTTTAAACTCCTGGGGCAAAATCCGTTCGTGGCAGACACACATGGTCTCCCACGCGATGTGGTTCAAGCAGATTTATTCCTATCTGGGCGTTTTGGAAGCCCTGAGCGGCGCCAGTGTGAACGTTTCCTTTGTCAGCTTTTCCGATGTGAAAGAATCCGGTGTGCCGAAGGATGTCGACGTTATTATTAACGCGGGCAACGCGGGAACCGCTTATTCCGGCGGGGACGAATGGCTGGATGAAAAACTGGTTACGGTCATTCGTGAATGGATTTATAACGGCGGCGGGTTTGTCGGCGTAGGCGAACCGACTGCAGTGCAGCACGGCGGCCACTTCTTCCAGTTGGCACAGGCTTTTGGTGTGGATAAGGAAGTGGATTACAGCCTGTCCACCGACGNNCGCACCGACAAGTATTTCACTAAGCCGGTCAAAGAGCATTTTATTACGAAAGATCATACCGCCGCGTTTGATTTCGGCGAAAGCATGAAGAATGTGTATGCTTTAACGGAAGCAACGGAAATTATTGAATACAGCAACGGCGAAATTCATATTGCGGCAAACAGCTACGGAAAGGGCAGAACCGTTTATTTTGCCGGTCTTCCTTACAGTCAGGAAAATAGCCGTATGCTTATGAGAAGTCTGTACTATGCCGCACAGAAGGAATCACAGCTTACAAAGTGGTATGCGGATAACATTAATTGTGAAGTTCACGCTTACCCGGACTCCAAAAAGTACGCGGTAGTGAACAACTCGAACGAAAAACAGAGCACTTTGGTATATAACGGCAAAGGCGACAGTGAGAAACTGGAACTCGAACCGTGTGAAATCTATTGGGGAGTGATTTAAATGGCTAAAGCCGTTAAGTTAATTCTGAAAGCGGTAATTTTTGTCGTTTGTTTTATTCTGGTCGTAATCGGCCAGAAGCAGATTGGAATCCCCGGATTTTTTACCATGCTCGTCGGCCTTGCCGGTATGCTGGGGCTGATGTTCCTGTACAATAAACAGTATAATTAATCTTTTTAAATCGGAATAGTCTGTCGCCTGTTCCGACACCATGCAAGGGGTGACCGAAAATTAATAGAACAAAAAAGAAGCTAGAAAATCCACATCGGCAGAAAGGTGTGGTTCTGGCATGCTTCGTTGCGGCCATTTTAGTGTGTTTTTTGGTTTTTTGTGCGTTTTCGAATGCAAGTCGAACCGTGCAAAAAGCACAAACAAATAACCCCGTGCGCAAGTTGGAACAAACGACAGGCTTTATTCGCACAGTAGGGCAAAGCGAATTCAACTTTTACCAGCAAATAGCGGAGCGAAATACCGTTTCCGCCTCTTTAAGCAGCCAGATGGATGATAACAAACTTCAAAAGACGAAGGATTATATCAACCGTGTAAATGCTGCGTTTTATATTGCAAATCAGTTGGGGTTATGCGAGCCGTATTCCTTTGCGTCATTTCAGAGAGAGATGGAGAAAGAAAACAATCTGCGCGAAGTTAAAAAAGAAAGGGGAGAAGTATTTTACGGGCCGGAGCAGTTTAATCTGGTCAGTTACTACGATTACCAATCCAGCAATTTAAAGCTGAAAGTAGTCGATCAAATCGTCCGGTTAGCCGATGCAGGAATGGCTGACGAGGCGAAACAGTATTTTGAAAAGAACAAATCCAAATATGACACCATACAAGAAATTCGTTATGAACAAAATGAAAACGGAACTGTCACGGAACAGAACTTGAAACAGTCGGATTTTCTTACACTGAAAACGACAGACGGCGAACTGTTTGATTTTTTAATCGGGGGAAAACCCGGGGAAACAAAAGAATATTCGCTGAACGGGCAGACCAGAAGCGTAACAATCCGGTCAAAGGATATGGAGCAGGCAACCTTTGAAAACGTACAAGGCGATGTGATGCGAGACTATGTTACATTGGTTTATTACGATCGTTTGGTCAGTTTGGTAGCGAAAAACAATCCGGTTCAATTTGGCGAGGGGATAAAATAATAATTTCGGTTGAGCAATGAAATAGGGTTCCGGCATAATTCACAATCTTGGTTTCAGTTTAATTCTAATAACTAAAACGAAGAAACGAGGGGAAATTATGACAAAAGATAGCATTTTTCATCGTGCTCTTTCTTTACTCTTAGCGGTTGCGTTTGTATTCACTATGGTTCAGATTGATCTTCCTGAAATGAATGCTTCAGCGGCTTCGGTTGCGACCAACACGAACCTGTTAAAACATTCCACCTTTGAGGAAACAGATGTCGATCTTCCTTATGCGGAATATGGAGTACCGCGACTGGACAATTGGTACTATTATGGAAGTACCAAAAAAGTGAATGAAGAAGCACACGACGGGGCCTGGGCAGTGGAAGAAAGCGCTTCCGGTGATTCACTCGAGCAGGAAGTGAAAGGTCTTAAGGTGGGTGCCGCCTATGAAGTAAGCGTTTGGGCAAAGGTTACCGATCCTTCCACATCGGTTTATTTCGGCGTGAAAAACTATGGCGGCGACGAAGTAAAGAAAAAAATTACTTCGACCAGTTATGAACAGTACACCATACCCTTTATTTATTCCGGTGCGGCAAACGCATTGGCATACGTATGGTCGGAAAGTATTCCGGACGGCGGAAAAGTTTATGTGGACGACTTTTCCATGGTATTGAAGAGCGACCTGCAGGAAGTCAGTATTGATAACGGCTCCATTGCCATTACTTTCAAAGACAGTTCTGCGGAAAACATGACAAAAGATAATTTTGATATTACTTACAGTTCGTCGATTGATGATTCCAGTGTAAAACCGCTGACCATTATCGGCGAAGAGGTAGATGACAATGTACTTACACTGAGCTTTGACCCGATTGAGGCAGCGGCAGTTGACCAGACCATTACAGTGGATCTGAATTATAAGCCGGAAACGGAAAACGAAACCTGGACGGTTGATTTCCCCATCGAATCAGACGGAAGTGAACCGGTTGTAGCAGCCCTGTCTGACGTAACCGCGACAAACGGTTCCGTAAAAGCGGTGCTTGACCAGGCTCCGACCGTAGCACCGAAAATCGGTGACTTTACTTTGGAAAAAAGCATTGACGGCGGTGCGTTTCAGCCGATGAGCATCAGTTCGTTTAGCTATGACAAGGCAGAAAAAACGGTAACCCTTGGCTGTGCGAAAACCGGTTCTTCCAGCACACCGAAAAAAGTGACCATGAAGGTGACCTATTCCGGTGCGTCCAAAACGGCGGACTTTACGGTGGACACCAATCAGGGAATTACCTATTATGTCGATGCGGTAAACGGCAATGATAGCAATGACGGAAAGTCCCAACAGACAGCAATCAAAAGTATTGCGCGTGTCAATACGATTACGTTCCAGCCCGGTGACCGTTTGCTGTTCAAAAAGGGGCAGAGCTGGACCGGTGCGTTAAAGCCGAAAGGTTCCGGCGCGGAAGGTACCCCCATTGTCATTGCCAGCTACGGCAGCGGGGCAAAGCCGGTTTTAATGCCGGGGGACGATTGGGTCATGCCATACTTTAATGTGGCAAGCAACGTAAATAAAGAACAGACCATTAATAACGTCATCACGTTTGCGAATGTTGAATATTGGGAAGTTCGTGACCTGGAACTGTACGACCCTAAGTTTGACAGCATTGACCCGAATACTACTACGGTATTTCGCCGTGCAATCAACGTGACGGCAGAAGATACCGGCGACTTACATTACTTTGTATTTGATAATCTGACCATTCACGGCTTTCGAGGGCCGAACTCCAACGTTGGCAAGTCCTCCGGCGGATTTGTCTTTACCGTCCTTTCTAATCCGACGGACGCGAGCAAACGTGTGCGGACCGCGATTAATGATATTACGGTAACAAACTGTGAAATGTATGACTTGGGCCGTTCCGGCTTTAACTTCTCTTCGCCGTGGACTACCCGCACAGGTTCCGATTGGGGGACTTTCGGTTATGCGGGTTATGGCGACTGGAGACCGAACCAGAATGTAACGATTAAAAACAACACGATTTATAACATCGACGGCGACGGCATTCTGATTGACGGCTGCAAAGATGTTATAGTCGAGCACAACACGGTATATAAAGCAGCCACAAACAGCGCTTATGCGGTTTGTATGTTTAACTGGAATTCCGACAATACCGTTTTCCAGTTCAACGAAGCATACGACGCGGCGCCTTCCGGCAGCCCCGCATGGGACGGTCAGGGAATTGAAATCGACGCCCTGAACCGCGACACCTACGTGCAGTACAACTATATGCACGACAATGGCGGCGGCAGCTTCATGTGGTGCTCCGCAGATGAATACCGTTCTTTCCGCGGAATTTACCGCTACAATATCATGCAGAACGACCTGACGAAATCCGGTGTCATCGATTGGCGCCCGAATCAGATTGACAGCATGGCTTACAACAATACTATATTCCTTGGCAAGCTTCCGGAAGGACAAAAACGAAAGTTTATGTCGGTTACCGACACTACACCCGGAAACTGCAAATTCTATAACAATATTTTTTACAATCAGGGCGAACTGAATGTGAATGATTTTCATGAGTCGGAAATCGACTGGNNCGAAATTGGTAAATCCGGGGTCGGGAACGCTTGGAATCAACAGCGTTGCCGGATATAAGCTGAAAGCAGGCTCCCCGGCTATTGACGCGGGGGTAACGATTCCGGACAACGGCGGAAAAGACTACTTCGGTACTGCTCTATCGGACGGAAAGACGGACATCGGTGCCGCGGAATACGCGGTTTCCTCAGGTCATTC
Source organism: Ruminococcaceae bacterium UBA3451 (assembly GCA_002378845.1). Lineage (GTDB taxonomy): Bacteria > Bacillota > Clostridia > Oscillospirales > Acutalibacteraceae > Caproiciproducens. The sequence goes on along the minus strand of DFRY01000046.1, from coordinate 36,515 downwards.
CTCCGGCGGCGGTTCGGGCAGCCATTCCGGAACGACACCTTCCGATAATACGGGCAACTCGGGTAATTCAGGTGCCGCATCCCCGGTTCCTGCAACCAGCTTTAAGTTGGACACGACTTCCACATATTCGTTTGGTGTTGGAGGCAAGTACACTTTCCTGGTAAAAACAGATTCTCTGACCGTACCGACGGTAACGTCCAGTTCCCCGAATGTGGCGGTTGCGTTCAGCCAGAAGGTTGACGGTGGGTATCTGTTCCAGATTACCGGCGACGGAGAGGGGTCTGCAATGATTACGGCGCTGATCAACAACGAATATGCGACTTTCCCTGTTTTGGTCAGCGGAACATCCGTAAAATCTGACACAACACTTCCGTTTAAGGTAAAAGCGGGCGGAAAATACCGTTTCAAAATCACGGTAAACGCGGCGGCAAAAGGTACGCCGCGTTTTACGGTAGGCAACGGAACCCTCTTTACGACCCGTTTCGTGAATCACGTTGGGAATGATTATTATTTTGAAATTCAGTCAACCGGGGTAAAGGGCCTTTCCACCGGTGTTTATACCACACTGCCGGGGCAAAAACCGGTTTTGCAATGTGTGGTAGGTGCAGCGTAAAAGTTCGCTTAGGGACGGCTCCAGTACGAGGGGGCAGCCTATTCGGCTTATTGGGAAACCCGGCCTCCTACTTCCGGGTTTCCTGAATAAAAAAACTGATTTCTGCGGCAAGCAGTCGAATGAACCGCGTTCATTCACTGAATTTGCCACGGATTGGTTCAGTACGGCAAAAATCTGAAAAAATACTGATTTTAACGGTTGATATTTCAACCATAAAGAAAGGAATGGGTCATGGATGAAACTGTTCCAAAAAGTTTGCGCGCTTAGTCTGGCATTGTTTGTGTTTTTAGGTGCGGTACCGTTAAAAGGTACGTTTGCGTCAGCGGCAGAAACAAACGAAATCAGTGTCGTAAAAGACTCGAATTTAGATTTCGACGGTGTTTTGAATGAAGAAGTCTGGCAGACCTTGGTTCCGGTGGAAAAACAGATTGTCGGCAGTACCGATACCATAAACACCGGCTTCAATGTTACCTGGGACAATAGCAATTTGTATGTTGGCGTTCAGGTCACAGGCAAAACAGAGGATAAAACTTCCTTTGACGACGACAGCATTTCCTTTTATCTTGCTCCGAAGAATAACCGGGGTTCCTATTCGAAAGACGACTTTCAGGTGCAGGTATCGGATAAGGGCAAAACGATAACAGCGGGGTATGCCGGTTCCGGTAAAAATGCCACGCTGAAGGTTTCCGAAATTTCCGCGAAATATCAGTCCATTGAAAACGGTTATACCATGGAAATTGAACTGCCGTGGACGGTGGTTGGATTTGTCCCACAGGGTACAAGCGAAATGGGCTTCGACCTAATGGCATTTGACGGCGACACCGGAAATGTTATGGTTTGGTCCGGTGATTCCAACAACTGGACCAGTACTGCTAATTTCGGTACGCTTTTCTTCACCGGAGACGGTACGGAACCGAACGGTCAGGCAATCAGTATGGACCGTGCGGTGTACGCGCCGGATTCGGATATCGACATCAACTATTCAAAGGGTGCGGATGGCGACGCAATCGGAATTATTTCCAAGGATGGCAAACCTTCAGAGGAAGAACCGATCTGGTCGGAATCCGCGGAAGGTTCCGGAACGGTGACCTTTCCTGCAGAGGAAAACGACCTGGAACCCGGCGACTACGATGTGATTTTCTATAATACCGACAATAACTCGGTATTTGTACGGAAAACCATTACCATCGGCGAAGTGAAGGTTTATACCGATCAAGGCACTTACAATAAATCGGATAAATTCGATATTACGGTGCACTTTAATAATGCTGGCGAGGGAAGCTGGGTCGGCATTTATTTTGACGGTGATGTTCCCGGTGACTCCACTGAATCGATTGTATGGAAATATACCGGTACCTCAAGCGGTGACGTTACGTTTACTCCGCAGGATTTTTCCGGTTCGAGCCGATTGTATTACAACGGAAAGAAACAGGATTATCTGAGAAGCGGCGATTATAAAGCAATTCTTTTTGCGGACGGCGGGTATACCATTGATCAGATTTGCCCGTTTACCGTAACCGGTGCGGAATTCACTTTGAACAAAACGTCTTTCTCCTCTAATTTCGAAATCAATGTGGATTACACCGGAACCGACGCGGAAAACAACAAAGACTGGGTTGGAATTTTTGATAAAAATGAGGAGCCGACAGGCAGTTCTCCGCTTTATGCCTATAAATATGCAGCCGGTGATTCCGGAACCCTTACGTTCACTCAGGATGATGTGGAAAATTATGCGTACAGCCCGTTAAACGGCGACCCGCTTCCCTCCGGTGAATATGAGCTGGTTCTGCTGGCAAATGACGGGTACGATGTACTGGACAGCGCAGAATTTACCATCGCAGACACCTCAGCATATCCGCCTGCAGCGGTTTCTTACAAACGAACCGGAAACAGGGTTGGTTATGCAGACGGGAAAGTGGTTATTACAAACGATGACCACGCATCTACCACCAAATACACTCTGTATTGGGGTGATGAAAACGGCAAACTGGAAGGCTACGACAAAATCGATACCGTCAATAAAATGGCGGGCGGTTACTCCGGATACACCATGGTTGCCAATACATTTATTCCGCCTCAGGCGACAAGGCTATTGGTTTACGGGAACAGCGCAGGAGGGGAGTCCGATATTCCGGCTTATGTCGAAATTCCGGACAGCGCAAAGTTCCCCGATGAAACACCGCTTTATACGTATGATGTGATTTCGGACACCCATATTACCACTTGGGACAGTTCGATGAACAAGTATTTTGACCTTGCTCTAAAGGACATTAAGCAGAATGACCCGACCAGCAGCGGAATTTTCCTGGACGGCGATATGGTCGACTGCGGTCTGGATGAGAACTACGCAAAGTTCTTCTCGGTTCTGGATGAAAACAAAGACGGGCTTCCCAATATTTTTTATGCCATAGGGAACCATGAATTTATGGAAACGACCAACGATCCGTACTCCCACCCTAACGTGGACGGAAGATTGCAGAGATGGCTGGATAACACGAAAGAGCCCAATGTTTATTACGACCAGTATCTAAACGGACAGCATTTTATTGTCATGGGTTCGGAGCAAACCACCTATGCGGATGATGACTGCTATATTTCTGAAACACAGTTCAATTGGTTAAGACAAAAATTAGCTGAAACCAAAGGGAAAAAGGAACCGATTTTCCTGTTCCTGCACCAGTCCATGGCCAACACAGTGGCGGGTTCCATCGGAATTAAGGGAACAGACGGCGCACAGGGCTGGTATGGGATGAAGCCGGCTCAGGAAGCAGAGCTCAGAAATATTCTGAAGGATTACCCGCAGGTCATTCTGTATAATGGTCACTCCCACTGGATTTTGGAATCCAAATACGAAATGTACGACGGCAAGAGTTCCTTTGCCAGCATTTTTAACACTGCATCCGCAGGATACCTGTGGTCGGATGCGGGCGAAACCATCGACGGAGGTCAGGGCCTGTATGTCGAAGTTTATAAGGATAAGGTTCTTGTAAAAGGCAGAAGCTTTTCCAATGGAAACTGGATTCCCAAAGCATTCTTCTGCGTTGACCTGAATGAAAAATTCCAGAACAGCTCCAATTCGGGCGGGGATTCCGGTCACTCCGGAAGCTCCGGAAATTCCGGTTCGAATTCGTCAAGCGGTACCGTACCGGTGGGAACACAGTCACCCAGTACGGTAACAAAAACACCTGTCGCAAACGGTTCTCAGGTGAATGTGGCAACGAAGCCGGATACGGCTCCGGTTGTAGCGGGAACGAATTCTTCTGTTTCCGTAAGCGTACCGCAAGATGCGATAAGCGACTTTGCCGCGGCGACGGCACAGAATCCGGTGAAGCTGAGCATCACCGCGCCGGAAGCGTCCCTGTTGGAACAGCTGAATAACAGTTCTGTTCATTCGGTAAATCTGAGTGTTCAGGTTCCGGCGGAGGCAGCAAACAATACAAATGCCAATGCGAAGGTTTCTATTGCACTTCCATCTTCTGTACTTCAATCAGCGAAAGACAAGAGCAAGGATATCCTTCTTCAGGTTGTAAATGCCCAAACAGGAGCGGTTGCGTATTCCTGGACTTTCCATGGTGCCGACCTTGGCCGTTCGGTATCAACGGTTGTTCCGATTGATACCTCTATCGCCGTAAATACCGTTCAGAGCAATGCGAAAATTGCGCAGACGGTAACGGCAAGTGCGGCAGACCATCAATCTGCCGGCACGGTAATTCAGTTTGCAGAAAACGGGCTGCTTCCCGCTCCGGCATCTGTAAAGGTATATGTAGGCAATCAGCCCAATTGTGCACCGAATTCAAGAGTTTATCTGTATTATTACAATCCTGCGGTCAGCTCACTTGAAAAAATGCCAAAGCAGGAGTATACCGTGGATGCTCAGGGGTACCTGAACTTCACAGTAATCCATAATTCCAGTTATGTCGTCATGCCGAAAGCGGCGGCAAGTTCTTACCCGGTTCAGTCGGATACCATTTATCCGGTTGGGGTTAAAAACGGTGCCACCTATACTTTTGCAATGACGGTCAGTGGAAATGTTGTTCCAACCTTTACTGCCGGAAACAGCAAAGTATTTACCCAGTCCGTGAAAAAGCAAGGAAACCGTTACTATGTTACGGTGAAAGCAGTCGGAAAAAAGGGTGAAATGACAGCTCTGTACAGTACTGTGCCGGGGCAAAAGGCAATTCCTATGTGTTATCTTACTATTTCCTGATTTTATATAGTTACCTACCCCAAACACAGAGCCGCAGGAGGAAAATTTCTTCCTGCGGCTCTGTTTTGGTTTGCACTGGTAATCATTGTGTACCATTTTGTACGTTTTGTTTCACCGAAGCGCTGGTAGTGAACGACTTCACGCGCCCTTAAGAATTTAATCGGATCGCGTACGTCTGGGTCATCTGCAAAACGAAGAATGTTATCGTAGGTGCTGCGCGCTTTCTGCTCTGCTGCCAAATCTTCGTGAATATCGGTGATAGGATCGCCTTTTACCTGCAGAGCCGCGGCGGTAAAGGGAGAACCGTTTGCATCGCAGGGATAAATCCCGGTTGTATGGTTTACAAAATAAGAATCGTACCCACTGGCTTTAATCTGCTCGGGGGTTAAATTGCGTGTAAGCTGATATACAATAGTTCCTACCATTTCCAGATGGGCTAATTCTTCGGTGCCAAATTGTTATCAGTGATTGACAATCCTAGGAATCTTGGGGAAAATAGTGAGCTCAAATTCATCGGGTTTGTTGTGCCAGCGCCCGTTGACGGTCTTAATGTAAACTGCTTTTTCAATCACGGTCTTGAGCAGTGCGTTTTTCTCGGCGGGTGTTTTAGCTTTTTTGTATTGCTTTAGAACATACTCGGCCTGGGGAATAATTGTTTTTCGGCTTTGCTCCGTCAATGCTTCCCGTTCTATTTCAGCGTTGATGTTTGCAATGTTGTTCTGCAGCTCCGCGAGTTTATTATTTACATTCTGGGATCGCTCCAGAAAAACTTCTGTAGTGTAAATACCCTTTTCCAAAAGGTCATAAATGTTGTCACGCTGTTTCTGCGTGTCGATCAGCTCGCTTTGAGCATCATTCAGGGCCTTTTTTATTATGCTTATCTGCGAAGCTGCAGCCGGCTGTTTCCCGTAAGCAATCTTGTAATTATCGAGCCAGGCCCGCAGTGAAACGAGAAGTCTTTCCTCGACATACTCTAGTTGACTGCTGATATTATTACAAGCTGTTACTGCGCACATTAGCGAATCGGGGTAGCCGTTCGGATAAGGCCTTCTTATCATTTTGCGGCCACACACGCCGCAGACAATCAGCCCGGCCAGTGGGTTTTTAGTTTGGAAGTGTGTAGGGGTGGGCCGGGAAGTATTTGTGGCAAGTTTTTGCTGAGTGAGCTCCCATGTTTTATTATCAATTAGGGCTTCGTGAAGCCCATCTGCCAGAATCCAGTCAGATTGTTTCGCCCGGGGACGTTCCTTTACCATCTGGCCGTCTACCATTCTCTTTTTGCTCGGTCGTCCGTTCCAGCGTATTTTCCCAATATACACAGGATTGCGAAGCATGTTCTGCAAGGTTGAATTAACCCATACGTCGCCGTTGCAGGACGGGATCTTTAATGTGTTTAGTTTTCGGATTATCTTCGCAATACCCATTTCCTCATAAGTTCCGTCTGGCTGCTGTTCGCCCTGGGTATAAAGATCAAAGATGAATTTAACGATCGGGGCCTGTTCCGGCTCCGGTTCGAGGGTAAATCCTTTGTCGTGCTCCAGCTTCTTTCTGACATAGCCATATGGCGGTTTGTTCCCGACATATTTTCCTTCCTTTACGGAAGCCACACGACCGCGCTGCAGGCGCCGGTTAATGGTCTTATATTCGCGCCGGCTCATGAACAATCCAAACTCGAAATACTCCTCGTCGTATTCGTTGTTAGGGTCATAGGTTTTCATGGGAGTGATAATCTTCGTTCCGCTCAGTTTGAAAGTTTGTGCCACAATGCCCTGGTCAATAGTTTCACCGCGGGCCAGGCGCTCTACTTCCATAACAAGTACCCCTTCCCACATCCCCTGTTCAACTTCCGAAAGCAGCTGCTGCATGACCGGTCTGGCCGCAATGGTTTCGCCGGAGACAATTTCAGAATATATTTGAGTAATGGTCAGTTTTTGTCGCATGGCAAGTTCTAACAGTGCCCTTTTGTGCCGCTCCAGGGTTTCACCCTCTCCACGGGCTTCTGCGTCCATATCAGCGCGGGATTTTCTCAAATATAAACAGTATGGCATTTTATACCTCCGGAAATTATTATCCCCACGCCGAGGAGCGTGGGGAATGATCGATTATTGGTACCGTTTTACAACTTCGATAAGTTTATCTTTATATTTATCAATTTCGTATATGTTTTCAATGGGGTAACGAACTTCTTTTTTGTTCTCGTCTGGGATAATTAATATTTTATGCCCGGAAGTTAAAATGAAACGGCAAACCCATTTTGTCACTTTGCCCTGGTACAGAATGGATATGTAATTTATCGTGTCTTTGTATGAAAGTTCTTCGATAGAAACGGTGTCCTTTAAAAGCATCTTAACGATGAAATACGCCTCCAGCTCCTCTGGCGTAGTAACTATTTTGCTTTCTGGTTCCGCTGGCGGTTGCTCTTCTGCAGCGGGAGCTGAATCTCCAGTTTCGGGCTGTGCATCGTTGTTGACGTCGAGTGCAGATTTAATTTTATCACTCATCAGTTCGTTGATATAGCCGTTCAAGGACTTCTTTAAGATAGGGCGGAATTTCTCCATGACGGTTTGAGTTTTTACTCCAGTGTAAACGGAAGCAAGAAACAGTTTAAGGAAATCATCTGACGGGTTCTGCAGCTCATTCGCAAATACGATGCGGAACTGGTGGGAGTATTTCAACTCTGATGCGGTATTAAAAATATCACTTACATTAAATGTTGACTTGTGGAATTTTTTCAGCTCTGCTACTTGGCCGTCTTTTATATCGAGAATGTTAATTTCGAGGAACGGCGACTCATCCATTTTGTTTGGTTCTTCAAGGTCAGTGTAAAAACGATAGATTTGCCCATTTGTCAAAATTGCAAACTTGGCCTTTGTGGTACCAAAATACCGGAAAAGTTGCGAATCATGTTTATCAAGCTTTTCACCAATCCATTTACATTCAATGAGGATAACCGGGGAGCCCTCTGACATGATTGCGTAGTCAACTTTTTCGCCTTTTTTAATTCCAACGTCAGCAGTAAATTCCGGGACAAACTCATCCGGATTGAAAACATCATAACCCAGCAATGAAAAGAAAGGCATAATGATTGACGTTTTTGTGGCTTCTTCGGTCTGAATTGAATCCTTAATGCTTCCTACACGACTTGCAAATTGTTTTACCTGATCGATAAAATCCATTTTAACACCCCTCAAGAATTATTTATTGACATAATTAGCCAATATTATATAATTGAATTGAGGAGCTCTCACAAGGCGCTCTTTGTATCAGTCCGCTTGCTACCGCAAATAGCAGGCGGACTTTTTATTTAGTCCCTAAAATGGGACAGTGAAAACGATAAAATTTCTTTTTTGTATTGATTTTTCCTTTAATTGGGTGTACTATTTTATCATCGCTATCAGAACAAGTGTTCGACCGTAGTTATCGGCAAAACGAGCGGATAAATTGGAAGGTGAACGAATGGATGTGAAATCGGAATTCACATTGGAAACGAAAGCAGGGTTGGAATTCATTATTTTTTGTCTTGAGCGGCTAGATAAAGATCAATCAGTTCAGACAATTTGGCACGATTGGCAGGAGAAAGCCGATCAATTCGAGCGATAATATCAGCGGTTTCCTTTGAATAGCTCTTTGCTTCGGCAGAGGGCTTATTTTTTTGCCCGTTTCCCAAAAGGTAGTCGGTAGAGACATTGAAATACTTTGCAAATTTCAAAAGGGTTTCATTGTCCGGCTGCCGTTTTCCTGTCTCATATAAAGATATAGTGCTTTCAGCTAAACCAAAAATATTTCCAAAATCACGCATGGAAATTCCCTGACTTTTTCGCAATTCTCTTAATACTTTCATGCGTACACCTCAACTTTTAATTCTTGGTTAAAGTATAAACTTTACAATCCGTAAAGTAAATAAATTTTGCATATCGTCAAGTTTATACTTGACACATTGCAAAGATGATGCTAATATTAAGCTGTTACTTGACATATTGCAAAGAATGGTGGTGAAGACATGAGGGAGTATTTGAAACAGCTCCGCGAAAAGATGGGGATAACTCAGCAAAAGGTTGCTGATAAACTTGACATATCGTTAAGCTATTACAACTTAATTGAGAATGGGGATCGGCAAAAAAATATGGACTTGTTACTGGCGAGTAAGATTTCAAAAGTGCTTAATGTTTCTCTTGAATTCATCATTTCGGAAGAAGCGAAGCTTTCCAAAGAAAGTGCTTAAAGGTTTTGAATAGGACAATCCGGATCCGTAATACACATTTGGTGGGGTTATCGAAATGCTTGCTAAGATCCCAATTGAGGGCAACATCGTCGAAGAATACTTAATCGGAAATACCCGCGTCTATATCAGCGATGCTTATTTTATCAACAATACGCCGGAGGATAACCAGCGAGTCCTTGATGCGGCGGCGCGGGCATCATTGAATATTATCTTACATAACCAGGCTGACCCTACATACGTCGATTCGGATGATGATTTTAGTGAAGAACCAATTGTAATTATGACAAAAAGGAAGTGAAATTTCAATGGCACAAAAGGCTACGAAAGCAGGGGACAACGTGTATTATTTAGCACGAATTAAAGCTGCTGAGTACAATGACCAGCTTAGCGGTCGCGAAGGTGCGGCCCAGGTTGTTTGCATTGAGCGAACCCGGTTGGCGAACATTGAGCTCGGTAATATTAATCCGTACCCCGAGGAAGTTAATCTGATGGCGAATATTTACAATGCGCCGTCCCTTGTAAATTACTACTGTTCCAGCCAGTGTCCGTTGGGCTGTGGTAGGGTGGACAAGCTCGCCCCTCGCAATTTGGAGAGTGCGGCCTTGAAGATAGAGCGTTTAACCCGGGATATTGACGAAATTGCCCGGGACATATCGGATATTGCCGAGGATGGGGAAATAACGAAGGAAGAACGATTATTGTTTGACCAGCGCACGGATCAGCTGGTTGCGCTCAAAAAGTCTATTGAAGAGTTGATCCTTGTTTCACAGCAATCGTGCGCGGACGATGCGTTGGAGGGGTAAAAAAATGAGGAAGGCTGTTGCAAAGGAAAAGGAAGAGACGTTTTCTAAATCTGAGGTTCGCGCTGAACTGATCCAAAGCATTGACCTCTGGCTGAATGAATCAAATCTAAAGTTGGAGGAGCAAAAGAACTTCTTGATTTTCGACTGGAGATACGAGGATTGCCGAATTGACAGCCGTAAATATTTTTCTATGGCTCAGGCGGTTTTCTTGGTGGGAACCAATATGGGGTTGTTAACGTACGAAGATTACCCGGTGTTCCGGAGTGATAACGGAGGTTAAGCTTATGAGTGTTAAAATTTTGCAGCGTTATATGTTACTTTGCAGGTTTTTCGGCTGGGCTCCTACTTGGGACGGACTGAAATTTTATGCGTCGGGCGTACAGGCTCAAGCGTTTGGAGGTATTCGAAAATTATGATGTTTACTGATTCTCCTTGCAAAGATTGCCCCGACCGTTATCTGAAATGCCATTCAACGTGCAAGAAATGGCAAAACTGGAAAGCAGAAGAAGCTCTCAAAAACGCGGAGCTGGATAAAATTTTAAAGCCGGAACGAGTATTTAAGGAAATTCAGTCCGAAAAAAGCACCCGCATTTGCCGCCGCATACATAACTCGCATCTTCGGGGCTACACAGTGTCGTAAAGAAAGGATGATTCATTAATGTATTCGATTTCAGTAATGTTGGGCCGCCTTGTCGAGGATCCGGAACTGCGGCATACGCCGAATGGTGTGGCGATATGTTCCTTTCGGATCGCGGTGGACAGGCCTTATAAAAAAGACGGGAAAAGTATTGCGGATTTCTTCACGATCATTGCCTGGCGTGAGCAGGGTGAGTTCGTTAGCAAGTATTTTAAAAAGGGAAAGCCAATTGTCGTACAAGGGCATTTTGAAACTCGCAGCTATACCGGAAAGGACGGAAACAAACGGTATATTACGGAATTGGTCGCAGAGCGTATTTCGTTTGCGGGTGACAGTTCTGGAAGTGACAGGAACACTTCGCTGCCGGATCCTCCTCCTGAGCGCGGGAACACAGCTCCGGCTTATTCAACTGGGGATACCAGGGATTTTGAAGAAATACCGTCAGACGATGATTTGCCCTTCTGACAGGAGGTAGAAATATGAACACAATTCAAGTCGAAAACGAAATGAAATGTCTGGAACGGCATCCCCGCTTTTTTGAACATATCAACGTGGCTGTTGTGACGGATGGATTTGGTCAGACGGTGGGCATTTACAATACAGTGCAACTGGCGAAGGACTGGCAGCGCATGGGCGAAGATTATTTCCAAAGGGTATATGGCTTTCATTGGATGCCCTCAGAAGCGCTCCTGAAGCTTTGCCGGCATAGAAAGAAAAGGTGATCCAATTGGAGGAACGGAACGCTTCAATTCGGACACTTCGGCTTTACGGTTACACGGAGGATCTGACGGAAAAGAGTGCCGAGCAAATTTCCAATATGGTAAAAGGTTTCGAAAAGAAAAAGGAAAAGCAAAAATATGCTGATGTGTGCCCTTACTTTATTGGGGTTTCGCATTTGGGCGTATATGATTGGAAAATCGGCTGCACATTGAAAAGGGGCGGCGATGTGTCTGCGTACGAACAAAAGGGGTGGGCATGTAATGCAGCGCTCCACTGCTTAATGCCATTGCCCGGCACGAAGGCTGGCACGTATGACAAATTTACCTCCTGCAGATATTATGCGGAAGCGCAGCGAAAGGAAAAAGGGATGAAACAGAAATACATATGCAAATGCGGAAAAACGTTTGAAAAGGACGGCAATTCGGATACTACAGGGTATCGTCTGGGGGCGGACTATGGCCCCGAACATGAATGTTATGGTTGCCAGTTTATCCTGCCGATTACGGAAGGTTATCCAAATCCGAGGACGGTAGACCATGAATGCCGTGCCAGCAAGAGGATCGATTACCGCACAATTGCCGATTTGCCGAAATCGCGCGAAGGGTTTCATGTTGGCCGGATCCGAACGCTTGACTTGGTGTTTGCCCATGAAATATGGGAATATTCCCGCGGCCTGGAAGGGCAGGACGGCGCTCAGAGTGAAATGGACTTTCGATCCGCGTGTTTCGGCTCTGATGGACGGTATGAACTGACCTTGTATTTTACCAAAACCAAAGCCGGCGTTGCGTCCAGCCTTGCAGTATCGGAAAAATTCTTTGCCGGCGGAACGGAACGGCCAGGCATGACGGCGGAACGGGAAAAAGAAGTTGTTCTGCTGCAGATTGCGGCTTCGAAGGAAAAGGCAAAATCCCCTGCAGGAATGGCAGCTCCATCCGCTGCAGCTGTGTCGAATGGAACCCAAAGTAAGCGAAGTATAGACCAGATCACGGTGGAGATCAATTTTTATAAAGAACAAACAGCACAGAATATCATCGAAATCGGGAAGCGTTTGATAGAAGCAAAACAGCAGCTGCAGCATGGGGATTGGATTCCCTGGCTAAAAAACAGGGTGGACTTTTCGGAAATCTCCGCGCAAAGATTTATGAAAATAGCAAGGGAATTCTCAAATCCGTCACCGGTGACGGATTTGCCCTATACAAAATTGCTTGCCCTTTTGCAGGTTCCAGAGGCCGACCGTGAGGAGTTTATTCAGGCTACGCACTTGGTTGATGGTCAGGAAAAGACGGTTTCTGATATGTCCAAACGGGAACTTGAACAGGTGATTAAGGAACGCGACGAGGCGCAGCGAAACGAACGGCTGATGCGGGAACGGTGTGCTAAGGCTGAAAAGGCCGCTGATTATGCCAAAGAACTGCAAGAGAAAAATTTTAATAATTATACGGTTACTTTAAGCAAATTGAAGAGCGTAGAGGGACACGTCGGAGCCTTGAAAGATTCCAGACGGCTAGATATAGAACGAATTGGCGAGCTGGAAAAGCAGATTAAAGAATTAGAGTCACGCCCTGTGGAGGTCGCCGTGCAGCAGCCGTCAGAGGCCGAAAAACAAAAGATACGTGATGAAGGCTTTAACGATGCCCGTGCTTTTTATGATGTAAAGCTCAATGAAGCCCGCCGCCAGCTCGAAGAGGCAAAAGAACTGGCCAGACAGGACGCTGGGCTGGATCCGGATGATCTTGTAATCGCTGCAGCTTCATTCCGCGATTCCATGGATTCCGTTTTCGGGAATTTCCAGCTGATACTCAGGGTTTCGCCGGCTAAGGTAATGGGATCCGTTGTGCGGGAATGCATTAGCCACATGAAGGAATTAATTTCGGAACTGGAGGACTCCGCCAACTTGATTCGAAACGCTTCCCTGGCAGACGAAGAGTTTGAGCTCCCTCCGGCGGATGGGATGGAGGGGTGATTATGAATGGATGTAGATATGAGCACGCTGACCGAAAATGTTATAACCCAAAGCTTATTGATCCGGAGTTAGGCCCGGATTGGTGTGTTGAGGGGCCATGCTCTCGCTCGGAGCCGGACGACCAGGAAGAATTGTTTCATGCAAGAAGTACGGTGATAGGTGGAAACAAATGAGTAATTTTATTTGTCGTTATTGCCAGCATATGAAAATGACTGGCCGAGCAAATCCGAATGGAAACAATTATGGTTTGAAAGGGCCGCGCGGGGAGTGCTTCTGCGAACATCCAAAAGCGATTGAGTCTTTCCGCCGTGTCTGCCCTAAAAGCCCCCGAATGGCGGGATTTATAGACTTCACCCCGCCGGGCGATGATTACCCGGCATTAAAGACGTCGCCCCAGTGGTGCCCATTGAAGCGGGAGGTAGCCAAATGAAAAAGCGTAATTGCCGGCGGCAGCCGGATGAAAAGCAGCAGCATGAATTTGCGACTAAGATTCGAAAAATGACGGATGCGCAGCTGTGTTTATTTGTAGGTGAGGTAAAAGGTTCAAAGAGTAGCGTTGAAGAGTTTCTGAGCCGCCTGGCGTGGATGTCTGGAACCGGTAACGGCATAGGCCGGGCAACGTTGGCTAAATTAGAGAAATTCGCACAGACTGAGGGCTTTATTACGAAAGGATGATTTTATGAAAACGATAATTGACGGAAAGCTTTACGATACAGATTCCGCTGAAATGGTGGCAGTGGGGCAGTTTGTTGAAGTGTATCGAACTTCTAAGGGCAGTTGGTTTAAGCGTTCGCAATCGATGTTTGGAATGGGCAGTATGTTGCTTCCCATTAACGGGGATGAGGCTAAGAAGTTGGTCGGACTTCATGCTCCGGATCGGTACGAAAAATATTTTGGACAGGCCGAAGAGGCCTGACCGGGAAGGTGGCCTTGACTATGGAAAAGAAAGAGCATACCAGGAGGATGGCAATTATTACGGAATCGGCGTGCTGGGACGGTGCCCGGGAAGAGGAGGGAAAGACCGTATTTAACCTTGTTATGATTTGCACTTCCGGGGAGGACTCCGGGAAAGAGTTTGAAAAAAGGTATGTATTTAGGGAGGATCCCCCGGAATTTCTCCGCCATGATTTGCTTCTCATGGGGTATATCGTTCAATCCGTTTCAGACCTCAAGGAAATGGCGGATCAATTAGTCGGGGTTATCGTTCGAGTGTCGCTGGTGAAAGACGGCGACACTTTCCGTGTTTATATCGATGACTATTTCGGAAGGGACAATCCTAAAAAATACAAAGTAAACAGGTGATAATATGGGCTTTCAAAATATTCCGGTAGAACTAATTCAACGCCCACAATGGGTTTGTCACCGGTATCCAGATAAAACACCGCTATGCCCTCGGCCTAACTATAAAGGAGAGCTGTATTCTGCAAAAACTGATAGCGAACGTACCTGGGGGACGTTTGAAGAAGCAAATCTAGCTGTTCAAGAGTATGGCGCGAATGGAATTGGATTTGCATTGGGAAATGGCATATCCGGTATCGATATTGACCATTGCGTCGAAGATGGTGAATTGAGCGATATGGCGAGGAAAATTGTTGAGCAAATGCAGAGTTATACTGAATTCTCTCCCAGTGGGACAGGCTTACACATTATTTGTAAAGGTCATCTTCCGGAGCGGGATGGCCGTAAAAACCCAATGCTTGGGCTTGAAATGTATGATACTGCCCGTTATTTCACTGTCACAGGAGATGTCTANNACGAGGAAGGCATTGCTTACCCTCTACGCGATTGCACAGAGCAGCTTGACGCGATTCACGCGAGGTATTTGACTCGTGAAGAAGTGAAGCAGACCCGTTTAGGCGAAGCGGATCCGCTGCGACAAGCTGTCGCGAATAAACCTGAACAAAACAACGGGTCGGGTGAAATACGGGATTTGTCGGACAATGAAATTCTGGACATAGCATTCCGTTCGCAAAATGGGGATGAAATTAAAAGGCTATATGATGGAGATTGGGACAGTTCGAAATATCCTTCTCAAAGTGAAGCTGACTTTGCTTTTGCCAGCTATTTGGCTTTTTGGTTTAATTGCGATACTGACCGCATGGATCGGGTTTTCCGTGCGTCTGGACTGTTTCGCCCTAAATGGGAAAGATCTGTAGGCGGAAGAAGGACTTATGGGCAGTATACCATTTCTCGTGCCGTACAGAACAAAGATAGGACGTTTGTACCCTATGACAGGAAAACCGTGCGGGATGAAGTCCCCTTGCCGGACGCCCCTCCTGAACCGAAAGAGCGCTATTCGGAACCTCCTCCCGCTCCTCCTCCGTCTGTGGGGTTTGAGCCTGAAATTCCGAAGGATCCTAAACTCTATACTTTGGATGATACCGGCAATGCATACCGTTTCCGCGATGCCTATTGCAAGGAAGTAAAATACGACCACATTAATAAAATCTGGATGATTTGGACAGGTCAGCGTTGGATGGAGGATCAAACGGGTGAAGTTAAGCGCCGTGCTGACGAGCTGCTTGAAGAATTACGTCAACAGGCAAGCCCGGGAGAAAATAAGGAGGGGGATGAAATCCTTATGAAGCATATTCGGAGAACCAGATCAAGCAAATCGAAGAAGGCTATGATCGAGGAAACGCAGCACCTTCCGGGTATTCCTATTCTTCCGAACGAACTTGACCGTTATAAGGATGCGCTGAATGTCCAAAACGGAGTAGTTGATTTAAAAACAGGAAAGCTGCGTCCACATGACCGGCGGCTGAAAATGTCTCTTCTTGCCGATGTGGAGTACGTTGAAAAGGCAAAGTGCCCGCAATGGCTCAGATTTCTAAATGAGGTTACGCAGGGTGACAAAGAGCTGCAGCTCTACATACAACGCATGGTTGGGTATTTCCTTACCGGATCGACGGCGGAGCAGTGTCTTTTCTTCCTCTATGGGACAGGATCTAACGGTAAAAGTACCTTTGTAAATATGGTCAGTTCCCTGTTCGGGGATTATACCAAAAATGCACAATCAGATACGATCATGCGCGCAGACCGGGGGAATTCCTCTGCTGCTCGATCTGACATTGCGCGTCTGAAAAGTGTGCGTCTGGTAACCACGTCGGAACCTTCCGGCGGCTGTGTGCTGGACGAAGCGTTGGTAAAAACAATGACCGGTGAGGATGTTATTACCGCCCGCCGCCTGTACCGCGAGGAGTTCCAATTCCGCCCGGAGTTTAAAATCGTCATGGCAACCAACGTAAAGCCGATCATAAAGCATAGCGACCATGGAATTTGGCGCCGCGTCCGTATGCTGCCTTTCGTCGCCCAAATACCGGATGAGAAGAAGGATATTCACCTGGCAGAAAAGCTGCAGGCAGAAAAGCCTGGTATATTCCAGTGGGCGCTGCAGGGGGCGGTTGACTGGTATCGTAAGGGGATGCCTCCCTGCGCTTCAGTGAATCAAGCGAACGAGGAATACCGAAAGGAAATGGATAAAATGAAGCAATTTGTTGACGATTGCGTTATCAGCGCAGCCGGATGTACGATTCCGTCAGGCAAGCTATACGCGGTGTATCGCGCCTGGTGTACGGATTGCGGGGAACGGTATCCATCATCGCAAAGTAAGTTCTCGCTTGACCTGCAGGACAACTACCACTTTGAGAAACGGAAAACCGCGCGATTCAATGAATTTATAAATCTATCTTTGACTGAAGCCGGCAACCGGCTCGCTTTTCTGGCCCCCGCTCCCCCACAATGATGGAGGGCTATGGATACTTGGAGGCACGTTCCGAAACTTTTCCCAGTAATTACATAAGCAAAGTTTTATTCACTACCTTCCATCCCTCCACAAGTATCCACAAAAGTATATTTTTCTATCGTTATCCTTTTTTAGACTTCCACTATCTTTCCATAAGTATCCACAAGGGAGGTTTTTATATGAACTATGAAGAGAAAAAAGAAAAACTGAGGAAGTACCTGATTACGGTCGACCGCCTGAAACTGAAATGCGACGATGCTGCCCGATGGGAAAGCATGAGCCTCGGCCCTTCCGGCGAGGTAAGAACTCGCTCCGGGCACGGTCAGCCGGATGAGATCAAGGAAACAGCTATCCAGATGAGACAGGAATGCGAGTCACTGGCTGTCGCTGCCCGCAACTTACGCATTGGAATGGATGCAGCACTGGCAGCTATGAAGGACGATCGTCTCCGGGTTTTGCTTGAAAACAAGTACATTGATGGGATGAGTGACCGGGAACTCCGGGAGAAAAACAACTACTCCGAACGCCATATGCGCCGCCTGATGACTCAGGCGATTCAGGAGCTTGACCTGTGCAGTTCTTACTTTTCATAAAAGATGGCCGCAAATGTCCGCTTTTGGCCGGGAATGGCCGCAAATGTCCTCTTGAAAACAATACCGTTATTGACATATAATAATGCTCAGAGAGGTATGCTCACATGGGCATATCTCTTTTTTTGTACCTCAAATTCAAATTCACTCCATATTCAAAGGGGTATTGCGAATTCAAACCGTATCAAAAAGTTTTCCACAAATTGCTGTCAATATCGCCTGTAGACGGGGGTTGTCCACAAAAGAGCATGGGTTTTCAACTGAAAAACCCAGTTGTGGTGCGGGTCGCGGGTCCTTCTGACCCAGTACCCCCGTTACGGGTCTTGCGAGGCCCGAGGAATACCCGGTTTAAAATCAATAAAATCACTTTGAATATTTGAAAAGCTGAAAACCCGCACGGCTAAGGCAAAATTTATGCAATGTGCCGGAAGTAGCGAGCCAGCGGCGAAAAGGGCAGAAAACAAGCAAGTTCGGCATAATGCCGAAAGAATATGCCCCTCTGCTGCTGTGGTGTTTGGTTTGGCGGCATGGAACTCAGAATCAAAGTAAACTGTCCCGGGGGATGGGGGAAGGAAGTATTTTTATGGCAGACGAAGAGAAGAACGAGCTCAACGTGGATTTGTATTTTGAAGGCGGCACCATCATTGCTTGCACAAGATACACTGCAGCTTACTTCGGGGTTACGGCAGCAACGCTTAGTAATTGGATGAAGGCAGGGTGTCCCCGCGTGAAGCACGGATATTACGACATTAAGGCGGTAACCGAGTGGAACGCACAAAAAGAGGGCGAGCGTCTGGCCGAAGTAGCAAAGACGGATCCCGCTAAAATGACTCCATCCCAGCTGAAAACACATTTCGAAGCGCAACTGAAACAGGAGCAGCTGGAATCAACCCGACTGAAAAATCAGATCGCAAGCGGCGAGTACATTCCGAAAGCTGATGTGGTGAATGATCTGACTAATTTTTTCGCTATCTTTAAGGCATCTTCCCTCGGGCTCGGGCATGAGCTGGCACAAATGGTTGCTTCTTATGTCGATACCGACGGGGCAAGGCGAGCGGACAAGCTGATTACGGAACGGATTCAGGATGCTCTCTCTCAAATGTCCATTGAGGGTATTTATAGCCCGGATGTTGAACAGTGAGGGGGAATACGGCTGTGAATAATCGCAAATGGCGGACTCCGGAATGGATTCGAACGTCATTGGCTGCACTGCGGCCTCCGGGGAAAATGACGGTGAGCGAATGGGCCGATCAAAACAGGATGATGTCTTTGTCCGAATCCAGTAAGCCGGGCCCATGGCGAACAGACTTTGTTCCTTATCTTCGCAAAATTATGGATGCTTTCAATGATCCAGAAGTTGAGGAGATTGAATTTGTAAAGCCAACGCAGGTCGGCGGTACGGAAGCCATGCTGAATATGATGGGTTATGCGGTTTGTCAGGATCCCGGCCCGATGCTGGTTGTGTACCCGCAAAAAGAGCTGGCAGAAATCATTAGCGACCATCGCATTCAACCAATGATTAAGAATTGCAAAGAACTGAAAAACCGCTATGACGAAAACAGCAAGCGGATGGACTTGAATTTTTCCGGCGGCGTCAGTATCGGTATTGTTGGTGCAAATTCGCCGAGTGATTTGGCGAGCCGACCGGTGCGATATGTATTTCTTGATGAAGAGGACAAGTATCCGCCTCGGGCCGGTAAGGAAGCAAGCCCAGCGGCGTTGGCAATGGAGCGACAAAAGACGTATCCGGCCAGCAAGAAAACCATGCGGGCATCAACCCCGGTCTTTGAAATCGGCCCAACCTGGCAGAATTGGTTGAAAGCCGACACGCAAATGGAATGCTTCGTCGCTTGCCCGCACTGCGGTGCAAGCTGGACGTTCAAAATGAAGCAGTTGAAATGGCCCGAAGGCAGTACACCGGATCAGGCGAGGAAAGAAGCCTTTTATGTCTGTGAGGATTGCGGATGTTTAATCTCTGATGCAGATAAAAATGAAATGATTCATCAAAGCGAATGGCGGGCAATCCGAACAAATGGCAGCAAGCGCCGGACGGCATTCCGGCTAAATGCATTTTATTCTCCGTGGGTACGCTTCGGTGAGATCGCCTCGAATTTTTTGGACAGCAAAAATCAGCCAGAATTGCTGCAGAACTTTATTAACTCCTGGCTGGGGGAACCGTTTAAAGAAATTGAGCGGGAGCTTGACGGTGAACGGCTGCTAAAGGACAAACAGAGCACATACCCCGAAAAAACAGTACCACCTAATACCGTAATGGTAACGGGCGGCGTCGATGTTCAACGGAAAAGCTTTTATTATACGATCCGTGCCTGGCGAGCAAACATGACAAGTTATAACATTTTGCATGGGCAGGTGTTTACCTGGCCTGAAATAGAAGACGTCATGAATAACTGGTACCGGGATAAAAACGGAGTGAAATACCAGGTGAATCTGTGTTGTGTGGACTCCGGTGACCAGACAGATGATGTATACGAATTCTGTGCTATTAATCGGGAATGGGCGGTGCCGGTAAAAGGATCCAGTAATCGGATGATTACGAAATACCGTCCGTCGATGGTTGATAAAGATGGTATTTCAAAAGGCATGACCATGCTGATGGTTGACACGGATTACTATAAGGACATGATTTTCTCCCGTATTTTCCGGGATGAGGACAACGGTGGTTGGTATTTGTATGAAAAATGTGACCCCGAATATGCCGAAATGGTTACCGCGGAGCAGAAGGTTATCGAGCGGGTGAGGGGGCATCTAATCAGCCATTGGGTGCAAAAGGCAACTGGTAGCGATAACCATTACCTTGACTGCGAGGTATATGCTGCCTGTGCGGCCGATGTTTTTGGAATTCGCTCTTTACATGCAAATCAGGCCAGGCAAGAACGAGAAAGTGTGGAGCCGGCACAAGAAAAACAGTTACTAATGAAGGAATCTGTTCCAGCGAAAATGGCAAACTCAATTCACAGCGGAAAATCATTCCGAAAGGGACGGTGGAGATATTGACCTTAGTCGAACTGAAAACGAGACATGACAATCTGCTGCAGGCAATCAATAAAATTGAAAACGGAGCCCAGGAGTATCGGATCGGGCAGCGAACCGTTCGTCGGGCTGATTTGTCAACTCTATATGCGGAGCTGCAAAATCTAAGCGGTCAGATTGATCGAATGGAACGACCCGCGGCAACGGTGGCGGTTCTGCGCCGGAGGAGGTAATCAATTGGAACAACGAATGGGTTTGTTAAACCGGCTTATTCTTCCGTTTGCCCCAAAGGTTGCGGTTCAACGAGAAGCATGGAGACAATATGCGCGAAGTTATTATTCCGCAGCGGACACCGGCCCGCGGAGTAATGGGTGGACAACCCGAAACCCGAACGGAGAGCAGGCTAATCAGGGCAGCCGAGATATTATACTCGCGCGAGCCCGGGATCTGGAGCGGAACAGTGACATTCTTGGAGCGGAAATTCTTGCGATGGAACGGAATGTTGTGGGTTCTGGTTTTGTGCTTCAGGCAAAAGTCATAAATGGGTCTAATGAAGATGAAAAGCTGAATACGCAAATTGAACAGTGCTGGAAAAAGTGGTGCCGCCCTGAAAACTGTGAAATTACCGGAAGGCTCAGTCTTTCCGAATTGGCCAGTATGTGTCTGCGTCGGCGTTTTGTTGACGGAGGAATCCTCATTTTAAAGGCTTATATCGATGGGCAGTTTAAATTGCAGCTTCTGGAAGTTGACGATCTTGATACAAGCGTGCAATTAGAAGGGAATCATCGGGTTGTCNNAACCGTCGTCCCGTGTCCTATTTTATCAAGGTTTACGACGCCTTGGGCTGTTGGGTAAAGTCCGCAAAGGTACCGGCAAATCGTATCATCTATATCCCGTATCTTACAAGGCCCAGTCAGATCCGGGAAATGTCGCAAACGGCTCCGTCTTTGGGGCGGATTGACGATGTGAATGAGTTGATCGACGCTGCGGTGGAGAAAGAACGGGTGCTTGCACATCTTTCCGTGGTAGTTGAGAAAACCGGTGGAACCATTACAGGGCTGACCGGACTGGGCCGAGGTTTTGAATCAGATTCCAGTGCAATGACTGGGGCAGCGGAAGCACCGCAGGAAATTCTGGAACAGGGAACTGTCACTTACCTGAACCCTGGGGAGTCCATTTCGACGGTAGCACCGGCAGGTACTAGTTCCACGGTTGACCCGATGATTAAGACGACACAACGCCTGGCCGGCGGCGGAATTGGATTAAGCTATGAGGCGGTATCGCGTGATATGTCGCAAGTGAATTACTCGTCCGCACGCCAGGGGCTATTGGAAGATCAAAAAACGTACCGTCCGCTACAAAAGTACCTAATTGAGCATTTACTCGACGCGGTATTTCCGGAATGGATGGACTGGGCAATATTAACCGGTCAGCTGAATATTCCAAATTATTTCCGGGACAGGGAGAAGTACCAAAAGCATGTATGGATTGCTTCCGGTTGGGACTGGGTTGATCCGGTGAAAGAAGCGAATGCGAATAAAACGGCGTTGGAAACATACCAGAAAACACTGCAGGAGATTTGTGCGGAGAAGGGAAAGGACTGGCGCGATGTTATTCGGCAGCGTTCTGCAGAACAAAGTATGCTGCAAAGCTTAAATTTAACAGGAAGTGGGGGAAGTTCGAGTGAAACAAGCGAGGAATAGCCAGCAGGTGCTCACGAGGGCTATGGGAGAAAACAAACCAGTTGACTCTGGATTGATGCTCCGATCTGCCGCGCTGGAGTGCAGGGCAGTCGATGGTTCTGTTAATCAGTACGAGATTTCTTTTTCCAGTGAAACGCCGTATGTTCGCTGGGGAGTCCCGGAAATTTTGTCACACAGCGCTGATGCAATCGATTTAAGTGCTTTTGCTGAGGGCGGCACCGGAGTATTGCTGTTTAATCATGGGATGGATGCAGCATATGGTAAGGTTCCTATTGGAAAGGTAGTCAAGGCCTGGCTGGATGAACCGACACGGAAATGTCGAGCAGTAATCGAAATGGATGCCGACGACCCGGAATGTGTGCGGCTGCAGAATAAGCTGGACAAGGGGATGCTCACCGGTGTATCAGTCGGTTACACGGTCGGCGCATGGATGGAATTGACTGCGGGACAAAAAAGTTCTGATGGCCGATTCGTCGGCCCGGCAAATGTCGCGGTGAAATGGACGCCAATGGAAATCAGTTTAGCTCCCGTCCCTGCCGATCCAACGGTGGGACTGGGCAGAAATATGACAGAGGAGGAACTTAAAATGGGTGAAGAAAATACTAACACAGTAACTACAACAACCCCTATAGGAGGGGCGGCGGCTCCCGCGGCAACGGTGCTGGCAATAAGGTCGCTTCCGAATGCGCAGCTTGGCGGTCTTGCGTCGCCGGCAGCTCCCGCGGCTGTTGATCCGGTTCAGGCGGAGCGCCAGAGGTCGGCAGAAATTACCGTCCTTTGCCGCAGCTTTCAGATGGAAGACGTAGCGGACGATTATATTCGCTCCGGCACTTCGATTGAGGAAGTTAGGAAAGGGATTCTGGACAAATTACAGGCACGCAATGCTCCGTTATGCGCTGGAGCAGAAAGCGGCAGCGGCGTGAAGGTTACCCGGGATGAACTTGACAAAGTGCGTGCAGCGGCTGCAGATGGTTTACTGATGCGGTCGGGTGTCTCTATCGAAAAGCCGGCAGAAGGTGCGAATGAGTTCCGCAGCATGAGCATTAAGGATGTGGCGGTAGAGTGCCTGATGCGCTCCGGTGACAGCAAAGCGCACCGACTAAGCAATGACGAGCTGTTTAAGCGTTCCATGACTCCTCACAGCGCCTTTGTGTCCATTGCGGATGACGTCGCAAACCGAACCGTTCTGGCCGCACAGCAGGCAGCACCGACCACATTCCAGGCATGGACAAGCAAGGCCAGTCAGTCGGACTTCCGCCCGACGCATATCTATGAAGTCAGCGACGGCGGCGAGCTGGAGGAAATTCCGCAGAACGGCGAATTTAAGGAAGCGAAGCTGGGTGACGAACCGGTGGCGACTCGCCGCCTGATTACGGTTGGTAAAATGGTCAATTTCACTCGCCAGATGTTTGTAAATGACGACTTCGGCCAGATCACCCGCACCTTGACTGCTTATACATTGGCGTTTAACCGCGGAATTAACAAGGCGGTTTATCAAATTCTGCTTTCAAATCCGGCAATGTTGGACGGAAACCAGCTGTTCAGCTTAGCCCATAAGAACCTTGGATCTGGGGCGGCCCCCGGAACAGCAGCTTTCAGTGAAGCTCGCCGCCTGATGCGTCAGCAGACAGACATGGACGGTAAAACAAAGCTTAATATTGCGCCGGCATTCGTTTTGACCGGATCGTCTACGGAGACCAGCATTGAAGCATTGCTTGCTTCCCTTGCAGATCCCTCCTCAAACAATTCTGGTGTTGCAAACGTATTCCGTAATAAGATGCAAATGGTTACGGATGCGGAACTGGATGTTGACAGCGGTGCCCAGCCGTATTACTTCGCCGCAAATCCGGCGCTGACTCCGACGATTGAGGTCAGTTATTTGAACGGAGCGGAAAACCCGATTGTGGAGTCGGAAGTCAGTTTTGAACACCTAGGGATTCGGTACCGCGTGTACGGTGACCGCGGCATTACGCTCCTGGGACATAAGGGTCTTGTAAAAAATCCTGGTGTAAACGGTTAATCGCCTACACTGGAAGGAATGGAGGAAAATGAAATGGCAAGATACATACAGGAAGGTAAAATCATTAACTACCGTAACACGACTGCTGAAACAATCCATTTCGGGGATGAAGTCGTATTGACTGACCGGATCGGAGTTGCATCGGCTGATATTGAGTCAGAAATCCTTGGAACGGTAGCACTCGACGGTGTATTTGAGTTCGCGTCAGAAACCGGAACCGCCTTCACGGTGGGCCAGACGGTTTACTGGGATTCGGCTAACCATCGCGTCACTGCAACAAAGGCAGAATCCGGCGCGATTCTTGCCGGAATGGTAGTAGCGCCCAAAGCCTCGGCGGAAGGTAATGTTTTGGTAAAACTTTAATGCTGGGAGGAATAAGCCATGATTAGACTTAAGGTCCCTCTTATGTGGGATGGGCATCTTATCCCTGCGGGAAACACTGTTGTCCTTCCGGAGAAGATGGAAAAGAACCTTGTTTCTGCCGGGAACGGATTGTATATTGACACGGTAAATGGCACCCCACCGAAATCCGAGGAGTTTCCGACTGAATCGGAACAGGAGAGCCAGCCCGGAGCAAATTCCCCGCCGGATCCTGCTGAAACTCATGAAGAGGGACACGCTGCACTGGATCCCGAGTTGCAGCTTGGCCGTATGGGGCGAGCATAATGTCACTTTCCGATCAGATCAACGAAGACGTTTCGATCTTTCTGGATCTGGATGATATGGCGACGATACATACGATCCAGCTTCCGGGAAGTCTGGCGGGAAAAGAAATCGCTGTTGTGGTTGATGAGGATGAAGCACAGCGAAACAGTTTGAAATCGCCTGGCGGAACTTATGACGGGGATTTATTGTTTTTTGCTCGGGCTGAGGACGTGGAAGGAATTATTCCTGAATCTCAGGTTTTGTTTGACAAAGTTCCCTATCGGGTAGTGAGCGCTGTTGATTCCGACGGAATAAGGCAGGTCACCCTGAAATCCGGTATGGGGGGATTTTAATGGCAAAGGCCAGCAATTTTATTTATGCCAATACTGAGCTGCTTGACCGGATTGCTGATTTGCTGCAAGGGTACCCGAAAGAGGCCGCGCGTGTAATGAACCGGGTTCTGCTACGTGCGGCTGATACCGTAAGGATTGAAACTGGGCGGCAGATTCCGAAAGTTTACGGCGTACCCCAAAAGGAAATTAAGAGTGCTTTGGATAGTAAGCAGCGAAAAGTGATCCTTGTAACAGGAATGGAAGGGGAAGGCAGCGTTTCCGTTGCGGTGGTAGGCCGTCCCTTAACGCTACCCCGTTTTCGGCACACTCCCCTTACTCCTCCTAAATCGACTAAGAGCGGCCACCGCCGTGTATTTCGAGTTAAGGCGATGATTTCCCGCGAAAGCGGTATGAAATCCGTTGGCCCTGTTCATGGGTTGGATGGGAAAAACAAACCTGTTTTCTTAATGCCTTCGAAACGAAGCGACGGATCTGACAGCTATCTATTTGCTTATCGGGTGGGAACACGAAAAGGAAAAAAGGAAAAGCTGAAAGTAATCCGTACCCTTTCTATTCCTCAGATGGTGGTAAATGAACGGGTCGGCCCGGTCATTGTCGAAAAGGTTAACAAAACAATCTTTACCCGGCTTACCCATGAGTTGGATATGTCTTTCGGAAACCTTGGAACAAATATACTGGGGGGGTAAATAATGCTGCAGACCGTATCGTCGCTTAACGCAGTAAAGGAATGGCTGGAGGGTCATATCTCAGCGGATAAAATTCAGCTGAAAGTTCCCAGTGCAGACAATAAAATCGGGGACTATAAGCTCGCTGCACCTGCAGTCCATGCGGGATTGATTCCGCCTGACGGAATCATTTACCCGACTGATGGAATCCGTATCCCCTGCCTTGTGGTCGGTACTCCTGAAACGAATGGGGATTCGGAAAGCACCGAAATGGAACTGCAGATTACTGCAATTGTATACGACCCCGGAACGCAAACCCCGGAAATCTCCGGCCCAAAACTAATTCCAAATTTTGACGGATATATCACGCTGCTGAATTTTCTTGATCGGGTTAAGGAATGGGTACAGCGCGAGGATGGTGCCGCGGGCCGGTTTCAACTGGAATCTCCGGTAAAGTTGAAAACTTATGAGGATCAGCCGTGGCCATATTGGTACGGGTTCCTTTCGTTTACGGTTTCCGGCGAGCCGTATCCGGTAACGAAATACGCCGACGTTTTGAATTAAGGGAGTGATTTTTTATATGAGCGAGTACAGACATGGCGCATATGCCGATCAGGAAAGCAGCCGCGATTACACATCGCCTTCCGGCGTCGGTACCATTCCGGTTTACATTGGCCGGGCGCCAATTCACCAGCTTGCCGACTTCGACCAAAAGACGAATGTTCCGATACTGATTTCATCCTGGCAGGATGGAGTCAATAAAATTGGCTACAGCGAGTCATGGGGCGACTATGACCTCTGCGAAGCAATGTACGCACATTTCCGCAATGAGGTAAACAGTGTCGGCCCGATTGTTGTTATCAACGTTCTAAACCCGGACAACAAAAAGAATGAAACGGAGCAAAGCAAAACGGTCTCTTTTGTAAAGCGCACCGGAGTTTTAACGAGTTCAAAGGTTATTCTTTCCACTCTTACGATTGAAGGGAAGGTGCGTGACACTGATTACAGTGCTGCGTATTCGGACGATGGCCTGAGTGTGGTGCTAAGGGACTTAAAGGGAGTGCTCGGCGACAGCGTTGCCGTGAAGTATTATGAAGTCGGTCCGGACGGCATTGCGGAAACGGACGTAATTTCCGGAATTAACGCCGGTGTTCCGCGGATCTATTACGATTTATCTCTTGTGCCGACAATCCTTTGTGCCCCGGGTTGGAGCCAGAAGGATACTGTTTTTGCCGCACTTGCCGCGATGGCCGAAAAAATCAACGGCCATTGGTATTCTTGGATCAATGCGGATCTGGATTCCTCTGCTGTGAAAACGATTGATGCCGCGATTGCTGCGAAAGAAGCCTACGAAACGGAAATCGGAGCCGCCGCACTTCTGTGGCCAATGGTGAAAAGAGGGGATCGGCTTTTCCATTTGAGCACCCTTAACACGGTTACGATGCAGTGGGTTGATTTCCAGAACGGGAACGTGCCCTATGAAACCCCGTCAAACAAGCAGATTGATGTTGATTCGCTCTGCCTTTCCGACGGATCTGTAATTCAATATGACCAGACGGAAGCAAACCGCCTGAACGCAGCTGGGATTGATACGGCGACCTATTGGGAAGGAACCTGGAGGATGTGGGGCCCGCACACGATGAAGTTTGTAAACGAGGCGGTAATCGATGCTCGCGACGTGTTTGATTGCAATGTGCGCATGATGCGCTTCGTTGAAAACAGTTTTCAGCGCCGGTATGGGCTTGAAGTAGATAAACCCATGGCTCGCAGCCGAAAAGATACAATCCTCAACGATTTCCAGGGCTGGCTTGACACTCTGATTCAGGACGGTGCCCTTTTGCTCGGTTCGGTGGAATTTCTGGAAGCAGAGAACCCCACCGGTGATTTGGTACAGGGGAATTTCGTGTTCTCAACGGAATTCACAAACCCGGTACCCGGAAAGAGTCTAAGCAATATGGTGCGTTGGACTTCGGACGGGCTCAATTCTTTATTTGGAGGTGGCTCAAATGTCACATAATTTAGTGATCGGGGCAACCGGAGGAATCAAAGTGCTGGCGGGTGGAAATGGAATTTCCAATGTTACCAGCATTTCGCTTCCGGAAGTGGAGCTTTCCAGTGAAGAAATGTCTGGTGCTGGAATCCTCGGCAGCTTTGCAATGCCCACTCCCGGTCAGTTCAGTGCCATGACCACAACGCTTTCCCTCCGTGCTGCGGGCGCAGATAAGAAGTATCTTCTTGCTGCAAAGGTTGACTTGGAGATTCGGATTGCTGCAAACATGCGGTCAATGGACGGGAAACTGTATACTGCAGGTACTCGGTTTTATATTGTCGGCTATCCGATAAAGAACAGCAACGGCAATGGTGAAATCAGCAAAACCAGGGATGAAAGCTTCGATTATTCCACGGTACGATTTCGCGAGGTTGTTGATGGAGAAGAAACGGTACTGATTGACCAGATTGCCGGAGTGTATAAGGTTGGCGGAGTCGACATGCTTGCTGGTATGCGCTCGGCCCTTGGATAAGAGTACGGAGGTTACATAAATGGATAAAAGAGAAAAAGAGTTTGTCGAAGACATGGGCGACCTTGCTGACGAGCGCAAATTGATTCCTATGGGCGATATGGGCGCAGAGGATCCGGAACCGGAAGAGGATTTGAATCCTGACCATGTGTTAGTTTTGCGCAGACCGATTAAAATTGGCGGCGAAGAAGTTCGGCGGCTTGAATTCGATTTTGACGAGCTGACCGCGAAGGACTTGCACAAAGCGTCAAAGTATCTTAAAAATCTCGGTATACCGGTGAGTGTGCCGGCACTGGACTTTGAATACCAGCTGGTACTTTTTACATACGCAGTAAAGGCCTGTATGGATAATGTGGAAATGGCAGATTTGATGCGCCTTTCCGCTGCGGATGCATCGAAGGCAACCGGGTTGGCGCGGGATTTTTTGCTCGACAAGGATCCCGGGCTCAAGGACTTGGGCTCCGAAGAGTAATAACCCAGCTTACAATGACAACGGCCAACGACGTTGAAGTCCTTGGCCGAATGTCTTTAGGCGAGTTGTATCAGCTGTTTGATGACGTTAATGAAGAAATGGCCCGGGCGCAAGTTCCCCTAAAGGACGGTGAGGAGCAATGAAGGGAAAAGAGTTAAAAGCGCTTATCACTCTGGCGGGAAAGGTGGATCCGTCCCTGCAGGCGGCAATGTTGAAAGCCAGTAACCAAAGCAAAAAAACGTCGAATGTCTTTAATAAGGCACTCGGGTCGATGAACAAAGGCGTAATGAATCTTGCGGGCAAAATCAGTCCGTCATTTCAAGCTGGTCTGACTAAGGTAGAATCAGGTGCAACAAAAGCGTTCGACGTCGTACAAAAAGGTGCCGGCATGGTTGGAAAGGGGCTCCAGGCCGCCGGCAAAGTTGCCAAGGGCGTGGCCCTTGGTATCGGTGCAATTGGTGCTGTTGGGCTTGCTACGTTCGTTCCATTGGCGAGCCAGGGCTTGCAGTACGCCAGTAGTTTAAACGAAGTACAGAACGTTGTGGACACAACGTTTGGAAAAAGCGCTTCTGTTATTGACAGTTTTGCGGACACTGCATTAAAATCCTACGGCTTGTCTACGTTACAGGCGAAGCAGTATTCTTCGGTATTGGGTTCCATGTACAAGAGCATGGGGGTTGGCTCCCAGCAAACGCTGACCATGTCACAAAACATGACGGCGCTTGCCGGCGATATGGCCTCGTTTTACAACCTGGATCCGGACGAAGCTTTTGAAAAGATTCGGGCCGGTGTCTCCGGAGAAACGGAGCCGTTGAAGCAGCTCGGTATTAACATGAGCGTCGCGAACCTGCAAGCTTATGCCATGTCGCAGGGGATTAAAACCAATTACAACGACATGACGCAGGCCCAGCAGGCGACGCTTCGGTACAATTATCTGTTGAAAGCGACGTCCGATGCCCAGGGGGATTTCTCCAAAACAAGTGGAAGTTTTGCGAACCAGCAAAGACTGCTGCAGACAAACCTGCAGCAGGTAGCCGGGGAAATCATGCAAAAAATGCTTCCGGCGTTGGGTTCGGCGATGCAGCAGGTTAACGGATTCGTTAATAGCTTAGATACCGATGCAATTGGTAATTTTGTTGGACAGCTTGCAAATATGGCTGTGGCAATTGTTCCGTTGGCCATGCAGCTCATGCCGCTGGTCGGAAATCTTCTGCAAATGATTCTGCCGCCGCTTATTAGCATTGGGCAGCAGATCATGCCGATTATCATTCAAGTGGTGCAAACGTTCTTGACAGCGCTGCAACCGTTGATTCCTCCGATCATGCAGTTTGTGCAGGCCCTATTGCCCCCGATTGTCCAGGTATTAACCGCAATTTCTCCACTGCTGATTCAGATAGCCAATATTGTCGGTACAGTTTTGGGCCCTGTTCTCAGCTTTGTTGTTACAGTTATTACAAAAATAGCAGACCTTATTACATCTATTGCAAAACCTTTCGGTGATTTTCTTGGGAAAATCGGTTCCTTCCTTGGCGTCAGTGGTACGGCTCAGCAGCAAATGGCCGGGGTTGGATCAAGCGCTGCGGCAGCAAATGTTCCGGCGTATGCAAACGGAGGATTTGCGAACCGTCCGTCTATCTTCGGTGAAGCTGGACTGGAAGCCGCAATCCCGATCAGGCCGGGTAATGCCCGCAGCATTGGATTGCTTGCAAAAACAGCAAGGTTGCTGGGGGTAGGAGAAAATAAACCGGAAGGCCAACCAAAGCCAAAAGGTTTCCCTCGATTCTTTGGAAAGGACTCTGATTTTAGAGGCTCCGGGAGGCCGATTCAGCTTGTCTATTCGCCTGTGTTTCAAGGGGAACGGCCTACGGAAGGTGCATTGAAGCGAAACGTTCAGGACTTTAAGCGCATCATTGAGGATTATTTTGGAGATAAGGGGCGATTGGCGTGGGATTAATTGACGGCTTTGATTACAAAACAATGGCCGGCGATACCTTTGACATGATCGCCCTGGACGCCTATAACGACGAATTTCAGGCGGTGAAGATCATCCGGGCAAACCCGCAATACTCCGGTGTCGTTGTCTTTGATGCCGGAGTGACGCTCCGGATCCCGTATCTGGAGGAAAGTGTGCCGGACAGCTTACCGCCCTGGAAGAGGTGATTTTTTGACTCAGGTATTTTATGAGGGAAAGGATATTTCCTCCGATGTGGAAATATCCGACCTCATTGTAACGGACAGTTGTGGGGATCAGGCTGACGGAATTGATGCGAAGTTCGCCAATGCCGAAAATCAATGGAGTCAGTGGAAGCCACAAAAAGAGGATTCTCTAAACATTTTAAACGCCGGCTACCGATCCGGAAACATGTGGATTGACCGGATTCGGCAGGAGGGCGATTTGATCGCCCTAGGCGCGGTAAGTATTCCCCCTGGCGGAAAGACGAAGCGCACAAGAGCATGGGAGAACACAACGCTCATTACCATTGCCGCTGAGCTTGCCTCCCGGTACGGGCTGGCCGCTCAATTCTTGAATGTGCCCGCTTTTTCTTATGCCCGTGTCGATCAGGCGGGCCGCGGTGATTTTGGCTTTCTGCAGGAGCGGGCCATGTTGGAGGGCTGCAGCATAAAGGTGCAGGACAGTAAACTTTTTATTTATGCCGATGCTTACATGGAGGGTCTTCCGGCGGTAAAGACGATTGACGCCGCGGATTTCTATGAGGATCCCCGGTTCAGCGATTCATCAGGCGCGACCTACTCCAACTGCACAGTTTCATGGAAGTCAACTTTCGGTACATACGTTGATGCCGCAGCAGTAGGGCCGGAACTGCCAGTAAGTAATTACCCCGTTTCCAGTGCCGGTGAGGCGCAGCGCTTTGCGAAAAATATGCTTCGCAGCTATAACAAAAAGGAGTATGTCGGTGAAATCTCCGTGATGCTGGACACGAGCGTCACTGCAGGAAATACGATTAACATATCCGGGATGGGATTAAGCGACGGAAAATACTTTATTGATACGGCGCAGCATAGCTTCGCCGAAGAAGTCAGTCGTTTTGTGATGCACCGCTGCTTTACGAGGTATTGACATGATTGTGGAAGGAACCGTTTCCGTTGTCGCTGGGGGGCTGTTTCGCGTGAATGTCGGCGGCAGTTTATCTGCCCTCATAAAGAGGACAGCGAACGCCGTTCGTCTGAAAATAACGCTCCCGGATTCCATTGAGCAGCTGCCCCCTCAGATTGGGGACAGGGTTCTTTGCTGGTTCCCAGGTGATTCTTTGTGCGACGGCTATATTATTGGAATAGTGGAGGAATGAGTTGTGGTTGTTGCAAAGTTTGGGCCGAAGACCTTTGAAGTTTCCGCAAATAAAATACTTACGTTCGACGATTTTGAGTTGACCGGGGATCTGGACACGTCGAGCGAAGAAGCTTCAAAAAAGAAACCGGCAACGACCATAAAAGGCCCCGGGCTGCTTAAAATCAGTCTTTCGGTGAAGCTGAGTGCATTGCTTGGCGTTGATGTGCAGGCAGAGATTGACAGCTGGCTTTCACTGAAAGATTCCTCCGTCGCATATCCTTTTATTCTTTGCGGGAAAGCCGTAAGCCTGAACAGCTTTTTATTAAAAAGCAGCTCTGCTTCGGACTACGTTATAACGAAAGTTGCCGGCGCTCCGTTTCTTACGTCCGCGTCACTGAAACTGGAGTTCGAAGAATATCTTTCGCCCGGTGCACAATCCGGGGCAAAGAAGGCCGGTGGCTCTACAGGTGTTACGGAAGCTGCGGCGAACCCATATAAAGCGCCTACGACGGTGCAGAAAGCGGCTGCGAAACGCACAAATAAGGGGATGCAGTAATGGCTACAGTACGTTCAGGGGCGGGCCGGATTGACTGGAAGACGCACGGAAAGGATCGGATTGCGCAGAACGTGCGCAATCTGATTAATACATCNNATACATATCGGTATGAGATCCCGTATCATCGAACGATGGGCCTACCGGGAAATTTTATTGACCGCCCGGTTAACCTTTTGATGGAAGAAGCTAAGGTCGAAGTTGCGCAAATGCTTGCAATTTACGAGCCGCGGGCCAATGTTAAAGAAATCCGATGCTCGTTATCTTCTGCGGGAACGGTTGAAGTGGAGGTTGTTCTTGAATGATTACATTTGTTGAAACGGATCCGGAAAAGCTTCTCCAGGATGCAGTCACCCGGTATGAGGCGGTTATTGGAGAAACGTTGTACCCCGGGGATGAACATTATCAATTCCTGGCTCAAATTGTTCAGCTGATTGTTGCAAATAAAGAGGATATTAATTCCTCCGCAAATCAGAATTTACTTCGGTATTGCAGCGGGAGCACCTTGGATGAATACGGGGATCAGTACGATGTATCCCGGAATGCCGCAAAAACAGCGTCTGCAGGAATGCAGTTTTCGCTTTCTGCTGCCTTGGAATTCGACGTAACGGTACCAGCAGGTACAAGGGTAACTCCGGACGGGCAGCTGNNATCCTCGCCGATCAGCCGGGTGCGGCCTATAACGGATTCCTCCCGGGGCAGATCCAAAGTATCATTGACCCGGTGGGTTATATCCGTTCTGCATTCAACGTGACAGCCAGTTCCGGCGGTGCGGATCAGGAGGACGACGACAGCTTTCGTGAGCGGATCCGGCTCAGCTGGGAAGCAATTTCGACTGCCGGATCGAAAGAAAGTTATCGGTACTGGGCCAAAACTGCGCCGTTTAATATTGTCGGTGCGGAGCCGGTAAGAACCGCCCCTGGGGAGGTTACTGTTTATGTGCTAATGAATGACGCAGCAGAACCCTCGCAGGATGTTCTGGACGCGGTCAACGCCGCTTGCAGTGCGGAAAAGAGGCGGCCATTAACTGACCATGTAATTGTTTTGCCGGCAGAAGAAAAATCCTATGACGTAAACCTGACCTATTACATAAGCAGCAGCCGATCAACGGAGGAATCATCTATTCAGGCTGCGGTAAATCAGGCCGTAAGCGATTTTGTTTCCTTACAGAAGAAGCAGCTCGGGGGTGATTTGAACCCGGANNCGAGGGTCATTATTAGCGGCAGGAGCTTATCGCATTGATATGACTTCCCCGGCATTCACGGAATTATTGCCGCAGGAGGTAGCCGTTGCCGGCAATGTTTCAATCAATTACGGAGGGCTGCTGTGATGGTTGACCTAAAAAATGTGGACTTGCTCGCACTCCAAAGCCAGTATATGCAAGGGGATATTACGACCCAGGCGCTATGCGCCGCATTGACACCGCTGCTACAGGAGTTAGGAAATCAAACTGTATGTACTATTTTATATCCGCGTATCGATGAGCTTTCCGGAAGCGTTCTGGACGAACTCGCCTGGGGCCTTCATGTGGATGCGTACAACGCGCTGGCTGGCGATGATGAAAAACGGCGCATGATAAAAATGGCGTACTTAATTCATAAGTTCAAGGGCACGGCATTTTCCGTGCGGAAGATTGTTGAAAGTGTTTTCGGTGACGCCGGTGAAATTGAAGAATGGTTTCAGTATGCCGGCCAGCCGTACCATTTCCGAGTTGATGTGTATTGCCAATCGCGCGGGGTTTCCGCCGCGGATCAGCTCCGTGCGCTGCGGCTTGTGGAGGCCGGGCAAAACCTCCGGTCTGAGCCGGATGGAATTCGTCTTATCCTTTCTCAGGGAGTCACGCAAAGAGTTGCTGCAGTCGCTTCTGTGGGTACTCTGATGGAAGTTTTTCCGATTGGTCAGATCGACACCCATGATGTAAAAATCGCCGCCACTGCTTCACAGACGGCAGTAATCGACGTCTATAATTTGGAGGAATGAGCATGGAATATTACACAATGACCACAAACGCCGGCGACGAGTCGGTTGCAAACTCCATCCTCACCGGGATCAAAACAACCTTTAAAAAGTTGGCGGTCGGTGATGGAAACGGAAGCTATTATGAGCCGGCCAAAACTCAGGCTGCATTGCGCCGAGAAGTATGGCGCGGGGATGCTGCTGTGTCAATTGACCCGACCAACCCGAAGCGCGTTATTATCATGGCCACCATTCCGGCTACGGTTGGCGGCTTTACAGTAAGAGAAGCCGGCGTCTTCGATACGGCCAACACCTTAATGGTTGTTTCCAAAATGCCTCTGTCTGAAAAGGTTTCCCCTGACTCGGGGGCCAGCACGGATTTAGTTATTCGGATTTATGTTGAGGTTTCCGATGTGGACGCCGTAACGATTACGGTGGATCCGTCCGCGATTCAGGCTTTTAAGTCTGATGTGGATGCGGTGGCCAATAAAGCCGCACAGGATTTGCAGTCGCATGCAAATGATACCGTCGCCCATGTGACACAAGATGAGCAGAATGAAATAGCATCCGCCGTCCAATCCGCCACGATTGGTGGTTCCGAGGTGCCGAAATCTGGTACTACATTGCAACTGCCAGCATATCCTCCAATCCCGTCTTCCTTGCCCAATCCCAGTGCGCTTAATGTAGCGGTTGGTAATGGTGGAAACACAGGAAGTTATACAGGAGTGTCGGCACTTAGCATCACCATACCCAAGGTCACCAAATCGACGACTGCTACGCCGTCTTACACCCTTGAAGAAGGGGAACTGTATTTTAGCCCAAATTAAGGATGTGATAGTATGCCAAGCATAAATGCTCTTATGAATGGGGTAAACACAAAGCAGAAAACAGTGTACGGCCTGATTTCGGGTGTCAATACAAAAATGAAGACAGGATATGGGTTATTATCAGGCGTGAATACTAAACTCTATAGTGGTCTTCCAAATGTTGGGGAAACAAAGGTAATGGGAGGTCATAACTGGATGGTTATACACGCAGATGGATCTGCTGGGCAAGTAATTTTAATGTGCACTGATGCATTGGGGACAAATCCGTTTAATAATTCAGATTATAGCGATTCATGGCGAAATAGCTCTATGCGGTCACGTCTTTCCCAGTTGTATGATTCTTGGTTTACTGCAGAAGAAAAAGCAAAAATTGTACAACGAAATAACCCATATATGTATAGGGATGTAAATAACAGTAATTATTATTTACATAGTGGAGAATTGGATTTCATGTGGCTTCTATCGGCCGGAGAGATTTTTGGAACTTTAGAGGACGGGCCACAACTTCAGTGGTTTGCCCAATACAACACAGCAGCACAAAGAGGCACTTTATTTGGCCATGCTGCTGTCTGGACAAGGACAGGATCGAGTTCAAATTGGGAATATGTAGTTACTGTGACTACGACAGGGACTTCTGAGGATATACGATCTTTTGGGCTGGTATCATATAGACCATGTATATTAATTAACCCATAATTAACAGGAGGTATAAATAATGTCAGACACAATAATAAGCCAGATTACTTTTGCAAACGGGCACGCTTATGACGTGCTCGCAATCAACGACGATGGGAGTCTCATTCCTCTGCAGGGGCAGAATCGAAAACACATCGACTGTCAGTTTTCTTTGGATAAGTACAACAGTATCGATCAGGAACTTGTAATTGAGGGAAACCTTGATTCTCTGAAAATCACTAAAACGATCACTGCCGATGGTGGAACAGCGCAAACGGAAGAATGGACACGTTATAATTTTAATCTGGTTTCCCTTTTTGGGCGAAAGCCGGTTGGAATTGTGGCGG
>DFRY01000036.1 GCA_002378845.1 Ruminococcaceae bacterium UBA3451 | reverse complement strand
TCGAAAAAGCAATTGCTGAATTCGTTCTATGCCGGCAAAGGCCCTTTTTCACCCGCAAAATCAGATTTTCTTTTTATTCTTTTCATTCCCCGCAAAATATGGTACGATCTAATTAATTTACAGAGGAGGTTTTATTTATGAGCTGGTTACCATGGGCAATTCTTGGTGCAATAGTTCTTATTGTTATTTTTTGGGCAGTTGGAAGTTACAACAAACTGGTGTCTTTTTCCGTAAGAGTTGACAACGGATGGGCACAGGTGGACGTTCAGCTAAAAAAGAGATTTGATTTAATTCCCAATTTGGTGGAGACCGTAAAGGGTTATGCGGCGCATGAAAAGTCGACTTTCGAGGAAGTTACAAAATGGCGCAGCGCGGCTATGAGCGCAAAAAGCCCCGAGGAAGCCATGGAAAGCAACGCAAAGCTTTCGCGCGCAATTGTTAATCTGTTCGCAACCGCAGAGCAATACCCCGACTTGAAGGCAAACCAGAATTTTCAGAACCTGCAGTCTCAGCTTCAGGATATTGAGTCAAAAATCGCTATCTCCCGTCAGTTTTACAACGATACCGCAATGAGATACAATGAGTATGTAATGCATTTCCCGTCAAACATTATTGCTTCCATGTTTCATTTTGTTCAGAGAAAGTACTTTGAAATTGAAGAAGCAGACAGAGCCGTTCCGCAGGTCAAATTTTAATCGGCTCTTTGGGAGGAACTATGCATAAAGTAACAAAGGTACTTCCTCGACGGATTGCGGCGGTCGTACTCATTGTTTTTCTTACTCTGCTCGCACTTTTGCCGATGGCCGGCTGTTCCGTTAATTCTTTTCAGGGTGATTCCAAGCAGCTTATGGAAAAGCTGGGTATTACCGCACAGCTGACGGAAAACGGCGATATGAAGGTAAAAGAAATCTGGAAAGTGGATTTGAGCGACCGCGGGAAACCTTACCGCAACATGTACCGTTCGTTCTCCCTCGACCCGGGGAAAGCGGACGGCATCGCCGACCTGGCTGTTTATGACGAGGACAACAAAAAGGAATATCAGTATATTGGGGATGTGGACCCGGAAGGTTCCGATTTTATTCCCGACAACACCTGCTACCAGCACAATACGGCGCAGCAAACGGAAATCGGCTGGTTCATGCCGGCGGTTGACGAAGGTGTCCGTACCTTTACAGTGTCGTATACTGTGAAAAATCTTGTTGCCGTGCATCGGGATACCGCCGTTCTGTACAATTTTTTTGTTCCTAACAACTTCAGTCTGCCTATTGCGGAACTGACCGGTACCGTTCAGTTTCCAAACGGCGGCAGTCTAAGTGACGTACACGCCTGGCTGCATTCCACAGCACAGGGGAACCTGACCAGAGATTCGGCAAGCCAGATTTCATTCCGCGTTCAGAAAATCCCCGCAGAAACCTCCGTAGAGGTTCGGCTTTGCATGCCGCCGCAACTGTTCCCTTCGGCCCAAAAAACAGACACGCAGACGGTTCTGCCACAGATTGAACAGGATGAAAAGAAATGGGCTTCTGATTACGCGGCGGAGCAATACAGACTGTATCTGCTTGGAATTTTCGACGCTGTATCGGCAGTCGTGGTTCTAATAATCGGGATTGCGGTTCTGGTTATTGTAAAGCGTAAAAATCGGCGGCTCGTTGTGGGAGTGCCGGAATACACGCGCGAAATTCCGGAAGGTAACTCCCCCGCCGGCATAGCAAACCTTTTCTATTTTTATTCCGGCGGCGTCACCGAAAAAGAACAGGGCCGGGTTTTCAGTGCGACTCTTTTAAGCCTGGCACATAAAGGCTATGTGAAGTTCAACGGAAACGGAGACGATAATTTCACCGTCACCATAACCGGAGATACGAAAAAGATACCATTAACCGAAAGCGAACAGATCTTTTTTAACATGATCAGTACGGTAGCCGACCATTATGACAATTCGTTTACCATGAAGCAATTTCGGCAATACGCGGAAACCGGTTACCGATACATTGACAGTAACATGAATACGTTCCTGTCTACCGCAAAGCGGGAAATTTCAAACCGTGGTTATTATCAGACTAAGCCATTATACCTTACCACAATCCAATTTCTTGGCGGACTTCTTTTGGCAGCCGCATTTTTCCTGTTCTTTATAACCGGCACACTAAACAGCCTTTTGCTATATCTTCCGCTTTCCGTAATCATTACAGGCGTGCTGATGCTAATTGCGGGCAGCTCAAAGCAGAAGCTGAGCGAAATAGGAGAATATGATTACGGCGTGTGGCATGGGCTAAAAAAATACATGCTGNNGAATTCTCCCGTATGAAAGAATACGGCGTTCCTCAATTGGAACTATGGGAGGAATACCTTGTATACGCCACCATGATGGGGATTTCCAAACATGTTTGCGACCAGTTAAAGCTGGTTTACCCTGAGCTGAATGACGAAGCCTATGTAAACACCTACTTTGGCGGAAGCTACATGTTCTATATGTTTGGCCCCCGTTTCGGCGGGTACGGCTTTGCCGGAGCCGATTTCGGCACTTCCCTTGCTTCCACCATCAGCGACATCAGCAGCGCAGCCACAAGACTGACCAACCCACCCCCATCAAACAACAATTTTGGCGGCGGCGGGTTCGGCGGTGGGAGCTTTGGCGGCGGAGGCGGAGGCTTCGGCGGCGGTGGAGGCGGAGGTGTCCGCTAAGACCTTCTGCAAATAATTTCCCCGAATAATTCATCTTATGTAACTAAAACAGATTTTCCGTAATTCTGTTCGCCTTTTATAGTTTATTTACAGGCACAAAAAAGAACCGCTGAAATCAGCGGTTCTTTTTCTATCTTATTCAATTTATTGTTTTAAATGTTAAGCTAGTCTTAAATGTTATGCTTTGCTTAACTGTTATGCTGGGATTTGAATTCCTTTGCCGCGCCGACCAAACCCTTGAAAAGCGGATGCGGGCGGTTCGGACGGGATTTGAATTCCGGGTGGAACTGGGAGCCCACAAACCACGGATGATTGGGCAGTTCCATCATTTCGACAATATGGTTGTCCGGTGATTTACCGCAGAACACCACACCGGCCTGCTCCAAACGGTCACGGTAGTCGTTATTTACTTCAAAACGATGACGGTGACGCTCGGAAATCAGGGCCTGTTCGCCGTACAGTTCAAATGCCTTTGTACCCGGAGTCAGCTTGCAGGGATACTGGCCAAGGCGCATGGTACCGCCGCGCTGTACAACATCCTTCTGCTCCGGCATAAGGTCGATGACATGATTCAGGCTCTGCGGGTCAAACTCAGCGGAGTTTGCGTCTGCCAGGCCGAGCACGTTGCGGGCGTACTCTATAATTGCGAGCTGCATGCCAAGGCAAATGCCAAGGAACGGCAGATTATTGGTACGGGCAAAATGAATCGCCGTAATTTTTCCTTCAATTCCTCTTTGACCAAAACCGCCGGGAACCAACAGTCCGTCCACATCGGCAAGGACTTGTCCCACATTTTCCGCCGTAATGGTTTCGGAATCCACCCATTTAATGTTGACCTTTACTTTATTGCCGATGCCGCCATGGGTCAATGACTCTGCAACGCTAAGGTAAGCATCGTGAAGCTCGACGTATTTGCCGACAAGAGCAATGGTTACACTTTCCGTCAAGCACATGGCCGTGTTGACCATAGTAATCCAGTCGCTCAAATCCGCACCGGGTGTATCAAATCCGAAGCGTTTGCAAACGATATCGTCCAAACGTTCCTCTTTCAGTGCCAGCGGAACCTGATACAGAAGCGGAAGGTCAAGGTTCTGTATCACGCAGTTTTCGTTTACATTGCAGAACAGTGCAATCTTATTTTTAATATCGTCGCCGATGCTTTGTTCGGAGCGGAGAACGATAATGTCAGGCTGAATTCCAATGGAGAGCAGTTCTTTTACGCTGTGCTGTGTCGGCTTTGATTTATGTTCGTGTGAACAGGCCAGGTACGGAACAAGGGTAACGTGAATGAACAAGCAGTTGCTGCGGCCGACTTCCGTTGCAAACTGGCGGAAAGCTTCAAGGAACGGCTGGCTTTCAATATCGCCCACCGTGCCGCCGACTTCAATAATCGCTACGTCAATATTTTCCTTGCCCTGATAAATTCTTGTTTTAATTTCATTGGTAATATGGGGGATAACTTGAACTGTGCCGCCGTCGTAATCACCGTTGCGTTCTTTCTGAATCACATTCCAGTAAATTCTGCCCGATGTTACGTTACTGTTCTGGCTTAGGCTTTCGTCGATGAAACGCTCGTAATGACCAAGGTCAAGGTCGGTTTCCGCACCGTCGTCGGTTACAAAAACCTCGCCGTGCTGGAACGGGTTCATCGTTCCGGGGTCGACATTCAGGTAGGGATCAAACTTTTGCATTGTGATCCTTAACCCTCTGGCTTTTAACAGCCGACCCAGTGACGCCGCCGTGATTCCTTTTCCCAAACCGGAAACAACGCCGCCGGTTACAAATATAAATTTCGCTGACATAGTTACCCTCCATATAGTACTTCAAAATATTGCTCCGTAAAAACAACAATTAAAATAAATTATATCGCCAATCGTATATTGTTGTCAATACGAATGGCGATATTTGTTGAAATTGAATATTTTATTTTAAGATTTGGAACAGAGTTCCGATAATCGGAAGGGGTTCTTCCCTGTCCTGCGCGGCGTGCATAATACCGATGATCATAAAGGCGACAAACAATCCCCAGCCCGCAAGGGACAAAAGACCGTTTATGGTAACGCCAAGCGGGGAAACCACAAAAATACCGTTGAAAAATCCGGAAAAAATTGCGGTGATAAAACTTTTCACTATGGAGATTACAATACTGACCGCAATATTAAAAATCGTAAGGATTATCCCCTGATTTACATGAAAGCGAACTTTTGGGTTATACCTGTCGGCCAGCAGACCGATCAGCCACAGAATGCTGATGTAGGAAAGAATACAAAACGCCTTCGTATTGTCCGCTGTTCCGTACCGTGTGTATAACTGCGGGGGCTGAGGGGTGGGCGGCACAGGCGGAATCGGCGGCTGAGGCGGCTGGTACCCCTGCGGTCCGTTCGGCTGCTGGGGATTATAATATTGCTGATATTGCTGATATTGCTGATTCTGCTGATTTTGCTGATTTTGCTGCCTGTAATGTGCCTGATAATCAAACGGCTGCTGCGGGTTTTGGGGCTGCCCGCCCTCGGGGGTATTGTTCTGGTTATTGTCGTTCATTCAAATTCCTCCCAATCCGTTTTATTGAAGTCGATTCAGGTTCCATGGATTATTTCACCGACTTAGGCTTTATATTTCTGAATTTCCGCCTTAATAATTTTTACAGGCGTAACCGGCTGACTCTTTTCCCCGCTCGTGCTTTCCGTTACGGGAACCGCAGCAATTTTATCCACAATATCCATTCCTTCAAACACCTGTGCAAACACGCTGTGTCCCTGCTGAACAATATTGTAAGCGCCGTCTAAGTTCGGGTTGCCGCCGTGCTCGTCATAGAATTTTTTGTATGCGTCGGTTACTTTGGTCATATCAAGCCAGCCGCCGCCGTACTGCTGAACGAACGCATCCGGGGATTGCTTATAAACATCGTATGCCTGCTGGAAGTTCGCCCAGTTGATCGCTTCGGAATTTCCGCGCTGATTAATAAAGAACTGACTTCCGTTGGTATTTTTCCCCGCATTGGCCATGGAAACGGAACCGCGTACATTCACGAGGTTTGCATTGTATTCGTCATTGAACGCCTTGCCCCAAATCCTTTCACCGCCGGTCCCGTCGCCTTTGGGGTCACCGCCCTGTATCATGAAATCACTGACCACACGGTGGAAGGTAAGACCGTTATAATAGCCTTTATTAATTAAACCCTTAAAATTTTCTACGGTTTTCGGCGCCGCATCTGCGAACAGACGAAGCTTAACCACACCCATACTGGTAGTAAGGACGGCGATTTCTTCCCCGTCCGCCGGTTTATCCAGCTGATAACCAAGTTTTTTTCCGTCGTCGGGGCGAATGCGCCCGTCGTCCAAAGCAGAAGATACGGCGGCCTGCGATGCTGTTGAAGCCGCTGCCGACGAAGCCGTGGTAGCAGTTGTACTGCCGCCGGAACAGGCAGTCAGGCTGACGATTAATGCCGCTACGGTAAGCATACTGAAAATCTTTTTATTTTNNCATGATACATCCTCTCATCTCATACATAATCTATATTTTATTATATTGAATGATAATATTCAAGTAAAGCAGGGACAAATTAACAATTTAATAATTTTTATGGATAGTATTACCTAAACAATTTACGCATATAGATAAACGAACACAAAAAGGAGGTACTAAAATGTTTGAATACTATCCTGAAGGTTGGTTAATTGATACTCCAGAAAACCGCGCGGCGGTGCAAAATATTTCCGCGCTGAACGATGCCTGCCGGGATGGACAAATTTTGGAAGGACGTGCGCTTGTTTGTGACAGCTCGCATAATCTGCTGATTGATTTAGGCTGTATGAAGGGGCTGATTCCGCGCGACGAGGGTGCTTTGGGAATTCGGGAAGGTACGGTGCGCGACATTGCCATCATTTCACGAGTGAACCGGCCTGTATGCTTTGTTGTGACGGGATTCCAAAAAGACAACGACGGCCGGCTTACCGCTGTTCTTTCCAGAAGAGCCGCTCAGGAGAAATGCAGGTCGGACTTTATTGAAAAGCTTACCCCGGGTGATATTATCAATGCCCGGGTAACCCATTTAGAAAGTTTCGGGGCTTTCGCGGACATTGGCTGCGGAATTATTGCTTTGCTGCCTATTGACGCAATTTCCGTTTCACGCATCGACCATCCAAGGGAGCGTTTTTCGGTTGGAATGGATATTAAGGCAGTCGTAAAATCGGTGGAAAACGGCCGCATTACTCTGAGCCACAAAGAGCTTTTAGGAACATGGGAAGAAAACGTGGCAATGTTCACCGTGGGCGAAACCGTAGCCGGAATTGTTCGCTCTGTAGAACCTTACGGCATTTTTGTGGAACTGTCACCCAACCTGGCCGGTCTTGCGGAGGCAAAAGACGACGTAGTACCCGGTCAGCAGGCCAGCGTCTACATANNCCCAAATACTTTTTTGACGGCCGCAGGATTGACCGCTTTGTGTATTCCCCGCCCGGAAGTGAAAAGGAAATAGCCACTGACTTTGCACCGAAATAACCGGACTCTTTTCTTAGAGGTACCTCAATGCGGAAGGCCCGGTGCAGCTTTATCGCTGCGCCGGGCCGAAAGGCGTTTATACCAAAATAGCAATAAGATATAAACTTTGAAAAAATTCTGCCGATATTGTTTATATCTAAGAATTAAATCAAAGGGCGGTCTTATACCATGCGAATTGCAGCAGTATCCTCTTCCGGTTTTCACATCGGTTCACCATCCGGGGATGCCTCTAAAAGTCGTGTTGCGGAATTGATGAAACGCAAACAGGAAATCGGCGATTTAAAACGGAGCTATCGTGATAACGCACTTAAACAGGGAAAATCCGCAAAGGAAATTGACGATAAAATGAAGGAATATGACAGTCAAATTTCCGAAATTGATGCGGAAATTGCAAAATTAGCAGCGGACAAGCAGAAAAAAGCGCTGCAAAGCAATCACAAAAGCAGCAACAACCAAAACCGCGATCAAAATGAAATCGGTCAGGGCGCTTCCGCCGCACAGCAACAATTTTCCAGCGGAATTTCCTCTATCCAACGGGGATTGCAGCTGTCAAAATCTGTGCAGCACGCGCAGCAAATATTAAAAACAGAGGCACTTTCTTATCGGCCCAGCTTCGCTTATCGCGGAAATTCGCAAAAAGCTGCCGAACTGACCGGTAAAGCAAATAGTCTGAACGAAAAGCTGAACGAACTGCACAGAAAAACCAGAAAGTTCGCTGAGGAAACAACCTCCGCTTCCATTCTTTCCAACCAAAACGAGCCGAAAAATTCGGAAAATCAGGACGGAAAAACGGATGCCGTATCCGAATAAAATTCATCCTTATATTTAATATGCGCAAAA
Organism: Ruminococcaceae bacterium UBA3451; assembly: GCA_002378845.1. Taxonomy (GTDB): domain Bacteria; phylum Bacillota; class Clostridia; order Oscillospirales; family Acutalibacteraceae; genus Caproiciproducens. Next base: position 7,603 of record DFRY01000036.1, on the reverse strand, counting down.
AGGAACCATGAAGTTTACTGCTTCACGGTTCCTTTTTCTGTAGATGTTACTACTGCCTTTTAAACCGGATAATCTTCGCGATAATATCGTAAATTTCCTCTGCCTCTTCCGGGGAAAGACTACGCAGAATTCCGATGATTTTTTGTACCGCTTTATTTTTTCGGTCAATTTCTTCCTCTTTTCCTTTTTCTTCAAAATCAAGCAGTTCGGAAAGCGAAAGCCCCAACGCGGACGCAATTTTGTTCAGCGTGTCTACAGAAGGGCACTTTAAACAGCGCTCAATATGTCCCAAAAACGCGGGGTTCAGCCCTGCGGAATGTGCCAATGCTTCCTGACTTAACCCGTAGCGCAACCGATACGTTTTAATTTGCTGTGCCGTTTTCTGCGTAATCTCCATTTTGCCCTGATTCATGTTACGTCGCCTCCCTTTTTACCGGCAAATAAAGCCGATAAGATGTTTAGATATAGATAATTTGTTAAAAATTTAATAATACTTATAGATATTCTAAAAAACGTGACTATTGACCTTGAAATCTCAACATTTATCGAGTATTATTAACACATATGTAATAATTATGACAATCTGTTACATATTATTTCCTTTTATTCATGTACCAAACAGCATTCAAAATGCTGACGGAAGCGAGCTGGCAAGTAACGTAACACAGTACAATCAGGTACAATTATCGTTTAATGCCATGACCGGCAAAGTTTGTGTTTCGGTAGACTGGTGCTATATCATTATCGGCATCTTTTATTTTTTGCTGCAGGAAACAAGCAGGAAATAAATTTATATGAGGTAAACATTCGTTAAGGATGCTTTTCATCCGTGAATTTATATGCAATGCGTTCGGTTTGTGAATCATGACACCTGAAAATTAAATATGTAGAAAGAAGCGAAACAACATGCTAAAAAATACGAAACTTGGGAGAAAATTAATTACCACATATATTTTCATCACTCTCATTTCCAGTATTGGCGGAATTATCGGACTGAGCGTTATGAAGAACATGGACGCACATTACAGCAGCGCATTGACAAATTACGGTTTTGCGCAGGGCGATATTGGCCTGTTCAGTTCTGAATTCAATTCCAACTACTCTATTCTGAGCAATATTGTATCGGTAAAAACACTGGCTTCCGTACAGGGAAACATTCAAAAGCTCAGCGCATCCACGGAAAAAATGGATCAGTATTTGACAAAAGTCCAGAAAACCATGACAACGCAGGATGAAATTGCCCAATACAACAGTATTAAGGACAGCATGACTCAATATGAAGAAGTCAGCAAGCAAGTTGTTGCGCTGGCACAGCAAAACAACGACAGCCAGCTGAACACCACATTTGCAGAACAGGCTACGCCGCTGGCGGATAAAATTTCCGCTTCCGTTACCAATCTGCTTTCTTCTAAAACGAACGCAGGCAGCCAACTGGCGGCATCCCTTTCTTCCCAGGGAAACATCGCCACATTCGGAATTTTCGGAATTATTCTTATTGCGCTTCTTATTTCCGTTCTGATCGGAATGTTTGTCGCCCGGGGAATTAGTAAGCCGGTCGGTGAGTTAGCGGAAGCTGCCCAAAAAATGGCGGAGGGCGACCTTAGCGTGGAACTCAACTATCGTTCCAGAGATGAAATCGGCATGCTCGCAGCCGCGTTTTCGCAGACCATAGCAAAGCTGAAGGCTTATATTATTGACATTAGAACCAGCCTTGCCCAACTGGCACAGGGAGATTTGAACGTCACGTTGTCGGAGGAGTTTAAAGGGGATTTTGCAGAACTGGAAACCTCTATTCCCGGCATTGTCAGATCCCTGAATAATACGCTAACCCAAATTCGTTACGCTTCCGAACAGGTTTCCACCAGTTCCGCGCAGGTTTCGGACGGGGCGCAGGAACTTGCGCAGGGCGCCACCGAACAGGCGAGTTCGGTGGAAGAGCTTACCGCAACCATCGAAGAAGTTTCCAGCCATGTGAAAGACAACGCCACCCATGCGATTGACGCAAGCAAACATGTAACGCATGTCAGCGAGGAAATTGAAGCAAGCAACCGGCATATGGATGAAATGATGACCGCAATGACACAAATCAGCCAGTCGTCCGGTGAAATCAGCAAAATTATTAAAACCATTGAGGATATTGCTTTCCAGACCAATATTCTTGCGTTGAATGCCGCTGTGGAAGCAGCAAGAGCAGGCGAAGCGGGAAAAGGATTTGCTGTTGTTGCGGATGAAGTCCGTAATCTTGCAAGCAAAAGCGCGGCCGCGGCGAAAGACACCACAGAACTGATTGAAAATTCGATTAATCAGGTAGAAAACGGCACAAAAATTGCAGATGAAACCGCCCAATCCCTTCTTCAGGTCGTGGAAAGCGCAAAGGTGGTTTCCTCAACCGTGGAAAAAATTTCGCAAGTTACAATTCGACAATCCAAAGCAATCGGTCAAATCACATTAGGACTGGAACAGATTTCAAGCGTTGTGCAGAACAACTCCGCCACTGCGGAGGAAAGCGCGGCAGCCAGCGAAGAGCTTTCCGGTCAGGCGCAGGTATTGGAAACCCTGGTGGAAAAGTTTAAGCTGAAGGCGGAAGGCCCGCAGGAACAGCCTGTCCCCGAACCGGAAACCGAATGGGAAGAAATCGTTTCGGATAACAGCAAATACTAAGATTCCGCTATCAATTAAGCCGAAGAATGCAGTCGTATTCTTCGGCTTTTCTGTTTTGAAATTGGAAAGTAAAAAATGCCGTATTGTTGAAATTGCAAAACGGGGTTCCAAAAGCGGAACCCCGTTGCGTTTAAAAAAGTGTTTTTTCAGTCGGATTTTCTTCCTGAAGCTTTAAAATATGCGCATCCAAAAGCTGCTTGAATACATCGTTTCGGCGTGCGCTCCCCTGTGAATCGGTATATTTCACGGGAGTATAATATTTGCTTTTCTTTTGCTGCATTAAAAACATAAGCGCTTCTTCTCTTCCGTGAAGCTTTGCAATCACATCGGCCGCTTTAATGGCATTCATGGCACTGTATGGTTCAAGCTGATAAGCTTCCATAAAATTAAACAGTGCGGATTCCAGGTGCCCCGTACCTTCCTGCGCTTTGGCCAAATCCAGCAAAACAGAAGCGCGCTGAGCGGCAGCATAATTGATGGAAATGCCGTTTTCTTCTTTTGCACGGCCAAAAAGCTCATTCCAACCTTCGGTATGCAGGTATGCCCCCGCATACTGAATCACCTGGCTGTAATACTGTTTTCCAAGCCAGCTGTAAGCCTTTTCTGCCAAATAAAGCTGCTTTGGCGTTTTCAGTTCACCGCAAAGCTCCACAATTTTCAGCAGCACCTTTTCCCTGTCCTGTATTTCGTCTCTCAGGCGCGTTGCTTCCTCTGTAAGAGAACTGCGGTACGGTACGGATTCCCCTAAAACGGAGAACAGTGCCGCTGCCAAATCTTCATTTTTCCTTACCGTTTCTTCCATTATCATCATCCGCCCTATCTGCTATATTTTTTAAAACGCCGCTTACCGTTTGCGCGCGCAAAATGTGCCTTTCGTTCGGATTAAGTTTTTTTCCGCTAAAAACCATGAGCGTGGCAGGCTGAACATCAATCATCAGTTTATTCACTTCGTCGTAAGTGATGTTGGGGATAAGCCCGACGGACACCCCAAACCGCACATTGGAAATCAGGCGCATAAATTCATCGTTTGTCAGGATACGCGCGCTTTGCAGGATTCCGAGCGAGCGGCAGACCGTGTCCTGAACATCCAGACTTTTGGCAAGCTCCTGCCGGGCGGAGCGCTCCTGTGAAAGGATTTGCATGGCAATGCTGTTGAGGTTGGCAATCGCTTCCTTTTCTGAAAGGCCCAGTGTTACCTGATTGCTAAGCTGATAAATTGCACCCTTCGGTTCGGTACCCGTGCCGTAAATGCCGCGCAGGGCAAGACCAAGTTTAGAAAGACTGGCCGAAATTCTTGAGATCCCGCCGCCTTCCTTCAGTGCCGGTAAATGCAGCAAAAGAGACGCCTTCATTCCCGTGCCAAGATCAACCGGGCTTTGCGTAAGATAACCCAGGCTGTCGTCGTAAGCAAAATGCAGGGTTTTATCCAGAATTGTTTCCAGCTGATCCGCCGCCTGGTAAACACGTTCCAAATTCAGCCCCTCCATGGCAGCTTGTATATGGAGGTGGTTTTCCGCGTTCAATGCAATGCTTAAAGACTCGTCTTCCGTAATCAGAATGCCGCGCCCTTCGCTTTCCGAAATAAATTCCGGGCTGGCTAAATGGCGTTCCACCAACGAAACTGCTTCCGCCTTTGTGACCTTCTCCATATCGATAAAACAGAAGGTCGCCGGAATTACCATGTTTTCGGTTTCCACCGTTTCCCGTACCTTCTGCTCCGTTGCGACCCGGTCCGCCTTGCCCATTCGCGCAGGAAACGGAACACCGCTCAGATTGCGCACCAGCCGGATACAGGTACAAATGACAACGTCGCTTTCCGGCCCGCTTTTTTCATACCACTTGCTTTCATTACTCATGCTGCGCTCCCCCTTCCAGTTCCCGGATGCGGTCGCGCAGCTGAGCGGCCTGCTCAAAGTTTTCGCAGTCAATTGCTTCCCGGAGTTCACGCCGCATCAGGCTGAGCTCGCTCTGCGGCACGGGTTGGGGTAAGCTGCCGCCCGGCACCTTTCCGCGGTGCTTGGTGTCGCCGTGAATGCGCTGAATTAAAGGAATCAGCCGGTCGGAAAAAGTATGGTAGCATTCCGCACAGCCTACCTTTCCGCTCCGCGCAATGTCGTCAAAACTGGAGCCGCAGCATTTGCAGCGGACGGTATCTTCTTTCAAGGGATCCGCTTCGCTGAAAAATCCGCCTAAAAGGCTGCCGAAATTACGGCCAAGGCCGGTGAGCAGGTTCCCGTAACCCAGCTTTTGCGCGCATTCCGCGCAAAGGGAATACTCGGTGAGTTCCCCGTTAATGATTGTTTTCAAATGTGTTGTTGCGGGATTCTTCCCGCAGGACTCGCATATCATATGATTCCCTCCGCTGTCCCCAGATTATAGTACTCATCATATATTATTATTATTAATTCATTGTTAATAGAAGAAAGAATTCCTCGGGATTGCATCAAACCGACAATTCATTACCCACCGACAAGTATTGGGGGCAAAAGGTCTTTTAAACAGGTCAAACCCTATTTTATTTTCTATTGGGAACAAAAGCGAAAGAGTTTGAGCCAAAATTGTCTTTCATAAAAAGTAGTAACACGTTTTATGCCTATGCAATATTATATATTGTAAACCGAAAGGAGGCAAACAATTATGTGTAACAATGGCTTTGGTGGTTGGGGCAATGGTGGATGCACCTGGATTATCATTCTCATTATCATTTTATTCTGCTGCTGTGGCAATAACGGCTGTGACGGCGGCTGCGGCGACCGCTGCTAACCACACAAAAGGGCTGCGAGAGATGAAACTCGCAGCCCTTGCTCTTTTTTATTTCTGTGACTGCTGTTCCTTCGCCTGCAAGAGTGCCGCGGCAAGCTGGTCGGGGCAGGATGTTTGCTTAAACCCGCATTTAATTCCTTTGCAGCGCTGAACCACATCCTCTACTTTCATGCCCTGAACCAGAGCGCTGAGTCCCTTGGCGTTGCCGTTGCAGCCGCCTACAATTTTAACCGACTTAATCGTTTCCCCGTCAAGGTCGACAATCATTTCGGACGAGCAGGTTCCTTTGGTTTTGTAACGATATTCCATTTGATCCTCCAGGTTATTTGTGTAACTTTGCCTTTCGCTTTTTCAGCGCTTCCAGCTGGTCATCGGGTGTAAGACAGGTACCAATCGGCATTCTCACCGAAGTGTACGTGCCGTGAAAATCGGTTCCGCCCGTCATAACAAGGCCGCATTCCCGCGCTGTTGCTATAAACTTTTCTTCGTCGCCGGGTTTATTGCGGGGGTGCCAGACTTCGACTCCGTCAATTTCATGGTCGGAAGCCAGCTGCTCCAGCAAATCGTAGCTGTTGTATTCCCCGGGGTGTGCTAATACCGCCACGCCGCCGGCTTCATGAATTTGTGCAATTACTTCGTGCACGTCAGGGTAACTGACACTGCAATAAGCGGCGCCGGTTTTTGAATTAAACAGCTTGCGAAACGTATCCCCGAAAAATTCATCCGCATAACCCGCGTCAATTAACGCGTGCATAATGTGCTGTTTAAAAATATTGGTACTGCCGTGGGCACGGCGTATTACCATTTCAGCCGTAATCGGGTAAAGCTGCATTACCTTTTGAAGCATTACGCAGGCAGCCTGACGGCGGCTGTCCCCCGTACGTTTGCACAGACCTTCCAATCGGTCTGTACTGTCACAAAGATAACATAAAATATGCGCTTTTCGACCCGTCGCGGAGTCCAGTGTAGAAAATTCCACTCCGGAAATTACTTCTACTCCATGCCGTTCGCCGATAATTTTCGCTCTGGTCGAACCGGCAAATGTATCATGGTCCGTAATGGCAATGGTGGAAATTCCGCTTGTTTTCGCAAGCAGCACCACTTCATCAATTCCAACCGAACCATCGGACATTTTTGTGTGACAATGCAAATCTGCCGCCACTCAATCACCTTCCATTCGCTGTATTCCCTATCTATTATAGTACATTCATCGGATTAAAGCAAATTAGGAAGCAGCTTTTCGTGTTATTTCAGCAGTTTTTCCGGCGTAAACACCCGGGAGGCAACAAAAAGAAGGAAAAGATCGATAAAAATCAAACCGATGGAAATACAAAGCAGAATGAGTGCGTTCAACTGGAAAAGCCCCGTGAACTGCCCGACAAAAAGAAGAACAACCGGCAGTACAATATAACCGGACGCCTGAAACGACTCCATATAACTTTTGCTCCGGCCGGAAATCAGCACCATGAAAATGACGCCGAACACGGTGACTGCCGGGGCAAGCAGCAATAAAAGGACAAGCCAGTTCCAGTTTAGGAAAAACGGCATTCCCAGAATAATATCGCCGGTGGAAATTACAACGGCGAAAACGACGAAGGAAATCGCCGTGGAAATAGCGGATAATATGATACAGCCAAGCACCTTGGCACGGAATATCTGCATTACCGTCAACGGGGTTAGCAGCAGTGTTTCAATGGTGCTGCGCTCTTTTTCGCCGACAAAGCTGCACGCCGCGGACACAGTGGAATTCATCAGCGGAATCATTAAGAAGAACATAGGACAAAGTACGTTGGTCAAAATATAAAACATGCTTTGCCGAATGGAAAAGCTTTTCGCCTCCTCAGGAAGCAGCTGCATCATTTTATCCACGCCGTTCATCTGGTCGATAGGAATAAAATAAATCATAACAAGGTACATAACCGGCAGTACAAGAACCAAAATGACCGGAAGGGCAAGCAAAGTATTGCGCGCCATCTTCGTATTCCAGACTTCACCGAAATCTTTTTTTACAATCGCCTGCTCGGCGGCCGAAATAAATTTCATCACAGCTCACCCACTCCCTGACGTTCCACGTATCCGAAATAAACCTCTTCCAGTGTCGGCTGAATCAGCCGAGCTTCATACACAGAATGGCCGTCGTCTACAACCTGACGAAGCAGCTTCGGCATTTCATCCTCCG
>DFRY01000001.1 GCA_002378845.1 Ruminococcaceae bacterium UBA3451 | reverse complement strand
GAAAACTCGCCGACATAATCGTAGCGCAGCTCAAACACAAGGTTTCCCAGTGCAATTTGGTCAAGCACTGCCGAAACTTCGTCAATATAATTGATGTACTGCTTCAGACGATCCACCGTTTGAGATATGGCGTGTGCCACCTGCCCGGTTTCGTCCATGCTCTTTATTGCCACTTCTACGTCCAAATCTCCGTCGGCAATTTGCTGCGCGGCAGCCGTCAGCTTTTTTAAAGGACGGATAATGCTGCCCGCAATCAGCACCAGAATCAGAAGAAGTACAAATAATGCAATGAGAAACACCACAAATACAGTATTTTGCACTGAATTATAAGTTGAATTAAACTCCGTTTCCGGCATTCCGGTGGTCACCGTCCAACCGGTGGTACCAATAGTGGACACATAACCATAGTTGGTACCTTTCATAGCTGTGTAGGTAATGGCCCCGACTGTCTTGTTGGAAATGGCGTCAATAATGTTTTTGGACATGTTCGATTCGGACACATTTTTATTGATAATGGAAGAATCCGGGTGGTAAATCAACTGCCCGGCCGCGGTAGACAGCATGTAAAATCCTGTGTTCCCTAATTTATAGCCCTGAATCATTTCACTGAGCTTGCCCAGCTTAAAATCGATTGCCGTGGCACCGGCAATATTTTTTGTACCGGGCTGGTACACCGGCGCGACCACGCTGACAATCCAATCCTTGGTTTGCGTATCCTGATACGGCTCCGTAATGATTACGGTCTGCTTCGCAACCAGTTCCTTGTACCACGGCCGTTCCGTTACCACCCAGTCCGAACCGGAAGTATAGCCGTCCGACTGGGTCAGCTGGCTGGAATCAATGTCCGCTATCCAGGAAACAACAATGTTGTCCGGGTCGGTTTGCTGAACGGCGTCAAGTGTTTTCTTTACGTCGGCAAACCCGTCAATGGACGTTATTTTTGTGCCCGGCGTTGTTTTGGTAAACGTGCTGTCAAACTGCGAATTCGCGGCCATCTGTTTGGCAACCTCAATATACTTTGCAAAGTACCCGCTGATTTCCTGTGACGCCGCCTGAGATTTATCTACAAGTTCACTGTTTGCCAGCTGATTCACCGACTGTTTTACATTCGTCAGTACAATAACTGCTGTTACACAAAAAATCAAAGCGACCGGAATTCCGACGGATAATAACAACTTTGATAATAAACTTTTCTTCTTCCTCTTTTTGGGCATTTCATTCACTCCAATCTTGTATCAAAAATTGCTTTTGGGAATATCCCCTTATTCTTTTTATCGGTAGTAAAATTTAAAACATTTGCAGAAAGGCATAAACAAAAAAGATTCGGATACTGNNGATACTTTGCCATTTAATATCCGAATCTGCAAAAATCTATCGTTATTTCGTACATGTTTTTCGGTTAAACTTGGTTTATTTTACCATTTAAGGAATGTCTCATTTCTTTGCTCTTCAACATGCTTCTTATGGCTTTTTCCATAAGAGATGCTAACATTGGTTCCCAAAAAAATACGCAAAAAAATCCTGCGGAACCGTACCATAAAGTTCCACAGGATTATATTGCTGAACAGAATTTATTTTACCTTCATAAATTTGCGTACAATGCCGACAACCGGCTTATACAGAACACCTTCCATTTCGCGGCTGACTGTTTTCAGTTCCTTGCGGATTTCGATTTTCTGCGGGCAGTGGCTTTCACATTTGCCGCAGCTTTTGCATTGCGACGCAACAGCGGGTTTTGCGGAAATAGCCCCTAAAGTCTGAAAATAGCGCATTCTGGCAGATTTGTCCGCCATTAAATATTTATCGTTATAGCAGGAAAAGCAACCGGGAATATTTACCCCTGCCGGGCAGGGCATGCAATAACCGCAGCCGGTGCAGGGAATCTTCGTCTTTTCCAACAGCTCCGCTTTGACCTGTTCAAACACTTTCAGCTCCACATCCGAAAGGGAATTCGGCTCGGCATCACTTGCAATGCGGATATTTTCTTCCACCTGTTCTTCGTCGCTCATACCGGACAGCACAACGTTCACTTCCGGATGGTTCCAAATCCAGCGCAAACCCCATTCGGCGGGCGTACGGTTCGGGTCGCAGTTGTGGAACGCGTTTCTCGCCTGTTCCGGCAGATTAGTGACCAGTTTTCCGCCGCGAAGCGGCTCCATTACAATTACGGGAATCCCCAGGCTTACGGCGAGCGTCAGGCCCGACGTGGTGGCCTGATTATTTTCATCCATATAGTTATACTGAATCTGGCAAAAATCCCACGGGTACGCTTTTACGATCCGTTCAAAGTCTGTTTTCCCGCCGTGGAAGGAAAAACCGATGTTACGAACGGTACCCGCCGCTTTTTGCTCTTCCAGCCATTCCATAATACCCAACCCGGCAAGGCGGTCATACATTGCTTTGTCGGTCAGCATGTGCAGCAGGTAATAATCGATGTGGTCGGTCTGCAGGCGCTCCAGTTCCGTTGCAAAAATTTTTTTCGCATTGTCCAGCTTATTGACTAAAAACGGAGGCAGTTTCGTTGCGATGTTTACCCGGTCACGGTAACCGCCCTGCAGCGCTTTTCCAAGCAGCAATTCGCTTTTTCCGTTCTGATAAATATAAGCGGTATCAAAATAATTCACGCCTTTTTCAATGGAATCGTGAATCATCTGTATGGATCTGGATTCGTCAATCGCACCGTTTTTCGTTGGGAACCGCATGCAGCCAAAACCTAAAATGGAAAGGGAATCGCCGTTTTTACTGTTGATTCTTGTTTTCATGTTTTGAACCTCCGACCTTCTTTTCTCTATTTGGACCGTTGTAATGTATAACCTTTGTTTTTGTTGTGTCTTATTATATTCCTACGAACCGGTTCTTTCAACACATTAACCTTAACACTAAAAAAATTCATAATTGCAAAAAAGAGAAAGGCAGGAACGCGCCCGTCTCTTGGCGTAAACCTGCCTTTTTATAATTCCTTGCTTATTCCAGCGGCAGCCGGACAGAATTCCGCACAATCGGCTCCGCCGAGTATGGTTTTTGTGCTGCCAACCGATACGGCAGAGTCATTACCGCCATATCTTTTACCTTTTTTCTTTTGCCAATATCTGAATAAAAATATTCACGATTTTCGGGTCAAACTGCGTTCCCGCATTGTCCACCAATTCGGTGATTGCCTGCTCACGGCTCATTGCCTTGCGGTAGACACGGTCATTCGTCATCGCGTCAAACGCGTCCGCAACTGCAAGTATGCGGCAATTCAGCGGAATTTCTTCCCCTTTTAATTCACGCGGGTAGCCCTTTCCGTCCCAACGTTCGTGATGGGAAAGAATAAAGTCGGAAACAATAAGAAGTTCCGGCGCATTCTGCGCAATACGGTAACCGATTTCCGGGTGCCGCTTCATTTCCTTCCACTCTTCCGAATTGAGCGAGCCGGGCTTTTGCAGCACATTCTGATGAATTCCGACCTTACCAATGTCGTGCAGCACTGCCAATAGTGAAAGTTCGTTCATGGCCTCACCGGAAAAGTTCAGTTCTTTTCCCACTGCCTGGCAGTATTCAATCAGCCGCTGTGCGTGTTCTTCCGTCTCCATGCTTTTTTCGTACAGCGTGGCAAGAAGCGTGTTCACAATGGAATTGCGGTAGCTTTTCCCTTCCAGAAGCTTCTGGTGATACATCCATTCTTCCGCCTGCTGAATCACGTGCTGCAGCGGCTCTTCTTTCTTTGATTTCACCGCGCACCCCAGCGACACACTCATTTGCATTGTGCCTTCGCTCTGCTCGGTAAATTCATTTCTCATCTTTTCAATAAGCCGTTCCGAGTCTTCCAGCGTGGAATGAGTACGCAAAATCAGGAACTCATCCCCGCCCCACCGGGCAACCACATCAGTTTCCGCGCAGTTGTTCCGAAGAATGCCGGAAACCTCCTGCAGAAGCTGATCCCCCGTTTCATGGCTGAACACATCGTTCGCAATTTTCAGCCCGTTTACATCCCCCATAATTACAGAAATCGGAAGCTGATCTTCCGTGTCGAGCCTGCGCATTTCCGACTCGATAAAACGCCGGTTGTAAAGCCCGGTCAAAGGATCGTGATAGCTAAGATAAAGAATTTTATTTTGCTGATCTTTTTCCTGCGTCACATCGCGGAAAACCATAACCACACCCAGCGTTTTCCCGTTTCCCCCGCGAATCGGCGCGGCGCTGTCCGCAATGGGAACCCGTTCGCCTTTTCGGTTCACCAAAACAGTATGGTTGGCCAAGCCGATCACTTTTCCGGTATTCAGCACTTTGGCAACGGGGTCTTCCACCGGTTCGCCCGTTTCTTCATTTTCCAAAACAAAGATGTTGGCAAACGGTCTTCCGTAAATTTCGCCGCTGTTCCAAAGAATCATTTCTTCCGCCGCTTTGTTCAGCGAAGTGATTTTTCCCTCCACATCGGTCGTAACCACTCCGTCGCCAATGGACTTCAGCGTGGTGCTGAGCAATTCCTTTTCCCGGTACAGGTCTTCCTTAAACATTTCTCTGTCCGTCACATCGAAAATAATGGAAAACAACGGCGTTTCCCCTGCAATTTCAATGGGGCAGGAATACACTTCTACCAAACGGATTTCACCGCTTTTCAGGCGGTGCGGAAAGATAAAATGACGTTCCTCCTGCTTTAAAGCCAGCATTCTCCGCCTTGCCGTCTCCTCTGCCGGAAGCATGTTAATCTCCTGAATAAACATATTAAGAAGTTCGCTTCGGCTATAACCGTAAAAATCACACGCGGAGGGGTTTGCGTCCAGAATTTTCCCGGTAATGGGGTCAATGGTAAGCATAATGGCAACATGTTCGTTAAACATGGATTCCAGACGGAGCAAAAGGGCGTCGCGCTCTTTTTGAAGTTTTTTCAGCTCCGTAATGTCTTTCCGGGAACCTACAAGATACCTGGGGCGTCCGTCTTCCTGCACCGAAGTCAGCGTAGTCAAAAAATAACGCCGGCCGACGGGTAAATCCAAAAATTCCTCATATGTAACGCTTTCGTCGGATTGAATCCCTTTCATGTACGNNGGCAAGGGTACTCCGACTGCTTCGCCCCAAACCTCCACCGGTGTTTTACCGTTCACGTCGCCGTGACGGAACCCGGAAAGCCTTTGATGTGCCGAATTGATACGAATATAATAAATTTCCTCATTTTTGTATTCGGCCAAAAACATGGCATCCTGAGTGCTGTTAAAAATAAACTCCAAATCCCCCTGGGCGTTTTCGAGTTCCTTTTTATGTTTTGCAAGGTCTTTTAGTGTGATTTGTTCTTCCGTTACATCCTGAATCATTGTTACAATATAGCCCTCCTGCAGGGAAAACGCCTGTGCATGAAACCACCGATCGATTTCCTTTGAATACCATGTTAATTCATTTGCCGTTCCGGAACGGTTGATCCCGTCATAAAAAGCAACCCAATCCAGCCCACCGGGCTGAACGTTGGGAAAAAGTTCCGACGCCTTTTTTCCGACCAGCCATTCCGCCTTTCGACCGGTGACTTTCTCAAAGGCAGAATTCGCATCCCGAAAAATGTAATCGACAGCCTGTCCGTTTTCATTGCGAAGAAGTTCGAGACAAACATACCCTTGGGGAAGATGTTTTATAAAGTCCAGTGCAAATTGTTCTACCATTTGTAATCATCCCTTCTTTAACCTTACGGCGAAATGTGTTCTTTGCTGCTTCGTTTTAAATGGTAATCAGCTTCTCGTTCTCCTTAATCAGTTCTGTAAGTCCTTCTCCCCAATATTTCAGTTCAATTCCCATATCCTCTAACTTCTCTGTCACACCAAGCTGATCCGCACAGGCTTTACAGGCTGAAAAAACGACTCCGGCGTGTATAGCAAGCGTAATTTTTTCCTTTATCATCTCATTTTCCGCCGCAAGCTTTGCCGTGGCGCCCCAGATGATTACCGTTACGTCTTTCCACCAATAGTTCAATTTGCTGTTCAACGCATACATCATCACCATCTTTTCGGAAGTAATTACGTTGTCGTTGGTCCATAAAATGTACAAATGATTTGATTCTGCCATTTTTTCCAGCCTCCTTAATCTTTTTCACTAGCCGTTATCCGTTTGGATAGCGATACAGGCCCAAAAGCGACTGTCCGTTTCTTTCCTGTATTCTTTTCTTCATTATACTGATATTTTTTCTTTCCATCAACTAAAAATTTCCATATTTTCGACAAGATTTTTGCTTCTACGACATCGCACTTTACCCAAAATTAACATAGTATGTTTCGTTATGGATAAGACGATTCGCCTTGCGGATAAAAATGCGGTTGTACTATTGCCGTGAACCGAGTATAATAATATTTCGTGTTACTTTTTAGGAAAGGGATTTCGATATGGCAAAAATAAAAGAAATTTACAGCAATGATGATTACTACCCGTTTGTTCTTTACTGCGAAAACCACGGTTTTGAAGACATGACGGATTTGATGAAATTGCAGTTTCACAATCTTCGCAACGAACCGGATATTTCCCCCAGATTATTAAGTAAAATTAAAACGGTTTATGTAATGTACAGCAAAGCACATGCCGCCGTATTTGTACCGGGGGTCAAAGCGGCACAGAAAGCAGTTAAAAAAGCAGCGGCTGCGTCCACTCCGCCTGTGGAAATAGAAAAAGAACTGGAAGCGTACTTCCAGCAAAACTGCGACAAACTGCTTCATATTACAGATATTGCAAAAACCATTGGAAAGAAAGCCAAACGCAATGATATTTTAAAAATACTGGAGCAGGCTTCGTGGTGTAAAGCCGTGGATAACACCACATTTTTTTATGCCCGCTGAACGAAAATCGCTGTCAGAATAAAGAAAAAGTCTACCCCGTTAGCCGGAAAACTCGGTTAACGGGGCAGTTTTATGGCAGGAACTCAGAAGGAACTGTCTGACGGCAGCGTTATTTAACTTCCTTTACCACTTTGTCCGCGTAAGTGGTATTTACCACTTTGTCGTACGGTACGTTCTGTTTCAGCTCGCCGGCCTGCGTCATGACCTCCTGCAGAAGCGAGAAAGAAGCTGGCTTCAGCACTGGGGTCGGGCTCCAAGCTTCAATGTCCTTATAACGCTGAGCCACCGTAGTGAGCAGCTTTACATCGGAATCCGGGAAGGACGGCGCGACTACCTTTGCGATTTCTTCCGGGCTATGGCTGGAAACCCACAGCTGTCCGCGGTACAATGCCTTCGTCATTTTTTCGATTACATCCGGATTTTTCTCAATATAGCTCTTCTTTGCAGTGTAACCGGTGTAGCAGATTTCTCCGCTTTCCTTTCCAACCGATGCGAGGATATACCCCTTGCCCTGAGCTTCCAGCATAGAAGCGGTTGGCTCAAACAGCGTAACATAATCGCCGGTACCGCTGGTAAAGGCGCCCGCCATCAGCGCAAATTGAATGCTGTTGTCAAGCGTAGTGTCTTTTTCCGGGTCAATCCCGTTTTTACGAATCACATATTCCAGCGTCATATAGGGAACGCCGCCTTTGCGCCCGGGGAGCACAACTTTATTGCGGATTTTATCCCATGTAAAATTTGGATCCGGCTGACGGCCCATCAGGAACGAACCGTCGCGCTGTGTCACCAGTGCGAAAATCTGTGTATTATCCGCTTTGCCCTCGTTATAAACATAAATAGATGCTTCCGGCCCCGCCAAACCAACGTCAACGCTGTTGGAAAGGACGGCGGACATTACTTTGTCGGACCCTTCCCCGTTGGACAGTTCCAGGTCGATTCCTTCGTCTTTAAAATAGCCCAAATTAATTGCCGCATATTGGGGTGCATAGAAAATAGAATGGGTTACTTCACACAGCCTGACCTTTGTGTTGCCTGCTGTTTGTTTCGACCCGCAGCCGGTAACCATGGCAAGAAGCATGGCAAAGCAGGTGGCCGCAGCAAAAAATTTTAACAGTCTTTTCATACTCTAACCCCTTTCAAAAGTTTTTACGGGGGTTCCCCCGCTGTATTGTGAATCTGCATTCCTTCGGCAGTATTACAACCGTTTTTTGGTTTACGCTTAATGGCCGTACCATTTCATAACCAGTTTTTGCAGCAGAACCACCGCTTCGTACATTAGTGCGGCAACAATAGAAAGGATAATGACGCTCGCCATAACCAGATCCAGTTTAAACACCTGGCCGCCGTAAACAATCAGGTACCCCAGCCCTGCTTTTGAAACCAGAAATTCGCCCGCAATCACGCCCACAAGCGATAGCCCGATATTGATTTTCAAAGAGTTGAACAGTGTGGAAATATTGTAGGGAAACACGACCTTCGTGAAAATTTGCTGCTTGTTTGCCCCAAAGGTTGCCGCCATTTTAATATATTCCTTATCGGTATTGCGAAACCCGTTCAGCATTTCCAGTACCGTAACAATCAGCGAAATTGCCAGCGCCATAAAAATAATTGCCTTGGTTCCCGCGCCGACTATCACAATAATAACCGGCCCGAGCGCAATTTTCGGAAGGCTGTTCAGCACCACCAGATACGGTTCGCTCACCTTTGAAATAAAGCTGCTCCACCAAAGGATTACCGCAAGCAAGGTACCGAAAATAACGCCCAGAATAAACCCGACCAGCGTTTCATACACCGTTACGCCCACATGCATCAGCAAATCATTTTGCGCCATATTCAGGAAGGTGCGCCAAATTCGGGAAGGCTGACTTAAAATAAAGCTGTCAATCCACCCCAGCTGCGCAGAAATTTCCCACGTTGCGACAAAAAGAAGCAGAATTCCAATCTGACAGCAACGCACCATATTTTTCCGATGCTTTCTTTTCTTCAGATATTTTTCGCGTTCCTTCGAAGTCTGTATCTGCACCTTATTCATTCATCGCCAGCTCTTTCCATATATGGTCAAAATACTCCCGGAATTTCGGGCTGTTGCGGCAGCTGAGCGGCGTTCGGTTTTCCTCCTCGAAGTCAACCTTCAGCATTTCTTTGATTTCAGCCGGTCTGGAGCTGAGGATCATCACCCGGTCGCCCATGCTGATACTTTCCGGAATATCGTGCGTTACCATTACGGTAGTTACATTTTCCTTCTTTAAAATCCGGTAAACGTCATCGGTAACCGTCAGTCTGGTTTGATAATCCAAAGCGGAAAAAGCCTCATCCAACAGCAAAATGTCCGGGTTAATTGCCAGGGTACGGATGAGCGCGACACGCTGCCTCATACCGCCCGACAATTGCGACGGATACTTATCCTTAAATTCATATAAACNNCGATATTCATATAAACCGTAGGTCTTTAAAAGCTGAATTGCCCGCTCCATGTTTTTTTGCGACTTCATTCTACGCACTTCCAGCCCAAACAGCACATTGCTGTAAATGGTGCGCCAATCCAGCAGATTATCCCTTTGCAGCATATAACCGATGTGGGGCGAAATCCCCACCACTTTTTCTCCCTTAACAAAAATTTCACCCGATGTCGGTTTCAGCAGCCCCGAAATAATAGAAAGCAGCGTGGACTTTCCGCAGCCGCTCGGTCCGACAATACTGACAAATTCCCCTTTTTTCATTGAAAAAGTAATATTTTTCAGCGCGACGATTTCACCGTTTTCAGCCTGATATGTTTCCTCTATATCCTTTACCTGAAGTACGTCCAACGGGTATCACCTCATCTTTCCCCAATTCCTTTTGGCAGGACTATGAAAGCATATTTCAACATGGCAGCATACCCCAGAATTGGTTACCGGTATTGTTCGCTGCTGATATAAATTATGTTGATTTACTTTAATTGGTGAAAAAAGAAAAAGACCTTGCGCCGGCTGCACGGCCTGCCCACGGGGTTTTCCTGCGGCACTTTTCCGCCGCTTTTTCCTATTAATCCCCATTCTGCAATAGATTGTAAAGTCTGAATACCGAAAATCTTTCGTTTATATGGACGGCTGACAAAATGCTTTGTTTTTGTTACAATAGAATAAAGATTTAAAGAGGAGGAGATAAAATTAAATTTCAGGAATTGTACCAAATTGCGGAAAGCAAATTAAATTACCGGGAGCTTTCCGAAACGGTGAGTTGCGGCAGTGTTGCGGCGGCACTGCTGACCGATAAGGGAAATGTTTACACCGGGGTTAACATTGATGCTGCCTGCGGGGTTGGCTTCTGCGCGGAGCACGCAGCCATTGCCTCGATGGTCACTGCCGGTGAAAGCCAAATTCAAATGCTTGTCGCCGTTGGAGACCGCAACTGCGGCGTTTTGCCGCCTTGCGGCCGCTGCCGGGAATTTATGATGCAAATAAATGGTAACAACCGGAATGCAAAAATTTGGGTAAGCCAAACTGTTTGCGTACCGCTGCAGGATTTGCTCCCCCATTACTGGAAATAAAAACGTCATATAAACGGCAAAAGCCATTCCTTATAAGGAGTGGCTTTTTTTGCGTTGGACGAACATTTTTATACGATGCAGATTATTCCAATACCATTTGATACATGTTGAATATAACTAAATTTATATGGGCTTCGTTTGTTTTTACAGACAAAACCGGTAACAAAAGACGAATTTCTTATTGCCTTCCCGTCAATTTAACTTATTTAGTCACTACTATTAATATAATTTAAATAATTAATTACTTAAATTATATTAATTATCAACCATCTTTAACGATATATAAAACATAAAAGAAGGGAGGCATTTATAATGGAATTCAATTTACTAAGTGAACAGGAAACACAAATAGGAGAATTTTTAACTTTCAAACTGGGAACCGAACTTTTTGCAATTGAAAACAGCTATGTTACGGAAATTAACAGAGTAACTGAAATTACTCCTCTTCCGAATACTCCTGAGTATTTAAAAGGAATTCTAAATTTACGCGGCAAAATTATTCCGGTCATCGATATGCGCCTGAAACTGCGGAAACAGCGTGATACACAGTGTGACGGCGCCTGTGTAATCCTTACTATGGCGGACGCAAAGGTTGGGTTGGTCGTAGACACCGTTCTTGAAATTCTAAGCATAAAAGCGGAGGACATTGAACTTCCCTGCGAACCGCACTGCTTGGCGCACGGCCATTATCTTCAGGGCATTAGTAAATGCAACGACGATCCTCTTATGATTTTGAACTGTCAAAGGATTGTAGACGAAGATGAAATATTTGACCTGGCACAAATCGTTTCCTAATTTGCTGTCTGCATGGAACTGGAATAGAAATTAAAACTTAATATTATTGCGGTAAAGGGGTATTGTTGAAACAATGAAACATATAAAACCAATCGACACAAAATTATTCTGCATCGTCTCCTTCGCCTTCCTAATGGCAATTGTTGTTGGGGTGCTTGGCCTGCTGCTTTGTCAGGCCGTCCTTCCAACCGGATTTGGTATTCCGGTCACAGTTCTTGCCGTGCTTGTAATTCTTGCACTGATCCTGTTTTTCGCGTCTTTCTTCACCAGAAAGTTCCGTGAACAAACCACAAAACTGGAAAAGGAAAAAAATTGGTACCGACAGATTCTTGACGCAATAGATTTTCCGATTCATGTTACCGATAACGACATGAACTGGAGCTTTTTGAACCGCGCGTTTGAAAAGCTGATGATTGACCAAGGGGTAATCAAAGACCGGGAGTCCGGCTATGGAATGGCCTGCAGCAATGCAGGGGCAAATATATGCAAGACGGAAAACTGCGGTATCAGCCAGTTAAGAAGGGGCGTTAACCAAAGCTATTTCAGCTGGTGCGGAATGGAATGCAAGCAGGATACCTCTTACCTTTTGGATGAAAACGGAAACCGAATCGGCTTCGTGGAAGTGGTTACAGACCTTACCTCCCTTATTCGGGTAAACGAATACAATGCGGCCGAGTTAAAGCGTATTGTAGAAAATATGCGCCGGCTTGCGGCAGGCAACCTTGAACTTGATTTTAACGTAGGCGAAGCAGACCAGTATACAACGGAATCCAATCGGGACTTTGTTGAAATCAGCCACTCCATCCGCGAAGTGAAGGACGCGCTCAGCATGATGGTCAGTGAAGCCGACATTCTGGCAAACGCCGCTGTGGAAGGCGACCTTACCGCACGCGCGGATACCACAAAGCATATGGGCAGTTACCGCAAAGTGATTGAAGGCTTTAACAGTACAATGAACTCCATCGTCGCGCCGATGAACGAGGCAATAAACATTTTGAACCAAATCGGCAAAAATGAATTGGATTCCCCCATGTCCAGCCAATACAAGGGTACATACCGAATTCTGTCCGATGCGATTAACGGGCTGCGCGAAAGACTGTTAAGTATTGAAGACGCGTTTGTCAAGGTTTCCATTGGCGACACCAGCCGTCTGGAAGAGTTTAAGAGAATCGGAAAGCGTTCGGAGAAGGACAAACTCACCCCTGCCGCAACCGCAATGATGCAGGTTCTGCGCGATTTAATTGAAGAAGCAAACCGCCTTGCCGTATCCGCTGTTGAAGGTAAACTGAATGTCAGAGGAAACGCAGAAAAATTTGAAGGCGGATACAGCGAAATTATTCAGGGAATGAACCAAACAATGGAGGCCGTAGAAGCCCCGTTCACTGAAATTTCCGAAGTGCTGTCTTACATGGCAAAAGGCGATCTTACCCGGACAATGGACGGCGAATATTCCGGAGAATATCTTATCATTAAAAATTCGGTTAATACCGCACTGAAATCGGTAAGCAACGTATTGGGGAATATTAATATTGCCGCGGAACAGGTTTCTACCGGTTCCAGTCAGGTTTCTGACAGCAGCCAGGCTCTTTCACAGGGTGCAACGGAACAGGCCAGTTCCATTGAAGAGCTTTCCGCATCCATATCGGACATTGCCGCACAGACAAAATCGAACTCTGTTCGTGCCGTACAGGCTAACGAGCTGGCAGTGCTTGCGAAAAGCGACGCGGATATTGGCAACGAACAGATGAAGCTGATGCTCAATTCCATGAGGGATATTAACGAGGCATCTGCAAACATTTCAAAGGTAATAAAAGTAATTGAAGACATTGCATTCCAAACCAATATTCTTGCGCTGAACGCCGCGGTAGAAGCCGCCCGCGCCGGTCAATACGGCAAAGGATTTGCAGTGGTTGCCGACGAAGTGCGAAATCTGGCTGCAAAAAGCGCCGACGCAGCAAGGGAAACGACTGCCATGATTGAAGGTTCGATTAAAAAGGTAGAATCCGGCACAAAGATTGCGGCGGAAACTGCGGAAGCACTGGTTAAAATTGTAAACGGAATAGAAAAGGCCGCCGGGCTGGTGGCTGAAATTGCAACCGCCTCCAATGAGCAGGCAACGGGAATTACACAGGTCAATCAGGGAATCGAACAGGTTTCTCAGGTTGTTCAGGTTAACTCCGCTACCGCCGAGGAAAGCGCTGCGGCCAGCGAAGAACTTTCCTCGCAGGCTGACCTGCTCCGTGAGATGATTCATAAATTCACACTGCAGGACAGCAGAATTTCAGAAAACACGAATACCTTTCTTTCTGCAAGTAAGGCAGCTGTCCGTGCGCCCGCTGCTTCCGGAATTGTAACTGCTCCCAGTAAATTTGACTAACTTTTCAAAGCCAAAAGACACAAAGGATTCCTTTGTCATTTCCTATTACAAAAACAGCGTGGAGCCATTTGGCTTCACGCCGTTTTTATTTGTTACCCGCGGCACCGTATTACATAAATATCAATGGGAAGATTATTGTGACCGGGTATATTTTATTCGAATCGATTCGTTCCAGCAATTCATTGTAAAAGCGCAATTTTCGACGTATTCTTAATAAAAGTGTGACCTCGTGTACCCTTCGTAATAAAATTTGCTTTCTTTCTATCCCCTTCAGCGCAAGAAAAGCGAGCTGCACAATGCAATCCACTTTATTTTCTGCAAAGTAAAACAAATTTTTTATTTTGTCGAAAATGTATAGTACCGAAAAAAAACGCCACAATTTTTATGAGGTTCACCCATAGGTGTTTTTCAGGCCGTCCTGCTTTGCAGAAGATGAGAAAATGAACACGAAGCACGGAGGTCAAAAAAATAAATTTTCCGCTTTAAACCTGCGCTTTCGGTTGCCGCCACCGTTTACCGCAACGAAAAATACGGCCCTGTGCTTTCGCAAATAAGGACGTATTTTTTATCAATCTACGTCCTTGTTTTTGTGGCCTTTTCTGATAGAATTTGAGTTAAAGTAATGGACAACAAAAACATGCTCTGTGGAAAATATTTAGGGCGAAATGCTAAAACCGCCCTTATAATCGAAAATTATAACTAAATTTCGCGTTTAACTCGACGAAAATATCACAAATGTTATAATGAATTTGTATTGTTTTAGGAGGCTGAATTATGTCCTTCCCCGCCAGAATGAAAGAAGTAAAAAAAGCTCGCATTGGTCTCTACAGTGCCGGATTGAAGACCTATTGGGATCAGTTTGATGGGCTTTATGACTGCCTTATGGGCTACAACCGTTTCCTTGCCGAAAAGCTGTCACAGTACGGCGAAGTTTTTAATTTCGGCATGGTCGACACGGAAGACAATGCACGAAGCGCGGGCGAGTATTTTTCTGCCCAAAATGTGGATATCGTGTTCAGTCATGCGGCAACCTATTATACAAGCGCATGTGTTCTTCCGGTACACCAAATTAATAAGGCGCCTGCGGTAATTCTGAATCTTCAGCCAACCGCGGAAATGGCGTATGACAAAACTTCAACCGGCCGCTGGCTTGCACAATGCGTTGGTTGCTCGATTCCCGAAATCAGCAACGCGTTCAATCGCGCCGGAATTCCTCTGCGTGTGGTAAACGGACTGCTCGGGCTGCCCAAAACTCCTGATTTTTCTGTTTCCGACGAAGTAACCGCCGACCGGCCGGAAGCAATCCGCGCCTGGAAGGAAATTGAAGAATGGTGTCAGGCGGCAACCGTAAAGCGCAACCTGCAGCANNTGCAGCACGCACGGTTCGGCTTCCTCGGCGGATATTACAGCGGTATGCTGGACATGTACAGCGATTTTACCATGATTCAGGCACAAACCGGCATTCACATTGAAGTGTTGGAAATGTGCGATCTGGAGAAACACCTTCGTGACGTAAAAGAGCACGAGGTGAAACAGAAGATGGATCAGGTACTTGATTTCTTTGAAATATCCGGTGATTCTCCCTCTGATCCAATTGCGCGCAAACCTACGGACGAACAGCTGGAATGGGCATGCAAAGTTGCGTGCGCACAGGAAAAGTTAGTGGTTGACCGCGATTTGGACAGTCTGGCTTATTATTACCACGGTCAGGACAACAACTATTACGAGCAGATTCACAGCGGGTTTATTGTAGGGCACTCCCTGCTGACCGCAGCCGGAATTCCCTGTGCCGGGGAAGGCGATATAAAAACCGCGCTGGCGATGAAAATTTGCGACTTACTGGGCAAAGGCGGAAGCTTCTGCGAAATAGTAGCGGCGGACTTTAATCGCAATACCATGATTTTGGGCCACGATGGTCCGTTCCATCTGGCAATTTCCAACGGGAAACCCCTTCTTCGCGGAATGGGCGTTTACCACGGAAAGAAAGGCAGCGGCGTTTCCGTAGAAGCCAAAGTAATTTCCGGCGACGTAACTACGCTTGGCGTTACACAGACAATTGACGGCAAACTGAAAATGAATATTAGCGAGGGCGTTTCAACCGACGACCCGATTCTTATGATTGGCAACACCTCAACTCATGTACGCTTTCCGGTTCCACCCGCAGAGTACATGGATAAATGGTTCGCGCAGGCACCGACTCACCACTGTGCGCTTTCCATTGGAAAAAATGAAGCTCTGTTCCGCAAAGTCGCGGAATTTATGTCCATCCATTCTGCGGTCATTTAAAATACCGCTGGAATAGATTTACCCGGAGAAACACTCCGTTAATTGAACGGGGCATATAAGTCAGTTACCCTTGTAAAAGCCGATGTTTGCATTGAAACCGAATGTCCGCCTAAAACAAACGGCACCGGTTAAATTCAAACAGCGGTGATTGCGAAGGCAGTGATTGACTTTTAGTTAAAGAGAAAAGAGGAGTTATTATGAGCAAACGTTTCGCATGGACCTGGAACGTAAAGGAAGAATGTTTGGACGAGTACGTTCAGATGCACCTGAACCCGTGGCCGGAGATTTTGGAGGAGCACACCAAAGCCGGCATTCGGAACTATTCCATTTTCCAAAACGGCAGCCAGTTCTTCTATGTATTTGAATGCGACAGCGACGAAGCCGCCGCCAAAGCATTTGCGTACATGAATGAAAGCGAAGCCTGCCAGCGCTGGAACGCCATTACTTCAAAAATGGTGGAAGGCTCTTTTGATTTTGGAGAATCGGCACCCGTACAATACCTTAGGGAAGTATTTTACCTGAAGTAACCGGAAAGTAGCCGAATTGGAATAAGAAACTGGAAAAACGAGAGGTGTGACTATGTCCGAATACATTCTGGAACTGAAAGGAATCAGTAAATACTTTCCCGGTGTAAAGGCATTGAATAATGTGCATTTCCAACTAAAGCCCGGAGAAATCCATGCTCTTATGGGAGAAAACGGCGCGGGGAAATCCACTTTTATCAAGGTAATTACCGGCGTGCACAAACCCGAGGAAGGTGAAATTTACTTCGAGGGCAAAAAAGTAGAGTTCAAAAACACACGGGAAGCCCAGGCATTGGGTATTGCGGCAATTTACCAGCATACCACGGGTTACCCTGACCTGAGCGTAACGGAAAATATGTTTTTGGGTCATGAAATGATCGACCCAAAAACCAAACGTTTGCTTTGGAAGAAAATGAACGAAGAAGCCCAGCGTCTGCTTGACGACCTTGGCGCTACGTTCGACGCAAAAACAAGAATGGATTCGCTGTCTGTTGCCCAGCAGCAAATGGTGGAAATCGCCAAAGCGCTTTCCACAAAAGCACGCGTGCTGATTATGGATGAGCCGACTGCCGCGCTGAGCAACCGTGNNATCATCTTTATCTCCCACCGTATGGAAGATATGTACCGCCTTGCCAGTTCCGTTACTGTATTCCGCGACTCACAGTACATCGGCACCTGGGACGTTGAGAAAATCTCCAACGAAGACCTGATTGAGGCAATGGTCGGCCGACAGATCCGTCAGCCGTTCCCGAAAAAAGAAATCCCGATTGGCGAGGAATTGCTCCGCGTGGAGAATCTTTCCCAGACCGGACATTTCGCTGATATATCTTTCACCGTGCATAAGGGTGAAATTTTGGCGCTGACCGGACTGGTCGGTGCGGGCCGTACGGAAGTTTGCGAGGCAATATTCGGAATCAGCCCGGCGGACTCCGGCAAAGTGTTCCTGGAAGGCAAAGAAATTCACGTTAAGCATCCGTCCGAAGCTATTTCGGCAGGCATCGGCCTTCTTCCGGAAGACCGCCAAAAGCAGGGTCTGGTGCTGAACTGGGAAATTTCAAAAAATATTACATTGCTGAATCTTGCCAAATACACAAATAACGGCTTCTATAATGTAAAGAAGGAAAACGAGGAATCGAAAGCCCTGTCTGAAAAGCTGGGAATCAAAACTCCGAGCATCTTCACCAGCGCGGACTCGCTTTCCGGCGGAAATCAGCAGAAAATTGTTGTTGCAAAAATGCTTACCTCTGACCTGAAGGTGATTATTCTTGACGAACCCACCAAGGGTGTTGACGTAGGAGCAAAGGCCGCCATTTACGAAATTATGGGTTCGCTGGCGGAAAGCGGCTACGGAATCATTATGATTTCATCGGAAATGCCCGAAGTTCTGGGCATGAGCGACACTATTGTCGTCATGAAGGACGGCCGTGTAACGGCAACAATGACCACCCCGACTGTAACGCAGGAAGACATTCTTCAAGCTTCCATGCTTGCCGGGACCAACCAGAATTGAGGTGAGAAACTTGAATAATACGGAAAAGAAAAAATCCAGGGATTTGGCCTCCTTTCGGGAAGTCGGCTTACTGCTCTTCATCATTTTGATCTCTGTCGTGATCGAGGTTCGGAATCCCAGTTACTTAACCCTGGAAAACTTTATGGATTTGCTGACCAATACGGCAATTCTCGGTATTTTGGCCGTCGGTATGATGATGGTTATCCTTACGGGAGGAATCGACCTTTCCATTGGCGCCGTCGTTGCTCTGAGCGGCATGACCTCCGCTATGGCGGTTTCTCAAATGCCGGGGCTGAATCCTGTGGTGTGCATTTTAATCGGCTGTGCCGTCGGTCTGGTGGCCGGCATCATCAACGGATTCTTTGTGGCAAAATGCAAAATTCTTCCGATTATCGCCACGCTGGGCATGATGAATGTATTCCGCGGCCTGACTTTTATTATCAGCGGCGGAAAATGGATTAGCGCGTACCAAATGCCAGACAGCTTTAAAGCAATTGGAACGACAAACATTCTTGGCGTCAATATCCTAATCATTATGGCTGTCGTAATCTTTGTTATCTTCTATTACTTTATTAATTACACCCGCACAGGCCGCTATATTTACGCAGTTGGTTCCAACCCTGTGTCTGCGGAAATTACGGGCATTAACAAAACAAAAGTCCTGTGGCTGACATATGCCTTAATGGGAATCATTTCCGGATTCGCCGGCGTGCTTTGGGTCAGCAAATTTGCTTCCGCACAGGGCGACACCGCTTCCGGCTATGAAATGAACGTAATCGCCGCATGCGTACTTGGCGGTGTAAGTGTTACCGGCGGAACTGGAAAAGTATCCGGCCTGGTTTTGGGCACACTGTTGTTGGGCATCCTGAATAACGCACTTCCGCTGATTAATGTTTCAACCTTCTGGCAGAACTTCATTCAGGGCGTTGTGATTCTGTTCGCAGTTGTTATGAACGCCATGGTGAAGCGCAGAGCCGATCAGGCAAACCTGAGAAGGAGGAAAATATAAACGATGGAAACGAGAAAAATCGAAGGTACAAAAGCGTTTAACGCCCGTTCTTTCTTCTTTCAATGGGAATGGCTGCTGGTTGCCTTATTCCTTCTGATCAACATTTTTAATTCCAGCATTTCCCCTTACTACCTGCAGATAGACACCTTCACCGACGCGCCGATGAGCTTTTTGGACAAAGCGTTTATGGTTATGCCAATGGCCTTTGTGCTGCTGCTTGGTGAAATTGATATTTCCGTCGGTTCTACGGTTGCATTGTCCTCCGTTTTAATGGCGGTAAGCTTTAACGCGGGGCTTCCCATGCCGCTTGCCATTGTGCTCTGCCTTGCTGTAGGCACGGTGTGCGGCCTGATCAACGGTTTGATTCTTGCAAAATTCAAAGAACTGCCGTCCATGATCGTTACGCTTGCAACCATGACCATTTACCGCGGAATCGCACTGATTATACTGAAAGATCAGGCGTCGGGCGGGTTCCCGAAGTGGTTTAATTTCCTTGGCTGGGGTTATGTCGGCCCAATTCCGCTAATGATGATTATGTTCATTCTCTTTGCGGTTTTCTTCGGTGTACTGCTGCACAAAACCTCGTTTGGCCGTCAGCTTTACGGAATGGGCAACAACCTGAAAACCTGCCAGTATTCCGGAATAAAAACCAGCCGCAATAAAATCCTTGTCTTTACTATGCTCGGCTTTATGGCCGGCGTAACCGCAATTTTCCTTACTTCCAGAATGGGCAGCACCCGGCCGAACGTGGCAACAGGGTATGAACTGGAAGTCATCGCGATGGCGGTGCTCGGCGGTTTCAGCACCTCGGGCGGAAAAGGCAACATGATTGGCGCTGTCATTGCCGCGTTTGTCATTGGCTTCCTGCGTTACGGTCTTGGTCTGATCAACGTTTCCTCGCAGGTCATTTTGATCGTAGTCGGTTTGCTGCTGATTGGTTCGGTACTGGCTTCCAACTTTAAGCCGGGCGAAAAGAAAAAGAAGGTTCAAAAAGGAACCTGACATGTAAATGGGCGAAAAGTCGAAAGACTTTTTGATAGAGTTTCATTGAAAATCAAGATGAAAAGAATTATTGAAAAGGAGAAGTTTGTTATGAAAAGAAAACCCTTAGCGCGTGTTCTTTGTACTGTTATGGCAATCTCCATGTTATTCACAGCGTGCAGCACCGGTGGTAACACCACCGCTTCCCAGGGCGCATCCAACGGCGCCGCCAGCCAGGCGGCCACTTCCGGCGGTAAAAAATACGCCATCGTGGTAAAAAACACTGGTAACCCCTACAACGAAAAAGAGTCCCAGGGCTTCCAGGATGCCGTGAAAAAGCTCGGATCCGAAGCAATTGTAAAAGCTCCTGACCAGCCGACCGCCGAAGCACAGATTGCAATGGTGGAAGAGCTGATTGCACAGAAGGTAGACGGTATTGCAATTGCAGGAAACGACGTTGACGCACTGCAGCCGGTTCTGACCAAAGCAATGGGCAAAGGCATTCACGTAATTTCCCTTGACTCCAGCGTAAACAAAGACAGCCGCGAAACACACGTAAACCAGGCTGACCCGATTGCTATCGGCAAAACTCTGGTAGAAGCCGCTTATGACATGATGGGCGGTTCCGGTGAATTCGCAATTCTTTCTGCAACCAGCCAGGCAGCTAACCAGAATGCTTGGATTGCTCAAATGCAGGAAACCTTAAAAGACAGCAAATACAAGGACATGAAGCTGGTTAAAGTTGCTTACGGCGACGACCTTCGCGACAAGTCCACAACCGAAACCGAAGGTTTGATTAAATCTTACCCGAACCTGAAATGCATCGTTTCCCCGACTACCGTTGGTATTGCCGCTGCATCCAAGGTTATTGTTGACAAGAATCTGTCTGACAAAATTAAGATTACCGGCCTTGGTCTTCCTTCCGAAATGGCCGACTATATTGAAAAAGGCGTTTGCCCCTATATGTACCTGTGGAACCCGATTTACGTTGGTTCACTTGCCGCTTACACTTTGGATGACATTGTAAACGGAAAGATTACCGGCAAAGAGGGCGACACCTTCACAGCAGGCGACCTGGGCGAAAAGAAAGTTACAAAGGCTGCCGACGGCGGTACTGAAGTTCTTCTGGGCGACCCGTTCAAGTTTGACAAATCCAACATTGGCGAGTGGAAATCCGTTTATTAATCTGATTGTTCCTACTCTCTAATAATATAACTCCTCGCAGAACAGCCCCGTCCCGTAAAAGGGATGGGGCTGTTCTCTGTCTGCAAAAGCTGATCTGCCGGCTTCCTATCCCCCACACGCAAAAATACCGGGCGTTCATAATGAACTGCGCCCGGTATTTTATTTTGCTTCCTATACGGAACGCAGAACCGCTTTGGACTATTTACCGCAATGCCGTAATCCTTCCAGCCTTTGGGCCTGTTCACTGGCTTTTCGTAAAAATTCTTTCGCTGATAAATCTTTATAATCCCAATTCATTACTTCCAGTGCAGTTGCGCCCGTGTAGCCCGTTTCCGCTATTTTTTTCATAGCCACAGTCCAGTCAATTTCACCGTCAAAGGGGAACCGGTGAATATTTCCTTCGCTAAAATCATGCAAATGGACCGCCGTCAAACGGGAACCGTACATTGCCAGTAAGTCCTTGCTCGGATAATAGCGGTAATGGTGACAGCAGTCGTAACAGAAACCAATGCGCAGGGAATCCACCTGCGCCAGCATATAAGATAAATTATTGAAATTTCGTAAATTCTCCAGCGCAACATTAACGCCCAGCTGTTCCGCCTTTTCCTCAATCCGTTTGATTCGATCCAGTCCTAATGCGTTATAGGGCTTGTCATCGTCCGGTAAATGCACTACCATGGTCGGTATTTCAAATTCTGCGCAATCTGCAACGCACTGCAAATAGCAGGTAAGGGAAGCTTCCCCGTCCAAGTTATCCAGCCAAATAAAGTCCTGCACTTGAAACGGCGTATGGATGTTTTCTATGGAAAGACCTGCATCGCGCAGAATTTGCGGCCCGCTGCGATAATCATTCCGATTCAAATATTCACTCCACCACAATAAAACGCCGTCAAATCCCGCTTCCTTTATCATCCGATAGCGTTCCTTTATCGGCATTTCATAGCCAAACCAATCATAAATTGCAAGCATATTCCGAATCCTTTCTTATTCTAATGTGATTCCGCAAGCATAGATGATTTTTATTATATCGCATTTTTAATTGAATGCAAAGAAAACCCGGCCTGCAGCATAGCAAGCCGGGTTTTCTTAAACACTTTTTATGATGGGAGGAAATGTTCCTTACCGTCTTTTCAAAAGGACTTCGCTTTCGTATTTCTTTATTTCGGCAAACCATTCGTCTCTAGCCGGAACCTGGTTCAATTCACAGTAGTAATTCCAAACATCGCCGAACGGGAACATTTTTAGTTCTTCGTTCAGTACCATCAGTTCTGTAAAATTAAACTTATCCTGCATTTTCTTCATCTTTTCACTTGGCTGCAGCATTGCGTACAGCAGAGCTTTCTGCATGTTTCTGGTACCGACAACCCATGCGGAAATACGGTTAATGCTTGCATCGAAGAAGTCAAGGCCAATCAGCACGCGGTCAAGCGCGTCATTGCGAACAATTTCCTTCGCAATTTCCTTCAGCTCGTCTTCAAACAAAACCACATGGTCGCTGTCCCAACGAACAGAGCGGGTTACATGCAGCGCAACCTTATCGGCAAACAGAAGCATCGAAGAAATTTTGTCGGATACGATTTCCGTCGGATGATAATGTCCGTTGTCCAGCAGGCAAAGAACATCGTTTTTCGCCGCGTAGTTCAGGTAAAATTCATGAGAACCCACCGTGTAGGATTCTACGCCGATACCGAATACTTTTGATTCCACGCTGTCAATGACATAGCGTTTGTCAACCTTCTGGGAGAAAATCTCATCCAGCGAGTCCTTCAGGCGCTGACGGGGGCCGAGTCGGTCACCGGGAATATCTTTCAGGCCGTCCGGAATCCAAATGTTATTCAGGCAGGGCTGACCAAGCTCTTTACCAAAATACTCGGCAATCGTGCGGCAGGCCTGGCAGTGGCGAATCCAGTATTTGCGTACTTCCGGGTCGGGATGGGAAAGGGTAAGTCCATCCTTTACCATGGGGTGTGAAAACAGAGTCGGGTTAAAGTCCAGTCCAAGACCGCGCTCCTTAGCGAATTCAACCCATTTGGTAAAATGCTCGGGCTTTAAGTCGCTGCGCTCCACCTTTTCCCCGTTGGTAATAGCGTAAATTGCGTGTAAGTCGATTTTCTGTTTTCCAGGAATCAGACTAAGCGCCTTATCCAGGTCGGCCATCAGTTCTTCCGGAGTGCGTGCCTTCCCCGGATAGTTTCCGGTTGCGGCAATTCCGCCGGATGCTCCCCCAAAGTTTTCAAATCCATTCACGTCGTCACCCTGCCAGCAGTGGATGGAAATTTTAGCTTTTGAAAGCTTTTCAAGTGCCTCGTCTGTGTCAATACCATATTTGGCATAGACCTGTTTTGCTTCCAGGTATCTTTCCTTTGTCATTAGAACTCTCTCCTTTATCGTTAATTTGATAGAATCAGTCAGTTGAACTCCTTAATTTCAAAGGAGTTTGCCACTGCCGCGCGTGCCTGAGTCAAATCCGCAAACACGCCGTCCTTCAGCATCTGTGCAAGAAGATTCCCGATTGCGGTGGCCTCCACCGGGCCGGCCAGTACAGTTTTTCTGGTATACTGCGCGGTCAGCGAATTCAAATAGTCGTCTTTGGCGCCGCCGCCGACAATGTGAATCACTGGGTACCGGTTTCCGGTGATCTGCTCAATTTCACGTACAGTGTCGCCGTAGCTTTTGGCAAGGCTGTGATAAATGCATGCAAACAGCTCGCCGATGCTTTCGGGAACCTGTTGGCCGGTTTTTAGGCAGTAATCCTTAATTGCCTGCGTCATGCTGGCCGGGGAAAGAAATGCGGCGTCGTTTACGTCGATGCGCGAAATAAAATGAGCGGACTGGCGCGCCATGTCACAAAGCTCGTCAAAGCTGTACCGCTTTTCCAATTCGCGCCGTACAGACTGAATAATCCACAGCCCCATAATGTTTTTCAAATAACGGAAACGATAGTCGTACCCGCCTTCGTTGGTAAAATTCAGACTGCGGCTCTGTTCGCTGCAGTCGGGTTCCATACGTTCCACACCCATGAGCGACCATGTGCCGGAGCTTAAATAAATTCCGTCATTGGCCGGAACCGCCATAACAGCCGAACCGGTGTCGTGTGTTGCGGGAAGAACCACTTCACAGTCAAAACCCACTTCGTCGCGAATGGCCGGGAGCAAATTTCCGACTGAAGTTTTCGGAAGTGAAATTTCACCGAACATGGACGGATTAAGTCCCAGAGTTTGGATCAGGTCATAATCCCACGTCCTCGTTTGCGCATTTACCAACTGTGTTGTCGTAGCATTTGTGTACTCGTTTTTCTTTATACCGGTAAGCAGAAAATTAAAATATTCCGGAACCATTAAAAAAGATTTTGCTTGTTCCAAATACTCCGGATTTTTTGTTTTGACCGCGGTAAGCTGATAAATCGTATTAAAAATCTGCTTTTGAATTCCGGTTCTCGCGTAAAGCTCCTGCTGAGAAATACTTTTTGCAACCAATAAATCCATCGAATTTGTACGGGAATCGCGGTACGAAACCGTATTGCCAAGAACGTTGTCTTTTTCATCCAGCAGGACAAAATCCACGCCCCATGTGTCAATTCCCACGCTCTGCGGTATTTTTCCAAGTTCAAAGCAGCGTTTTAATCCGTTTTTTATTTCGGAAAACAGCCGGTTGAAATCCCAGCACAGCTGATTATTTTTTTGTTCCAGCGCATTTTCAAAGCGATAAATTTCTTCCAGCGCAATTCTTCCGTCTTCCACGCTGGAAAGGATATGCCTTCCGCTTGAAGCGCCAATATCAATAGCAAGATAATATTTTTTCATAAGATTCCTCCAATCCCATTCCTTATGTCCCTACTTCATTTTAACCAAAATAAGCAAAAAAATTAAGGACGTAGTTTGAAGAAAACTACGTCCTTATTTGTAATCGTAAAACCGCGTTACCGCAGCCGAAATTCCTTTGGGCTGACGCCGTAGGTCTGGCGGAACAGCCGGTAAAAATAACTGGTGTTGTCATAGCCGACCGCATTAATAATATCCGAAACTGCAAGGTTTGTTTCCGTCAACAGCTGAACCGCTTTGTTCAGCCGCTTCTGCTGCAGAAGGTCCTTAAAATTATCGCCGGTCGCCGCCTGTATCAGCCTGCTCAGCTTGTACACGGATTGGTTCAGCTGTGTTGCTAGGTCAGAAAGGGTTCCGCTGCGGTAATGATCCTCAATGTATTTCAGCGATGTAAAAACCAGCCTGTTTTCGTATTGGTCAATACTTCCGCTTTCAATTAAATCCGCACGGTTTAACAGCTGCATAAACAAAAGCCCCATGGTGTACTGATTCATACGGTTGTTGTTGTCCTGATGATTCATAATGGACCAAATCATATTTTCCAAAAGATTTTGCACCGGTACAATAGAGGATGCGTTGAAATACAGGTACTGCCCTTCGCTTTCCTCCTGGCACAGTGTGCTGACCAGAAAACGGCCGATCACGTTATCCTTTTCAATCATCTGGAACGCCACGTCAAAAAACTCTGGAAGAACAATAAAATTGATGGCAATGTCATCCATGGACGCGGGAAGAATTTCATGAAACGTGTGCTGGTTCAGAAAAAGCAGGTCGCCCTGCTGCAGCACCACCTCTGAAGAAGAGTTAATAATATGCGTGGTATGGCCGGAGCACATATAAATAATTTCAATGTAATTATGCCGGTGTTTCGGAAAATGAACAAAGCGTGCGCTGGGTCGAATATCAATCAGCTTCCCCTTCCGCAGCAGCTTTCGGCTGTCAATGGTAAAATCCTTTGCTTCCGTATAGATGCTTTTATCAACGCCTTTTTGCTCTTGAAGAATTTTTTGTTCTTCCTCCGTAATCCGCATCAGTTTCTGCATGATTTCCTGATCCATCGAAACTCTCTCCTTTCCAAATCCCCGTAAAAGGCGTTCTATCACGTCTTTCCTGCTTTCCGATCAATAATAAATAAAATATCTCCTGAATTTGATAAAATGATACCCCATTCCGAACGGACTGTCAATCTCCTATAAAAGAACGTCACAAGACAAGAAAAGCCCCCGGTTATTTCCGGAGGCCTTCCAACGAACTATTTTAAGGTTTGTTTCTGAACGCGGATGCTCCCGTTTCCTTTTAAAACGTCAGACTGAGCCGGCAGGAAACACGACGATCAAAAACATTTTAAACTGCTCTTTGGCATACACCGCATGCGGCGTATTTGCCGGCATTACAATTGTCTCGCCCGATTTTACCCGGTGCTTTTCGGAACCGATGGTAATTTCCCCCTCGCCGTCCAGCACGACAACCATTGCGTCGCCGGTGGAGGCATGGGAACTGATTTCCTCGCCCTTGTCAAACGCAAACAGCGTCAGACTGACCGCGGGGTTTTGTGCCAGCGTTTTACTGACAACCTGCCCCGGCTGGTAGGAAACAAGGTCGGCAATGCCCTGTGCGGATGCAAAATCGATATTTTTGATACAATTTTGGCTCAACGGAATCACTCCTGATTTAAAATTTCAGCCAAATCCATTTCGGGTGTGGTGATGGGATGAACATTAAACTGGTCCACAAGGATTTTCAGCACATTCGGGGAAACAAAGGCAGGCAGCGTCGGGCCAAGGCGAATATTCTTAATTCCAAGGGCAAACAAGGTCAGCAGAATGCAGACCGCCTTTTGCTCGTACCAGGAAAGTACAATGGAAAGCGGCAGGTCATTCACGCCGCAGCCGAACGCTTCGGCAAGCGCAACCGCTACGCGGATTGCGGAATACGCGTCGTTGCACTGGCCCATGTCCATAATGCGCGGCAGTCCGCCCAATGTACCAAGGTCCAAATCGTTGAAACGGTATTTGCCGCAGGCTACGGTCAAAACAACCGAGTTTGCGGGGGTTTGCTTTACAAAATCGGTGTAGTAGTTTCGGCCGGGCTTTGCGCCGTCGCAGCCGCCGACCAGGAAAATATGCTTTAACGCACCGGATTTTACCGCGTCGATTACCTTATCTGCAACGCCCAAAACGGTATTGTGACCAAAACCGGTTAAAAGAGTATGGCCGCCGTTAATTCCGGGCAGCTCGTGTGCTTCGCTGTAGCCGCCCAGTTCAAGTGCCTTTGCAATCACCGCGGAGAAATCTTTCTTGCCGTTTTCTTCGTCAATGTGAACCAGTTCCGGGAAAGCTACCACACCGGTGGTAAACACACGGTCGGAGTACGAGGCTTTGGGCCGCATGAGACAGTTTGTGGTAAAAAGAATCGGGGCCGGAACGCCGTCAAATTCTTTCTGCTGATTCTGCCAGGCGGTACCGAAATTCCCCTTTAAGTGGCCGTATTTCTTCAGTTCCGGGTAACCATGCGCCGGCAGCATTTCACCATGGGTGTAAATGTGAATGCCCTTGCCTTCGGTCTGCTCTAAAAGCTGCTTTAGGTCATGCAGATCATGGCCGGAAATTACGATAAACGGCCCTTTTTCAATGGTGTTCGGCACTTCGGTCGGAACAGGATTGCCGTAAGTTTCGGTATTGGCACGGTCCAGTAACGCCATGCATTTCAGGTTAATCTGCCCAAATTCCATCAGCATGCCGACCAGCGTGTCCGCATCCAGATCAGAACCGATTGCAGCAAGACCCTTGTAAAACCATTCGGTTACTTCTTCCTCATCATACCCCAACGCATGCGCATGGTAAGCGTAAGCGGCCATGCCGCGCAAGCCGAGCAGCAATAGGGACTTGAGGGAACGGATGTCCTCGTCTGCGCTCCAGAGTGTGGACATATCCATATTATCGGTATTCCCACAGGGAGTCATACATGCGGCACAGCCCGGAGTAAGACTTTCTTTTACGCTGTTGACTTGATTGATGTATGCCTGAATCGACTCGTCGTCAAAATTAACATTGGTAATGCAGGTAAAAAGGCCGTCCATCATCAGCCGGTCGGTTTCCTTTGTACGCCCGGAATTTCCCGCAGTTTTTGCCAGCCCAATCAGCGCGCCGGTCAGCTCATCCTGTAAAACCGCGGTGTCCGCACTTTTACCGCACACACCAGCCGAAGTACATGCCGTGCCGTTTGCGGTCTGTTCACACTGAAAACAAAACATTTTATCCATTTGAAATCCTCCAATCAATTTCGTATGCTTTTTACTGGACTTAGTATAATTGATTTTCGGGCTCATGTATGTAGCCATGGATACAAAACAAAAATTTTCAATCATTTTGAAATACAACCTGAGTTTTACCTGTTATAANNGAATTTCAGTGTTTCAATTTCAGGACTTCGATTTGATAACGGACGGTGAAATCGATTTAAAAATCAAAAATAAAATTCCGCCCGACGAGCAAAAAAGCTTATGTGCCCGTTTATCAGTACCGAATCACATTGCATAACTGTAAAGAAAGCATTGGCAGTATTGATCTGCGGGTTGGGTACAATGAAAACATCAAGTACGGCGGTCACATTGGCTACCGAGTGGACGCGCCATACCGAGGCAGACATTATGCAGCAAAAGCATGTTTGCTGATTCGGCAGGTCGGCGCAGCACACGGCATGACTAACGTCACCTGCAACCCCGACAACGCGGCTTCCCGAAAAACCTGTGAATACGCGGGGCTACAGCAAATCGGGACTGTGGACATTCCCGTT